>NZ_NTGA01000130.1 GCF_002289575.1 Dietzia natronolimnaea
GTGCCGTAGTGATGGACCACGAGACCCACCGTCACCCCGGCCGCGGTCGCCACGGTTCGCAACGAAGTGCCGTCCTCGCCGTTGGCGGCGTAGAGATCCAGTGCGGCGTTGCGGATGCGCGCCTTGGCAGTGAGATCCTGGCCCGCGGCGCCTGGTGCGGAACGATTCACGCGGTTCCCCTTCAGTTGCGGTCGAGCCTACGGACCCCAAACTAGACTATACGTCGGTACCGCATACTGTATGTTCGTACAGTACATGGTGTCCCGGCTCAGTCGGCCTTGTCGACCTGACTATCGTGCCGTCGGCAGCCAGTTGCTCAGGCCACCCGCATCGGGCCTCAGGGCCCCTTGGACGTCCCGGTC
>NZ_NTGA01000131.1 GCF_002289575.1 Dietzia natronolimnaea
CGCTCGTCCTGCCCCACTGAGGCGTGCCCGATCTCGAACGGCGGTGCCGTACTGCACGCAACATCAGGAGGTCGGCGATGACTGTCATTGGAATTGATGCCCACAAGAATTGGCACACGCTCGTCGCGGTCGACGAGGTCGGCAAGAGAATCGATGTCCTCACGGTCGAGGCTCGGGCTGCTGGGCATCAGAAGATCATGGCGTGGCTCGAGCAGTTCGACGGCGTCTGCATTGCGGTCGAGGACTGCCGGCATCTGACCCGTCGTCTGGAAGCTGACCTGCTCGATACAGGGCACAAGGTGGTGCGAGTCCACACCAGGTTGATGGCAGGTATGCGCCGTTCGGGTCGTGAACTCGGC
>NZ_NTGA01000132.1 GCF_002289575.1 Dietzia natronolimnaea
CGGCGACGGCGATCTCGAGGTCGTCGATGTCCCGCCACGGACCCTTGTGGCGGTTGCGGACAAGCTCGGCCTTGAACAGCGAATTGAACGCCTCCGCGAGGGCATTGTCATACGAGTCGCCGCGGGAACCCACCGAGGCGACGAGGTCCTGTTCGGCGAGGCGTTCGGTGTAGCGCAGCGCCCGGTATTGAACGCCGCGGTCCGAGTGATGTATCAGTCCGGTCAGGTCGTCGCCGGCATGGGTGCGCTGCCAGATCGCCATGTTCAACGCGTCCAAAGCCAGGTCGGTGTACAGGTTCCTGGACAGCTGCCACCCGACGACCATCCGCGAGTAGACGTCGATGATGA
>NZ_NTGA01000133.1 GCF_002289575.1 Dietzia natronolimnaea
GTCCACTCGTCGCAGGCGGGATCGTTGGCCAAGTCGATGACGGTCTGGCCGAACGCGGTCATCCGCAACTGGGTGAACAGTGGCATGTCGGCGTCGGTGAGATGACGATCAGTCACTGCAGCTCCTCCTGCCCCGCGGTGCCGCTGCTCGGGCTCGGGCCTCCTGTGAGGGCGGCGAGGCTGAACTGCTCGGGCCCGGCCAGATGCGCCCCGGTGGTATCTCGCCGACCCGGTGGCGGCTCCAGCCGGTCCGTCGTAGCCGCCACCGCCGGCTGCGTGGTGGTGGGCCGGGCGGCGGCCTGGGTCCTCAGGGCCGCCAGCTGCTGCTTGACGGCGGTGTAGCTGA
>NZ_NTGA01000134.1 GCF_002289575.1 Dietzia natronolimnaea
TCGAAGTGTCCGGGCTGGTCGTAGACCATCGTGCGGATCTCGGAGACCGCCAGGTCGTTGACCAAATCCCAGCCAAGCCCGAGGGCCTTGGCCACCGCGGACACGCTGGTGCGGTCGACCGCCAGGCGCTGCAGAATCCAGCGGGTGCAACGGCGGGTGGTCTTGGCCCGCGGCTCGGCCAACGCCGGCATGCGTTGCTGGAAGATCCGCGTGACGCACTCGGTGTTGCCGCAGGTGAAGCGCGGTACCCGCACGTGCAGTCTGGTGGGATGGCCGACGATCGGCAGATCGGTCACCCGCCGCTCGATGTGGTCTCGTAGCCGGCCCACCACCCCGCAC
>NZ_NTGA01000135.1 GCF_002289575.1 Dietzia natronolimnaea
TGTGACTCTCAACTTCGTTTGGCGGGATTTCGCAGCATCGCTTGGCGGCTCAGGTGAAGCCGGTGGCGAGGGTGGAGCGGCGGAGTCAGTGTCCGTCGCCGAGGTGGCCGGAGAGTTTGTCCAGACGATCGAGGCTCGATCCGTCAAGGCCGATGATCTCGACGGTCTTGCCCTTGGCGGCGTACTTGTGGGTGATCGCGTCCAGGGTGGCCACGGTGGAGGCGTCCCAGATATCGGCCTCGGTCAGGTCGATGACCACGTGCTGGGGGTCGCCGGTGTAGTCGAACTGGTAGACCAGATCGTTGCTCGAGGCCCAGAAAAGCTCGCCACGCACTCGGT
>NZ_NTGA01000136.1 GCF_002289575.1 Dietzia natronolimnaea
ACCGAGTTACACCACTATATGGGGCACTACTGAACCGCACTGGCTCCGTCGGAGGGTCTTGCTGAATCAAGCGGCCTGAGGTTCGGTCGCCTGTTTGGAACGGTACATCTCCTCGTATTCGACAGGTGGTCGGTAGTCGATCGCCGAGTGCAGTCGCTCGTCGTTGAACCACTTCACCCAGTCCGCGGTCTCGCGTTCGACCTCATTGCGTCCGGTCCACCTGCGTGTGGTTTCTAAGTCGACCAGCTCGGTCTTGTACAGCCCGATCGTGGACTCCATGAGTGCGTTGTCCAGAGCTTATCCGGCTAATCGGGGGCCTGATGGGCCG
>NZ_NTGA01000137.1 GCF_002289575.1 Dietzia natronolimnaea
CGGATCGCTTGAGGACATCACGCTCCATCTTCAGCTCCGCGTTCTCTGCTCGCAGCCGCTTGAGCTCCTCGATGTCGCCCCTGGACAGGCCTTCTGTGCCCTCCCGAGCTTCCTTAGCCTGATTGACCCAATTGCCCAAGGTGCCCGCCTTGACCCCAAGGTCTCGGGCGATCTGGGCGATCGGCTTCCCGGTCTCCTCGACGATCCGGACCGCTCCCTCACGGAACTCCCGGTCGTACTTCTGGCGCTTCTCTGGCATCGCTTCCCCTTATAGCTGATCCCTCTACGGATCCGGGGGAACCTCA
>NZ_NTGA01000138.1 GCF_002289575.1 Dietzia natronolimnaea
TGATGGACAACTACGCCGCCCACAAGCACGCCAACATCAAGAAGTGGCTGGCCGACAATCCTCGGTTCACGGTCCACTTCACGCCCACTCACGCCTCGTGGATGAACTTGGTCGAAGTGTGGTTCGGCATCGTCGAGCGCCAAGCCATACGCCGCGGAGTCTTTACATCGGTCAAGGATTTGAATGCAAAGATCCGTGCCTTCATTGACGGTTGGAACAAGCGATCCCATCCGTTCGTCTGGACCAAAACCGCCGAGGAAGTCCTTGCGAAGGCCAACCGTAAGAAGACTTCAAATGCGGACC
>NZ_NTGA01000139.1 GCF_002289575.1 Dietzia natronolimnaea
TCAAACAACACACACCAACCCCACCCACACCCCCAGCCAACCGGCCAAAAGAGCATCTCGGGAATCAGTGCCATCAGAAACAACCCACACCCCCAACAAACCAGGGATGCTCACGGTGCTGTTTCAGACACCCAACAGTGTGTTTTGTCCGAACCACGCTCCCCCCGGCAACCAGCCCTGAGCCGGCGCCGAAGATCAAGGCGAGTCCTACGCAATAGTGTTCCACCCAATGAGCCACCCAGCGCACCACGAACGGGCACGAACCAGGCGCTAACTCTGACCCCACCAACAGGCGAGGTGAGT
>NZ_NTGA01000014.1 GCF_002289575.1 Dietzia natronolimnaea
GTCCTCACACTCCATGAATCAGCGGGGCTAGGCGTCGGGGCCGAACCCGTCGGGTGCCGTCCCGCTGGGGAATCGTCGACTCGGCCGCTGCTGGAGTTGATCAGGCGTTTAGGGGACATCTGATTCATTCGCTCGCTGCGAGACTGTTGAGACGCGGACCAACCCGACCACTCGAGAACAGGCTGGCGTCATGAATAAGAATGGATCAGCGGTGTCAAGGCGTGCATTTGCAGCTTTCTCCGCCTCGGCATTGGCGGCGGTTGCACTGAATCTCGGTAGCTCAGGGATCGCCAACGCGGACTCCCGGGTCGACGCGTTCGTTAATCGACACAACAACAGATTTCCTCTGTACCCGGGACAGCCAACTGGTTCTCCCCTCCATGGCCAATGCACTGCGCTCGCCGAGATCTACCACCGGGAGGTTTGCGGTGGTGTATCGCTCATAGGCGGCAACGGGTGGCAAATGTACGGAAATGCCCCAGGGGCCCTCTATCACAAGGTGGGGGCAGGGGCCGGAGCCCGCAAAGGCGACTTGGCCGTGTGGAACAGCAACCGTAACCACGTCGCCATTGTCTTGGATGACCTGGGCGGGAGCCTGCGGCTCCTGAGTGCAAACAATGCCCATCCTTACACCGGCGGAAACGCGCAGGTAATCACTATGACGAAGGTCAACCTAACGGGGTATCTACGCCCCAGAACGCTCGACGGTTCCGCCCCGATCGGAGAAGGCGATTTCGTTTCCCACGGAGGGCATGTGTATCGAATCGCCGGCGGCGCACCCGTTTATGTCTCCACGTGGGCACACCTAGGGGGCGAGAAACCGGTACGCGCACTGTCCGCCGAAGAGTTTAACGGCCTGCGTGCTCACCCTGCCGACGGCACGCTGATCTCCGGGCAGGCCCCAGGGCACGGCGAGCACGGAACCGTCTACGTCATCGCCGGGGGCGCACCCATCTACGTCGCCAGCTTCGACCACGTCGGCAAGAACAAGCCAGTAATCAATGTCGATCTGGCGGCCATCCACAGAGCTGGAGAGTCCGGCCCTTGGGCTCGTCTTCGCCGATACCCCTTTAACGGAACTTTGGTCTCCGGACAAGCGCCTGGACACGCCGAGCACCGAACCGTCTACGTCATCGCCGGCGGCGCACCCATCTACGTCGCCAGCTTCGACCACGTCGGCAAGAACCAACCAGTCACCAACGTCTCCCTCGCCGCAATCCACAACTCCGGCGGCACCGGCGTCTGGAACCGCTTGCGCAAGTTCCCAGCTAACGGGACCTTGCTTTCCGGACAGGCACCCGGTCACGCGGAGCACGGAACCGTCTACGTCATCGCCGGCGGCGCACCCATCTACGTCACCAGCTTCGACCACGTCGGCAAGAACCAACCAGTCACCAACGTCTCCCTCGCCGCAATCCACAACTCCGGCGGCACCGGCGTCTGGAACCGCTTGCGCAAGTTCCCAGCTAACGGGACCTTGCTTTCCGGACAGGCACCCGGTCACGCGGAGCACGGAACCGTCTACGTCATCGCCGGCGGCGCACCCATCTACGTCACCAGCTTCGACCACGTCGGCAAGAACCAACCAGTCACCAACGTCTCCCTCGCCGCAATCCACAACTCCGGCGGCACCGGCGTCTGGAACCGCTTGCGCAAGTTCCCAGCTAACGGGACCTTGCTTTCCGGACAGGCACCCGGTCACGCGGAGCACGGAACCGTCTACGTCATCGCCGGCGGCGCACCCATCTACGTCACCAGCTTCGACCACGTCGGCAAGAACCAACCAGTCACCAACGTCTCCCTCGCCGCAATCCACAACTCCGGCGGCACCGGCGTCTGGAACCGCCTGCGGAGGCGACCCGCTGACGGCACAGTCGTCTCTGGACAAGCTCCCGGGAAGGCAGGCCACGGAACGGTGTTCGTCATTGCTGGCGGAGCACCCATCTGCGTCTACAACTGGGCGAACATTGGCGGCTCCCGAACCGCCACGAATATCGACCTCGTCGCCACGGAGAACGCGGGCAAGAGTGGCCGCTGGCAATACCTCTCGTACTACCCGGTGGACGGGACAATTCTGCTCGGGTACGGGTCCAGCAAGTACTACCACGTATCCAAGGGCCGTCCGCAAGAACTACCCTCACCGACGCCTTCGGAGAAGGGCAGGGCTGTCGCAGTGGATCAGCAAGCCATCGATCGCGCGGGCCAACCCCTTACACACCTCCTCGGCCCGCAGTCCGCCGGTGGGGGCACCGGCCCCTCCGACGAAACCACTCCCGCCGGCGGAAGCTCGTTCGGTTCGTAGGGATTCGATTCGCAGAAGAACGGCGCCCGAGGTCGGAGCGCCTCGCTCGCCGGCCGGAGATCCGGCAGTACTTCGGCTCCGAGGAATTCATGTCGATCAAACTAAGCCGATTCCAAACAGCAGAACGGATTCGTGAATCTCCTCCACAGCCTTATTCCACGTGGTCGAGCACGTGGAGGTCCAACCTGTCCGACAGGGATTCGATGGCGGCCGCCGCCCGGATACTGTTGCCGTGCTCGTCCAGGCGCGGCGAGTACGCCGCGATGCCGTACTTGCCGGGCGCCACCGCCAACAGGCATCCAGACACCCCGCTCTTGGCGGGCAGTCCCACCTGGTACACCCAGTCGCCCGCCGCGTCGTACATGCCGCAGGTGAACATCACGCTGTTGGCGTAGCGCACCGCCTTGCGCCCGAGGATCCGCTCGTCGCTACCGGGGATCACCCCGCCGTTGGCGAACATGGCCGCCATGTGGGCGAGTTCGCGGACGTCCACGCGGACCGCGCACTGGCGCCCGTATCCCGCCACCACCTCGTGGGGGTCGTCCGCGAGGGAGCCCTCCTCGGCGAGGAGGTGCGCGAGCGCCTGGTTGCGGTGCGCGCTCTTCGCCTCGATGTCGGCGATCTCCTCGTCCACCTCCACCTCTCGCCCGACGAGCCGGGAGAGCAGCGCGCGGATGTGCTCGAAGCGGGAGACCTCGTCGTCGTCGGTGTCCCCCACCAGGGCGTGGGCGGCCAAGGCCCCGGCGTTGACCAGCCCGTTGGGAGCCCGTCCGGTGCCGGCCTCCAGGGAGATCTCGTTGAACGCCTCACCCGAGGGTTCCACCCCGATCCGCTTGGCCACCTCGTCGACGCCCTTCTGGTCCAGGGCCAGGGCGTACACGAACGGCTTCGACGCGGACTGCAGGTCGAAGCGGATGTCGTCGTCCCCCGCCGAGACGACGGTGCCCCCGAGGTCGCACACCGCGATCGCCAGGGCGTCGGGGTTCGGATGTTCGTAGTCGCCCAGGTGCGGGACCAGCTCTCCCGAGGAGTCATCGCGGACCTCGTCGAGAATGCCGTCGAGCAGGTCCGCCGAGATGTGGTCCGTCATGGACGCGACCGTACCGGCGTCGGTGCCGGCGCGCCCCCGGTCGGGCTCAGTGGGCGGAGATCGCGGAACGCTCGCGCAGCAGGTGCTCCGCATCCGAGAGCAGGCCGAGCTCCCCCGCGGCCCGGATCGCCTCGTGCCCCCCGTCCACCGCTCGCACCCCTCGCACGCCGCGGGAGTGCAGCTCCAGCGCGAACAGTTCGGCGTCGAGCCCGTCGTCACTGACCAGGACCACCTCGCGGCCCTTCTCCACGGTGGCGAGCGGGGACGGCGAGCGGGGATCGAGGAGCTCGACGACGGGACGGGCCTCGACGGCGACCGCGCCCGCCAGCACGCCCTGTCGCTCGCGCTGGACCCGCGAGCGGATGTCCACCACGAGCGCCCCCGCCTCCACGGTGGTGCGGTAGTCCGCCACGTCCAGCGTGCGGGCGGCGGGGTCGGTGAGGGTGACGGCGAGAGAGGTCATCTGGCGCTCCTGGTGAGGCGGGTCCCGGTGGGTGCGGTCGAGGGGGTCGCTGCCGGTCGGGGACACCAGTGCTGCGCACGTGCGGACGCCACCGGACCGGCCGAGGGCATTCGACGTGCGTTCATGACCACGATAATAGACAGACCGGTCTATCTACCGCAAGGGCGAGCGCTCCCGGCCGCCCCGCCCCCCCACCCGCTGGCGCGCTGCGGTTAGTTGATGCATCATATAGGTGGAGTAAAGGAGCATCATGACCACCACACCCTCGCGCCAGCCCGCCGTCTTCATCGGACACGGCGTCCCCCTCAACGCGCTGGAGGACAACCAGTGGACCCGACAGTGGGCTGCGCTCGGAGCCGCACTCCCCGAACGCCCCCGGGCCGTGCTCGCCGTCTCGGCCCACTGGTACATCGGCGCCACGGCGGTGACCACGATGGCGCACCCCCGGACGATCCACGACTTCTACGGCTTTCCCCGGGAACTCAACGAGTTCGACTACCCGGCCGCCGGCGCGCCCGAACTCGCGTCCGAGGTGGCCGAGGTGGTCCGTCCCACCTGGGTCGGCGAGGACCGCGACTCGTGGGGACTCGATCACGGCACGTGGTCCGTCCTGGCCCACGTCTTCCCCGACGCCGACGTGCCGGTGGCGCAGTTGTCGGTCGACGCCTCGAAACCCGCCGACTACCACTTCGACCTGGGCACCAGGCTCTCGGCGCTGCGGGACTCGGGAGTCCTGATCCTGGCCAGCGGCAACGTCGTGCACAACCTGGCCGCCGTCGACCCGTCCCTCGGCGACTCGGGCACCGACTGGGCGCACCGGTTCGACGACCACGCCCGGGCGCTGCTCACCGACCGACCCGAGGACGCGGTGTCGCTGCTCGACCACCCCGACGCCGGACTGGCCGTGCCCAGTGCCGACCACTTCCTGCCCCTGCTATACACGGCGGGAATGGCCGCCGGGTCCGGCGAGAAACTCGACGCCTTCAGCGAGGGGTACGCCTGGGGGTCGGTCTCCATGACGAGTTACCGCTCTGCCGCCTGAACCCACCTCACCGCGTGGCTCCGCCGACCCGGCCGCAGCGCGGGGCCCGTGGCGGCCGACACCCGCCGTCAGGTCCCTCTCGCCCGATTCGCGAGTCGTCCCGTCAACGGCAGCAGCACGATCAACGACACCCACATGAACTGGGCCGCCGCGGCGCCGACCGTCAGCGCCACGGGGACCGACGCCAGGAACACCGCCGGGGTGGTGGTCGCCGCGAGCAGCACCAGGCTGTTCTCCCTCGAGGACGTGGGGCGGCGTTCCAGTCCGGCCGCGCGACCTCGTTGGTACACCGCGGCCTGGGCGAGGGCGACCCCGGCGATGTTCACGGCGTAGAGCGCGGTCGGCAGAGCCAGATCCGCCGTGGCCGGGTTGCTGATCGCATCGGTGGTGAACGGCACCAGGATCACCAGGCCCGTGGCCAGGAGGTTGCCGAACACCATCGGGCCGTCGAGACCGGTCAGCCTCTTGATCATCCTGACGTTGACCCGCCACAGCGCACAGATCACCACGAAGCTCAACGCGACCCCGAGCAACTGCTGCCCCACCCCGGATGCCGCCAGGGAACCGAGGTCCCGCCACGCCTGCGGCTCCGGCAGGTCGACGTTCACGATGAGCAGCGTCACGGCGAAGCCGTAGATGGCGTCGAAGAAGGACAGTCCGCGGTCGAACTCGGAGGTGTCCCTGCGGATCACCTCGTCGTCATCGGTCCTCTCCCGACCGCTCCCGCCCATGTCGGACAGCATGCCATCGGCCCGGGGCGTCAGTCAGGCGTTCTTCTCGAACACCAGCCGCAGACCCTCGAGGGCGAGTTCCGGTTCCACGTCGGTGATGGTGCGCGACTCCTCGGACACCACGTCCGCCCGCAGTCCGGTCAGCACCACCGCCGCGTCGGACAGTTGGGCGACGTCCGTCCGCAGGCGGTCGACCAGGGCGTCGATCTGACCGGCGAACCCGATCACGATCCCGGCCTGCAGCGCGGCCACGGTGTTCTTGCCCAGCGCAGTCCGGGGCCGCACCACCTCGATCTTCCGCAACGCCGCCGCGCGCTCGGCCAGCGCGTCCACGGAGATGTCGATCCCGGGTGCGATCGCCCCGCCCAGCAACTCGCCGCGCGCGGAGACGGCGTCGACCGTGGTCGCCGTGTCCACGTCGACGACGATCACCGCGCCCTCGAACAAGGTGTGGGCGGCCAGGGCGTTGACGACCCTGTCGGATCCCACCTCCCGGGGACTGTCCACGAGGAGCGGTACGCCGGTCTTCACGCCGGGAGCCACCACGACCGCGTGGAGCCCGGGCCAGTAGTCGGCGGCCATCCGACGCAACTCGCCGGTCACCGAGGGCACCACCGACATCGCCGAGATACCCGACAGGCGCCCGGCGCAGTCCCCGAGCAGGCCCCGGATGGTCAACGCCAGCTCGTCGGAGGTCACCGCCGGCGACGTCCGCATGCTCCAGGTGCGCTCGAGCGGCCCGCCGTCCGGGGGGAAGACGCCCAGGCGGATGTGGGTGTTGCCGACGTCGACGGTGAGTAACACGGCCCTATCCCGGCACCTAGACGGTGACGGGCTCGGGGACGCGCGGGTTCTTCAGCCCCGACCCCGCGGGGACGTCCGCCGGGTCGGTGCCCTCCGTGAGCATCCGGTTGTGGGGGTCGACGAACACGACGCGCGGCGAGTAGGCGCGCGCCTCGGCGTCCTCCATCACCGCGTAGGCGATGATGATCACCAGATCGCCGGGATGGACCAGGTGCGCGGCCGCGCCGTTGATGCTGATGACCCCCGAACCGCGCTCGCCGGTGATGGCGTAGGTGGTCAGGCGTGCGCCGTTGTCGATGTCGACGATGTCGATCTGCTGCCCCTCGAGCAGGTCCGCGGCGTCCATGAGATCCGCGTCGATGGTGCAGGAGCCCACGTAGTGCAGGTCGGCCTGGGTCACGGTCGCCCGGTGGATCTTGGAGTGGAGCATGGTGCGCTGCATCTAGAGGCCTTCCTTGAGATCTGCGGCCAACTCGGCCTGCTGGGCGGCGACGGTCGCCTCGGCGGCGGCGAGGAATCCCGTGCCGATGGCCACGCCGACGTTGTCGATGAGGCGGGCGGATCCGATCCGGGCCGCCACCAGGAGACGTCCCGGGCCCTCCTCCGGTGGCTCGCCGAGGTCGCCCGCCCGGAGTTCGAGGTAGTCGACGGAGATCTGCGGGCGCTCGGCCAGGACCGCGCGGGCGGCGTCGAGCACCGCCTGCCGACCGCCCTTGGCCGCGAACGTCCCCGCCACGAGCGCCGCGTTGAGGGTGGTGGCCAGCTCCCGCTCGTCCTCCGAGAGGTAGCGGTTGCGGGAGCTCATGGCCAGGCCGTCGGACTCCCGGACGGTGGGGACACCCACCACCCGGACGTCCATGTCCAGATCAGCCACCATCTGACGGATCAGGACGAGCTGCTGGTAGTCCTTCTCGCCGAAGAAGGCCTGGTGAGGGGCGACGATGTTGAACAGCTTGGCCACCACGGTGAGCATCCCGGCGAAGTGGCCGGGGCGGGCGGCACCGTCGAGGATGTCACCCGTCGGCCCGGGCAGCACCGTGGTCCTCGGCCCGTTCGGGTACATCGCCGCGGCGCTCGGGGCCAGGACCAGCTCGACGCCGGCCGCGGCCAGCCTGGCCACGTCCTCGTCCAGGGTCCGGGGGTAGGCGTCGAGGTCCTCCCCGGGTCCGAACTGCAGAGGATTGACGAAGATCGACACCACCACCACGGACCCCGGGGTCCGGCGGGCCGCCTCGACGAGCGCCAGGTGCCCCTCGTGCAGCGCGCCCATCGTGGGGACGAAGGTGATCTGCCTGCCGACCTTGCGCAGTGAGCGGGTGACCGCGTGCAGGGACTCGGGCTCGTGGTGGATGGTCAACTCGCCCCGGTTGTACCCGGTTCCCGGTCGACCGGGGACCGCCGTCCGGACGGGAAGGGTCGACGCGGTCATCGCAGCTGCTCCGTCAGGTCGGGGGCCAGGAGGTCGGTGACGTCGCGGCCGGCCCCACACCGATCCGCGGTCCGCAACGCGAGCGCGCGGTATCCGGCGGCGATTCCGCCGTCGACGTCCTCGAGAGCGTCGAGATGGCGCGAGACGGTCACCGCGTCGCCCCGCATGACCGGACCGGTGAGCGCCGAGTCCCCCGCGGCAAGGACGTTGTCGAGGGCTGCCCGCAGCAGCGGCTCGAGGGTGCGACGGGCGAGCGCCCCGGCGTCCGAGCCGAGCATGCCGTCCGGGTCACCCTGGACCCCACCACCTGGGAGGACCGAGAACGACGCCGCGAGCGCCTCGGCGGCGTCGTTGACCAGCGTGACCAGGTGGTTGGCGCCGTGCGCGAGTGCGGCGTGGTAGAGGGCGCGGTGGGATTCGGCGACGGTGACGGGCAGTCCACCCGTCTCCATCACCAACATCTGTCCGACGACGAGACCCACCTCGTCCGGCGAGGTCAGGGCCCACGAGCAGCCCTCCATGCGCTCGATGTCCGCATCGCCCCCCGTGAAGGTCATCGCGGGGTGGGCCGCCACGACCACCGCGCCGGCGTCCGCGGCGGGGCGGAGCACGTCCGCACCGATCGCGCCGGCCACGTGGACCACGATGTGACCGGGACGGAAGGCGTCGGCGGCGGCGAGGTCCCCGACCACTGCCGGCAGCGCCGTGTCGGGTACCGCGAGGATCAGCAGTTCCCCGGCTCCGGCCACCTCGACCGGATCGGCCAGCCGCGCGTCCGGCAGGCGGCGGGAGGCCAGATCCTGCGAGCGGTCGGACCGCGCGACGACCGCGGAGACCACGTGTCCCCGCCGTTCGAGCGCCGCGCCGATCGCGGTGCCCACGCGTCCCGCGGACACGAGGCCGATCGACAGGCGGGCAGGGGTGGTCCCGGTGACGCCGAACTCGGACATCATGAGGTGCTCCAGTGCTCAATCCGTTCCAGGCCCGTGCGGATGACGGGTCCCAGACTTCTCGGGGGCGAGACTAGTCGCCCCCGGGGATCGGGGCACGTCCGAGTGGCGCACCTCACACGGACGGCCCGGAGCGGATCGAGAACCCGCCTCAGTCCGACTCAGTCCGCCTCAGTCCGACGAGCGGCGGTGGCGGCGCCCACGCCCGGGGGCGTCGTCGCCGAAGCGGGCCATGAGCTCGGCCACGGAGAGCCCGCCCCCCTCGCCGTGTCGGCTGTGCGGCCCCGACTCTGCGGACGGCGGTTCGGTCCTCGGCGACCGCGGGGTCGGCGTGTCGGATTCCGTGGGCCGCTGCGTCGGCGTGTCGGACCCGGACGACGTCTCCGCCGTCGTCGTGGCTTCCGACCTCGGACGCGCGACCGGCCGGACGGCCGGGCCGCGGGGCGGCCCGTCCTGGGCGCCTGCGGGGCGCGCCGTCTCCGCCTCGACCGGCGAGAGCTTCTCGGTGCGCTCGGTGCTCGGGGTGACGTCACGACCGACGCCGGTAACGGTCGGTTCCGGGGCCCGACGGCGGGGTTCGACCCGCTCGGACGGCACCGACGGCAGGGACACCCCGGCGCCCAGCTCCCCGGCGGCGGTGTCGCCACCCACAGCGGGACGCTCGTCGTTCAGCGTGACACCCAACTGCCCGAGCTGGTCGCGCAACGCGGCGATCTCGTGGCGGAGTGCGCGGATCGAATCGGTGGTCTCCGCTCGCACGGAGTCGCGGAGATCCTTCTCCACCACGAGCTCGTGTTCGCGACGCGCCGAGATCTCACGCTCGAGCTGAAGTTCGTACACCGTGTGCAGGTCGCGGACCCGGGCGGCCTCGGCCGCGGCCTGTCGCCTGTAGCGGGCCACGAGGAAGGCCCCGATGAACGCCGCCCAGAGTGCCGCGAGGGTGCCGATCCGCATCCACACCGGATCGTCCGAGAAGACCATCACGACGGTCGCGACGAGCGCGAGCACCAGGAGGGCGCCGAGAGCGATGCCCGCCAGGCCGCGGTCGTCACCACGAGCGGGGCGGACGGATCGGGGTTTGTCGATCGCGCCGTCGGAACTCATGCCCGGGATGATACGCGGAGAACCACTAGTCACACGGGTAACTTGCGCGTGTTCGTCGAGATGCCCGGCGCTCGCGGTCCCGCCGGGCCGGTCAGGTCGGGCCGGTCAGGTCGACTGGGCCAGTCCCCCGAGGTCGTCGTCGGAGGGAGGGGTCTCGCAGGCCGCCTCGAGGAACAGTCCCGCGCCCACGAGCACCGCCCCCGACACCAGCACCGCCACGGACACCGGCAGCTCGTCACCGGCCGCGGCCAGCTCGCCCAGCCTGGGCAGGAAGTACAGGACCAGCCCGGTTCCCAGGCCACCGGCCGCTGCTCCCAGGACCGCCGACGCCTGCCCGAGGGCTGCGCACCGCGCGATCGTCACCGGGTGCATCTGGCTGCGGTCCTGGCCCACGCCGCCGTCGGAGATCGCGGATCGGACGCGGAGCGCCAGCAGGAAGTCGATCACCGCCACCACCGGCAGCGTGACCCAGCCCCACCCGAGCGGAGGCAGTGACCCGAGAAACGAACCCGTGAGGAAGTAGGCGGCCACGCCGGCCACGAGCGCGACCAGGGCGAGGGTGGACACCGCGATACGGGACATGTCAGCGGACCCACCCTTCGGGGGCCAGCCGGTCGCGCGTGCGCCGGATCGCGCACACTTCCGCGGGATCGAGGGCATCGAGGTGGGCCGAGAGGGGCGTGCCGTCCAACCGGGCACGCGGTTCGATCTCCGACCAGGGGACCAGGACGAACGCGCGCTCGGCCGCCCGGGGGTGGGGCAGGGTCAGACGGTCGTCCCGGGACCTCACCGTCACACCGTCCACCTCGGCGGACACCACGTCCACGTCGAGGGACCGCGGCCCCCACCGGACCCGGCGGGTGCGGCCCGCGGCCCGCTCCTGCGCGAGTCCCCAGTCGAGCACGTCGCGGGGGGAACCCGGGTGTTCGACGACGAGAACCGCGTTGAGGAAGTCGTCCTGCTCCACCCCGCCCCACGGAGGGGTGGCGTAGACCGACGACACGTCGCGGAGGGTGCCCGCTCCGGCGGCGGCGGCCACCACACCACGGAGGAACTCGAGTGAGTCACCGTGGTTTCCGCCGATCGACAGGACGGCCCGGCAGGTCACCGGTCCGCACCCGGTTCGTCCTCGTGCCCACGCGATCGTCTGGCCACCACCGCGACGTCCGCGAACTCGGCGGGGATGGGCGCCTGGGGCTTGTGCACGGTCACCTCGACCGCGTGCGCGTGGGGGGCCAGGTCCATGACCCCGTCGGCGATCTGCGAGGCCACCGTCTCGATCAGGTCGCGGGGGACCCCGGACACCACGTCCCGGGCGAACAGCGCCAACGCACCGTAGTCGACGGTGTCGGCCAGATCGTCGGACGCCGCGGCCACGGAGAAGTCGGTCCACAGGACAAGGTCGACGAGGAAGTCCTGACCGTCGTGCCGCTCGTGCTCGAAGACCCCGTGGTGGCCGCGCACCCGCAGGCCCCTGAGTTCGATCCGGTCCGCCATCAGTCCTCCCCCGGTGTTCCGGCCGCCCATGCGGCGGCCACCCGGACGGCGTCGACGCTCGGCGGCACGTCGTGGACGCGCACGGCCCACGCCCCGGCCGCCGCGGCCAGTGCGGTGACGGCCGCCGTCGCGGGGTCCCGGCCGGCCACGCCGCGGGGTACACCCGCGGAATCCGCGAGGAGCGCACCGAGGAAGCGCTTGCGCGACGCGGCGACCAACACCGGGAACCCCAGTTCGGTGAGGGCGTCGAGCCGGTGGAGCAGCGCCCAGTTGTCGGCGGCGTTCTTGGCGAACCCCAGCCCGGGGTCCAGCACGATCGAGCCCGCGTCGACCCCGGCGGACACCGCCGCATCGGCTCGGCGCGAGAGGTGGTCACGGACCGAGGTCACCACGTCCCCGCCGTAGTCGGCGCGGCCTCCGGCGCCCGCCCGGTACTGGTCGGGCGACACCCAGTGCATGAGCACCACGGGGCAGCCGTGTCGGGCGACGACCGGCAGCATCCCGGAATCGGCTAGGCCACCGGAGACGTCGTTGATCAGCGCCGCGCCGGACTCGAGGGCCTCGGCGGCGACCGAGGCGCGCATGGTGTCGACCGAGACCGTGACCCCGTCCTCCACGAGTGCGCGGACGAGGGGGATCACGCGGTCCGCCTCGTCGGTCCGGTCGACCCGGATCGCCCCCGGTCTCGTGGACTCCCCGCCGACGTCGAGGAGGTCGGCCCCCTCCGAGACCAGTCGCCGGGCGTGGGCGAGGGCAGCCTCCGGGGCGAGGTGACGCCCCCCGTCGGAGAACGAGTCCTCCGTGACGTTGACGATGCCCATCACCGCACAGCGGCCCGGGCGCGACAGCACGGCGGGGCGCGTCGGAGCGGCCGGGTGGTTCACGTACCCCGCAGGAGGCCGAGTGCCTCCGCCCTGGTGGAGGCATTGGACCGCATGCTGCCCCGGACCGCGGAGGTGGTGGTGACGGAGCCCGGCTTGCGGATCCCGCGCATGCTCATGCACAGGTGTTCGCACTCGATCACCACGAGGACCCCGGTGGGCTGGAGCTTGTCCACCAGGGCGTCGGCGACCTGGCTGGTCAGGCGTTCCTGCACCTGCGGCCGCTTGGCGTAGAGGTCGACGAGCCGGGCGAGCTTGCTCAGCCCGGTCACCGCACCCGAGCGCCCCGGGATGTAGCCGATGTGTGCCACCCCGTGGAACGGCACCAGGTGGTGCTCGCAGGTGGAATAGATGGGGATGTCCCGCACCAGGACCAGTTCCCGGTGGTCCTCGTTGAAGGTCTTGGACAACACGTCCGCAGGGTCGGTGTAGAGCCCCGCGAACACCTCCCGGTACGCCCGTGCGACGCGCGCAGGGGTGTCCTGGAGGCCCTCGCGCTCCGGGTCCTCACCCACGGCGATCAGCAGTTCCCGGACCGCCGCCTCGGCGCGCTCGGCATCGAACACCCGGCCGGCGGACACCGACCGGGCGTTTGCCGCGGGGATGTGGTCAGGGGTCGTCATCAATCCTCTTCTCGCACGAAACCGACCGGTGGTCAGTCGTCACGTTCCCACGGGGCCCGCCACCCGGGTTCCTTGTCCTCACGACGGCGGGACCCGCTCCGGCGCCCGTCACCGTCCACCGCCGACCACGCCCGGGTCGACCGACCGGACGGCGACTCGTCCCGGTCTCCGGTGTGCTCGGGATCGACGTCCGGTTGCTCCGGCTCGGCGGGCGCGGCCGGGAGTCGGGTGGTCTCGGCTCCGCTCGGACCATACGTCGCGCTCCGGGGCCGGTCTTCGTCGGGTGCCGCGCCGCCGCCCGGCCGCGTGACCGGTGCCCGGCCCGCACCCGTCGGCGCGCTCTGCGACGCACCAGAGGACGCACCCGGGGACGCTCCCGGCGGCGGCCAGCCGGGGGCCGACCACCCGGGCGGCGGTGGCGTGCCGTAAGCCGGGATCCCGGGTGACCCGGTCGGTGAGGCTCCCGCAGGGACCGACTCCCGGCCGCGTCCGGTCTGGTCCACCGGACCCCGGCCCGAGTCCTGACCGGTGTCCCCGTCCTGGCCGGCGTCCCCGTTGTCACGGCTCGCCGGCAGGACGGGCATCGCGAAGGGGTCACTCACCGGGGGCGGCCACGGCTCACCGCGCTCCTTCGCCAGCTCACCCGGCGTCTTGACGGGCGGCCGGGTCGAGGGGACGCGACCGGAGAAGTCGTCGAACTCCGTGATTCTCGGACGCTTGACCACATCCGCGAACAGTCGCTCGAGGTCGTCCTGGCGTAGCGTCTCCTTCTCCAGCAACTCCGCCGCGATCGCGTCGAGCACGTCCCTGTTGGACTCGAGGACCCGCCACGCCTCGGAGTGCGCGGCGTCGATGATCCTGCGGACCTCGTCGTCGATGGCCTTGGCCACCTCCGGGGAGTACTCGGACCCCGCGCCGCCGCCGCGTCCGAGGAACGGGTCCCCGCCCTCGCCGCCGTACTTGACCGCGCCCAGCTTGGAACTCATCCCGTACTCGGCGACCATCGTGCGGGCGATCCTGGTGGCCTGTTCGATGTCCGAGCTGGCGCCGGAGGTCGGTTCGCCGAAGACGTACTCCTCGGCCGCACGGCCGCCCATGGCCATGACGATGCGGGCGATCATGTCCGCACGTGTCATGAGGGACTTGTCGTCCTCCGGGACGACCAGGGCGTGACCGCCGGTCCGGCCGCGCGCGAGGATCGTGACCTTGTGGACCGGCTCCAGATCCTCCATCGCCCACGCGGCCAGGGCGTGACCTGACTCGTGGTAGGCGGTGACCTTCTTCTCGTGCTCGCTGATCACGCGGTGCTTGCGACGGGGACCGCCCACCACCCGGTCGGTGGCCTCCTCGAGGATGTCGGTCGAGATCTCGTCCCGACCCATCCGCGCCGCCAGCAGCGCGCCCTCGTTGAGCACGTTGGCCAGGTCGGCCCCGGACATGCCGATCGTGCGGCGGGCCAAGGACTTCATGTCCACGTCGGCGGCCAAGGGTTTGCCCACCGAGTGGACGGCGAGGATCGACTCGCGCCCGCGCAGATCCGGGTTGGTCACCGGCACCTGCCGGTCGAACCGTCCGGGGCGCAGCAGGGCCGGATCGAGCACGTCGGGCCGGTTGGTCGCCGCGATCATGATGACCGTCTCGCGGTCACTGAACCCGTCCATCTCGACGAGGAGCTGGTTGAGGGTCTGCTCGCGCTCGTCGTGGCCGCCACCCGTCCCGGAGCCGCGGTGCCGGCCGACCGCGTCGATCTCGTCGACGAACACGATGCAGGGCGCGTTCTGCTTGGCCTTCTCGAACAGGTCGCGGACGCGCGAGGCGCCGACGCCCACGAACATCTCGACGAAATCCGACCCGGAGATCGAGAAGAACGGAACGCCGGCCTCCCCGGCCACCGCTCGCGCGAGCAGGGTCTTGCCCGTCCCGGGCGGCCCGTAGAGCAGGACACCGCGGGGGATCTTGGCGCCCAGTCGTTCGTAGCGTGCCGGGTTCTGGAGGAAGTCCTTGATCTCGTTGAGCTCCTCCACCGCCTCGTCCTCACCCGCGACGTCGGCGAAGGTGGTCTGGGGCATGTCCTTGGTGAACTCGACAGCCCGCGACTTGCCGACGCCGAACAGGCCGCCCTTGCCCCCCTGCATCCGGGACATGAAGTAGAACAGCAGCCCGAAGAGGATGAGCATGGGCAGCAGGAACGACAGCATCTGGGTGAGGAAGCCCTGCTGCGTCACCGTGGTGTTGAAGTTCTCGGGTTCGGCGGCGGCGATCCGGTCGAAGATCTGTTCCGCCGCCCCCTCCGGATACTTGGCGAGCACCTGATCGGTCTCGTCCGCACCCTCCTCCGGGGTGATCGGCGACTCGAGGGTGAGCCGGAGCTGCTGCTCCCGGTCCTCGATCGTCGCCTCCCGGATATTGCCCGCGTCGATCTGGGCGAGTGCCACCGAGGTGTCGACCTCGGTGTAGCCCCGCTCGTCGTTCGCGAAGAACGAGAACCCGACGATCGCCAGGATGATGACGCCCGCGATCGCCACGTTGCGGAAGACGGTGTTGCTCTTGCGTTCCATTCGGTCCTCGGATGCGAAGGACAGCCCTACCGGTCGGCGGGCCTGGTGGTGCGCGACGTCCCGCCCGATGTCTCGTGCGCGACGTCGTTTCTGTCGCACCAGGCTACCTGCGAAGCCCGACACCCGACCGGGCTGATCGCCGTGGGCGGACAGGGCCGAGGTGTCGTACCCGCCCCGTACCATCGGGACCGTGACCACCCCCACACCGCCCGCGTGCCGGACCGCAGAGGACGTGCGTTCCGGCGCCGGCACCGCGACAGAGGCGCTCAACTCGGCCCTGGGCCGGATCACCCGTCTCGACCCGGCCCTCCGTGCCTTCACCACTCTGCTCGACGAAGAGGGCAGATCAGCCGCGGCCGCCGTGGACGCATCGGATGAGACCGGACGGTCGGGTCTGCCCCTGGCGGGGGTCCCCCTGGCCATCAAGAGCACGGTGTCCCTCGACAACCCCGTGATCACCCCGCTTCTCGCGGCCGGCGCGATACCGGTGGGCATCACCGCCGCACCCCAGCTGTGCACGTGGGGGATGACGGATTCGGAGGAACACGGCGTCACCCGCAATCCTGGCGACGAGTCCCTGTCCGCGGGCGGGTCGTCGGGGGGATCGGCCGCGGCGGTCGCCTCCGGCATGGTCCCGCTGGCGGTGGGTGACGACGGGATGGGGTCACTGCGGATCCCCGCCGCCGCCTGCGGCATCGTCACCATCAAGCCCGGCCCGGGGGTCGTCCCCACCCGGCTCGCCGGCGACAACTGGGGCCGGTTGGCCGAGTCGGGGCCCCTGGCCCGGACGGTCGAGGACACGGCGCTGGCCCTGTCGGTGATGGCCGGGCGACCCGAGTTGGCCTCCGTCAGACCCGTGCCCGGTGAAGCGCGGGTGGGCCTGTCCACCACGAGTCCGATCCGGCTCGGGCGGGATCTCGTCCGGATCCGGGAGCCGTGGAGCCGAGCGGCCCGGGAGGCCGCAGAGGTGCTCCGGGACCGCGATCTCGTCGTCGTCGAGTCCTCCCTGCCGTCCCCCCGCGACCCGATGCTCTACCTGGCGCGATGGACCTCCGCGGTCGCCCGCGCCGCGGAGGACGAGAACCTCCCGCTCTCCGCGATGGAGCGCCGCACCCGGCACCACGCACTACTCGGTCGTACCGTGTTCCGCCGCGGTGGGGCGGGCGACGGGGACACCAGGTGGAACCGGGCCACCGAGGCGCTGCGGACTGAGGTCGAGCGCGCCATGGACACCGCCGGCGTGGACGTGTGGCTCACCCCGGCACTGGCCGACCTCCCGCCCGAGGCGACCGACTGGCACCAGCGGTCCTGGGGACGTTCCCTGTGGGCGTCGATGAGGTTCTCGCCGTTCACCCCGCTGGCCAATGTGCTGGGCTGGCCCGCGATGACCGTCCCGTGCGGTCGCACCGCGACCCCGGCCGGCCGGGACCTGCCGACGTCGGTGCAGCTCGTCGGTCGGCCGGGTTCCGAGTCGACACTGCTCTCGCTGGCCGCTGCGATCGAGAGTGCTGGCGCGATCGACGTGGCCGGGGCCTGAGGCGGACCCGGGGGGGCGTGAGTCGGGCCGATCGGCGCCGAGGGGGGGATTGCGTCAGTCCTCCGGCAGCTCGGCGAAGCGCTTCTTGACGTCGTTGTACCACCCGAGGGCCTGACGGGGCCGCATCCACCGCCCCTTCATCTCCTTCCGCGCGGGCCCGTGTGCCTCGTCCCCCGCCTTGACGACTTCCTTCAGATGGGCGTCCTGGGCGTTGATCACGTCGTCCGCGGTCTCACCGGAATGGGCGAGGTCGCAGGGGCCGCCGAGGTCTCTGCAGGTCATGGTCTTCATGGGTCGTTCCTCCCGTGTCCGGGTAGCGCGGTGTGCGCTCCTCACCATGATGACGAGCGGCGAGCCGGAGATGTGACCTATCCCAGGCCGGAGAGGTGACCCCTCCTCGGAAGAGGTCAACGCGCGTCGCCGTCCCGCCGTCGGCTGATCGTCTCCAGGGCCTCCGGTTGCGCGCGGAAGTCGATGCGCGTGACCCGTCCGCCCGAGACGCGGAAGTCGAACGCCACCCGGGCGACTCCGCGGTCGAACCACGCCGCTCCGGGTCGGCCGTGGACGAAGACCGGCAACGCGGAGGCCGCGGCGCCGTTGAAGAACTCCGCCACCGCGTCGCGCCCGTCGATCCGCGCGGGGGTCCCCAAGCCCACGGCGACCGGGTCTCCGGCCACCACCACGTCCGGGGCGAGGAGTTCGAGCAGTCGCGAGAACTCCCCGTCGCGGGCGGCGGCGAGGAAGGCGTCGACCACGTTCCAGTCCGCCGTTCCCCGACCATCCGGCGGCGCCGCCACCTTGGACCGCGCCCTGGAGGCGTGTTTGCGGGCGGCGGCCGGGGTGCTGTCCAGGATCCCGGCGATGGTGGCGAAGTCGACGGCGAACGAGTCATGCAGGACCAACGCCACCCGCTCGGCGGGGGACAGCCGGTCGAGCACCATGTGCAGCGCCGACCCCACCGACTCGGCCAGGGCCACCTCTTCGGCCGGGTCGGGACCGGAACCCGGACGATCGGGCGCATCCCCGGGCATCGGCACCGGCACCGCCGCCTTGAGACGGTCCAGGCACACCCTGGTGACGACGGTCGTGAGCCAGCCCGGCAGGTTGTCGACGGAGGCGGGGTCGGTCCGCGCCAGCCGCAGCCACGCCTGCTGGACCGCGTCCTCGGCCTCGGCCGGATCACCGAGGACGCGTGCGGCGATGCGGGTGAGCCTGGGCCGCTCGCGCTCGAACTCTCCGGTCAGATCCATCACTGCCTCATCCCCGCTGCGCGCCGCCGGGAGTGGCGCGGCTGAAGTCCATTGCGTCACGGTAAAGGTAGCGGCAGACGTACACCCCGTCGACGACCACCGACACCCGCCGATATGGGTACCGGCACGCCCTCGCTGATCCGCACCTCCGTCGACGTAATCCCCGACGGGATCGAGCCCGGTCTCGCACTCAGCTCGGGCGATTGAGGGTCACACACCCCACACCAGACTCTCGGTTCCCACGGTCCACAACGGGGCCGCGGTGCGTTGCCCGATGCCCCCTCCGCACTCTCCGGACAGGCATTGACTGGCTCCGATAAGAGGAGCATCATCATCCGCGAGGGGCCAAGGTGATACAAGTCACACCATGCCGACTCATCTCGGAGTAGAAGACTCCGGCGGCCAGCGTCTCTCACCGTCGGAAAGGACAGCATCATGGGAAGCCTCGGAGTATTTGCAGAGGGTTCAAGCCAGTTCGCCATCGATTCGGGGTCGACACTCGTCGACTTCGCCACCGGACTGCCGTCTCTCGTTCTCTTGCTGATGGATGTGATCGGCTTCGAGACCTCGCTCGACCTGACCGCGAGCGTCGGTGGTGGCATCTGAGAAGTGCAGCTCCAGCCGGGCCCTGCACCCGGCACGCGGGGAAGCCGCTGACTGCGAGGTCAGCGGCTTCCCCGCGTGCCGGGTGGGTGAGCAACCCGAGCCGGCGGGAGCCTACGAGGTCGCCTGGACCTTGTACTTGTCCGCGATACGCCGCTTGACCAACTTCCCGGTGGGGGTCCGGGGGAGTTCGTCGACGAAGTCCACCGCGCGCGGGATCTTGAAGTCCGATACGTGTCCGCGGAGCGATCCGAGTATCTCGTCAGCCAGGCCCGGGTCGCCGGCGCGGTCGGGTGCCGGCACCACCACGGCGTGGACCCTCTCCCCCATCTCCTCGTCGGGGATCCCGATCACGGCGACGTCGTCGACCGCCGGGTGCAATGCGAGTGCGTTCTCGATCTCCTGCGGGTAGATGTTCACGCCTCCGGAGATGATGGTGAACGCCTTGCGGTCGGTGAGGTAGAGGAAGCGATCTTCATCCAGGTACCCCACGTCGCCGAAGGTGGACCAGTTGGGGTGCTCGGGGTGGAAGACGGACGCGGTCTTGTCCGGGTCGCCGTGGTAGGCGAAGGTGCCCTCGTCCTGCTGCCAGTAGATGGTGCCGATCTCGCCGATGGGGAGCTCGCGGCCCTCCTCGTCGCAGATGTGCGCGATGCCCTTGAGCCCGTCGCGACCCACCGACCCCGGACGCTCGAGTGCCTCCTGCGAGTTGATGAACGTGATCCCCATGCCCTCGGTGGCCGAGTAGTACTCGTGGATCACCGGGCCCCACCACTCGATCATCCTGCGCTTGACCTCAGGCGGGCACGGCGCGGCGGCGTGGATGGCGTGGGTCATGCTGGACAGGTCGTAGCGCTGCCGCGTCTCCTCGGGCAGCTTGAGCATGCGCACGAACATCGTCGGCACCCACTGCGAGTGGGTCACGCGGTACTCCTGGATGAGCCGCAGGGACTCCTCGGCGTCGAAGCGGTCCATGAGAATCACGGTCCCGCCGACCGAGTTGACCACGCCGCAGAACCGCAGCGGGGCCGCGTGGTAGAGCGGGGCGGGGCACAGGTACACGCTGTCGGCGTCGAACGCGTAGAGAAAGCTGAACACCGGGGTGTAGACGTCGGGCACCTCGTCGATCTGCCCCTCCGGCGGGTCCACGCGCACGCCCTTGGGCCGTCCGGTGGTGCCGGAGGAGTAGAGGAAGTCGTGGCCCCGGGGCTGGTCGGCGGGCGGATCGGTGGGCTTGTCGGCCAGCAGCTCGCGATAGCCCGCGAACCCGTCGAGCGTTCCGCCGAACACGACCCGATGTTCGACGCCGGGGTGCGCGTCCGGGGACAGGTCCACGTGGTCGGCCACCGGCGCGGAGACGACGAGGGCGCGGGCTCCGCAGTCGCCGATGATGTAGGAGGACTCGTCTGCCGTCAGATGATGGTTGATGGCCGCGATGTAGAGCCCGGTCCGAAGCGCGGCCCAGTAGATCTCGACCATCTCGAGCGTGTTGTCCGAGACCACGGCGATGGTGTCACCGGGGCGCAACCCCCAGTCGTCGGTGAGCACGTGCGCGAACTGGGCCGACCTGGCCTCGAGCTCGGCGTAGGTGATCTGCTCGCCCGTCGCGGGGCGGATCACGGCGGGCTTGTCGGGCGTGGTGGCGGCGAAGGTTCCCGGGAACATGTCGCCAGGCTAACCGTCTCGCGTGACCTGGATCACGAAACTGCCAGACACGTGTCCAACAACGGCGGTCAGGAGTACATGCGCGGGTGCAGCCGGCCGATGTACGGCAGGTCGCGGTAGCGCTCGGCGAAGTCCAGGCCGTAGCCCACAACGAACTCGTTGGGGATGTCGAACCCGATCTCCAGAATGTCGAGGTCGGCCTTGACCGCGTCGGGCTTGCGCAGCAGGGTGACGATCTCCAGCGACCGCGGGTTGCGGGTCCGGAGGTTGCGCATCAGCCACGACAGGGTCAGACCCGAGTCGATGATGTCCTCGACGATGATCACGTCGCGGTCCGCGATGTCGCGGTCGAGGTCCTTGAGGATCCGCACCACACCCGAGGAGCTGGTGGAGGAGCCGTAGGAGCTGACCGCCATGAACTCCAGCTCGGAGGGGATGGTCAGCGCGCGGGCGAAGTCGGAGACGAAGATCGCCGCGCCCTTGAGCACGGCGACCAGCACGACCTCCTGCTCGGAATCCCGGTAGCGCTCCCCGATCTTCGCGCCCATCTCGGCGATCCGGTCGCGGATCGCATCGGTGTCGATGAGCACCGACTCGATCTCGTCGGCGTACTTGTCCGTGCTCATCTACGTCCCCGCTCCGCTCGCCCGGTCGATCTCCAGGACCAGCTTTCCATGCCGCCGCCGAGCGACCAACCTGCCCCGGCCCGCCATCACACCCGAGACACCCGGGCCCGCGCCCGCACTCGTGTCACGGCCCGCGCCTGTTCCCGGGCCCGTGCCCCCCACAGCGACTCCCCCCTGTCCGTGCCAGTCGGTGACGAGGGCGGCCACCGCCGACAGGTGCGCGTACGTGGGCGACGGGCAGCCGTGGGCCAGCAGCCATCGCCGCAGGACCCGGGTGAGTACGGCGGTCGGCAACGGCTCGAGGACGGAGATGTCCAGTCCGCCGTCTCCGGAGACGGGCACGGCGGCGGCGAGACGGTCCAGCTCGTCGTCGTCGGTCCGGAGCAGCTCCGCGGTCCGCGCCAACCCCTCCGCCACCCCGCCCCCGAACACGTCCTCGAGGAGGGGCAGCACCTCGCGGCGCACGCGCACCCGGGTGAACGCCGGGTCGGTGTTGTGCGGGTCGTCCCACCAGTCCAGGCCCAACCCATGGCAGGCGGCGCGGGTGTCGGTCGCGCGCACACCGAGCAGCGGGCGGCCCCACGGCGCGTCCCAGGCGGCCATCGCGCGCAGGGACCGGGCGCCGGAACCCCGGCCGAGACCCAGCAGGACCGTCTCGGCCTGGTCGTCGAGAGTGTGGGCGAGCAGCACCGGGCGCCCCTCCCGCGCGGCGTCGAGCGCGGCGTACCGCGCGGTGCGCGCGGCGGCCTCGGGGCCGGAGCCGTCCGGGTCGACGACGACGACGAGCTCCCGCGACCGCGCCCCCAGTCGGCCCGCCGCCCGGCACGCCTCCCGCGCGACCTCGTCGGAGCCGGCTTGCAGGCCGTGGTCCACCACCAGCGCGGTCACCTCGGCGAACTCGGTCACCGCGGCGGCCGTGAGCGCGAGCGAGTCCGCTCCCCCGGACAGCGCCACGCACACCTCGTCGCCCACCTCCGGGTGGGCGCGTCGGAACGCCCGCACGGCCGAGCGAACGGTCCACGCCGCGCCGGTCCACTCCCCGTCAGTGGGCCTGGCCTGGGCAGGCCGGGGTCGGGCGCGCTGGGCGTCGTCGGGCTGGGCTGCGGCGGGCTGCGTGTGGGCGGGCTGGGCGTCGGCCCGGTCCGGTCCGTCAGCGGCAGCCACAGCTGCGCAACTCCGCGGCGATCCGGTCGAGGACCGGGCGGGCCAAGGCGGCGTCGGTGCCGGAGGCGAGGAGCGCGAAGCTCATCGTCCGGCCGTCGGCGCTGGTGACGGTGCCGGCGAGCGCGCTGGTCTCCCTCAGGGTCCCGGTCTTGGCCCGCACCCACCCCGCACCCGCCGCCGACGGGCCGTCGAAGCGGTCGACGAGGGTTCCCGACCCGGCTGCGATGGGCAGGGCGTCGAGCAGATCCCGCATTTCCCGGGTGGCGTCGGGGGCGGCGGCGGTGCGCAGGACGTCGGTGAGGGCGGCCGCCGAGATCCGGTTGCCGGCGCTCATGCCCGAACAGTCGTCGAGGCGGACCCCGGACATGTCGAGCCCCCGCTCGGCGAGGGTGTCCACCACGGCCGCGGTCCCGGCCGAGAACCCGGCCGCCTGGTCTGGATTCCGGGAGAGCGCGACCTCGCGGCAGACCGTCTCCGCCAGCACGTTGTCCGAGTGGACGAGCATCGAGCGCACCCGCTCGGTGAGCGGAGCGGACGACACGCGCCCGAACTCCTCCGTCGTCTCCACCGGCTCCTCCGAGACGCTGACCTCGGCGGGGTCGACGCCCAGCTCACGGGCCAGGGCCCGGCCGGCCTCCAGCGTGGGCTCGGAGGTGCGGGGCGAGTACTCGTCCGCCGGATCCAGGCGACCCGCGTCGAGCATCCACGCCTGGACCGGGGCGATGTTGCCCCCCGCGATGTCGACCGGGGACCAGCCCGGCCCGAGGCGCGGGCCGGTGTACGGGCCAGGGGCCACCACGATGCGCGCGGGGGTCTGACCGGCGGTGCGGACGACTCCCGCGGCCTGCGCGATGGTGGCGGCACCGGGGAACAGCGGGCCGGGTTCGGCGGATCCGGACATGGTGGGGTCGCCGCCCGGGATCACGACGAGGGTGTCCGGCCGGGTGCCGCGCGCCAGAACGGTGTCGACACGGGCGTCGGCGGGCAGACGAGTGAGCGCGGCGACGGCCGTGAGCAGCTTGACCGTCGAGGCCGGGACGCGGGCGTCGCGGGGGCGTCGCTCCCACAGGACCTGCCCGGTGGCATCGTCCACCACGCTCGCGGTCAGGTCCCCGACCGCCGGCTCCGAGGCAAGCGGCCCCAGGATCTGCTCGAGGGCTCCCGGGTCGGGGGTCGGCGAGTCATCCCCGGCCGCCAGCAGACCCGGGGACGGCGGGGGCCCGGCGGAGGCGGACCCGCCGCGGCCGACGCCCAGCTCCCGCTCGACGTCAGTGAGGAGCGCCGCCGCCACGAGGCCCGCCACCAGCAGCGTGACGGTGACCAGGACTACTCCGATCCGCCATACCGGGCCCCGCCCGCGCCACACGCCCCGCTCGGTCACCGACCCCCGCCCTCCCGCACTCTCGATCCCTCGCCCCCGACCAGGCAGCGGCCATCAATCACCCACGCTAGCGGGCGACCTGACGGCGACCGCCCCCGGTGCCGGACCTGCCTACTAGAATCGTTGCGAATTCCCGGGCGCGCGTCCGGGGTCCCGAGAACGCCGATCAGCGAGGTACGCCAGTGTCCGTCGAAGTGACCATCGAGATCCCCAAGGGCTCGCGCAACAAGTACGAGATCCATCACGAGACCGGGAAGATCTACCTCGACCGGTTCCTGTTCACCTCGATGGGCTACCCGGCCGACTACGGGTTCATCGACAACACGCTCGCCGACGACGGCGACCCGTGCGATGCGCTGGTCCTGCTGGACGAGTCGGTGCACCCCGGCGTCATAGTCAACGCCCGCGTCGTGGGTGTCTACACCATGTCCGACGAGGCCGGCGGCGACGACAAGCTGCTGTGCGTCCCGGCCACGGACCCGCGGTGGGAGCACATCCAGGACATCGAGGACGTCCCGGACTTCGAACTCAAGGCGATCGAGCACTTCTTCCTCCACTACAAGGACCTCGAGCCCGGCAAGCACGTGACGCCCGGTGAGTGGAAGGGTAAGGACCTCGGCGAGAAGCTCATCGCCGAGGGCATCGAGAACTTCGCCAAGCACCCCGAGGAGAAGGCCGAGCCCAACCGCGGCTGACTCCGCGCGGCCGGGGGGCCGGGACCGGGACCGGGCCGACTTCGTCCCGCGGCCACGCGACAGTCATTCCGAGGCCCACGCGAAGAGCGTTCCGCACACATCGCCCGAGAGGCGGGTGTGCGGAACGCTCTTTTCGATGCGCCGGGCCGGGCGGGGCGCGCCTGGGTGGGCGCGGCGCGGGGGGCCGGGCGGGGCGGGGCGGGGCCTGTCGGCGCAGGAACTCAGCGGCCGGTGAACTTCGCCTCGCGCTTCTCGAGCGTGGCCGAGATGGCCTCCATCATGTCGGCGGAGGCGAGGAACCCGGCGTTCCACGTGGCCACGTAGCGGTTGTTCTCGTAGATCTGCCCCTCGATGCCGCGGTTGAGCACCTCGCGGGTCCCGCGGACCACGAGCGGGGGGTTGCCGGCGATCTCGGCGGCGGTGGCGTGGGCCGAGTCCAGCACACCGGCGGCGTCCTCGGCCACATGGGTGACCAGCCCGTAGCGCAGGGCGGTCTGGGCGTCGATGTCCCGCCCGGTCAGGGCGAGTTCTCGGGTCAGCCCGGAGCCGATGATGTGGGGAAGCCGCGCGAGCGAGCCCATGTCGGCCACGATCCCCACCTTGACCTCGCGGATCGAGTAGGTCGAGTCGGCGGCGCCGTGGCGGACGTCGCACGCCGAGATCAGGTCCACCGCGCCGCCGATGCAGCGGCCCTGGACCGCCGCGACGGTGGGGGTCTTGGCCGATGCCACCGAGTCGATGGCGCGACGCATGTCCTCGACGTGGTCGAGGATCCGCTCACTGCGGGAGGCGTCCGGGGTCGTGTCCTGGGGAAGGAACTCCATGAACTGCGGCATCATCGCCATGAGGTCGAGCCCGTAGGAGAAGTTGCGGCCCTCACCGGCGATGACGGCCGCGCGGACCTCGGGATCGGCGTCGAGCTCCGCCATGACGCGGGGCATCTCCGCCCAGAAGTCCGGCCCCATGCCGTTGTGGGGGCCGGGCCCGATCAGCGTCACCTGCGCGACGTGCGGATGCCGGACCGCCTTCTCGATACGGACGGAGGAGTACTGACCGGGCGCGGCCGAGGTGTCTGAAGTGCTCATGCGCTCAGCCTGCCATGACGACCTCAGGCGCGGGCGTCAGGCATCACGAACCACAGGATCACGTATAGGAGCACCTGCGGCCCGGGCAGCAGAAGCGAGGCCACGAACAGGACGCGGACCAATACCGGGTCGATCCCGAAATAGTCGGCGAGCCCGCCGCACACGCCCCCGATCCAGCGGTCCTCGGAGCGGGTCAGTCGCTTGGGCTGGGAGTCTGAAGGGTAGGTCATGACGTGTCACCTCGTCGTCGTCGTCAATGGTGGCCGGGGACCTCTCCCCGATGACCTCCAGTCTCCTCCCCCACGGCGCGCTCCACATCCGGGTTCGACCCCGATCTCCACCCTGATCCGCGACTCGGGGTGGGGACGCGGGCGGGGCCTCGGGGTGGGCTCGCCCGACGTTGCGGCGGCTCAGGTGTGGAACTCGCCGCAGTCCACGGTCAGGGTCTGGCCGGTGACCGCCGAGGCGGCGTCCGACAGGAGGAACAGCACCGGGTCGACGATCTCACGCTCGCTGGGCAGTCGACGCAGGTCAATCTTCTCGGCGGTGTGGGCGTAGACGTCCTCCACGGTCCCGCCGTACTTGCCCGCCAGGTGCTCGAAGTACCCCTTGAGCGTCTCGCCGTAGATGTAGCCGGGCGCCACGGTGTTGACGCGGATGCCGCGCGGCCCGAGTTCGGTGGCCAGGGAATGGCCCAGCGCGACGAGGGCGGTCTTGGCGATCTTGTAACCGGCGTAGCGCTCGCGGGAGTGGTGGATGACGGCCGAGGCCATCATCACCACGGAGCTGCTCGCGGGCGCGGAGCTGCTCGCCGGCGCTGCAGTCGCGTCGGCCTCGCCCGCCCCCGCCGCCGCGCCGGCCTCGAGGAGCAGGGTGAACTCCTGGGTCGTACGGAGCGCGCCGAGGACCGACAGGTCGATGCCCCGCGAGATCTGGTCGTGGTCGGTCTGCGCCAGCGGCTTCATGCTGGGCACCGCGAACGCGCTGTAGACCAGGCCGTGGACGGCGTCGGTGTGCTGCGCGACGGTCTCCCGCAACGCCCGCACGGAGTCGGGTTCGGTGGCGTCCACCGCGGCGGCGATCGCGGTGCCGCCGGCGGCGCGGACCTCGTCGACGATCCCGTCGAGACGGGAGGCGGTCCGGGCGGCCACGACGACGGTCGCACCCTGGTCTGCGGCGCGAAGGGCGAGGGTCCGGCCGAAACCGGGCCCCGCTCCCACGATCACGATGGTCTTGTTCTCAAGAGATCCTGGCATGAGCTAATAGAACCAGTTCTACCGGCGCTGGGGGAGAGAGTTCACCCGACCGGGATAACATCCGCACGTGCACACCATCCCTGAGCAGTATCTTCGCAGCTCACAGGCCCCGAGCCCCCGGACACTGCTGGACGTTCTCGACGCCGCGACGCAGCGCCACCCGGACGCGCCGTGCCTCGACGACGGGTCGCGTGTCCTGAGCTACCGCGAGGTGTGGAAGGAGATCCACACCTCGGCGCGCTGGATGCAGGAGCAGGGCGTGGGGGCGGGCGACCGGGTGGGCATCCACATGCCCTCGGGCGGCGTCGAGTTGTATCTGGCCATCCTGTCGACGCTCGCCGCCGGAGCGGCGTATGTCCCCGTGGACGTGGACGATCCGGCCGACCGGGCCGACTTGGTCTTCGGCCAGGCGCAGGTCGCGGCCGTGTACACCGCGGAGGGGATGCGGGTCACCGACCCGCACCGCCCGGCCGACCCGTCGAGGAACCGGGGCCCCGGCGTCGACGACGACTGCTGGATCATCTTCACCTCCGGCACCACCGGCCTACCCAAAGGCGTGGCCGTGACCCACCGCAGTGCCGCCGCGTTCGTGGACGCCGAGTCGCGGGTCTTCCTCACCGGGGCCCCGCTCGGCCCGGGCGATCGGGTGCTGGCGGGACTGTCCGTGGCGTTCGACGCCTCCTGCGAGGAGATGTGGCTTGCCTGGGCGCACGGGGCGTGCCTGGTGCCCGCGCCCAGGTCGATCGTCAAATCCGGGCTCGACCTGGGCCCGTGGCTGCGCGACCGCGGGATCACGGTGATCTCCACCGTCCCGACCCTGGCCTCCATATGGCCCGAGGAGATGCTCGCCGACATCCGGCTGGTGATCCTCGGCGGCGAGGCCTGCCCGCCCGAGCTCGCAGCGCGACTCGCCGGTGAGGGCCGGGAGGTCTGGAACACCTACGGGCCCACCGAGGCCACCGTGGTGGCGTGCGCGGCGCAGCTGGACGGCAGAGGGGAGGTCTCGATCGGCCTTCCGCTGGACGGGTGGGATCTGGCCGTGGTCGACCCGGCGGGCCTGCCGGTCGGGTACGGCGAGTCCGGCGAGCTGGTGATCGGCGGGGTGGGACTGGCCCGATACCTCGACCCGGACAAGGACGCCGAGAAGTACGCGCCCATGGACTCCCTCGGCTGGGAGCGCGCCTACCGGTCCGGCGACGTCGTGCGCCTCGAGGCAGACGGACTGTATTTCGCCGGGCGCGTCGACGACCAGGTCAAGATCGGTGGACGCAGGCTCGAGCTGGGCGAGGTCGACACCGCGGTCTCCGCACTGCCGGGGGTGAGCGCCGGGGCCGCCGCGGTCAAGAAGTCCGACGCGGGCCAGCCCGTCCTCGTGGCCTACCTCGTGGCGGACGATCCCGCGGGCTTCGATCTCGCCGACGCCGCCGGGATCCTGCGCGACCGTCTGCCGGCGGGGGTGGTGCCCCGGCTGACGCTGGTCGACGAGTTGCCCACCCGGACGTCGGGGAAGGTCGACCGCGCGGCCCTGCCGTGGCCCCTGGCCCAGACCTCGGCCGCGGAGACCGAGCTCGAGGGCACCGACGCGTGGGTGGCCGAACTGTGGTCCTCGGCCCTCGGCGCCGACGTCTCCGGGGTCGACGAGGACTTCTTCGCCCTCGGCGGGGGCTCCCTCGCCGCGGCGCACGTGGTGGTGGCGGTCCGCGAGCGCTTCCCCTCCGTGACCGTGGGGGACATCTACGACCGCCCGCGGCTCGGTGACTTCGCGGGCTACCTCGACGAACTCGAGCCGGTGGCCGCCGTGGAGCCACGGCACGTGCGGCCCGTCGGCCGCGGAACGCAGCTGGTCCAGGTCCTGGCCACCCTCCCGCTGCTGACGGTCACCGGACTGCAGTGGCTCACCTGGCTGGGGATCGCCAACAACGTCGCCGCCTCGGTGGGCGTCCCCTGGGCGCGTCCGGTCTCGTGGTGGGTGCTCGGGATCCTCGCGGTGTTGCTGCTGTTGCCCGCGGGCCGCACGGTGGTCACGGGCCTGCTGTGCCGCGCCCTCACGGCCGGGATCACTCCCGGTACCTATCCGCGGGGCGGCTCGGTCCACCTGCGCCTCTGGGCGGCCGAGCGGCTGGTCGAGGTCTCCGGGGTCGCCAACCTCGAGGGCGCCGGATGGCTCACACCGTTCGCGCGGCTGCTCGGCGCGACGATCGGCCACGGGGTGGACATGCACACCCTGCCGCCCGTCACCGGACTGCTGACCGTGGGCGACGGGGCCTCCATCGAGCCGGAGGTCGACCTGGCCGGGTACTGGGTCGACGGCGACGTGGTGCACATCGGGACCGTGGAGATCGGCGAGAACGCGGTGGTGGGAGCCCGGTCCACGCTGCTGCCGGGCGCCGTGGTGGGCCGGGGCGCGCACGTGGAGATCGGATCCGCCGTGGTGGGCACCGTCAAGGCCGGGAAGCGCTACGCCGGGTCGCCGGCCCGCAAACGGGGGAAGCGGGGCTCGAGCTGGCCCGCCGAGCCCGCGCCCCACAACCGCATCTGGAGCCTCGTCTACCAGCTCTCCGCGGTGGCGCTCGGAGCGATGCCGTTGATCGCTCTCGCCGCCGGGCTCGCGGTGGTGGCCGCGGGGGCGCGGGATGCCACGACCCCCGGCCAGCTGTTCCTGCGCGCGGCCCTGTGGTCCGTGCCGGGGACACTGGTCGCGATCGTGCTGTTCGCCGCGCTCACCCTGGTGTCGGTGCGGGTGCTGTCGGTCGGGCTGCGGGAGGGCTTCCATCCGGTGCACTCCCGCATCGCCTGGCAGGCCTGGTGCAGCGAACGCATCATGGACGCCGCCCGCAACTGGCTGTACCCGCTCTACGCCTCGATGCTCACGCCGATGTGGCTGAGGGCGCTGGGCGCGACGATCGGCAAGGACGTGGAGGCCTCGACCGTCCTGCTCATCCCCTCGCTCACCACCGTCCGCGACGGGGCGTTCCTCGCCGACGACACGATGGTCGCGCCGTACGAGCTGGGGTCGGGGTGGATGCGGTTGGAGCAGGCGCAGGTCGGCAAGCGTGCGTTCCTGGGCAACTCGGGCATCGCGTCCGCAGGTCGTAAAGTCCCCGCGCGCGGACTGGTCGCCGTGCTGTCGTCCGCGCCACAGAAGGCCAAGAAGGGCACGTCGTGGCTCGGGTCGCCGCCGCAGAAGCTGCCCAGGGCGGTGGCCGACGGGGAGAGCGACGCGCGCACCTACCAGCCGCCGCGGCGCCTGAAGGTCGCCCGTGCCGCGTGGGAGACCCTGCGCCTGGTCCCGGTGTGGCTCTCGTTCCTCCTGTTGGTGAGCACTCTGCTGGTGATGCAGCAGATCCATCGGGAATGGGGTTTCGGCCTCGCGGCGCTGACCTCCGGCGTCACCCTGGCGTATGCCGGATTGGTGGCGCTGCTGCTCGCGGTCCTGGCCAAGTGGATCCTGGTGGGCCGGATCCGCGCGGGCGACCAGCCACTGTGGTCCTCCTTCGTGTGGCGCAACGAGGTGGCCGACTCCTTTGTCGAGCTCCTCGCCGCGCCCTGGATGGCCCGGCCCGCCACCGGGACACCGATCCTCACCGCGATGCTGCGGCTGCTCGGGTCGCACATCGGCCGGGGCGTGTGGTGCGAGTCCTACTGGCTGCCCGAGGCCGACCTGATCTCGGTCGGTGACGGCGCCACCGTCAACCGCGGCTGCGTGGTCCAGACCCATCTGTTCCACGACCGCATCATGCAGATCGACCGGGTGACGCTGGCCGACGGCGCGACCCTGGGCTGCCATTGCGTGACCCTCCCGGCGTCCTCGATCGGCGACGGCTCCACCGTGGGACCGGCCTCACTGGTCATGCGCGGCGACCGCATCCCCCCGGGAACCCGCTGGCAGGGCAACCCGATCGCCCCTTGGAGGGGTTGAGCGGGGCTGAGCGGGGCTGAGCGGGGCTGAGCGGGGCTGAGCGGGGCGCGGGTACGCGGCGGGTCTGTTCGCCGCCGGCGGGGATGCGCGGCGGGTTTGGACCGGACTCGCCGCGCACCCCCGTGGGTTCCGTGCAAAGACCCCGCGCACCCGGGCGGGACTTGCCGGTCAGCCGCCAGCGATCGCCCGGAGCGCCTCCAGGTGCGACCCGTAGGCCCTGCGACCCTCGCGGCTCAGCGCCAGCCAGGTCCGGGGTCGCTTTCCCACGTACCCCTTGCGCACTTTGAGGTACCCGGCCTTCTCCAGCACCGCGACCTGCTTGGACAGCGTCGAGTCGGAGACCTCCACGGCGTCGCGGATCGTGGCGAACTCGGCGTCGTCGACCCCCGCAAGGGCGGCGACGATGGAGAACCTCACCGGTGCGTGGATGACCTCGTCGAGCCGGTGACGCGCGTGCCCTTCCGCCCGGCCGTCGGAGTCGTCGGGGCCGTCTGGGACGTCGGGGGCAGCGGCGTGACCGCCAGCGGTGTCGGTCCCGGCGGCGTCGCCTGTCGAACCGCTCACCGCGAGGCCCCCCGCCGTGCGATGCGCGCGGCGGCGATCAGTCCGGGCACCGCCACCAGCACCGCGCCGAGGAGATACCACCAGGGGGTGAGGCCGATCGTGGTGCGGATGACGTGCAGGCCGGTGACGACGACGAGCACCATCACCCCGGAGCCCACGACCCCCCAGAAGGATGTCCGGGCCGAACCACGGGGGCTGGCGCCGATCGCCCGCCGCTGCCAGGCGATCACGGCGAGCAGAAGCACCGCGTACGGCACCATCGCCCAGTCGGAGAACATGATCGCGATGGTCCCGGCACCCATCACCACCGCGATGAGCGCGGTGAACCAGGCGAAGATCCGGGCATCGCGCGTGGAGCTGACCGGCGGGCGCCCCTCGACCTCCGCGAGGAGCCTGGCGGCCTCGGCGCGATCGACCGCGCCGGTGGTGTGATTCTCCGTGGTCATGACTTCACCCTTCCCGTGACGTCGCCGGGACCCCGCCCAGCTGACAACCCGATACTAGGAAACTACTTTCCAACTTGGCAAGTAGTTTCTGCCGATCGCATCACAATGGTGGCGGCGACCGTGGCGATCCCCTGAGGTCCACTACACTCGCGCAGGTCATGGAATTGAAGGCAGTCAAGAAGGACCTCATCGCCAAGATCGCCGCCCCCCGCGATTCGTCGCGCGCCGATCCGGTGGACCCCTACCTGCCCAGCGCCGGGAACCACGGCTACCGGGTGACCCGGTACGAACTGGACCTCACCTACAAGATGAGCTCCAACAACCTGCGCGGCCAGGCCGTGATCACCGCCACGGCCACCGAACCGCTCGAGTCCGTCCAGCTCGACCTCTCCCCACACCTCGACGTCGCCAAGGTCTCGCTAGACCGTGGCCGGGTCGCCCGGTACAGCCGGCCGCGGGGCAAGCTCACCGTCACCCCGACCGACCCGATCCCCGTGGGCGCGGCGTTCACGCTCACCATCCGGTACTCGGGCAACCCGCGCCCGATCCGCGGAGCCTGGGGGGAGGTCGGCTGGGAGGAACTGACCGACGGCGTCCTGGTGGCGAACCAGCCCAACGGGGCCGCCAGCTGGTTCCCGTGCGACGACCACCCCTCGTCCAAGGCCCCGTTCCGGATCCGTCTCACCACGGACTCGCCGTACCGCGCCGTCGTGACCGGGTCGCTGGTGGGCAAGAAGCGCAGCGGCAGCACCACCACGTGGGAGTTCGACCTCCCGCAGCCCACCTCCACCTACCTCGTCACCATCAACCTGGGACAATACGAGCACCTGGAGGTCACGGGCGGCTCGGTGCCGTTCCACGCCTACCTTCCCGCGGACCTCAAGCGGGACTTCCGGGTGGCGTTCGCCCGCCAGCTCGAGATGATCGACGTCTTCACCGACCTGTTCGGCCCGTACCCCTTCGGCGAGTACAAGGTGGTGGTGACCGACGACGAGCTGGAGATCCCCCTCGAGGCGATGGGCATGTCCACGTTCGGACGCAACACCGCCGAGGCGGGGGCGGGTGACGAGCGGCTAATCGCCCACGAGCTGGCCCACCAGTGGTTCGGCAACGCCGTCACCGCCGCCGAGTGGAAGCACATCTGGCTCCACGAGGGCTTCGCCTGCTACGCCGAGTGGCTGTGGACCGAGTTCTCCGGCGGCGCGGACGCGGGCAGCCACGCGCTGCGCTACTACTCCAAGCTGCAGAACTCCCCCCAGGACTTGCTGCTGGCCGATCCCGGCCCCAAAGACATGTTCGACGACCGCGTCTACAAGCGCGGTGCGCTCACCCTGCACGCCCTGCGACTGACGATCGGCGACGAGCGGTTCTTCCAATTGCTCCGCGACTGGGTGGCCAAGTACTCGGGAAAGACCGCGACCACCGACGACTTCCTGCACATGGCCGCCGACCACTCCCCCGTGGACCTCCGTCCCCTGTGGGCCGCCTGGCTGTTCTCCGAACCGTTGCCACCCACCCTCGGCATGCCCGATGACCACTCCGGCCGCCGCTGACCCGACCCCCACGACCGGCCGCCACGCCGCGGGTGGGATGCGGGCGCTGACGCTGGCGACGGCGTTCGCGGCCGCCTCCGGCTACCTGGTGATGCTGGTCGCCGGCCGGACGCTCGGCCCGGCGGACTACCCGCTCTTCGCCACCTACTGGGGCGCCTTCTTCGCCCTGGGCGGCGTGGCCAACGGACTCATGCAGGAGGCGACCCGGGCCGTGAGGTCGGCGCGGGTGGGTCCCGCGCCGGATGTCCCGGCACCGGGCACGGGAGGCCGGGTCAGACTCCTGCCCGCCGGGCTGATGCTGGGCCTCGCGCTGGCCGCGGTCGTCGCGGTGAGCGCTCCCGCCTGGCCACACCTGGGGCTCCCCACGTTCTCCGGGCTGGGCGTGGCGGTGATGGCGGTGGGGATCCTCGGCTTCAGCCTCCAGGCCGCCACGGCGGGGGCGCTCTCGGGAACCGAGCGCTGGGGCCTGTACGCGGTGCTGCTCACCGTGGACGCCGCGCTGCGTCTGATGGTCGCCGGCGTGGCGTGGTGGGCGGGCGATGCCGGGCTCGGGTTCGCACTCGCCACCGTCGCCGGCACCCTCACCTGGGCGCTGATGATCGCCCTGTCCCCGGCCACCCGCGACGCGCTGAGCCATGCGCTCGACGTGGGCCGTGGACGGTTCTGGCGCAACACCGCCTCGGCGATGTTGGCCTCGGCAGGGACCGCCGCACTGGTGGTGGGTTTTCCCGTGTTCGTCACCGCCACCGTCCGCGAGTCGGACCCCGCGCCGCTGGTCGGCGCGGTGATCCTGGCCATCACCCTCACCCGGGCGCCGCTGCTGGTGCCGTTGACCAGTTTCCAGAGCGCGATCATCGTCCACTTCGTCCAGCGCCGCGAGCTCGGCCCGCGCGCGCTGGCCGGCCCGCTCACCCTGGTCGCCGCGGTCGGCCTCGTGGGCGCGGGCGCGGCCTGGCTCGTGGGCCCGTGGCTCATCCGCGTGCTGTTCGGCGCCGAGTTCGAGCTCCCCGGAGCAGTGCTGGCCGCACTCACCGCGGCCTCCGTCGGTACCGCCGCGCTCATGGTCACGGGCAACGCCGCGCTGGCCTTCGACCGACACACGCTCTACAACGCCGGCTGGTGGGTGGCGGTGGGGGCCGCGCTGATCCTCCTGGTCTCGGTGCCCGGCCCGCTCGACGTGCGCTCGGCCATCGCCCTTCTCGCCGGGCCTGGCATCGGGGTGGCGGTGCACGTCGCCGGCCTCGCGGTGATCGCCCGGCTCGATCGGGAGCCCTCCGGATGAGCGAAGCCCGGGTGCTCGCGCGGCGCGCGGGTGAACTGCTGGCGGGGCTCGTCGTCGCCGCACTGGTGGCCACACTGACCCTCACGGCCGTCGATGCGCTGTCCCTGCCGGAGCCCAGCTGGCTGCCGGAGGCCCTCGGCGCCACCGTCGCCGCGGGACTGGTGGTGCTGGCCGGCTGGCTCCTGCTGCGCGGCGCGCGCCGGGGCCGAGACAGCGGCCGCGATACCGGCGAGCGCGGACTGTGGCTCCTCGGGACCGCCGGCCCCGCGTTCCTCGCCTCCTCCCACCTCGGCCTGCTGCTGGCCGGGACGCCGCACTACCTCTACGGCCTCGGCGGCGACCAGCTCAACCGCGTCGCGTACCTGACCCGCTTCGCCGACTCCCCCGCGCTCGCCGACCCCTTCTACGCCGACGCCGCGCCCTTCTACCCGCCGCAGTGGTTCTGGGTGGGCGGGCGACTGGCCGCCCTGACCGGGATCGAGGGCTGGGAGTTCTACAAGCCCTACGCGATCGTCACCATGGCGATCGCGGGCGCGATCGCCTTCGTCGCCTGGCGCTGGCTGGTGCCGACCCGGCTCGCGGTGCTGTTCGGTCTGGTCACCGCGGTCGTGGGTGGACACACCAACGCCTACGAGCCCTACTCGTGGATCCTCATCTGCCTCCTCCCGCAGGTCGTGGTGGCGACCTTCCTGCTCTGCGCACGCGCCGCCGCGCGGTCGCGGGGCACCGACGGCCGCCGACCCACGTGGCCGCTGGTCGTGACGATCGGCGTCTACCTCGGATGGGCCGCCCTGGACTACACGCTCATCGCGGGTGTCGCGGCGTTGCTGGTGGCCCTCGTCGTCGTCATCACCACCTGGCGCCACCGCGCCGACCGACACGTCGTCGTCACTCTTCTCGCCCGACTGGCGGCGATGGCCGGCATCTCCGCACTGGTCGCGCTGCTGTTCTGGCACCGCTTCCTCCTGGCCGTACTGGGCGGCGCGGAGACCGAGCCGTCCGTGGCCAACGACTTCGCCCCGGAGATCGGATCCCGCTGGCCACTGCCGATGTTCGAGGTGTCCGCCGCGGGGCTGCTGTGCCTGATCGGGGTCGTGTGGGTGGTGGCGACCGTGTGGCCGGGCGGCGCCGGCCGCCTGACAGACCGCGGTGCGGCGGCCCTGGGTTCCAGGATCGGCGCCCGGATCGGCGCGCGTCCCGAGGACGACGACGAAGCCGACGACGAGGCCGACGACGAGGCCGCGTTCTCCCGGCCGGACTGGCCCCTGCCCACCCCGGCGCGCGCACTCGTGCTGGCGCAAGCGCTGGGGCTGATGATCCTCACGGTCTTCGGGTGGTTCGCGCTCTCGGGGCTGAGGGCGGCCACCGGGTCCACGCTGCTGCCGTTCCGGTTGATCCCGGCGATCACGTTGGCTCTCGCGCTCGCCGGTGTGGTGGGCTCGCTCGCCCTGGCCCGGTGGGCGGTATCCACGTCGCCCCCGCACTCCCGCGGGCGGGTCGCCGCGGTGGCCGTGGTGGTGGCCGGCCTGGCCGCGATCCAGATGGTGCAGCACGTCTCCGAGGAGGATTCGGCCTTCGCCGCCGCCGCCCGTGACACCGTCCCCGCGCCCTCAGCGGTGATGGAGGCGATCGACGAGATGACGCCCGGCCGGGAGCCGTCCGATCTGGTGGTGCTCACCGCGGTCCCGACCGTCTACGCCTACCGCCCCTACTTCACCTTCCAGGCGCCCGCGCAGGCGTACGCCACCCCGGCCGGCCGCTACACCGAGCGGACGGACGAGATCCGCCGGTGGGCCACCGCCACCTCCCCGCGCGAGCTGGCCGACGCGCTGGAGTCCGGGCCCTTCCGCGGCCCGGACGTGATGGTGCTCGCGCGGGAGGGCATCCGGACCTGGGGGCTGCCGGTGGCGATCAACGAAATGCCCCTGGCCAGGAACAACAGCCGGGAGACGATCCGGTTCTCCCCGGCGCAGTTCGCGGACCCCGAGCTCTTCGACGTCCGCGGGGTGGGCTCGAGAGTGGTGATCGTGCGACGCTGACCGGCCGGGCCGTATTTCAGGCGGGCGGCGGATCAGGCGGGGCGCAGCGTGCTCGGCGCGGGGAAGGGCACGACGATCTCGCGGCCCACATCCTCAACGGCGTCAGTCAACGCTGTGGAGAGGACAATGCGGTCGTCATAGACGTGGGCGATGCGGACCACGGTGTCGCGGCCTTCCTCCTCGACGACGTAGCGATCCATCAGGAACCGCAGGCCGATCTCGTCGAGCACGCCCTCCGTGTCGTACCACTCGTCGACCGGGTCCAGCGGACGGCCGAGGCGGTCTATCGGCACGACCTGGGGCTCGGCGACAATCATGTCGATCCAGCCGATCGTTTCGCCGTCCTCGCGGCGGTGCGGGATCCACTGCTCGGGAACCACCTGACCTCCCTCCAGCCACTCCGGCTATTCACCTGCCGCGAATTCTGGTCGTGCCCAGTGCGGCACGGGGGCCGGCGCCGTTCCGCCGCAGCAGCGACGACCAGACCGACACCGCCTCCGCCTGCGCCGACATGACGCCCAGCGGACACTGCGCCCGCCCCGGGGTCAGAACTTCCTGAAGCTGTGGCCGAGGAGCCGCTTGCCGCCTTCGGTGAGCTTGCCGGCCCGGGCCGCGGTGGGCAGCAGCGACAGCGAGTTGAGCCGGGAGGTCACGTGCAGTCGCGCGGCCCGCTCGGCCTTCTTCCAGCCCCGGGCGGCGAACGCGTCGGCCTCGGCGGCGAAGAAGCGGGCCTCCTCGTCGAAGCGGCGGCCGTCGAGCGCGCGCACCGAGGAGTCGGACGCCGAGTGGCGGCGGTAGAGGAACGCCAGCGTCGGGTCGTAGACCATGTGGCCGCCGGCGGTGATCACGTCGACGAGCAGCGCCAGGTCCTGGACCACGTCGAGCCCCTCGCGGAACCCGATACGGCGGATCCACTCGGAACTCCACGCCAGGGACGGGAAATAGGTCCAGTTGCCGTGCATCAGCGAGGTCATCAGCTTCTCGCCGTGCAGGACCGTGCGCCCGTCAGTCCTGGGCTGGGTGAACGACTTGACGGTGTCCGACAGCGGCCGGACAGGCGCACCGTGCTCGTCGATCACGCTGACGCCCACCTCCATCACGGCGGCGTCAGGCACGGCCGCGAACCCGTCGGCCACCACCTGCAGGTAGTTGGGCAGCATGATGTCGTCGGCGCCCATCACCACGACGATCGGCGCGGTGACCATCTCCAGGCACTTGCGGTAGTTGCCGTTGGCGCCGAGGTTGGCCTCGTTCTTCTCGTACGTCACCCGCTCGTCGCGTGCGGTGATCTCCCCCATGTAGCGGGCGGGCTCCGGGTCCGGGTAGCCGTCGTCCACCACGACCAGTCGGAAGTCCGAATAGCTCTGGGAGAGAACGCTGTCCACAGCCTTCTTGAAGTGGCCGACATCCCCGTAGTAAGGGAGCATCACATCGATGGCCATCGGGGAACCGCCGTCCTTCTCGTCACCGGGTTATCCGTCCGATCGCATAGTATCGACCGGCGATGAGCAGTGACAGTGAGCGACTCCCAGGGCACGGCGACACGGCCGGCGGCGGCCCCGGCGGCGGTCTTTCAAACGGCCCCGCGGGCAACCGCGACGTCTGGCTGATCGTGCCGTGCTTCAACGAGGGCACCGTCATCGAGGACGTGCTCAGCAGTGCGCGAGAGACGTTCCCGAACATCGTGGCGGTCGACGACGGGTCGTCCGACGAATCCGCCGCCGCGATCCACCGGGCGGGTGCGCACCTGGTCCGCCACCCGGTCAACCTCGGGCAGGGGGCCGCCATCCAGACCGGTGTCGAGTACGCCCGCACCCAACCCGGCGCCCGGTACTTCGTCACCTTCGACGCCGACGGCCAGCACCAGGTCAAGGACGTGCTCGCGATGGTGGAGAGGGTCCGCGCCGAACCGGTCGACATCGTGGTGGGAACCCGCTTCGGCCGCCCACGTCGGGAGGGCGATCAGGTCCCGCTGATCAAGCGGATCGTCCTGAGGACCGTCGTCATGCTGAGCCCACGTACCCGCCGGCTGGGCCTGACCGACGCCCACAACGGGCTCCGGGTGTTCAACACGCGGGTCGCGGACGACCTCAACCTGCGGATGAACGGCATGAGCCACGCCAGCGAGTTCGTGGAGCTGATGGACAGCCGTGGGTGGCGCGTGGCCGAGCAGCCCGTCGACATCCTCTACACCGAGTACTCCATGTCGAAGGGGCAGTCGCTGCTCAACGGGATCAACATCCTCTCCGACGGGTTCGTGGGAAAGAGGTTGCCGCGATGATCAAGGCACTGCTGTTGCTCGCCGGCGCCGCGTTGGTGGCGTTCTTCGTCGCCAACCGGCGCAAGGCACGGGCGAAGGCCGGCGTCAAGATCGGCTTCGTGCTGTTCGTGGTGTTCATGGTCTATGCGGTCCTGCGCCCGGACGACCTCACCGTGGTGGCCAATGCGTTGGGCGTCCAGCGGGGCACGGACCTGGTGCTGTACGCCCTGGTCATGGGCTTCGCCTTTGTCACCGTCTCCACCTACGTGCGATTCCGCGAACAGGAACTGCGCTACGCCCGGTTGGCCCGGTCGATCGCGCTGCAGAACGCGGTGCGGCCGGAAGACGAGCCCGACGCGACCGCGGTGATGCCCGTCGCGGACGACGACGACCGCCTGCGACGGTGAGCACCCGGCCGGCTGGCGGCGCTGGTACCGAAGGCGCGGAGTTCTCTGAGGCGGAGGTCCGCGCCGAGGCGGGCCGGCTCGCGTCGCGGCTCGAGGCGGCGAGAGAGCGGCTCGACGACGACGAGGTGCGCGACCTCCTGGCGCCCGCCCTCACCCGGGTCACCCGACTGCACGACATCGCACGGTCGCTGGCGGAGGGCGCGGCCTCCGACGCGGAGGCCGCGCAGGCCGCCCGGGACCTGACCGACGCCCACCCGACGCGGCGACCCCGGTGACCGGAGCCCTGCGAGAGGACCCGCCACCCGAGCAGGTGCGCTCACTCCTCGAGGCGGCGGCCCGGATGGTGGCGGCCAGGGACGCGCTCACGATCGCGCGGGACGCCCTGGCCTCCTCCCCCACGCGCTCTCCCGCGCTGACGGCCCTGGCCGGGGCGATCGACGCCGAGGCCCGCGGGGTCGACGAGCTCCTTGCGGGTCTCTACCGGCTGGTCGAGCTCGCCGAGGACATCTGGGCCGACCTCGACGGCCCGCACCCGGTGCCGGCCTCAGGCCGCGATCGGCTGCGCGCGTCGCTGGACCGGGCGGTCGACAACGCGCTGACCGATCTGGCGCGGTTGGCCGGTGCGGGCGAGGTCGCCGGACCCGGTCGGACGGGCGCCGAGCCCCTCGACACCCGGGCCACCGTCGAGGCCTGGACAGAGGCCACGCCCGACGAGGTGTACTCGAGCGTCGAACACCTGAGCCCCGCCGACCGACGCCTGCTCGCGCTGGCCGAGCCCGAGGCCGTCGGCGGGACCTACGGCGTCCCGTGGGCGGTGCGCGCGCGGGCGAACTCCGTCCTGGTGCGCCGCGCGCTGCACCGCGAACAGCTGGCCGGGACACCGTGGAGTCCGCGAATCGGGCGACTGGAAACCATGACGCGACGGGGTCCGGGTCGTCGTCGTCGCTCCTTCGTGGGGTTCTCCCCGCTGCGGGGTGGACGGATGATCGAGGTGGTGGGGGACGTCGGTCCGCGCACCGAGGCGGTCGCGGTCTACGTCCCCGGCACGGGCACCAACCTCGACATGTCCCACGTCAACACCGACGTCGCGGTGGACCTGGTGGAGGCCGGTGGTGGTCGGCTGGTCGTGGTGGCGTTCCTCGACGGCGAGTTCCCGCAGGACATCATGGCCGATGCCGGCGACCCGCGCTACGCCGAGGCGATGGCGCCCCGCCTGGTCCGGTTCTGCCGGGAGGTGGACCGGGTGATCGAGATCGAGTGCCCGGGCGCCGCGTTGACCGTGGTGGGCCACTCCTACGGCGGGCGGATCGTCGGGACGGCGGAGCGGCTGGGCATGCGTGCCGACCGCGTGATCTACGCCGAGTCCCCGGACCTCGGGGTGGGGGTCTCGGGGCCGGCAGACTGGCGGTCTCCCGGCCCCGTCCGCAGGTTCTCGTTCACCGCTCCCGGGGACCCGGTCGAACTGCTGCAGGTCAGATGGGGGCTGAGGCGGGCCTGGTCCACCTCCGACCTCTCCGACGGCGCCACCCGCCTCGACACCGGGTCCTTCGCCGACGGCGCCCCCGTCTACGGCACGCGCGGCCACGGCGGGGTGTTCGACCGCGGGTGCGGTGCGTTCGAGGCGATGCTCGCCGTGATGCTCGGCGGCCGGGCGCCGCTCTGGCGCGACCGCCGGATCCGGGCCCGGCACACGCGCGTCGACCCGGGGGACGACGGCCGGGTCCTGCCCACGGTGTGGCGTCATGCCACGGGGCTGTGGCTCCGCCGGGCCGACGACCCGTACGGCGACGCCGAGGTCCTGTGGGAGGCTCCGGAACGTCTTGTCGCCGTTCCGGTGTCGACACGCGCGGCGGGGCACGGGGTTGTCCCCGGCACCGGGGGTGACTGATACTGGGGTCCATGGCTCCGCTGGACTCCCGCTTCCCACGCCCCTCGGCCACCGCTCTGGGGGTGGGCGCCCTCGGCGTGGTCTCCGCCGGCCTGATCTCCACCGGGCTCTGGTACGACTCGCACCGCAACGCCCAGGCGGTCGAGCGGGCACGCGAGCAGGTGTCCACCGCCCAGACCGCGGACGCCTCTCCGGAGCCCGTCGCGGTGACCACCTCCGAGCCGGCCGAGGAGGGCGATCCCGCCGACTCCACCGAGACTCCCGCAGGGAGCCCCGACGCCCCTGTCGGCGGTGATCCCTCGACAGACGCCGGGGCCGCGCAGACCGAGCCCTCGGCGGTGGCGACCGCGCGGGCATCGGTGCCCACGCCCGCGGCGGCCGTGGCGTCCGCGGGGGGCGCTGCCCCGCAGCGTTCTGCTCAGGCGTCCCCGCCGGCCCCGGTAACCGATCGGGCGACCCCGTCCACCGGCGGCGGCGCCACCGAGACCGCCACCGGAGGCGCCACCTCGGAACCCACGGAACAGCAGATCACCCAGCCGGTCGACCCCGCCCCCGCGCCGGGTGGTGTCCTGCCCGGCCTGATGGACCTGGTCCGCCCGTTCCTGCCGCAGCCGAACGCGGTGCAGCAGGCGCCCGCGGTACAGCAGGCGCCCGAGGCCCAGGTGGGCACCGGAGCGGCCGACGAGGGGCCGGGGCTCACGCCCTGAAGTAGTCCACGGTCCGCTCGACGCCGTCGGCGATCGACACCCGCGGGACCCAGCCGAGGACGTCGGCGGCCCGGCCGGCGTCCAGCGCGGACCGGGCCACGTCCCCGAGGCGGGCGGGCGCGTACTCGGGGTCGTCCCCCGACCCCGCCGCCGCGGCCACCAGGGTGTGCAGGTCGCGGTCGCTGGTCTCGACCCCGGTGCCCACGTTGAACCGCTGGCCGGCGGCCGCCGGAACCGTCGCCGCGCGCACGAACGCGTCCACCACGTCGTCGACGAACACATAGTCGCGGGTGTTGCCACCGTCCCCGAACACCCGGGTCGGCTGTCCCGCGAGCAGTCGCTGCGCGAAGATCGCCACCACCCCGGCCTCGCCGTGCGGGTCCTGGCGCGGGCCGTACACGTTGGCCGGCGCCACGCCCGCCCACTCGATGCCGTACAGCTTGGCGAACATCTCGAGGTACACCTCGCCGGCGACCTTGCCCGCCGCGTACGGGCTCATCGGATCCACCGCCCGCGACTCGGCCACCGGCAGGTCGGTGACGGGACCGTAGATCGATCCTCCCGAGGAGGTGAAGACGATCCGCCGCACCCCGGCTCGCCGGGCGGCCTCGGCGAGCCGGACCGTTCCCACCACGTTGACCTCGGCGTCGTGCACCGGGTCCTCCACGGACAGGCGGACGTCGATCTGCGCGGCCAGGTGGAACACGACCTCGGGCGCCACCTCCGCCACCAGGTTCACGATCCCGGGATCGGTCAGCGTCATCTGGCGGAAGTCGAATCGCGATCCGGCCTCCCGGGCACCCGCGAGGTTCTCGAGGCGACCCCGCGAGAGGTCGTCCACGACGGTCACCTCGTGCCCCTCGGAGAGCAAGCGGTCCACCAGGGTCGACCCGATGAACCCGGCCCCACCCGTCACGAGTGCCTTCATTGACAAACCCCTCCCGAAGCGCGGCGACGCGGCCGCGGCGTCCTGTCGGACGACAGCTCCGAGGATACGACCCGGATCGACTCGGGCCGCTCACTCCCCGCCGTACAGCTCGGTGGCGCGGGTGAGGGGGGTGCGTCTGTCCGGCGGGAACGGCGAGTCGGCCAGGATCCGGTCGATCTCCTCCTGCGTGAAGGCCGCCCGGACGGCGAAGATCCGCACCTGGGAGTCCGAGTAGACCTTGATCAGGCCCGGGGCCTGATCGAGCCGGAGCAGGTGATCGTTGGGCTTCTGGAACCCCCAGTAGTTGGGCGGGCTGACGTAGACGAAGGTCACGCCGAGCTCGTCGAGCGCGGAGTCGACGCGAGGGTCGGTACCGGCCCGGTCCATGCTGAAGAACAGGGCGGTCGTGAGCGGAGCGGTGGAGCCGGGCTGGAGATAATGCCGTGCGGTCGAGGGCAGACCGTGGGTCGCGTACATCCACCCCGACCCCTCGTCGGGGTTGGTGTAGACGAGGCCCGAGTAGGCCTGCGGTTGCTCGGAGAGCCACTCGAAGGCGCGCAGATCGTGACCGTCGACCATCCGACCCGCGCGCTGGTTCGCGCCCGCCGCCGAGGCGTACTCGGGCGAGGCCTGCACGACCCACGACCCGGTGGCCACCAACGCGGCCAGCGCCACGGCGACCCGCAGGCCCGCCGCACCGGTCCCGCGCGGGTCGGTGATCGGGTCGATCAGGCGGGCCGCCCACCCCGCCAGCGCCTGGACGGTCACGCCCACGCCCACGCCGACGGCGGCCGCCACGAGGACCGCCAGGAGCACCCCGATCCGGCGCGGGTCGTTGTAGTAGATGCTCCCGATCCCGCGCAGGGCGCCACCGGTCCAGTTGCCGAACATGCTCATGGAGTTGACGCACACCACCAGCACCCCGCCCCAGAGCAGGATCGGCCACAGTACGAGGCGCCGGAGCATGACGATCACGCCCAGCGCCGCGAGTGAGAGCAGCACCCAGCGCACTCCCCAGTCCTGCACGTGCCGGACCTGCAGTGCCACGGCGCGCCCCCAGACGGCGGCCCGGTCGGCGTTGATCTCGAACTGGAAGGCCGAGATCTCGTCCGCGTCCTCGGAGACGGTGAGCACCTGGGGCAGCAGGGTGAGGACCCCGGCCAGCCCGACCCCGGCCAGGACGAGGAAGTCCCGCACCCGTCCCCTGACCGGGCGCCACAGGCCCTCGAACAACCACCAGAACAGCACGATCACCGCGGCGGTGACCATGGCCGACGGGTGGATGCCCCCGACGCCGACCAGCCCGAGCGCCGCGGCGGGGACGAGGCGGCGGTCGGACAACGAGGCCACCACGACCGCGGCCACGAGTCCCGCCAGTCCGTTGGCCACCCCGGACGGCGTCGCGGCCACCATCACCTCGACGAACGGCAGCCCCGGGAACAGCGGGGTCGCCATCGCGGCGACGGCCGCGGAGGTGGCGGCAGCCGGGCGGGAGAACGAGCGGTGAGTGATGAGCCAGGCGAGCGCGGCCACGCCCAGCGGGAACACCAGCGCCATGGAGCCGATCTGGACGAGGTTGTAGGTCTCGACCGCCCCGATGCCGCGCAGCCCCATCACCAGGGCGGCGATCGCGTGCCAGGTGCTCGGGTAGTAGAGAGTGGCCCCGTTCTCCGGATACCGCAGCAGGCCCGCCTGGTCGGGGGACGCCAGGCCCGTGTCGTGGATGAAGCGGAGGTAGTTGGCGTGCCAGTGGGCGTCCCAGCCCTGGAAGATGTTCGCGGTGCCGCCCGGGGTGGCGGCGAGTTCCGTGATGATCATCTGGCCGATCAGCCATGCGCTCACCAGGATCGACGCGGCCGGCAGCAGCCACCACCACGCGCGTCGGGGGCTCGGGGTCGCGACCGGGCTGCGGGGGCGCCGGGTGTCGTCGGCCGGCTCGCCGGGCCGGCCGCCCGCCCGGGCACGGCGTCGACGCCGGAGCCACAGCGATCCGGAGATGAGCAGCCCCACCAGCCCCACGATCGCCGCGGTGACGGCCGTGGCGACCGCGTACCCGGCGAGGGACCACGGCACCCCGGACCGGCCGTAGACATAGGTGGCGATCGTGACGATCCCCGCGGACACGGGTATCGACGTGCCCACGGCCATCCGGAGAGAAAGTCGAGCGGCCAGTCCCACGATCAACCCGGGAACCACGAGGAGTGACGTCAGGGTCAGCATGACCATCGCGATGTCGATGACCTGCCTCCGTCCCTGTCGTCCTCATCCGGTCCGACCCATTATGGGCCACCCACCCCGCCGCCCTCAGCGCGGCACGAGGACTCCGACCGGTCCGCTGCCGATGCACAGCTCCGAGACGCCCCCGCGCGGGGAGACGGTCAGCCCCGTCCCCCCTCCCTCGACGCGGACGAAGACCGTTCCCAGGCCCGCCGACACCGGGGCCGTCACCTCGGATCCCTCGTCGAGCCGGACGCCCACCTCACCGTCCGAGTCGGCGAAGAGGTTGAGCTGGACGATCCAGTCCCGGTCGATCAGGGGCCCGTCGACGGGGATCCGAGCCCCGTCGCTGCCCACCCTGTACCCACACCCGGGCTCGGGCCCCTGCGGGATCGTCCGCAGGGCCGCGACCTCGGCCGGATGCAGGGCGCCCAGGGTGTCGATGAGGACCGGGTCGGTCGTCCACGCGGCGACCGGGGGGATCCCGGGGACACCCGCGAGGACCGACGACAGCCGGTGGGCCGGTGAGGTGACGGGGAGGAGCACCTCGAGCGGCAGGTCCTGGTCGAACAGGGGGGCGCTGCGCTCCCGGAGGGCCTCGAGCAGCGGGAGGGCGTAGTCGCGGGACGGTTGGTCGGCCCAGGTCTGCCGGTAGGTGTGGGTCGAGACCGCCGAGGAGACGAGCAGCGCGACGAGGGCCACCGCTCCGGCGGGCGTGACCAGGCGGACGGTCGCCGCGCTCCCCCGCCGGGGCGCCGACAACGCCAGCGCGGCGGCCGCCGCCAGAACCAGCGGCATCTCGGCGTGGTACCGCAGGGTCTGGACGATCTCCGCTGCCGTGTCCGGCCCCGCCCGCCCCACGGCCACCAGGACCACCGACAGGAGCGGGTAGAGCGCGACCGCGAGCCAGACGGGCCCGGTGCGGCTGCGGGTGGCCAGAGACCACGCCAACACGCCGGCACACGCCAGGGCGCCGAGGAGGACGGCGGCCAGCGGAGGGTCCGCCATGGGCGGCCCGGGATGCCACCGGTCCCACCGCCACGGCCCGCCCCCCAGGGTCGGGATGACCGCCAGGCGGTAGGTGTGGTCCACCAGGGCCGGGAACCCCGGTCGCGTGCCCTCGACCTCGCCGAACGTGCCCCGGCCACCGAGACGGCCGACGACGACGACGAAGACCGCCGCCCACACCACGAGCACGGCTCCCTGTGCGGCCCAGGCCGTCCGCGTCCGCCGCCAGATCACACGGGGCGACGCCGACCCGCTCCGGCCGACCCACCACCAGCCCACCAGGACGGCCGCCGACACCACGGGGATGAGGACGGCCTTCTCCACGAACAGCAGGCCCACCGCGGTGGCCAGGACCGCGCCCACCGCGTGCCTGCGGTGCCCCGTCTCGGCCAGCCGGATCGTCGACGCCACGGCCCACGCCATCGCGGCCGAGAGCGGCAGTGCGTTGAGTGCTGCCGCCCACCAGGTGGCGGCCGGGAGCCCGAGGGGGATCGCGAGGGTCGCGACGAGCGGGACCAGCAGCACCGGCCGCCCCCGCAGGAGCACCCACAGCATCCGGGCGAGCGCCGCGCCGGCGAGGAGCTGGAGCACCGCGATCTGCACCAGCGGGAGACGGAAGTCGAGCGGGGCCACGTGTGCCGCGACCCAGGCCAGCGCCATCCCCCCGGGCATCAGGTGGCCGTCGTGGTCGGCGAAGAGCAGGCCGGGGTCGGGGAGACGGTGCGCGGCGGCCTTGCCGTGCAGGATCAGGTCGTCCCAGTAGAACCAGCCCGCGGCCGCCACCCAGGTCCGGAGCGCGGTGAAGGCCACGACGACGACCGCGCACGCCGCGACCAGGCCCCGCGCCGGGGCGTGGGCGGTCGGCTGGGTGTCGGTCTCGGGCGGCATCGGCGTCAGCGTAACCGGGAGGGCGGGCGCGGTGCCGGACGGTGCGGGGCGGTGTCGGACGGTGCGGGGCGGTGTCGGACGGTGTCGCTACAGTGCGTGCATGGCATCACGGACCTCAAGGGCCACCCGAACCACTCGCGTCACGGTGGTATCGGTGATGGCCGTCCTCGTTCTGGCGGGGCTGGGTCGGTGCGCGGATCTCGAGCAGGTCACGGGCGGCGGGGTCGGAATGCCCGTCTCGTCGTCGTCACTGGCCCCACCGCCCCCTCCGCCGGTGTCGGACCCGGCGGCCCCGCCCGGCCCCGAACCGGGGGCGCCCGAGCCCATCCCGTTCGAGCCCGCGCCACCCGAGGCCGCCCCGTCGGGGGATCCGCTTGTCGCGTCCGCCCGGATGGCCCTGCCCCAGCTGGAGATCAAGGGGCGCGCCCCCAAGACCGGGTACGACCGTGCCCTGTTCGGCCAGGCGTGGTCGGACGACGTCTCCGTGGAGTTCGGCCGCAACGGGTGCGATACGCGCAACGACATCCTGCGGCGCGATCTGCAGGACATCACGGTGCGACCGGGGACCCGGGACTGCGTAGTGCTCACCGGGGTCCTGTACGGGCCCTACACCGGGGAGCGGATCGAGTTCGTGCGGGGGCAGGACACCTCGTCGGCGGTGCAGATCGATCACGTGGTGGCCCTGTCGGACGCGTGGCAGAAGGGCGCCCAGCAACTCACCCTCGAGCAGCGCCGGGACTTCGCCAACGATCCGCTCAATCTGCTGGCGGTGGCGGGTCACGCCAACCAGAGCAAGGGCGACGGTGACGCGGCCACCTGGCTGCCCCCGCGTCGCGAGTTCCGTTGCCCCATGATCGCGCGGCAGATCCTGGTCAAGGAGCGTTACGGGCTGTGGGTGACCCACGCCGAACACGAGGCCATGGAGCGGGTCCTGGCCGGCTGCCCCTGACCCGGCCGCCGGGCCTGGTCACCCTGGTCAGAAGTCGAAGAACCCGCCGCCGTCGCCGCCGAACAGGCCGCCGTCGAAGAACCCGCCACCGCCGCCGTCTCCACCGCCGTCGCCGCCGAACAGTCCTCCGTCGAAGAACCCTCCCCCGTCACCGCCTGCGTCGCCGCCCTCGCCGCCCATGAGCCCGCCGTCGAAGAAGCCGTCGCCGCCGTCGCCGCCACCCATGTCACTGACGTCAGCGCCGCCCTCGCCGATCCCGGACTCGAAGTCCTGGCCGGAGTAGCCGACACCCGCCATACCGGCGAACATCATGTTGAACATCATCATCGAGCCCATCATCCACACGCCCGTCGCCAGGGCGGAGGCCCACCACGGCTCGGAGTACCAGCCGGCCGGCACCGGCCGTCCGGCGACCACACCGCCGGGGTAGTAGTGCGGGGTCTTGTCGCTCGGCTCGGTCGCGGCGGTCATCGTGCGACCCTCGACCTCGACGGTGCGGTCCTCGGTCACCCGGCCGGCGCGTTCCTGACCGTCGGTCGTGGGCAGCTCGGGGCCGGGGTCCAGGCCCATCGCCGACCGGGCGGCGCGCACGTAGTAGAGCCCCTCGATCGCGGTGTCCTTGGCCAGCCGCGCCTGGACCGGCGTGCGGGCGTTCTCGAGTTCGGTCACGGCCGCGGTGTAGCGCTCGGAGGCATCGGCCATGGCCTGCTTCGAGGCCTCGTCGGTGCCGTCGAGGTTGAACACCTGGCCACCGAGGCGCTCGACCCATCGCGAGGCCTCGGCCCGATGGTCCTCGAGATGGCGGTTGTCGTGCGCCTGGAGCTGCGTCTGACCGTTGTTCTGGCTGCGGGAGACCACCGCGACGGCCACCGCGATCACTGCGGCGATGAGGAGGAATTCCACGGGTCGACCTTTCTCGGTACTACTGACCGAGCGTACCGAGATTGTGTCCCTCCGGTCAGTGGCCGCCGGGGTCGGGGGTCCGGGCGGCCGGGGTCCGTCCCACTCCCTATTCGCCGAGGGTGACCCGGTCGAGCCACGCCGCGGCGGCGCCCTCGACGGTGGTGCCCTCGGTGACCATCGGCCAGGCGCCGTCCATCCCGCCGGCGAGCGCGGCGTCGGTGAGCACGGCGTCCCAGAAGGCCGCCGAACCGAACTCACCGCGCCACTGCACCGCGGGCAGGGTCAGGCGATGCAGGGTGTGCTCGTGCGTGGTGCCGATCGCCCCGTGCACCTGATGGGCGTTGCGCACCGCGACCGCGACGGCCTGCGAGGCCACACTGCGGGCCACCGCCACCCGGAACCCCGACAGCGGCCCGGTCAGGCCCGTGACCATGGCATCGGCCACGGCCTGGTCGACCGCGGCGCGGGCCAGGACGGTCTCCGCGGCGATGTCGACGACGAGGTTCTGCACGGACTGGAACTTCGCCAACGCCCTACCGAACTGATTCCGCTCGGTCGAGTGGGCGATCGCCGACTCGAGCATCCCCTCCGCCGCCCCCACACACTGCACGGCCCGGGCGAGCGCGCCGCGCAGCACCGCCGTCTCCACCGCGGCAGCGTGGACCGCGGTCCAGCGCGCGTCGTCGGGCGGGACGACGTCCCCCGTCGGCACCGCGGAGATGCCGTCGCGCGGCGTGATCTGAGCGCTGACGGTCTCGACGTCGGCGACCTCGAACCCCGGCCCGTCGCCGTCGGCGGCCGGTGACCTGCGGACGAACAGGATGGTGTCGGTCGCCCCCGCCCATGCCACCCGGCGAGCGCGGCCGTCGGGACCGAGAACGGCGAGGGTCGCCGTACCGGCGCAGGAGTCATCGAGGCCCGCGGCGCGGCGCACGGGTCCGACGACGAGATCGGTCTCCGCGTACGGGGCCGCGACCCCGGCGGCAGCGGACAACCGCAGCAAGGCGGAGGCCTCGGCCCAGCCCGCACCGCTGCCCCCGCCGTCCTCGGGCGCGGTCAGTCGGCCGACCCCCACCTCGGACAGGGACCGCCACACGGCAGACGGATCGGGCTCCACGGTGGGGCCCGAGAACTGGGCCAGCACGCCGGCCATCATCGACTCGAGATCCTCGTCGATCTGAAGGCCCGCGCTCTCGGCGGTCTCCGCGGCCTCACCGGTCCCGCCGGCCGCCCCGTCCACTCCGTTCTCAGCGTTCATCGCATCCCCAGTCCCCGCGCAATCACGCCGCGCAGAATCTCGTTGGTGCCACCCCGCAGAGTGAAGCCGGGCCGCTGGTGCAGCCCGGCACGGAGCAGATCGGCGAGCTCGGACGCGGCCGCCGCCCCACCGTCGCCGTCACCGTCACCGTCACTGGCACTGGCACGGGGGGTGAATTCGTCCCCGAACCGGGCGGAGACCGCCTCGACGATGTCCCCCTCGGTGGTGGTGCCGAGCAACTTGACCAGGGCCGCCGCGGTGTCCGCCGGCTCCCCGCGCTGGAGGGCTCCGGCGATGTTCTGGCTCAGGGCGTGCAGGCCCGCCATCCGCGCGACCGAACGACCCAGGTCCGTCCGGGCGGGCAGGCGCCCCTCGGCGATGGCCCCGATCTCCGCGGCCAGCAGGCGGAAGGAGGACAGGAACCGCTCGGGACCACTGCGCTCGAACGCCAACTCGGAATTGACCTGCTCCCACCCGTTGCCCAGGGCGCCGAAGACGCGGGAATCGGGGACGAACACCTCGTCCAGCACCACCTCGTTGAAGTGATGGTCACCCGACAGGGATACGATCGGGCGGATCGTCACACCCTCGCTGCGCAGGTCGACGATGAACTGACTCAGCCCCGCATGACGGTGTGAGGTGTCCAGGGGCTCGGTGCGCGCCAGCGCGATGAATGCCTCGGCGTGCTGCGCACCGGACGTCCACACCTTGGTCCCGGTGATCGACCAGCCGCCGTCGACACGGACACCCTTCGTCCGCACACTGGCCAGGTCCGACCCGGAGTCCGGCTCACTCATCCCGATCGCGAAGCAACACTCGCCCGCCGCGATCCGGGGAAGGAACTCACGCTTCTGCTCCTCCGTCCCGTATCGCAGCAACGACGGCGCGATCTGCCGATCCGCGACCCACTGCGCGGCGACCGGTGCCCCCACGGCCAGGAGTTCCTCGGTGACGACAAAACGCTCCAGATGCGAGCGCCCCCGTCCGCCGTACTCGGTCGGGACCGTCATCCCCACCCAGCCACGCTCGGCGAGCCGACGAGTGAAGTCCTCATCCCACCTCGTCAGCCACGTATCGATCCACGGCGTGAGCCGACCGGCGGCGATCTCCCCCGACAGGAACGACCGCACCTCTGCCCGCAGAGCGTCCATCTCCGCCGACGCCAGGGTGGTCGGGGGAACCAGTGCAGAGCTCATCGGTGCTCCTTTTGGAGGGCGTGTGGTGATGGTAGGTCAGCGGCTCAGCGACCCTCGTACTCCCCCGCGCGCTTCTCCCCGAATGCGGTGAGGGCCTCGCGGTGGTCGGCGGTGTGGTGTGCGAGCGCCTGCATCGCCGCCGAGAGCTCAAGGAGGGACTCGAGCGACTGGTGCTGCGACTCGCGCAGCAGACGCTTGGCCATCCGGACCGCGTGCGGCGGGTTCTTGGCCACCCGGCCGGCCAGTGCTCGGGCTGCCGGGAGCAGCTCCTCGGGCTCCACGACCTCGTTGACCAGGCCCCACGCGGCGGCCTGCTCGGCCTTCACCCGGTCGCCGGTGAGCGCCATCTCCGCCGCTCGCGCGGGGCCAATCGCCTTGGTCAGCAGCCATGCGCCGCCGTCGCCCGGGATGATCCCGAGCTGCACGAAGCTCTCCGCGAACCACGACTTCGTCGAGGCCACCCGCAGATCGCACATCACCGCCAGGTCGCACCCCGCCCCGACGGCGGGTCCGTTCACCGCCGCGATCACCGGCACCTCGCAGTGGTACAGCGCGCGCGGAATCCGCTGGATGCCGGTGCGGTACCCGTCGCGGAGTTCGTAGGGGCTGCCGCCGAACATCCCGGTCCTGTCGACCATGTTCTTGACGTTGCCGCCGGCGGAGAACGCCGACCCCGCGCCGGTGAGCACGACGGCCCGGACGTCGTGATCAGCGTTGACCACCGCCACCCGGGCGCACAGTGCGTCGACGATCGCCGGGTCGGAGATGGCGTTGCGGGTCTCCGGCAGGTTGAGCGTCCACGTCTCGATGTGGTCGGCTCGCTCGACCACCAGTGGCTGAGAGGTCATGGGAATCCTTCTCATCGAGGGGCTGATACGTGAGAACCCCCGGCCAGAGGGGACGGGGGTCAGAGGGTTCTGATGGAGCCGCGTGTCGGAATCGAACCGACGACCTTTTCATTACGAGTGAAATGCTCTACCGACTGAGCTAACGCGGCGAGCCCTTGTGGGGCGAGGCAACTATATATGACCGGCCCTCGCGGTCGGAAAACGCCTGGCACCCTGTCGTGGACGCCCCTCCCGGGGCCACGCGCCTGCCCTGCCGCCTCAGCCCAACGCCTCCCGGATGGCCCCCACCATCGCCGAGACCGCGAACTTCGGCTTGACGTTGACCTCGATGGCGGCCCGGCACTCCTGGATGGCCTCTATGGCCCCCAGCACGGACGCCGGCGGATAGTGCCCCCCGAGGCGCGCCGACTCCTCGGCCTTGTCCGGGTGCACCGGCGCGATGTCGGCGACGCCGAGTCCGGCCATGAGCGCGTCCCGGTAGAAGCCCGCGAGGTCGACCAAAGCGAGGTCCAGCGAGTCGCGGGTGGAGCGGGTCCGCCGCGACTTCTGCGCCTTCTCCAACTCCTTGACGGCCCCCGCGGCGCCCCGACCCGCCGCGACGGCGCCCTTTCCGGTCCCGCCCACACCCATCGCGGTGCGCAGTTCCTCCACCTCACGCTCATCGTTCGGGGTGTTGCGGGCCAGCGCCTCCTGTTCGGCCGCGCTGACCAACCGGTCCGCCAGCGGGAAGGCCCGGCCGGGGTTGTGCATCACCATGGGCAGCTCCAACACCACGTCCCGGCGTTCACGCGTGGCCTCGTCGGTGGCCAACCACCTCGCGCGGCCGATGTGGCCGGAGGAGACGGCCGCCGCCCACCTCGCCCGTTCCGGATCGATCCCCCCGCCGGCGAGGAGCGCGGCTTCGACGGCGGCCGCGTCGGGTTGGCGCAGGGCCACGTTCCTCGAGCGGGACCGCAGCGTGACCATGATGTCCATCGGGTCGGTCGTGGGCGAGCACAGCAGGAAGACCGTGCGGCTCGGCGGCTCCTCCACCACCTTGAGCAGGGCGTTACCGGACTGCTCGGTGAGTCGGTCCGCCTCCTCCACCACGACGATCTGCCAGCGCCCGGTGCTGGGCCGGCTGGCGGCGCGGTGGATGGTCTCCTTGACGTCCTTGAGGAGGATGTTGACCCCCTGCGGAGCCAGGAGGTGGACATCGGCGTGGGTCCCCGCCAGGACGGTGTGACAGGACCGGCACTCCCCACAGCCCACGATCTCCGGGTGCTCGCACTGCAGCGCGGCGGCGAAACACATGGCGGCGACGCTCCGGCCGCTGCCCGGCGGGCCGGTGAACAGCCACGCGTGGACCATTCGCGCGTCCGCCTCATGCCACCCCTGGCCGGGGACCCGCGCACGCGCGGCCGACGCCGCGGCGGTCAGCTCCGCCACCACGTCGGCTTGTCCGGCCAACCGATCGAACACCCCTGGCATGGCCCCACCATATCGCCGCTGTCCGTCACACCTGCGGTCCCGGGACGGGGGCTGGGACTACCCTTGGGCCAATGGAGCGATGGGTCAGGCTGTTCCGGTGGCTGTGGGCCACTCCCTGGCCCGTCTATGCCCTCACCATGGTGCAGGCCAACATCATCGGCGCGGTGTTCGTCTTCGCGTTCCTGCGTTTCGTCCTGCCGATGGACCGCTTTCTCGACCTGGAGCAGTTCCGGTTCCTCAACCAGTACCTATTCATCGGCTATCTGGTGCTCGCGTTCGTGGGCGGGGTGATCGCCTCGACATTGCTCCTGCTCCCGGTCCTGCGGGTCGACCGCTCCGGTGAGGAGTTCGGCGGGGCGATCCGCAACCGGGCCCTGAAACTCCCGTTCCACCAGGCGCTCATCTCCGGCACCATGTGGCTGGTCGGCACGATCGTCTTCGTCGTCGCCAACGTGGGCCACTCCCCCCGGCTCGCCCTGGTCGTGGGCGTGACGAGCATCCTCGGAGGGACCACGACCTGCCTCATCTCCTACCTCCAGGCCGAGCGGATCATGCGGCCGATCACCGTCCGCGCCCTCGCTCGGGGCGTGCCCGCCAACAGGCACGTGCCGGGGGTGCGCCGTCGGATCTTCCTGGGCTGGGCTCTCACCACCGTCATCCCCGTCGCCGGGATCCTGCTGATCCTCACCGGGCAGTGGGTCGGGCTGTTCGGCGACGAGCCGGAACACATCCTCGTCGCCCTCGCGGTGATGGCCAGCGTCGCCGTGATCGCGGGCGCGATCGGCATGGGCCTGGTCTCGGACTCCATCGCGGATCCCGTCCGCGAGATGCAGGCGGGCGTCGGGCGGGTCAAGAAGGGAGATCTGGAGGCCCGCGTCACGATCTACGACAGTTCCGAGATCGGCCGACTGGGTCAGGGCTTCAACGAGATGGTGACCGGTCTCCAGGAGCGCGAGGCGATCCAGGACCTCTTCGGTCGCTATGTCGGCGAGGAGGTCGCACGCCACGCACTCGAACGCGGGACGGAGCTCGGGGGCCAGGAGAAGCAGGTCGCGGTGCTCTTCGTCGACCTCACCGGCTCGACGGAGTTCGCCGCCGCACACGAGCCGGCCGAGGTCGTCGCCGTGCTCAACGAGTTCTTCCGCATCGCGGTGGAGGCCGTCGACTCCAACGGCGGCTACATCAACAAGTTCCAGGGTGACGCACTTCTCGCCGTCTTCGGCGCGCCCCTGGAGGTGGAGAACGAGGCGGGGCGGGCACTGCGGGCCGCTCGCGCGCTACAGAGCCAACTCGCGGGTCTCTCCCCGCTGTCGGCGGGAATCGGGGTCTCCTACGGCACGGTGATCGCCGGCCACATCGGTCACGCCAAGCGATTCGAATACACCGTGATCGGCGACCCGGTCAACGAGGCCGCGCGGTTGACCACCCTGGCCAAATCTGAGCAGGGGCACGTCCTGGCGTCGGCGGCGGCGATCCGCAACGCGGATGCGCCCGAAGCCGCGAGGTGGGTGTTGGGTCGCAGCGTCGAGCTGCGGGGCCGCGGAATCATGACGCAGCTGGCCAGACCCCTGCGGCCGACCCTCGCGGACCGGTGGCAGTCGGGCAAGGTCGCGCTGCGCCCCACCGTCGAGGGAGTCGAGGCCGCCGGCGCCTGAGCCGCCCCGCGGTTGGCGGACTTCGGTTCGCGGTTGGCGGACATCGGTTCGCGGTTGGCGGACATCGGTTCGCGGTTGGCGGACATCGGTTCGCGACCAGAGGGCCCTGAGCGCCGATTCTGTCCGCCAAGTTGGTGGCGAGGTCCGCCAACCGCGGAGGTGTGACGCCGTGGGGCGCCCCGCACGGTCGGGTCAGCGCCCGGCGGCGGCCTTCTTGGCCGGCGACTTCCGGGCCGGGGCCTTTTTCGCCGCGGTCTTCTTGGGCGGCGGCGACTTGGCCCGCCTCTCGGACAGCAGTTCCGAGGCGCGCGCGTCGGTGAGCGTCTCGACGGTGTCGCCCTTACGCAGCGACGCGTTCGACTCGCCGTCGGTGACGTACGGCCCGAAGCGCCCGTCCTTGACCAGCATCTGCTTGCCCGAGACCTCGTCGACCCCCATCTCGCGCAGCGCCTTGGGCGCGGCGGCCTGCCGACCCCGACGCTTGGGCTCCGAGTAGATCTTCAGAGCCTCCTCGAGCGTGATGGTGAACACGGCGTCCTCGGTGTCCAGGGTCCGCGAGTCGGAGCCCTTCTTCAGGTAGGGACCGTACCGACCGAGCTGCGCGGTGATCTCCTCGCCGCTCGTGGGGTCGACGCCCAGGACCCGCGGCAGGGACAGCAGCTTGAGCGCCTCCTCCAGCGTGACCGTGGCCGGCTCCATGGACTGCATCAGCGATCCGGTCCGCGGCTTGGGGCCCGTGGGGTTGTCGGACTCCTTCTTGGCTTTGCGGGTCACGGCGGACTTGGCCTTCGTCGCCGCCTTCTTGGCCTCGGCCTTGGCCTCGTCGCTCTCCGCGGCGGCGACCGCGGCGTCGCGCTCGGCGTCGATCCGCTTCTTCTCCGCCTCGGCGTCGGCGAGCACCTTCTTCGCCCACCGTGCCTTCTCCTCGTCGGTGGGCTCGGGCAGCTTCTCGGTGACGTAGGGCCCGAAGCGACCGTCCTTGACCACGATCTCGTGACCGGTCTCCGGATCCACACCGAGGGGACGCCCGTCCTGCGGGGTGGCGAAGAGCTTCTCCGCGACCTCGAGGGTGAGTTCGTCCGGGCTCATCCCCTCCGGCAGGTTGGCCCGCTGCGACTCCCGCTCACCGCTCTCCCCGTCGACCATGCGCTCCAGGTACGGGCCGTACCGCCCGACACGGACGTGGACCGGTCGGCCCTCGGCGTCGTCGAAGACCCGGATGGAGTTGATACTGCGGGCGTCGATGGCCTCGAGGTTGACGTCGATGAGGTTCTTGAGCCCGACCGCGTGGCCCGCGTCCCCGGACCCACCGTCCCCGAAGTAGAAGCGGCGCAGCCAGTCGTCCCGGTTCTCGCGCCCCTCGGCGATCTCGTCGAGCTCGTCCTCCATGAGCGAGGTGAAGTCGTAGTCCACCAGTCGACCGAAGTTCTGCTCGAGCAGTCCGACCACCGCGAAGGCCACCCAGCTGGGCACGAGCGCGTTGCCCCGGGAGTACACGTACCCGCGGTCCTGGATGGTGCGGATGATGCTGGCGTAGGTCGAGGGGCGGCCGATGCCCATCTCCTCCATGACCTTGACCAGGCTGGCCTCGGTATAGCGGGCCGGCGGGCTGGTGGTGTGGCCGTCGGCGGACAGATCCGACCCCGTGAGGTCCTGCCCCTCGCTCAGGCGCGGCAGCCGCCGCTCGGCGTCGTCCGCCATCGGCTTGTCCGAGGACTCACTGGACTCCTCGGCCGCTTCCACGTAGGCCTTGAGGAAGCCGGGGAACGTGATGGTGCGGCCCGAGGCCGCGAAGGTCGCCCGCTCGTACCCGGACGGGTTCTGTCCCGCGGCGCCCGTGATGCGGATACTCACCGAGGTGCCCTTGGCGTCCGCCATCTGGGAGGCGACCGTGCGCTGCCAGATGAGCTCGTACAGGCGGTACTCCTCGGCGTCCAGGACGCTGTGCAGCTGCCCGGGGGTGGCGAAGGACTCCCCTGCCGGGCGGATGGCCTCGTGTGCCTCCTGCGAGTTCTTGACCTTGCGGGTGTACTGCCGCGGTGTGGGCGAGACGTACTCGCTGCCGTACAGCTCCGTGGCCTGGGCGCGGGCGGCCGCGATGCCGCCCTCCGACAGGGTCGTGGAGTCGGTACGCATGTAGGTGATGTAGCCGTTCTCGTACAACCGCTGCGCGATGCGCATGGTGCGCTCGGAGGTGTAGCGCAGTTTGCGGCCGGCCTCCTGCTGCAGCGTCGAGGTCATGAACGGTGCGTAAGGGCGGCGGGTGTACGGCTTGGACTCCACGGAGTCGACGACGAAGTCCGCACCGTCCAGCGCGTCCGACAACGCGCGGGCCGCGAACTCGCCGAGCACCACCGCGTCCTTGGCCGCGCCGGAGGTCTTGAGTCGACCGTCCTGGCCGAAGTCGCGCCCCTGCGCCACCCGGGCACCGTCCACCGCGGCGAGGCGGGCGGTGAAGCTGCGCGGCTCACCGGCGTCGCCGCCGGCGGCCTCGCGCGTGGTCAGGGTCGCGGTGATGTCCCAGTAGTCGGCGGCCACGAACGCCATGCGCTCCCGCTCGCGCTCGACGATCACGCGGGTGGCCACGGACTGCACGCGCCCGGCGGAGAGCCGCGGCATGACCTTCTTCCACAGCACGGGGGAGACCTCGTAGCCGTAGAGACGATCGAGGATCCGGCGGGTCTCCTGGGCGTCGACCAGGTCGGTGTCCAGCTCGCGGGTGTTCTCGGCGGCGGCGAGGATCGCCGGCTTGGTGATCTCGTGGAACACCATCCGCTTCACGGGGACCTTGGGCTTGAGCACCTCGAGCAGATGCCAGGCGATCGCCTCGCCCTCGCGGTCCGGGTCGGTGGCCAGCAGGAGCTGGTCCACGCCCGCCAGCTCCTTCTTGAGCTCCGAGACCTTCTTCTTCTTGTCCGCGCTCACCACGTAGATCGGCTCGAAGTTGTGCTCCGGGTCCACGCCGAGCCGGGCCCACGGCTCCTTCTTGTACTTGGCCGGGATGTCGGCGGCCCCCTTGGGCAGGTCTCGGATGTGCCCGACGGACGCCTCGACCACGTAGTCGGACCCCAGGTAGGGCTGGATCTTGCGGGCCTTGGTGGCGGACTCGACGATCACCAGGCTCCGCTTCCCGCCCGATGCTGTCTGCTTGCTCGCCACTGAACCGCTCCCAACCTGCGCTGATCCGTCGGCGACGTGTGCCACCGACCTCCGGTCCCGGATACGGTACGCGTGCCGGGGCCTGTCTATGAGAATTCATACCAGGCCAGGGGCGCTTCGGAAGAGTCGCGTTCGACGCCGGCCCGCCCCCGAGCGGCGCACGGGCACCCGCCCCGATCGACTCCTCCCCCATGCGGAGGTGCCCCGGAGCGCGACGCGGAGGGGGGCGCGGGGAGCGGCGCGCCGGCCCGGGGAGGCGCACAGCCGCATCCTTATATATCTGTCACGCGTCGCACCGCGTCGGCTCGTCGTCGTCCCCGGTCACGGACACCCGGGACGAGCTGCATGACGGCGATCGGAACGTCGCCGGATTGGCACCGATAGACAGACCGGTCTATGGTGAACGCAAGCGGGAACCACACCGAACTGGAACGTGTTACTGTTTTTCAATTCCGTCGGGGCGGCGAGTCGTGCCCGAACCGGCGTACCGTCGGTGGCCGTACGGGAGTCATGAGCAGCCCCGATCATCTCAAAGACAACGGAGGTCAGCACCGGTGGGCAATGCGTCCAAGACCAAGCTGGACAAGGTGGTCATCCGCATCGCGGGCGACTCCGGTGACGGCATGCAGCTCGCCGGTGACCAGTTCACCTCGGAGGCGGCGGCCTTCGGCAACGACCTGGCGACCCAGCCCAACTACCCGGCCGAGATCCGCGCCCCCCAGGGCACGATCCACGGGGTGTCGAGCTTCCAGATCCAGATCGCGGACTACGACATCCTCACCGCCGGGGACCGCCCCGACGTGTTGGTGGCGATGAACCCGGCCGCGCTCAAGGCGAACATCGACGACCTGCCCTCCGGTGGCATCCTCATCGTCAACTCCGATGAGTTCACGAAGCGCAACCTCACCAAGGTCGGCTACGAGTCCAACCCGCTCGGCTCCCCCGCCTTCGAGGCGTTCCAGGTGCACGAGGTGGCCATGGGCACGCTGACCATCGGTGCGGTCGAGTCCGTGGACGTCGGAAAGAAGGACGCCGAGCGTTGTAAGAACATGTTCGCGCTCGGCCTCCTCACGTGGATGTACGGCCGCACGGTCGACTCGATCGAGACCTTCCTCGGGGACAAGTTCAAGAAGAAGCCGACGATCCTGCAGGCCAACCTGCTGGCGTTGCGGGCGGGCTGGAACTACGGCGAGACCACCGAGGCGTTCGCCTCCGAGTACGAAATCCAGCCGGCCCAGCTCCCGAAGGGCCGCTACCGCCAGATCACCGGTAACACGGCGATGGCCTACGGCCTGGTCACCGCGGGCAAGTCGGCGGACATGCCGGTCTTCCTGGGCACCTACCCCATCACGCCGGCCTCGGACATCCTGCACGAGCTGAGCAAGCTCAAGCAGTTCGACGTGACCACCTTCCAGGCGGAGGACGAGATCGCCGGAATCGGTGCCGCCCTCGGTGCGTCCTACGGCGGGGCGCTGGGGGTCACCTCGACCTCCGGCCCCGGTCTGGCGCTCAAGTCCGAGGCCATCGGCCTGGCTGTGATGACCGAGCTGCCGCTGGTGATCATCGACGTCCAGCGCGGCGGACCCTCGACCGGGCTGCCCACCAAGACCGAGCAGTCGGACCTGCTGCAGGCGCTGTTCGGCCGCAACGGCGAGTCTCCCGTCGCGGTGATCGCCCCGCAGTCGCCCTCGGACTGCTTCGAGATCGCCCGCGAGGCGGCGCGGATCGCGGTCACCTACCGCACCCCCGTCATCGTGCTGTCGGACGGCGCGATCGCCAACGGCTCCGAGCCGTGGCTGCTGCCCGAGGTGGCCGCCCTGCCGGCCATCGAGAAGAACCTCGCCACCGCGCCCGCGACCGGCGCCGACGGTGACACCGAGGCCGCCGGCGACTACCTGCCGTACGCCCGCGACCCGGAGACGCTCGCGCGCGACTGGGCGATCCCGGGCGAGGCGGGTCTCGAGCACCGCATCGGCGGTCTGGAGAAGGCCAACGGCACCGGCAACATCTCCTACACGGCGGAGAACCACGACCTCATGACCCGCACCCGGGCCCTGCGGATCGCGCTCATCGACGTGCCCGACCTCGAGGTCGACGACCCGTCCGGCGAGGCCGAGGTCCTGGTGGTCGGCTGGGGATCGTCCTACGGCCCCATCGGTGAGGCGGTCCGTCGCGCCCGCGCCAACGGCCACCGCGTGGCCCGTGCGCACGTCCGGCACCTCAACCCGCTGCCGGACAACATCGGCGAGGTGCTGGCCAGGTACCACCGGGTGCTCGTCCCGGAGATGAACCTGGGGCAGCTCGCGATGCTGCTCAAGGCCCGCTTCCCGGCGCAGATCCAGCCCATCACCAAGGTGCACGGCATGGCGTTCTCGGCCGAGGAACTTCAAACCGCCATCGAGGCGGAGTTCGCCGGTCGGCTCACCCACACCGAGCACGACAAGTACCGGCTGGCGCTCGACGGGGTCATCACCACGACCGGCGAGCCCGCCGCGCGTCACCGGCGGATCGGCCACACCGCCACCGGCACCACCACCGCCAACCGAACCCGCTGACCCGCGAGCGAGGAGAGGATTTCCATGACCACCACCGAAACCGGACTCGTCGGCAGCCCGCTGCCCCTGGACGCGTTGGCCTCCGTACCCAAGAGCGACGCCCCGCAGAAGCCCAAGGACTACACCTCGGACCAGGAGGTGAGGTGGTGCCCCGGGTGTGGTGACTACGTCATCCTGGCCACCATCCGCGCCCTGCTGCCCAAGCTCGGACTCAAGCGGGAGAACATCACGTTCATCTCCGGGATCGGCTGCTCCAGCCGCTTCCCGTACTACCTCGAGACCTACGGCATGCACTCGATCCACGGGCGCGCCCCGGCGATCGCCACCGGCCTGGCCACCGCCCGCCCCGACCAGTCGGTGTGGGTGGTCACCGGTGACGGTGACGCCATGTCGATCGGCGGCAACCACCTGATCCACACCCTGCGCCGCAACGTCAACCTCAACATCCTGATGTTCAACAACCGGATCTACGGGCTGACCAAGGGCCAGTACTCGCCCACCTCGGAGGCGGGCAAGGTCACCAAGTCCAGCCCCATGGGTTCGTTGGACCACCCGTTCAACCCGCTGTCCCTGGTGCTCGGCGCCCAGGCGAGCTTCGTGGCCCGCGCCCTGGACTCGGACCGCAAGGGCCTGACCGAGGTCCTCGACGCCGCCGCCCGTCACCGCGGCACCAGTTTCGTGGAGATCCTGCAGGACTGCCCGATCTTCAACGACGGCTCGTTCGACCTGTTGCGCAAGGAGGACGCCGGCAACCACCTCATCGGAGTCCGCCACGGCGAGAAGATCATCTTCGGCGACGAGGGCCAGCACTGCGTGGTCCGCTCCGGGTTCTCGCTCAAGGTCGCGGCGACCGCCGAGGTCGACGAGGCCGACATCATCGTCCACGACGCCCATGCCGAGGACCCCTCCTACGCGCACGCGCTGGCGAACCTGTCCAGCCAGGATCTCGAGTACACCGTCACCGGGATCATCCGGCAGGTCCAGCGCGAGACCTACGACGACCAGGCCCGTGCCCAGGTCGCCGCCGCCAAGGAGACCGCACCGTCGGACCTCCAGGCCCTGCTCGACGGCAGCAACACCTGGACCGTGGGCTAACACGTGGGCTGACGGGCCCCTGCGGCGAACCGACTGTCCCCGGGGGGCGGTCACCGCATGGATCTGCGATCCACTCAGATCCTCGTGGTGGCCGTCCCCGCGATTCTTCCCCGGGCGTCCCAGGTGCGCTCGACCACGTCGGCCGTTCCGTGCTCGTCGATCCGCACCGCCGTCGTCGACCGGGTCCCGTACCACCGGCCGATCCGGACGAACCGCGACGACAGACGCCACTCGTGCCAGAGCGGGACCCCCGTGCGCGGCAGGTGCCGGAGCGGCGCCTTGCTCCGGTCGGCGAGCAGGTCCAGTAGCGGGCCCGACCAGTCCTGACCCGTGAGTGCCTCGGTCCCCATCAGTGCCGTGACGTCGCGCACCGCACCGACGACCTTGGGCCACGGGGTGTCCAGCGCCGCGTTGGACAGCCCGTGGACCCCGGTACCCAACTGGATCGGCCCCCGACCTGAGCGGTTGGAGGCCCACCACATCTCGTCGAGGTCGCCGGCCAGGAGGTTGACCGGCCCGTATCGGCCCAGATCGTCGACGATGTGCCGGGCGAACCCGGTCACGGGGACCGGTCCGGTGAGCGCGTCGACCGGAAGCTCACCCCGGGATGCGGTCGCCGGGCGCTCGCGGCCACCCTCCCGGACGTTGGTGACCGCCGCCAGCCGCGCCCCGGTGGCCAGCGAGAGCCACGTCCCGCCGGCCGTGACGTCGCGGCCCGCGAGGATGCCGCCGACCCCTTCCCTGTCGGGGGTCCACTCGTGCAGGGGTTCGGTGGGGCGGTCGTGGACCTCGTCCCGATTGGCCACCAGCACCAGCGGGTACCGGGGGTGGACCCGGTGGGCGATGACGAGCATGCACATGGCATCGAACACTTCACCACCGGATTTCCGGATGCAACACCGGGGCCCCGCTTCCGACTCGAGGGTCAGCGGGGCCAGGCCCCCGGCGGCACCCCGGGGGGCGCGGCGCCGAGGGTCTGGGCCAGCCTGGCGCGGGCGCGGGCCGTCCCGAGCCGCAGCAGGGGCCCGTCGCCCCGGGGGCCGACGTAGGTGGCGCGGATCCCGGCCCTGGCCAGCGCTTCCGCGAGTGCGGCCCGCCGAGGGGCGTGATGCTCCACCCCGGGGTCGAGTCCCATGTCGATCGCGCCGGCAGCGGTGATGCGGCCGGCGGTGAGGAACCAGACCCGCAGCGCTCCCGCCGACGGGGTCCACCCCTCGGGCACCGCGGTCACGGCACCCCGCCGCCAGCGTCGCACCACCGGGACGAGGACCGCGGTCCGCGCGGTCGACACGGTGCACCGGCCGTCCGTGCCCGCCGCCGAGCGGACGGGGTCGAGTCCGGCCTCCGTGAGTAACGCGACGAGGGCGTCCGCGCGCCACGCTGCGTCGAGCGCCACGGAGACCTGCGCGAGGGCCCCCGCGAGGGTGGATTGGCCACGGGCGGCGAGCGCGCCCTCGAGGTCGGTCGGCTCGGGGACGTGCTCGTCGGCGGCGAAGAACGACAGCTGCGTCACGGGCCCGAGCCTACGGCCGGCCCCCGACACGCGGCGAGGCCCCCGACGCGCGTGCGGCGGGGGCCTCGTCGATCAGGGACGGTGGCGCCTCAGATGGCGCGGACCTCCTGGGCCTGCGGGCCCTTCTGGCCCTCGCCGAGTTCGAACTCGACGCGCTGGTTCTCCTCGAGCGTCTTGAAGCCCGTGCCCTCGATGGAGGAGTAGTGGACGAAGAGGTCGGCGGAGCCGTCCTCCGGGGCGATGAACCCGTAGCCCTTCTCCGCGTTGAACCACTTGACGGTGCCCTGTGCCATGGTGATGCGTTCCTTTTCCGTACTGCCTGGTGCGACCCCCGGGACGTCCACGTGGGTCGGGTAGACCCATCGCCCGTGAGGAGCCCGCGGGCGATAGCGACGACCGCGATAAGTACACCACGAGACCCGGCCCGGGTGAACTGGTCGCCGCCGGGTCCTCACCCGGCCGGGTCGCCCTCTACCGTCGAGGGGTGACGACGTACGGACGCGAACTCCTGGGCCACCTGCTCGAGCACCTGCCGTCCGGGCCGTCACCAGTCACCCACACCGTCGACCTGCCCGCCCGCGAGGCCCGGTATGCGGACTGGCCGGCGTGGGCCCACCCGGGGTTGGTCGACGAACTACGCGGTCGGGGCGTCGACCGGCCCTGGGCCCACCAAGTGGCCACCGCCGAGCACGCGCACGCGGGCCGCAACGTCGTGGTGGCCACCGGCACCGCGTCCGGAAAGTCGCTCGGCTACCAGCTGCCCGCGCTCAGCGCGCTCGCCGCGGACCGGGGGGCCTGCGTGCTGTACCTGTCCCCCAACAAGGCCCTGGGCCAGGACCAGCTGTCGTCGGTCGTGTCGCTGGTGGACGCCGTGCCCGGACTCGCCCACGTGACCCCCGCGTCCTACGACGGGGACACCCCGACCGACGCCCGTCCGTGGATCCGCGAGAACTCCCGCTGGATCGTCACCAACCCGGACATGCTCCACCTGTCGATGCTCGGCCGGTCCCGCCAGTGGACGCGTGTCCTGCGGGGGCTCCGCTTTGTCGTCGTCGACGAATGTCACTCCTACCGGGGCGTGTTCGGCTCCAACGTCGCCCTGATCCTGCGGCGGCTCGACCGGCTCGCCCGGGCCCTGGGGGCCGACCCGACGTTCATCCTGGCCTCCGCCACCACCTCGGACGCCGGCGCGGCCGCCAGCACGCTCGTCGGCCGCCCCTGCGTGGAGGTGACCGACGACGCCTCACCCCAGGGGGGCCGGACCGTCGCACTGTGGGAGCCCCCGCTGATGGACGGGCTCTCCGGGGAGAACGGGGCCCCCGTGCGGCGGCCGGCGCCCGTCGAGGCGTCCACCCTCATGGCCGGGCTGGTGGCCGAGGGCGCGCGAACGCTGACCTTCGTGCGCTCCCGGGCCGGCGCCGAGTCAACGGCGCTGCGGGCGCGCGAGCGCCTGGTCTCCGACCACGGTGAGCGGGGCCGGGAGCTGGCCGGGCGGATCGCCGCCTACCGCGCCGGGTATCTGGCCGAGGACCGACGACGACTCGAACGCGGCCTGGCCGAGGGGGACCTGGTGGGGGTGGCCTCGACCTCCGCGCTCGAACTGGGTGTGGACATCTCCGGACTGGACGCCGTGGTCAGCGCCGGGTTCCCGGGGACCATCGCCTCGTTCTGGCAGCAGGCGGGCCGGGCGGGTCGACGGGGGCAGGGTGCGCTGGTGGTCCTGGTGGCCCGCGACGACCCGCTCGACACCTATCTCGTCCACCACCCGGAGGCGCTGCTCGGCAGGCCGGTCGAGGCCACCGTCACCGATCCCCGCAACCCCGTCCTTCTGGCCGGGCAACTGCGGTGCGCGGTGAGCGAGAGGCCAATGACGCACGAGGAGGCCCGCGCCTGGGGCGCCACGGAGGTCCTGGAGGAACTGGCCGCGCGGGGGCTGGTCCGGCGCCGACCCGTGGGGTGGTACCCCGCAGCGGACGACCACACCCCGCACACGGAGGTCGACATCCGCGGGACCGGCGGGGCCGAGGTGGTGATCGTCGACGCCGTGGACGGCCGGATGCTCGGGACCATCGACTCGGTCCGGGCCCGGTCCCAGGTCCACCCGGGGGCGCTGTACCTGCACCAAGGAGAGTCCTTCGTGGTGGACGAGCTGAACCTGGACGACGGGCTCGCGCTGTGCCGGCCGGAGGAACCCGAGTGGACCACCTCGGCCCGGGAGCAGGTGTCGATCGACCTGATCGAGACGCTGGAATCGGTCTCCGCCGGGCCGGTGACGCTGTCCTACGCCGAGGTGGAGGTGACCGCACGCGTGACCGGATACCAGCGGCGCCTGCGTGGCGGGGAGATCCTGGACGTGACGCCGCTGGACCTGCCCGAGACCGTCCTGGCCACCCGGGCGGTGGTGTACACCCTGACCCCGCAGCTGCTGCGGGTCGCCGGGCTGGAGGAAGCGGACTGGCCGGGCGCGCTGCACGCCGCCGAGCACGCGGCCATCGGCCTGCTCCCTCTGGTCGCGACCTGCGACCGCTGGGACATCGGCGGCGTCTCGACGGCCCTGCACCCCGACACGGGACTGCCCACGGTGTTCGTCTACGACGGCTACGCGGGCGGCGCGGGCTTCGCCGAACGCGGATACCGGCGCGCGACCTCGTGGCTCCGGGCGACCCTGGACGCCATCCGCTCGTGCGAGTGCGAGACCGGCTGCCCCTCCTGTATCCAGTCCCCCAAGTGCGGGAACGGCAACGACCCGCTCTCCAAGCCCGGCGCGATCGCACTGTTGACGGAGGTGGTGGGGCAGCTTGCGGAGTCCGTCGACTCATAACGGCCCCGCACGGGCCACCGCCGAGGCCGCCCCCACCCCCAGCACCCCGAGTTCGACCCGCACCTCGGCCCGGATCACCACGTCATGGCCGTCGACCGTGCACCCGGCCACGACGGCGCGGTTGGCGGTGGCCACCCCGGCTGCGGCCGAACACGGGTCCTCCGAGGCGCGGAGCGCGTGCGCCCCGGCGAGGGCGGCCAGGTCCGCCGCCGACCGGGCGGAGTGCGCGGCCACCGCCGCCCTCCCCACGAGCAGCACAGCCACAGTGAGGGCCAGGACCGCAGCCGCCGCGAACGCGGTCACGACGCTCATGTAGCCGCCATCACCACGCGACCTGACTCCGCGCCGGTCACGCCCCCTCACCCGGCCACCCCCGGTTCGGCACTCGCCACCGCACGGCCCGTGAGCACGACCCCCGGCAGCCCCCGGGCCGGGACGCTGACCTGCGCCGTCACACTCCTCCCCTCGCTGTCGACCCTCACCTCGGCTCCCGGCGCCGCCGCCCGTCCGGCGGCGATACCTTCCTGCGCACCGGACATGGCCGCCACCCGCGCGGCTTCCCGTGCGGCGTCGACGACCCGGATCTGGGTGAGCGCCGCGGCGGCCCCGGAAGCGGCCACGGCCAGGACCACGACGAGCGAGGCGATCCCCAGCGCGGCCTCAACGGTCACCGAGCCCCGGTCCCCGGTGGCCGCCGCGCGGAACCGGCGCGAGGCCGTCACACCGAGGTGTTGAGCGCCCGTTCGATGATCCCGCCCAGCGCGTCGGGTATCGAGTCGCCGCTGACGACCATGTAGAGCACGGCCCCGAAGGCCGCGGCGGCGATGGTGCCCACGGCGTACTCGACGGTGGACATCCCTGCGTCGGGCGCGTCCGCGGCGGCGAATCGGTGCGACAGGGCGATGCGGGCGCGGCACAAGGCGGAGGTGATCCGGGAGTGGGTGTGAGTGGTCATCGTGCGTCTCCTTCATGGTGACCGGGGCGGCGTGTCCACCCCGGAATCGGTGAGCGGGGCGCCGGTTCACGGCAGGACCCCCGGCAGCATCCCGTCGGCCAGACCCACGACGACGGGGAGGACTCCCAGGCAGACGAACGCCGGGAGGAAGCACAGCCCGAGCGGGCCGGCCACGAGGACGGCAGCGCGTTCGGCGCGGGCGGTCGCGGCGGCGTCGGCGTCCGAGCGCATGCGACCGGCCGCGTGGTCGAGCGCGGCGCGGACGGACCCGCCGCCGTCGGTGGCGCGTGCGAGCACCGACGCCACAGGGGCCAGTCGATCCGCCCCGGGGACCTCGCGCCACGCCTGTGCGGGGGTCGCTCCGAGGCGCACGCGCGCTGCCGCGGCGTGGAGGGGCCCCGCCACGCCGGGATCGATGGGGGCGACCGCGTCCCCGACGGCGCCCAGCGCGAGGTGGGTGGGCAGTCCGGCGAGCAGCGCCACCGCGAGCAGGTCGAGCATCCGCGCGAGGGACCCGGTCTCCGCCGGTCCGGCGCGTCCCCGTCGCACACGGTCGAGGACCGGGGACAGCGCGCCCACCTTCGCGAACAACCATGGCCGACGTGGGATGGCACCGCCGATCGACCCCGCAACAGAGCCGGAGGCCGCGGTGGAGCTGGCGGTGGACACAGCGGCGAGGTCACGCAGCCGATCTGCGGCGGCGCTGTGCCACGGAGCGACGCACACGGCGGCGGCGATCAGCAGCAGGGCCGTGGTCATCGCGACGCCCCGTCCACGATCCGCTCCGTCCACATCAGACCCGCCGCCAGGAAACCGGCTCCGATCAGGCACAGCGCGCCGCCGATCGGGCCCGCGACCAGCACCCCGAGGGGGTCGGCGCCGAAACCCGACCCCAGCAGCACGCCGAATCCGGGCAGGCCGGTGAGTATCACCGCAGTGGCGCGGGGGCCGGCCAGCGCGGCGTCCACGCGCACGGCCCGCTCTCGCCGCGAGGCCACGTCCGCCCTGAGCCCGTCCACCACCTCGGCCAGCACCACCCCGTGGCGGGTGGCCAGGTGCCACGCGCCCGCCAGCTCGCCCGCCACGCGATCGGCACCCCCGACTCCCGCCGATGACGCACTCGCCACGTCCGCCACCGCCCCACCCGCCTGCCGGGTGGCGGCCTCGTGCAGCGCGGTGGCGACGTCCCCGCCCAGTCGGGCATGGGAGGCCGCAGAGCTGAGAATCTCCGCGACGCCGGGGTCCCCGGAGGACGCACCCTCCGCAGCGCGGTGCAGCGCCTCCTCCGGACCGGCGCCGGCCCGCAGGGCGGACGACGCGTCGTCGAGCGCGCGCTCCCAGGATCCGAGGCGCGTGAGCCTCGCTCCGCGTACGCCCGCACGCCTACGCAACTCGGACACCACCGCTCCGAGCAGGGCGGCCGCGCACGCGTGGAGCGGCCCTGCCGCGACCAGACCCATGAGACCGGCGGCCACGGGGACGACCACCTTCTTCGGCGCCCGGCCCAGGACGGCGGGCAGGACCCGCCGCCGGGCTGCGGCATCGCCACAGACGTACCGGAGCCTCGTCCGGGCCAGACCGTCCGGCCACGCGATCAGGGCCCCGGCCAGCAGCACCATCGCCGCCGTCACCTGACGGCCCCCGCGATCAGGGCCTCGAAGGCCGGTCGGCCGGGTATCTCTGCCCCGTCGGCGCGCCAGGCGGGGTCCACAACGATCCCGTGCACGTCCCGCCGGACCACGCCCATGGAGTCCACGGTCCGTCTCCCGTCGGGCAGTCGGCGCATCCCCACCACCACCCTGAGCGAGGCGGCGACCTGCGCGGACAGCGCAGCGCGGTCGAGCCCGCCGAGCGCCCCGAGTGCCTCGAGCCGTGCCGGGAGTTCCGTGGGCGAGTTCGCGTGGACGGTGCCGGCGCTCCCGTCGTGCCCGGTGTTGAGCGCGGCGAGCAGGTCCGCGACCTCGCCGCCCCTCACCTCGCCCACCGCGATCCGGTCGGGGCGCATCCGCAGCGCCTGCCGGACCAGGTCGGACATGGCCACCCCGCCCGCGCCCTCGACGTTGCCGTGCCGCACCACCAGACGGACGACGTGCGGGTGCGCGGGCCGAAGCTCCGGGGAGTCCTCGACGCACAGCAGCCGTTCACCCGGCGGGACCAGGCCGAGCAGCGCGGCGAGGAGCGTCGTCTTGCCCGAACCCGTGCCGCCCACCACGAGGTATCCGATCCGGGCCGCGACCAGCCCCCGGAGCAGCGGCTCGGCCGGTGGCGGGACCGTCCCGGACTCCACCAGCCTGTCGAAGGTGGCCTGCGCGGGTCGCGAGACCCGCAGTGACAGGCAGGTCCCGTCCACCGCGACCGGGGGCAGCACCGCGTGCAGCCGCCAGGCCATCCCGTCCCGGGATCGCACGACCCCATCCGCCCAGGGCCGGGCGTCGTCGAGCCGCTGGCCGGCACGCCCCGCCAACCGCACCGCGAGGGCCCGCAGCTCCGGCTCGGTGGCCACCACCACGTCGGTCTCCTCGAGTCCCCGCCCGCAGTCCACCAGCGCCGGACCCGGACCGTCGACCACGACGTCGGTGACCCCGGGGCTCGCCAGGAGCGCTTCGAGTGGCCCGGCGCCGGCGAGATGCTCGCGGACCAGGCGCGCGGTCCGCAGTAGATCCAGGTGGCCGTGCAGGGCGCCGGACTCCGCCCGGACGGCGCGCACCACCTCGTCGGGGTCCGGTTCCACCCCGAGACCGGCCAACCGGGCGCGGACCCGGTCCACCAGGTCACCGGGGATCGAGGCCATCCCTGAATCCTCACCGGTCACCGGAGAGCACCTCCCCCAGGAGTGCGTCCGCGAGGGCTCCGAGTCGCCGCAGTCGCCACCGCGAACCGCGTGCTCCGGCCTCGAGCGCCCCGCCGAGGTCGCCGGTCCCGGCCAGACGGCGCACGGACCGGACCTCCGGCAGGACGTGCCACCGGACGAGCCCCGCCGCGTCGGCGACATCCGCCGCCTCCAGCGGGTCCCCACGGTGCGTACGGATCACCAGGGTGGCGCCGGGGAGCTCGCATGTGATCCGCCCGGCCGCGACGACACCCTGGAAGTCCGCCCTGGTCACCACGACGACGAGGTCCGCACGTGCGAGCACCGGGTCGCCTACCGCGAATCCGCCCACATCACAGACCACCAGTCCGCCGGCCGCCCGGTGGGCGGACACCGCGCCGAGGGCACCGTCGGAGGCCGACCTCGCCACCGGGGTCTCGTCGCGGTCCCTCGACCGGGCCAGCACCCGGCACCCCGTCCCGACCTCGGGAACGGCGCCCCACAGCGCGTCGGGGTCGGGGCCGCCCAGCTCGGCGCGCACGTCTTCGATCCTCAGTCCCGGCTCGGACTCCGCCCCGAGGACCAGGTCGATCCCGGTTCCCCGCGGGTCCGCCTCCACCAGGAGGGTCCGGCCGAAGTCGGCCGCGCGGACGGCGATCGCGGCCGCCAGGGTGCTGACGCCGCATCCCCCCACCGCCCCCACCACGGCCACCAGCACTCCACCGCCGGTGGTGACCGGGGCCAGGAGCGCCCCGACGAGATCCGCGGTCCCGGAGGGCAGACGGATCACCTCGTCGTCGTCGCCAGCGGCGTCCTCGCCTCCCACCCGCACCACACGGGCCACGCCGGGCCGCGGATCGGCGTGGTCCCGGTCCGTCACCACCACATCCGCGGTGTCGACTTCCCGGGTGACCGGGTCGAGGGCGAGTGCGGCGAGCACCGCCCGGACGTCGGCGTCGAGGTCCGGGTCGGCCACATCGACCGCGACGGCCCTGCCCGCCAGGTGGTCGGGGACGGCGTCGCGAGGTGGGCGAGGGCTCTGGGTCACGGCCACAGCGTCGCGCACACGACCGCGGGCAACCCCGGCCCGGCGCGTCATCCGGGGGCGGGCTGTGGAGAGGCCGTGGGTGTGGAAGAAACGCCCCGAAATAGAGAGAAACCGCGGCAGGGGGGCGCCGCGGTTTCTCGAAGTCCCGATTCGTAGGGGGGACGAATCGAGCACCTGTAGGGGGATGCTCTTTCGAGCGTGATCAGTATCACTTATCCACGCCTCGAGCGCAAGAACCGTATCGTGGAGGCGTGTCCGCCCCACGCCTCAAGGGCCCTCGGTCATCGCACCGACCTCGCCGGATCGCCGCGTTCTTCGACCTCGACAAGACGATCATCGCCACCTCGTCGGTGTTCGCGTTCAACAAGTCGTTCCTCGACGAGGGCCTGCTGTCGCGCCGATCGGTGATCGATCTGGCATACACCCAGCTCGCCTTCAGCCTCTCCGATGCCGACGACGAACAGATGCAGAAGGTCCGCCAGGCCATGGCGACCGCCACCAAGGGTTGGGAGCCCGAGAAGGTCGAGCGGATCGTCACCGAGGCCCTCACGGAGAAGGTCACGCCCACCGTCTACTCGGAGGCACAGGAACTCCTCGCCGAGCACCGGGCGCTCGGCCACGACCTCGTGATCGTGTCCGCCTCCGGGGAGGAGCTGGTGGCACCGATCGCGCGGATGCTCGGCGTGGACCACTACGCCGGGACGCGCATGAGCCGCGATGCGGACGGGCGATACGGCGGATCCATCGAGTTCTACTGCCAGGGTCCGGGCAAGGCCGAGGCCATCCGGGGTTTCGCCCAGCGCTACGGGTACGACCTGGAGGCCTCGTACGCCTATTCCGACTCCTCCACCGACCTCCCGATGCTCGAGGAGGTGGGACACCCCACGGTCATCAACCCGGACCGGACCCTGCGCCGTGAGGCCCTGGAGCGCGGGTGGCCCATCCTCACCTTCTCCAGCCCCACCCCGTTGCTGCCGACGCTGGAACGCGCGTCCGGGCCGATCATCGGCGTCGGGGCGATCGCGCTCGCGGTGGGTGCCGCAACGGTGTCCTTCGCGCGTTCCGCGCGGCGGGGCGCCTGACCCCGGTCCCGCGAGCGGAGAGGTCCGCCCGGAGCGCACCCACCCGGAAGATCCCACCGGGGCTCGGGGCACAACACCTCATCGTCCGCCGGCCAACGCACGGGAGGCGATGGCGGGAACCACCGGTAAGTCCCCGGGTTCCTTGTGGGATCCCACCATCGCCGGGACCCCGACCCGCGCGGCATGCTCAAAGCACGGTGACGCAGGACGCCAGGACCGCGACGGAGGAGAAGTCACGGTTCCCCGTCCGAGACACCGTCATCGATACTCCGGAACCCACGCGACGGATGACGCCCGAGAGGCACACCAGCCGTGGGTCCGCGCCAGCCGTCACCGACGGTTGTCCCGGACCGGCGACACGGCGGACCACAGGACGCTTGGTACCCGGATCTCTCGATGGAACCGCAGCGAGTGGGCGGGTCGGCACGAGTGCCGGCCCGCCATTCGCGCGCCACGCGGACCACACGCGGTGGATCGCGGTGCATCACAGGTCACCTGCCCTGCGCAACGGTCAGCTCCCGGCGGCCTCGGCGATCGAGGTGGCCTCGCGAGCACCGGCCTCGAGCGCTCTACAGCAGTGGAGAATCCATGATCCGACACCCTCACCGGTACCAGAGAGAAAGCCCTCCAGGGCCGATCGATGCCCCGCGGGATCCCGGTAGAAGGTCACCTCAGGCACGCCGAGACAGTGTGGGTCGAGGCCGGTGGACACGGTCACCAACCGGAAAGCCGCCCGCGCCACCACGCCGTCGGCGGACCCGAACGGCCGCATCCCGGACAGCTCGCCCAGGACCACCGACGCCAGGACCGGGGCGGGCACCGACGTCCCGCCCGTCACCAGCTCCGCCAGCCCCTGCAATCGCTCGGCCACTCCCCGATCCGCCCGGGGGCGGCCGAGGGACGCCGCATCCACCCCGGGCCCGGATGCGGCCAGCAGATGCAGATGCGCCAACTCCTGAAGCGGCGACCGGGTCCACACCGCCACAGCCCGGTCGAGAGATTCGCCCGTCAGCTCACCGGCCACCCGCAGAGCGCCGGCGAGCACCTCGTCATGATCGCCGTCGGCGTCCAACCGCACCGAGGCACCCTCCACCCCGGCTGATGCCCGGGCCCCGCGCAGCACCGACTCCGCCGCCGTGGTGGGCCAGCCCCGACGGTTCGCCGGATGGCGGTGGACGCTCGCGAGCGCACCGCGGGCCGCCTCGGACGCCTCCGCGACGCCGGGCAGGGAAACCAGCGGGGCGAGGGGATCCTGGGCGCGTGTGGTCACGCGGACGAGGTTACCGACCCGGGCGCGGCGGTCGCCCCGCGCACCGCAATCCGCCGACACAAGCGTCCAACGGCCGGTTCCACCGCTGTCTAGCTGGTGTAATCAGCGGTACCCCAGGGCGCTCCCCCCGGCTCCCAGGGTTCCCCGACCCCACCTCGACCCCGACCCGCCCCGGTTCCACCTCTACCCCCGGAGATCCCGTGACCCTCAAAGACCAACTGGACGCCCTCCTCGACGCGACGGCATTCGATTCGACGGGGGCGAAGATCGGCGCGGTCCGCCAGGTGTACGTGGACGACGCCAGCGGCAAGATCACCTTCGCGACCGTCTCGACCGGCATCTTCTCCTCGGACGCCATCGTCCCCCTCTACGGCGCGCGACTCCTCGACGACGAACTGCATGTGGACCACACCCGCGCCGTCATCCGGGACTCCCCCCGCCCCGACCACACCGAGGACGCCCTCACCCCCGAACAGGAGGTCAGGCTCCTGGAGTACTACGGGATCGATGCCCCGACCCGGGGGCGCGAGGCCGCCCCGTCCACGACCGAAAGGTCGGCGGGGGCGACGGAGAAGTCCGCGAAGACGACGGCGCCGGGCAGCGCGTCGACCACCGGTAAGGCGCCGGGCAGCGCCGCAACCGACGGGAAGACGCCGGCCAGCGCGACAGCCGACGGGAAGGCGCCGGGCAGCGCGGCAGCCGACGGGAAAGCGAAGAACAGCGGGGCGACCACGGCGAAGGGGTCCGACAAGACGCCCGTCAGGGCGCCCGACGATTCCGCCACCACAACCGAGGAGTCCCGGGACGCGCGACCGGCGACGGGAACGACGACGGGAATGACGACGAGGTCACCGGGATCCCCGGCGGGCGGAGGCCGGTCCGACGCCAAGACTCCCGCCCCACAGAAGGGCGAAACCACCCCTGCTGACGGCGACGAGACCGTCGAATCCCCAGGCCGCGACCGGAAGTCCTGACCCCCACTCCCCCCGCGCCCCCCTATCGGGTGTGTTGCGAAACACGGCAGACCGTATGTGACTACGCTCACAGAAACCGGTCCGGTCGTTTCCGCCGTGTCGATTCCGGCCGCCGTGAACACACATCCCGAGAGAGGCCCGCTGATGACCGATCACGACCACACCCAGACCTACGCACCCGACCCCGCCTTCACCGCCCAGGCCAACGCGCAGGCCGACCTCTACGACGCCGCAGGCGCCGACAGACTCGCGTTCTGGGACGAGCAGGCACGGCGCCTGGACTGGTCCACGGAGTGGTCCGAGGTGCTCGACTGGTCCGACGCGCCGGTCGCCAAGTGGTTCGTCGGCGGCAGGCTCAACGTGGCCCACAACTGCGTGGACCGCCACGTCGAGGCCGGCAACGGCGACCGGGTGGCCATCCACTGGATCGGCGAGCCGGAGGACGACGCCCGCGACATCACCTACGCCGAGCTCAAGGACGAGGTCAGCCGCGCGGCCAACTACCTCAGCTCCCTCGGGCTCGTGGCCGGCGATCGGGTGGCGATCTACATGCCACTGCTGCCCGAGGTCTACATCGCGATGCTGGCCTGCGCCCGCCTCGGACTGACCCACTCAGTGGTGTTCGCCGGCTTCTCCCCCAACGCGCTCCGCCAGCGAATCGACGACGCGGAGGCGAAGGTCGTCATCACCGCCGACGGCCAGTTCCGTCGCGGCAAGCCCGCGCCGCTCAAGGCCGGCGTCGACGACGCGCTCTCCGGCAACGGCGTCGACGCCGAGGGGACCGCCGAATCGGTGCAGACCGTCCTCGTGGTCCGTCGGACCGGGCTCGACGTGGAGTGGACCGACGGCCGGGACGCGTGGTGGGACGAGGTGGTCCCGCAGCAGTCCACCGAGCACACACCCGAGGCCTTCGACTCCGAGCATCCCCTGTTCCTGCTCTACACCTCCGGGACCACCGGGAAGCCCAAGGGCATCGTCCACACCTCCGGTGGCTACCTCACCCAGGCGTCCTACACCCACCACAACGTGTTCGACCACAAGCCCGGTCAGGACGTCTACTGGTGCACCGCGGACGTCGGCTGGGTCACCGGGCACACCTACGGCGTGTACGCGCCGCTCTCGAACGGCGCCGAGTGCATCGTCTACGAGGGCACCCCCAACTCACCGGACGAGCACCGTCACTTCCAGATCATCGAGAAGTACGGCGTCACCATCTACTACTCGGCGCCGACCCTCGTGCGGACCTTCATGAAGTGGGGCGCCGAGATCCCGGCCGCGCACGACCTGTCGTCGATCCGCCTGCTCGGCTCCGTGGGTGAGCCCATCAACCCGGAGGCGTGGCGCTGGTACCGCGACAACCTCGGCGGCGGCACCGCCCCCATCGTGGACACCTGGTGGCAGACCGAGACCGGTGCGATCATGATCTCCCCGCTGCCGGGCGTGACGGAGACCAAGCCCGGATCGGCCATGCGGCCGCTGCCCGGCATCTCCGTGTCCATCGTGGACAACGAGGCCAAGGAAGTCGCCGCGGAGGAGCAGGGCTTCCTCGTACTCACCGAGCCGTGGCCCTCCATGCTCCGTGGCATCTGGGGCGACATGGAGCGCTACCGCGACACCTACTGGTCCCGGTTCGCCGAGGAGGGGTACTACTTCGCCGGCGACGGCGCCAAGTGGGACTCCGACGGCGCACTCTGGGTGCTGGGCCGCGTCGACGACGTGATGAACATCTCCGGCCACCGCATCTCCACCTCCGAGGTGGAGTCCGCCCTCGTCGGGCACCGCGCGGTCGCCGAGGCGGCAGTGGTGGGCGCCAACGACGAGACCACCGGCCAGGCGATCGTCGCGTACGTGATCCTGCGCGGCAACGTCGACGCCGAGGAGGACCGCCAGAAGCTCATCGACGAGCTGCGCGCCGAAGTCTCACGGGAGATCTCCCCGATCGCCAAGCCGCGCGACATCACGATCGTGCCCGAGCTGCCCAAGACGCGCTCCGGGAAGATCATGCGGCGCCTGCTCAAGGACATGGCAGAGGGCCGGGACGGCGGGGACACCTCGACCCTGTCCGATCCCACCATCATGGAGCAGATCAGGGAGAAGGGCACGCGCGGCTGACCGGGTAGCGGGTGAAGGCAGCCACGTGTCGTGGCACGATAGACGGCGGTGCATCCGTCGCCTGACTATGGAGGAACAACCGTGAGCCACGCCCAGGGAACCCACTCGCCGACCGAGGCTTCGATCCCCCTGCACGACGCGGACTCGATCGGTCGGGGCGACGCCAGCATCGGAACCCTGGTCAAGAACGCCACCACGCAGATGTCCACGCTCGTCCGCGCGGAGATCGAACTCGCCAAGACCGAGGTCACCGAGCAGGTCAAGAGGGCGGCTACCGGGTCGGGCTTCTTCGTCGCGGCGCTCGTGCTGCTCCTGATGTCCTTCTTCCCGTTCGTCTTCATGTGGGCAAAGCTCATCTCCCTGTGGTTCGGCACCCAGTCCTGGGACTGGATCGGCTTCCTCATCGTCTTTGTGGTGCTGGTGCTGTTGGCGGCGGTCTGCGCCCTGCTCGGCTACCGCAAGGTCAAGAAGATCCGCAAGCCCCAGCGCACCATCGACTCGGTGTCCGACCTCAAGCTGGCCATGCCCACGGGCACCCAGCCGCGGCCCGGGACGGTGCGGGTCACCGAGACCCCCCAGCCCGCCACGCGCAGCTGAAGACTCCGGCACACCGGCCGCCCGACCCGTCGATCGTCAGGATCGACGGGTCGTGGCGGCATCGTGATGTCTCGGCCAACGGCATCCGTCTGCACGTCGCCGAGGCCCTGCCGTCCGACACCATCCCCGGTGAGCTCCCCCCGCTGGTGGTGTTGATCCACGGCCTGGGCGGGATCTGGTGGACCATGCGCAAGCCTCTCGTCGCGCTGGCCGAGGCCGGTTTCCACGCCGTCGCGGTGGACCTGCGGGGCCACGGGGACTCCGACAAGCCACCGCGCGGGTACGACGGATGGACCCTGGCCTCGGACATCACGCACCTCATCCGCGCGCTCGGGCACTCCTCCGCGGTGATCGTGGGGCAGGGCGAGGGCGGATTCGTGGCGTGGACGGCGGCATACCACCGGCCTCGTGCGGTGCGGGGCCTCGTCGTCGTCGGCTCTCCCCACCCCCTCGCCACCCGTCACGCCGCGCTCCGCGATCGCGCCCAACGCCGCGCCCTGGTCCCCCGCCTCCTCGCTGACCAGGCGCCCCGGCTCCCCGAGCGGCGTCTCACCACCGACGGCGCGGCGTCGGTAGAGGCGATGCTCCGGGACTATTCCGGGCCGGCGTGGCAGGACACCGACGACTTCCGTGAGACCTCCGGCCTGCTCAGGCAGGCCATGCTCATCCCCAAGGTCGCCCACCTGTCCCTGGAGTCGCGCCGGTGGATGGTCCGCAGCCAGCTCCGCCCGGACGGCCGCGACTTCCGACGCACGGTCTCGGGCGTCCTGGACCAGCCGGTGCTGGGGATCAGCGGCGCGGAGGACCGGTTCATCCGGCCGTCGACGGTCCGGGCGTCAGCGGCGTGGGCCAGGGACTTCCGCACCGAACTGGTCGCGAACGCCGGGCACTACCCGGCGATGGAGCAACCCCGCGCGACCTCCCGGCTGATCGTGGATTTCGCGTACCGCGCGGGCGGGCTCTGACGGCCCGGTCCTCCCTCGGGCGGGCCAGACCCGCTTACGCGAGCCCGTGCCGCCCCCCTTCCTCGGCTTACGCGTCTCCTCTGCTCGGTGATCGCCGGGGTGCGCGGCGACAACGGACCATTCCCGCCGCGTAAGCCAGAAGGGCCGCGCAAGTCGGGCGGGGCGGATGGTCGGGCGGGCCGGGGCGAGCGGGCGGGGCGGACGGGCGGGCCGGGCGGGCCGGGGCGAGCAGGCGGGGCGGAAGTCCCGGGCCAGCCGAACCGGGGGTGTCCGCTCAGCGGGCTCCGACGCAGCTGCCGGTGGGGACGGGCTCCAACGAGTCGACCGCCCGCTCGAGCTGCGGCAGCACCTGCTCGACCGTGAGCGCGTACCCGGTGTCGGCGGCGTCCATCGCGGCGCCGAAGACCACGCCCACGACCTGCCCCTGCGGCGTGATCAGCGGACCACCGGAATTGCCCTCGCGCACCGAGCCACGCAGGATGTACACCTCTCGCTCGACGGTCGCCTCGCGGTAGATGTCCGGACCACGGAGGGTCACCCTCTCCCGGATGCGGGCGGCGTCCGGCCGATAGGGACCGTTGCCGGGGTAGCCCACCACGATGGCGTCGTCGCCGCTGCGGCCCTGGCGGTCGGCGAAGGGCAGGACCGGGGCCTGGAGACCCGGTACGCGCAGGACGGCCACGTCGACGCCCGGGTCGTAGACCACCACGTCCGCGTCGAGTTCCCGGTCCCCTGCGACGACTCTCACCGAGTCCGTACCGGCCACAACGTGCGCGTTGGTCATGACCAGCCCGGGGGAGGCCACGAAGCCCGAACCCTCCAGGGCGCGGCTGCACGACTCCGCGCGGCCCAGGATCTTGAGCACGGACGGCTGCACCGCGGCCACGACCTCGGAGCCCGCGAGCACCGGGTCGGGCGGGGGCACCTCCTGCAGCGGCGTGGTGCCGAAGGGGCCGAGGATGTCGGGGAACCCGGTGGTGCCGAGGACCGACGTGAACGCCGCCGGGATCCGCTGCAACTGCTCGGGCGCCACGTCGTCGATCTTCGCCAGCACCGACGACCCGCGCACCGCCTTGCCCAGTCCCGGGCCCTCCTGCGCGGCCACCGGGATGGCGACCAACCACGCCACCAGCAGCATCGCCGCGGCCTGGAACACGGCTCCGACGGTGCTGTCGAGCACCCTGGCCCCCGCACCGGAGATGTAGCGCCGGGCGGCACGCCCGATCGTCACGCCGGCGATCTGGCCGATGAGCACCATCACCGCGATCACGGCCAGCCCCGCCGCGAGCCGTCCCACGGGGGAGTCGAGTTCCCTGACCAGATGAGGAGCCACGAGCAGGCCGGAGGTGGCGCCGATCGCCACCCCGAGCAGAGCGAATCCGGACGCCGCCGCGCCGTTGATCCACCCCGAGATCGCGGCCGCCGCGGCGAGTGCGTACAGCGCGAGGTCGAGCCACTGCGAGCCCGTCACCGGTACCCCCTCCGGGGTTCGTCAGCGGGCAGGTCGAGCGGTTCCTCGTCCTTCTCCTCTGCAAGGCCTGTCCGGGCGCCGGGCACCCCGGCGACCGTCCTGTCCGCCAGCGGATCGGAGGACTCGCGACGCGCCTCCTCCGCCGACAGCCAGGGCCGCTCCCCGTTCGCGGAGGCCGACAGGGTCCGCTCCAGATCGCGCACGTCGCCCGAGTCCCAGTCCAGGTCCCAGCCCGCGGAATGGAACATCGCGGCCAGGATCCCGGCGGTGAAACCCCACACCACCAGGTCCTCGTGCTGGAACGCGGGGCCCGTCCACCCGGTGGAGTGCCGCAGCAGGAAGCGGTTGGCGGGGTCGAGCAACTCCCCCACCGGCACCGTCATCACCCTCGCGGTCTCGGCCGGATCCACCGACGAGACCTCCATCGGCTCCCGCCAGTACGCCAGCACCGGGGCGACGGAGTAGTTGGAGACGGGGATGTACAACTCGGGCAGCACCGCGAGCACGTCCACACCGTCGCTCTCCAGTCCGGTCTCCTCCCACGCCTCACGCAGGGCCGCCTCGACCGGCCCGCTGTCCGTGTCGTCGACCCCGCCACCCGGGAACGAGATCTGCCCGGAGTGGCTGCGCAGGGTCGGCGCGCGGTGCGTGAGCAGCACGCGGGCGTCCTCCGGGGGACGCGGCCCGGGGGCGTCGGCCGACCCCGAGAACAGCACCAGCACCGCGGCGTGCCGGTGCGGGCGGCCGACCTCGTTGGGGCCACTGTCCTCGGGCGGGCGCCGCCGGGGCAGCAGCCCGTCGAAGCTGCCGTCGGTGCAGGCCGCCATGAGCGGATCCATCCACCCGGGGTGCGGTACGCCGGTCACGTCACCGGGGCGGGGCACGGAGGCATCCCGCGCGCTACCGGTCATGCGGTGACCCCCAGGTGTTCTTCGACGGCGTCGAGCACGTCCTGCTCGGTGTCCATCGGTTGGATGAGGACGTGCGCCACGGTCCCGTCGGCGCGGACGAAGACCGTCAGTGGCAGCACGGGGGGTGCCCCGAGCAGCGTCGGCAGTTCCTCGTCCTGGTCGGAGACGGAGATGAGCTCCTCGATCCCGAGCGCCGCCAGGGTGTCGAACCCCTTGGTCTCGGACGGGTCGGTGTGGGACAACACCACGCGGACCCGATCCCCGAGCGTGGCCTGCGCGTCCCGGATGGCCGGCAGTTCCCTGCGGCACGGCTCGCACCAGTAGGCCCACATGTTCACCACCATGGGGCGGTCCGCCTGGATCTTGCCGAGAGTGGTGGTGCTGCCGTCGTCCATGCAGCGCACCATGAACCCGGCGACGGGGCCGGTGGTCGTGGCGGGCGCGGCGCTGTCGCGACAGGCGGGCAGGTCCGCGGTCGCGCGGGTCAGGTCGTCGACGACCGTCAGCGGCTCGTCGAGCGGGGGTGCCCCGACGGGGGGCGCGGCGGGGGCCGACGCCCCGGATCCGGGTCCCTCGTCGCCACCGAGGGTGGAGACCAGCGCGACGACGACGCCGATCAGCGCCACCAACGCCACCAGCGACCACCTCGCCGAGGCGCTCACGCCTGATCCCCCAGTCCGACCAGCTCCAACAGGTGCGATCGCTCGGGCCCTGCGACGAGGCGGGCGGCGGCCACCGGATCGAGCGGGCCGACCTCGCCGGCGGACGGGCAGTCCGCGGCCAGGGCACACGCGCCGCAGGCCGCCGTCCTCGCGTGACAGACCCGGCGACCGTGGAAGATGATCCGGTGGCTGGCGTCGGTCCACGTGGGCCGGGGCAGCAGCGCGGCCACCTCGCGCTCGATGCGCACGGGGTCGGTGGCCTCGGTCCACTTCCACCGGGCGACCAATCGCATGAAGTGGGTGTCCACCGTCAGGCCGGGCACACCGAACGCGTTGCCGAGCACCACGTTTGCCGTCTTGCGTCCGAATCCGGGGAGGGTGACCAGGTCCTCGAGCCGCCGCGGCACCTCGCCGTCGAACCTCTCCACCAGCGCCGCACCCAACCCCTGGATGCTCCGCGCCTTGTTGCGGTAGAAACCGGTCGGCCGGATCAGCGTCTCCAGTTCCTCGCGGTCCGCGCCGGCGTAGTCCGCGGCCGTGCGGTACCGGGCGAACAGTGCCGGCGTGACCTCGTTGACCCGCTTGTCCGTGCACTGCGCGGACAGGATCGTCGCGACGCTCAGCTCGAGAGGGTCCCGGAAATCCAGCTCGCAGTAGACGTGTGGGAACGCGTCCTCCAGGGTGCGGAGCATGCGCCGGGCGCGGCGGGTGCGCCCGAGGTCGGTTTCCACCCCCCTTGCGGCCACCCCTCGTCTGCGGCGCTTCACGGAAGCTGGAGCGGGGTCGGGCATGCGTCCACATTACGGCCCGGGCCACCTGCGGGTGAGCCGGCCGCACGTGCGCGTCGGCCCGCGGGGGTGTTTACTCGGGGGCATGCAGGGAATCCTCGTCGTCCTGGTCCCGGTCCTCCTCGCCGGGTTCGCCCTCCTGATGGACCGGTTCGAGGCCTCCATCCTTGCCGAGCCGGAGCAGATCGAGAGCTGACCCACCCCGGTCGCCGCGGGTTGGTCACACCGGGGGCACCGGAACGGCTACAGTGGCTCTCGCCACACGCACGCCATGGCGCGGACCTCGTTCGTCCTCGCCCGAACGGGAGGGTCACGGACTGTGACGATAGATCGCCGCACGGACCAGTCGGCCGACGACGTACTCACCCGGGCCGGCATCTTCCAGGGTGTCGAGCCCGCGGCCATCTCGGCGCTGCGTGCCGACCTGACCCGCGAGGAATACTCGAAGGGTGATGTGATCATCCGCGAGGGCGAGCAGGGCGACAGCCTCTACATCGTCACGTCCGGCAAGGTGAAGCTCTCCCGCAAGGCGCCGGACGGTCGCGAGAACCTGCTGTCCATCCTCGGCCCCTCGGACATGTTCGGTGAGCTGTCGATCTTCGACCCGGGCCCGCGCACCTCGTCCGCGGTCTGCGTCACCGACGTCTCGGTGCAGTCCATGGACCGCTCCGCCCTCAAGCGGTGGATCTCCGAGCGGCCCGAGATCTCCGATCAGCTGCTGAGGGTGCTCGCCCGCCGTCTGCGCCGCACCAACAACAACCTCGCCGACCTCATCTTCACCGACGTGCCCGGTCGCGTGGCCAAGGCGCTGCTGCAGCTGGCCCAGCGCTTCGGCACCCAGGAGGGCGGCAACATCCGCGTGACGCACGACCTCACGCAGGAGGAGATCGCCCAGCTCGTCGGCGCCTCCCGCGAGACGGTCAACAAGGCCCTGGCCGAGTTCGCGCACCGGGGCTGGCTGCGCCTCGAGGGCAAGAGCGTCATCATCTCCGACACCGAGCGCCTGGCCCGCCGCGCCCGCTGAGGCCCGCCGCGCCCGCCGAGGCCCGCCGCGCCCGCTGAGGCGCGCCGCGCCCGCTGAGGCGCCCGGTTCCATCGATAAGAGCGTTCCGCACACATCCCTCGAGAAGGGATGAGCGGAACGCTCTTTTCGATGGGGGCCGGGCCGGGCCGGGGCGTGGGGCGGGCCGGCTCGATGGGGGCCGGGCCGGCAGGACTAGCCGGACCGGTCCAGGTAGCGCAGGGCCACGAGGGTGGACTGCTCGGCCACCTTGAGCAGGAACGGCGAGACGTCCCGGTAGATGTGCTGCGTGATGAGCTCGGCGGACGCGTCGGGACCCAGCACGTCCCGGGCGGCCGCGATCTGCTCGAGCCGGTCCCGCCGGTGACGGGCCAGCACCTGGGCGGCGCGAGCGGTATCGGCCACATCCGGACCATGGCCGGGGATGCCCACCACGCCGTCGGCGCGGGCGGCCAGCTGGTCGAGGCTCTGCAGGTAGTCCCCCAGATCGCCGTCGGTGGAGTCCAGAACGGTCGAGTCGCGACCCAGGATCGTGTCGCCGAGCACCACGCAGTCCGCCCGAGCGGTGAACCCGGCACCCGCGGGACGCACCTCGAGGCTGATCGAATCCGCGGTGTGCCCGGGTGTGGCCAGCACGGTGAGGTCCAGCCCGGCGGCGTGGATCACCTCGTCGTCGTCGCCCTCCGTCACCAACGGCGCCGCATCGCGGCAGTACGTCTCCCCGACCGCCCGGACCGGTGCGCCGGTCAGCGCCCGGAGGTGGTCGATCCCGCCGGTGTGGTCCCCGTGTCGATGGGTGATGACGACGAGCTCGATCTCCCCCACGATCGCGGCGATCCGCTCCGCGTGCGCGCGATCGTCCGGCCCGGGGTCCACCACCACGGAGGTGCGCGAACCCGGGGCCCGCAGCACCACCGTGTTGGTCCCCTCGAAGGTCATCTCCGAGGGGTTGTCGCAGAGGATCACCCCGGCCAGGTCGGTGACGGGGCGCAGGGTCTCGTACGCCGGGAACGTGATCGGGGCCAGACCGCCGCTCATCGACATTCTCCGTCCCAGACCATCGCCCGGTCCTATCCCTCGACCTCGACGATGAGCTCGACCTCGACGGGCGCGTCGAGCGGCAGCTCGGAGACCCCGACGGCGGAGCGGGCGTGGACGCCGGCGTCGCCGAAGATCTCACCCAGCAGATCGGAGGCGCCGTTGATCACCGCGGGCTGGGCGTTGAAGCCCGGGGCCGACGCGACAAAACCGACGACCTTGACGATCCGCACCACCGAGTCGACGCCCACCAGGCCGTCGACCGCGGCGAGCGCGTTGAGGGCACAGGTCCGGGCGAGATCGGCCGCCGTCTCCGGGGAGACCGCGGCACCGACCTTGCCGGTCGCGGCGAGAGCGCCGTCGATCATCGGCAGCTGACCCGAGGTGTAGACGTAGGCGCCCGTCCGCACGGCGGGCACGTAGTTCGCGAGCGGGGGGACGACGGTCGGCAGGTCGATCCCCAGCTGCTCGAGCTTGCGGGTCCAGTAACCCCCGCCCTCGCCCTCGGGCATCAGAGCTGACGCTTGAGGTAGGCGACGTGCTGCTCGCCGGTGGGCCCGGGCAGCACGGAGACCAGCTCCCAACCGTCACCGCCCCACTGGTCGAGGATCTGCTTGGTGGCGTGGGTGAGCAGCGGGACCGTCACGTACTCGAACCGGGCTGCGGGGGTGGATTCGCTCATGCCCCCACTCTAGGGAAGTCGCGGGCGGCCCGCGCGACGTGGTGGAACCGCTTAGGGTGGACCGCATGCCGTCCACCGACACATCAGGAACGCAGTCGACCACGTCGACCACGTCGAGTCAGTCGACCGAGTCGAGTCAGTCAGTGAGGTCGACGATCGCCGACGAGCTGTCCACCGGCTGGTCCGACGCCTCCGCCCGCGCGGACCTCCACTACGTCTCCGGCAAGGGGGGCACCGGCAAGACCACGGTCGCCACCTCGCTCGCGCTGGCGCTGGCCTCGACCGGAAAGCGCGTCCTGCTGGTGGAGGTCGAGGAACGCCAGGGCATCGCCCGGATCTTCGACCGCTCGCCGCTGCCGTACCGCGAGGAACTCGTGGCCCGGGTCGACGGCGGTGGCAAGGTGTTCGCGCTGGCCATCGACATCGAGGCCGCGATGCTCGACTATCTGGACACCTTCTACCACCTCGGGGTGGTGGGCAAGGTGATGAAGTCGGTGGGTGCGATCGAGTTCGCCACCACCATCGCCCCCGGCCTCAAGGACGTGCTCCTGACCGGCAAGATCTACGAGGTCGTCACGCGCCAGCACGCCAAGAAGGAGGTCGTGTACGACGCCGTGGTGGTGGACGCCCCGCCCACGGGTCGCATCGGCAAGTTCCTCGACGTGACCACCGCGATGGCGGACCTGGCCGCGGGCGGGCCCATCCGTCGTCAGGCCGATGCCGTCTCCGAGCTGGTCCACTCCCCACAGACCGTCGTGCACCTGGTGACCCTGCTCGAATCGCTGCCGGTCCAGGAGACCATCGAGGCGATCGAGGAGCTTCGGTCCCACGATCTGCGGGTGGGTCAGGTGATCATCAACCGGGCGGAGACCCGGCACCTCGACGACGCCGCGCTGCAGCGGATCGCCGAGGAGGACATCGACGCCGAGGCGGTGCTGGCCGGTCTCGAGGAGACCGGTGTGGAGCTCGACGACGAGGGCCTGCAGGGGCTCCTGGTGGAGGCCATCGAGCACGCCCGCGTCGCACGCGGACAGCTCAAGGCCGGCGAGACCCTGACCTCCTCCGGCTGCCCGACCCTCGTACTGCCGGCCCTGCCCAACGGCGTCGAGGTCTCCGACCTGTATGACCTCGCCTCCGCCCTCGCCGACCAGGGAGTGCACTGATCATGACTCGTCGTCTCGACATCACCGGACTGCTCACCGACCCCGCGACCCGGGTCGTGGTCTGCACCGGCGCGGGCGGGGTGGGCAAGACCACCACCGCCGCCGCGGTGGCCCTGCGCGCCGCCGAACTCGGCCGCGACACCGTGGTCCTCACCATCGACCCGGCCCGGCGCCTCGCGCAGGCGCTGGGGATCGACGACCTCTCGAACGAGCCGTCCCGCGTGGATTTGGGACCGGAGCACGCGGAGTCGGACGGCTCGTTGCACGCGATGATGCTCGACATGCGTCGCACGTTCGACGAGCTGGTCACCGCCAACACCACGCCCGAGAAGGCGCAGTCCATCCTGGACAACCACTTCTACAAGACCATGGTCACCTCGTTCGCGGGGACGCAGGAGTACATGGCCATGGAGAAGCTGGGGCAGCTGCTCGACGACTCCACGTGGGACCTCGTCGTGGTGGACACCCCTCCGTCCCGCAACGCGCTGGACTTCCTCGACGCCCCGCGCCGCCTGGGTGCCTTCATGGACAGTCGTCTCATGCGGGTGTTCGCTGCGCCCGGCCGCGGGGTCGGCCGGTTGATGACCGGCGCCATGAGCACCGCCATGCGGGGGGTGTCGGCGGTTGTCGGGTCCTCCATGCTCAAGGACGCCTCCGAGATGGTCGTGGCCCTGGACTCCACCTTCGGCGGGTTCGCCACGCGGGCCTCCCGCACCCAGGCGATCCTGCGCCGCAAGGGCACCGAGTTCCTGGTGGTCTCCTCCGCGGAACGACCCGCCCTGCGCGAGGCCGCGTTCTTCACCGAACGGCTCTCCGAGGAGTCGATGCCGCTCGCGGGGGTGGTGATCAACCGCACGCACCCGCGGCTCACCGACCTGACGGCCGAGCAGGCGTGTGCGGCCGCCGACCGCTTGGCGGGGAACCCCGAGGCCGAGGCGGTGCTGCGGATCCACGCCGACCGGGCCGGCACGGCCAAGCAGGAGGTCCGCCTGCTGGAGTCCTTCACGGACACCCATCCGGACGTGCGGATCGTGGGAGTGCCCTCGCTGCCGTTCGAGATCTCCAACCTGGAGGCGTTGCGCTCGGTGGGTGACCAGCTCTGCGGGTAGACCGGGGCCGGGCCTGAACGGACGACGCGACCCGCGGCGGGAGCCGCGGGTCGCGTCGAGGTGGGGGTGGGGTACGCCGGTGGGGTGCGGAGCCGGTGGGCGTCAGTAGATGACGGTGTGGCGCTCGATCTGCTGCGCGAAGAAGTCGGCCCAGGATCGCACCTCGGGGTGCTGCTTGAGCAGGGCGCGCCGCTGACGCTCGGTCATCCCGCCCCAGACCCCGAACTCCACGCGGTTGTCCAGCGCGTCGGCACGGCACTGCAGCAGGACCGGGCAGTGGCGACAGATGGAAGCAGCCTTGCGCTGCGCGGCGCCGCGGACGAAGAGCTCGTCCGGGTCGATGTCCTTGCACCGGGCCCGGGCGACCCACTCCTGGCGCCCCTCCCCGATGATCGTCTCCTCGGAACCGAGGGGATTGCTTGAACCGGGGCGGACCCCGGCGTCGTCGGTCCGGGAGGTCCCGGGAAGGGTGGCCGTCATCGAAGTACCCCTGTCTGTGTGGAGTCGCGGACGGGTCTGCCGCACACGCCTCCGGCCTTCTGGACCCGCCCGGCGCGGCGAGCCCACGGTGTCCGCGGGAGCCTCCCGGCCGTGAGGTCCGTCACACAACCTCATCCGGGTCCGAAACGTCCCGCGTTCTCTAATATTGTTACCGCAGTCACACAACAGAAGTAAAGAGTCGTGTGCGACGGAGGCCTCGCGGGGTGGCGGGACGGGGGTGTTCACGTACTCTTGGCCCCGTGTCGGCTATGAGTTCGCTGGGAAAGCTGGCCGCGACCTGTGTCGCGGCCGGGGTGGTGGCGGCCGGGTCATTGTTCCCGATCGCCGGGGCGGCGGGCCTGGCCTCAAACAAGATGGCGGACTCCCTGTCCGGGACCTCGGCGGACCTGATCAAGGGCGATCTCCCGTCCATCTCCACGGTCACCGACTCCGAGGGGACACCGATCGCCTGGTTGTACGACCAGCAGCGCGTGGTGGTCCCGAGCGAGCAGATCTCGCAGAACATGAAGCTGGCGATCATCGCGATCGAGGACCGCCGGTTCGCCGACCACAACGGCGTGGACTGGCGGGGCACGATCCGCGCGGCGCTCACCAACGCCACGTCCGGCGACGTCCAGCAGGGCGCCTCCACCATCGATCAACAGTTGGTGAAGAACTACCAGTTCCTCGTCTCCGCGGAGAACGACGCCGAACGGCGCGCCGCCGTGGAGACCACCCCGGCGCGCAAGATCAAAGAGATCCGGATGGCGCTCACGCTGGACGCCGAGATGAGCAAGGACGACATCCTCAGCAAGTACCTCAACCTGATCTCGTTCGGCAACGGCGCCTTCGGCGTCCAGACCGCGGCCCAGACGTATTTCGGGGTCGACGCCTCCGAGCTGACCGTGCCGCAGTCCGCCATGCTCGCCGGGATGATCCAGTCCACCAGCATGTTCAACCCGTACGCGAACCCCGAGGACACCAAGGACCGTCGCGACACCGTCATCGACACCATGGTCCAGACCGGCGCGATCTCGCCAGCCGAGGGCGCGTCCTTCGCGGCCGAGCCCCTCGGCGTCCTGGAACGCCCCAACTCGTTGCCCCGTGGCTGCATCACCGCCGGCGACCGAGGGTTCTTCTGCGACTACGTGCTGGATTACCTGGACCAGAACGGCCTGAGCCGCGAGATGGTCCAGGAGGGCGGGTACACCATCCGCACCACACTCGACCCGACCGTCCACGACTCGGTCCAGCGGTCGCTCAACACCTACGGCAACCCGACGGGCCAGGGCGTGGCGCAGGTCATGAGCGTCGTGCGTCCCGGCCGGGATTCCCACAAAGTCGCGGCGATCGCCTCGAGCCGCCAGTACGGCCTCGAGCTGGGCGACAGCCAGACCGTCCAGCCCCAGCCGTTCTCGCTCGTCGGGGACGGCGGCGGCTCGGTGTTCAAGGTCTTCACGGTGGCCGCGGCCATGGAGAAGGGGATGGGGACCAACACCACGTTGTCGGTCCCGCGCCGCGTGCAGGTCTCCGGACTGGGTGCCGGTGGCGCCCGCGGATGCCCGCCCGCCCAGTACTGCGTCGAGAACGCCGGATCGTACCCGGCGTCACTGTCCGTGGCGGACGCGCTCGCCCAGTCGCCCAACACCACCTTCGTCAACCTCATCAAGGACGTCGGCGTCGCCCCCACCGTCGACATGGCGGTACGCCTCGGGATGCGGTCGTACGACCGAAAGGGCACCGCGGCGGACGGCGACTCGATCGCCGGGTTCATCAAGAAGAACAACCTGGGATCGTTCACCCTCGGCCCCACGGCGGTCAACGCCCTGGAGCTGTCCAACGTCGGGGCCACCCTCGCCTCCGGCGGAACCTGGTGTCCGCCGAGCCCCATCGAGTCGATCACCGACCGCACCGGGGCGCCGGTCGAGCTGAACGAACCGGGGTGCGAGCAGGTGGTCGAGCCCGGGTTGGCGGACACCCTCTCGGTGGCCCTGTCCAAGGACCACGTGGGAGCCGGCACCGCCGCGGGAGCGGCGGGGGCCGCCGGATGGGGCCTGCCCATGTCGGGCAAGACCGGGACCACCGAGGCCAACCGCTCCTCGGCGTTCCTGGGGTACACCAACAACTACTCGGCCGCCGTCTACGCCTTCAACGACGGCACCACCACGAGCGAGCTGTGCACCAGCCCCCTGCGCCAGTGCGCGTTCGGCAACCTCTTCGGCGGTCTCGAACCGGCCAACACCTGGTTCTCCGCGTTCACCCCGATCGCCCAGATCTACGGCCCGGTCCAGCTGCCCGCACCTGATCCCGCCTATCAGGCCGGCACCAGCGGCGCGGCGATGCCCGATGTCGAGGGGATGAGCCAGTCCGCGGCGACCTCCCTGCTCACCGCCGCCGGATTCGTCGTCAACACCCAGTTCGTCTCCGGCACCGGACGCCCCTACGGCACCGTCGTGGGGCTCGACGGCGGGACCGGGATCCCCGGATCCCAGGTCACCCTCCGCGTCTCCGACGGCTCAGGGGGCGGCGGCGCCGCGACCCGGAGCACCGACGGCCAGGAGGCCTCGGGTCCGGGGGCCGCGATCGGGGACGAGCCCGTCGTGCTGAACGTCCCCGGTCTGGCGCCCATCACCATCTCCCCGCCGAGGTAAGCGCTGCCGGGTGGCGCCTTCACACGGGCACCGCCGGTAGGATGGTGGGATGCAGCGCCCCTCCCGCCGGCCCCGGAGCACCCCGTCGAGCCCCTCCGCCCGCGCGGCGGCCGTCCTCGCGGGCGCGGTCGTGGCGGGCACGGTCTACGCGTCCGGATGGGAGCGCAACGCGTTCACCGTCCGTCGTCACTCCCTCCCGCTGCTCGCGCCGGGCTCGGAGCCGCTGAAGATCCTGCACATCTCGGATCTGCACATGATGCCCGGTCAGAAGCGGAAACAGGAGTTCCTCGCGGCCCTGGCCCGATTGGAGCCGGATCTGGTGCTCAACACCGGGGACAACCTCTCTGATGTGCGCGCGGTGCCGTCCGTCGTGCAGGCGCTCGGTCCTCTGCTGGGCCGGCCGGGGGCGTTCGTGTTCGGCTCCAACGACTACTACGCGCCGGTACCCAAGAACCCCCTGTCGTACCTCGGCGTCGGACGGAAGAAGCACTCCTCCGTTCCGCTGCCGTGGCGGGACCTCAAGGCCGCGTTCTCCGAGCGTGGATGGGTGGACGCCACCCATCGGCGCGCGGAGATCTCCGTGGACGGCCGTCGCGTCCTGGTGGCGGGGGTCGACGACCCGCACATCGGTCGCGACCGCTACAGCGAGATCGAGGGACCCGCCGGTCCGGCGTTCGACCTGCGGATCGGCCTCGTCCACTCCCCCGAGCCCCGGGTGCTCGACCGTTTCGACGCCGACGGGTACGACCTCGCGGTGGCGGGCCACACCCATGGTGGGCAGCTCTGCCTCCCCACTGGGGCGATCGTCACGAACTGCGGCATCGACCGCTCGCGCGCCCAGGGACTGTCCGCCTGGGGCCGGAACCTGGTCCTGCACGTGTCCGCCGGACTCGGCACCTCGCCGTACGTGCCGGTCCGGACGTTCTGCAGACCAGAGGCGACGCTGCTTGAGCTGGTCGCCGGGCCCGGCGGTGGCGGTGAGGAGGCCTCGGTCCCCGAGACGCCGTTGCGCGAACGGATCCCGCTGCCGGCCTGACCCGGTTCCGCGCGTCACCCCGGTTTCGCGATACACCCCGGTTTCGCGATTCATCCGGCGGGGCGCTAGAGTATCCCTCGTTGTCAGCGGGGTGTGGCGCAGCTTGGTAGCGCGCTTCGTTCGGGACGAAGAGGTCGTGGGTTCGAATCCCGCCACCCCGACAATGCGAGGTCCCGGGCCGTTCACGGTCCGGGACCTCGCTCATTTGTGGGGCAGGGGCGGACCCGGACCGGCGCACAACCGAGTCGCGACGACCACGCTTCCGGTGCACGTCGGCGTAACAGATCCGTAGGGTTGTGTCATGACCACCGAGACCGACGTCCAGAACGCCCCGGCCCCCGGCGCGGCGGCCCCCCAGCCGGCCAGTGCGGGGCACTCCCACTACGGCCGGATCACCACGACCGGCCAAGGGGACCCCGCCCTCGCCGCAGGACTCCAGAAGGTTCTGGACGGCCGCTGGGCGGACGCGCGCCGGATGACGCGCGAGGCCATGACCCCTGACATGCTCAACCCGATCGGGGCGACGATGGAGGAGCACCGCGCGCGGGTGCTCGAGCAGATGAGGCTCCTCGCCGACTCGGGTCTGCCCGGGTTGGGGTTCCGCACCGAGGACGGCGGCACAGGGGACACCGGCGGGGCGCTGACCTCCTTCGAGATGCTCGGCCACCTGGACCTGTCGCTCATGGTCAAGGCGGGCGTGCAGTGGGGCCTGTTCGGTGGGGCCATCGCGAACCTCGGGAACGCCGAGACGCGCGGCAGGTACCTGCCGAAGGTCATGTCGCTGGACCTGATGGGATGCTTCGCCATGACCGAGCTCGGTGGAGGCTCGGACGTGCAGAACCTCGAGACCACCGCGACCTTCGACCGCGACACGGGCGAGTTCGTCGTCCACTCCCCCACTCCGAGCTCGGAGAAGTGGTACATCGGGAACGCCGCCCGCGACGGTTCGATGGCCGCCGTGTTCGCCCAGCTCATCACGCATGACGAGGACGGCGAGGAGGTCCACCACGGGGTCCACTGCCTGCTGGTGCCGATCCGGGACGAGGACGGCAACGACCTCCCGGGCGTCACCACCACCGACCACGGCCACAAGGGCGGACTGCTCGGCGTGGACAACGGCAAGATCATGTTCGACCACGTGCGGGTGCCCCGCGAGGCGCTCCTCGACCGGTTCGGCGCCGTGGACGCCGAGGGCCGGTACTCGTCGCCCATCGATTCGGTCGGCGCCCGCTTCTTCACCATGCTCGGCACGCTGATCCGCGGCCGCGTGTCGGTGGGGGCGGCCGCCGGCGCCACCGCCCGGACCGCGCTGGCCATGGCGGTGCGGTACTCGCTGATCCGCCGCCAGTTCGACCACCCCGAGACGGGCAAGGGCATCCCGCTGCTGGAGTACCGCGAGCACCAGCGACGCCTGATGCCGCGGATCGCCCGCGCGTACGCCTACGCGTGCGCCCAGAACGCGATCGTCGCCGACCTGCACGACTTCGAGAAGAACCCGGACGCCTTCGACGCCGAGCGTCGGCGCGAGATGGAGTCCCACGCCGCGGGCATCAAGGCCACGGTGACGGGGTTCGCCAACGACACCATCATCGAGGCCCGCCTCGCGTGCGGCGGCGCCGGGTACATGTCCGAGAACCTGCTCACCGAGATGCGCAAGGACTGCGACGTCTTCTCCACGTTCGAGGGCGACAACGTCGTGCTCACGCAGTTGGTGGCCAAGGAGTTGCTCGGCGCCTACGCCGCCGAGTTCGGGGACATGGACCAGCGCGAGACCGTGGCCTTCGCCCTGACCACCGCGGTGGACGTGGTGCAGGAGAAGGCGCGTGCGTCGACGCTGTGGCAGAAGCTCATCGACACCGTGACGGACCGGGAGAACACCGACCTGCTCGACCGCGCCAACCAGCTGGAGCTGCTGGTCGACCGGGAGGAGCACCTGCTGGAGACCGTCGCGCGCCGCCTGCGCAAGGCCCAGGGCGAGGACGGCTCGGCGGCGTTCAAGGTGTTCAACTCGGCGCAGGACCACATGCTGCAGGCCGGGCGCGCGCACATGGACAGCTGGGTGTTCGCCCGCTTCGCCGAGGCCGTGGACGCCTGCGAGGACCCGGAGGCCAAGGAGGTCCTGGGAACCTTGTGCGATCTGTACGTCCTGGACATCGTGGACCGCGACAAGGGCTGGTTCCTCGAGCACAACCGCCTGACGACCGAGCGCACCAAGGCCGCGACCGCCGCCCGCAACCGCCTGTGCACCAAGCTCGCGGGCAAGGCGCGGACCCTGGTGGACGCGTTCGCGATCCCCGAGTTCGTCTTTGACGTCCCGATGCTCACCGACGGCGGCGTGGACGCCCCACTCGAGACCTGATCGAGAGCCGGCCAGCGCGACCGACGGGCCGCCGGCCGCAGATCCCGGACGCCATACCGGCGCACAGGGCCACCGCGGCCAGCACCGCGGCACCGGTCCACGCCACCGTCGGCGAGCCACCCAGCAGAACAGCGTCGAGGGCTGCGGTGGCCTGACCGGTGGGGGTGCCCGACACCGCCGTGAGCGCGGCGGTCGGGGCACCCCCGGACACCCACACCCACCAGGCGACCCCGATCGAGGTGGCCGCCACGAGCAGACCCGCCACGCGGCCGGGCCACCGGCCGAGCACGACCGTCAGTGCGTGCCAGAGGGTCGACGAGGCGACGACGACGAGGACGATCAGTCCCACGACGGCCGCCGCTGTCGCGGCGGTCGGCGCGTCGGCGGTGGCGAGGGCCCACGCGGACAGGCCCGCGGACAGGACCGCCAGGGCGAGGACCGGTTCGGTGAGACCGGAGCCGGGCCGGCGGACCAGCTGCACGAGCAGCGCCCCCAGCACCGCCGCCGCGGCGAGGGCGAGGATCCCTGCCGAGGTGCGGCGCTGGGTGGCGTCGGCGGCCTCGGCGGCGGCCGCCCCGGCGTCTCCTCGTTCGGCCGCCAGCGCCCGTCCGGCCCTGCTGACCGCCGCGTCGGTCCGTTCCGCGGATCCGGCCACCCCGGCGGCGCCGTCGCGGAGTTCCACGGTCCCGGCGGCCAGTTCCGCGGCGCCGTCCCGCAGATCGTGCGATCCCCGGGTCAGCTGGAACACACCGTCACGCAGGGGTGCGCCCGGGGCGGAGAGCTGGCGGGCGAGCTCGTCGGCCCCACCCTCCAGCGCGTCGAGTCCGTCGAGGGTGCCCTGTCCCATCCCCTGGGTGGCGAGCTGCTGGCGAAGGCCGAGGAGCGCCTCCCTGGCGCGGACCACCTCGGGGGCGTCGCCCTGTAGGCGCCCCAGCGCGTCCTCGATGGCCGTCGAGACCTGCCCCTGGATCACCGCCACCCCACGAACCGCCCCGACGACCTCCCGCACCCCGCCGGCGACCTCGGTCGCACCGCTGCCCGCCTGGCCGATCGCCGACTGGAGTTGGTCCATCCCGCCCGCGAGCTCGGCGCCACCCGCTCGCATCTGTTCGGCCCCGTCCGCCAGCTCGGCCGACCCGTCCCGGAGTTGCTCCGCCCCGGCTCTGGTGAAGGTGGACTGGGCCGAGGCGTCGGCGAGTGCGGACTGCAGGGGCCCACCCGCACCGGCGCGGTCGGGGTCCTCGGCCGGGGTCGGACCGACGGCAGCCCACAGCGCGGCCAGGACCAACGGCAGGACCAGCACCACCAGCGCCAGCGCCCGCCGGCCGGGCCCCGGTGCGTCCGGGGTCGCGGCGACCGGCTCACCCGCCGGGTCACCCTCCCGGTCGTCGGTGTGGTCGTCGGCCCGGTCGTCCACGGGCTCATCCGCCGGGTCGTCCGTCCTGTCGGCTGCACTGGGGATGGGGGGCATGCCGTGGATGGTAGTGATGTAGAGCACCCGTTCCCGCAGGTCATTCGGCATGCCCCTCAATCCTGCTCGAATCCGCCGCGATCGGGAGTGTTAACCTGGGTCGGCGGGCTCGGTTCCCACGGGTCTGTTCCGACGCCCACCCCGACCACCACCGGAGCCAACGGCACGTGACCTTGACCCTCGCCCTCGCAGTGGCCTTCGGCATCGCGGCGATCTCACCGTTGCTGGCCCGCATGATGGGGCGGGACGCGGGGCGGCCGCTCGCCGCCATGCTCGGTGGCCTCGCCCTGTACATCTGGTTCGCCATCCCCGTCGACACCGTCGCGTCGGTCGAGTGGATGCCCGCACTCGGGGTCGAGCTCCGTCTGTCCCTCGATCCGCTGGCCCGGGTGTTCACCATGATCGTCCTCGGGATCGGGGCCGTCGTGATGGCCTACTCGTCCCGGTATCTCGGACGCGGCTCGGGCCACGGTGGGTACTACGGCCTGATGACGCTGTTCGCGGCGTCCATGCTCGGGCTCGTCCTGGCGGACGACGTGGTGGTGCTCTTCGTCGCGTGGGAGTTCACGACCCTCTGCTCGTTCTTCCTCATCACGCTCGCGGGGCCCAAGGGCACGCAACCCGCCGTACGGACTCTGCTCGTCACCGTCGCCGGCGGGCTCTGTCTGCTCACCGCCGCGGCGCTCATGGTGGTCCGCACCGGTACCACGGTCCTGTCGGAGATCCTGGTCGATCCGGTGTGGTCGGCCGACCCCGCCTTCGCCGCCGTCATCGCGGTGCTCATCGCCATGGCCGCCTTCACCAAATCCGCGCAGTTCCCGTTCCAGGCGTGGTTGCCCGACGCGATGGTCGCGGCGACCCCGGTCAGTGCGTACCTGCACGCCGCCGCGATGGTCAAGGCGGGCATCTACCTGCTGCTGCGGTTCTCCGAGGCGCTGCACGACGTCCCGGTGTGGAACCTGCTGCTCATCAGCTGCGGGATGACCACCGCGGTCCTCGGCGCGGTGTTCGCCATGCAGCGCGACGACCTCAAGGAACTGCTCGCCTACTCCACGATCAGCCAGCTGGGGTTCCTGGTGGCGACGATCGGTGTGGGCACCCCGGCCGCCATGGTCGCCGCGATCATCCACACCATCGCGCACGCGCTGTTCAAGTCGTCCCTGTTCATGTTCGTGGGCGTGGTCGACCACCAGACCGGCACCCGCGCCATGAGCGGCCTGCCGCGGCTGTACCGCATCATGCCCGGCACCGCGATCGGTGTGGGGCTGGCCGCGGCATCGATGGCGGGGCTGCCCCCTCTGCTGGGCTTCGTGTCCAAGGAGTGGATGTTCAAGTCCATGCTCGACGCGCCGGGAGGCGCGTGGGCCGGTCCCGCGCTCGGCGCCCTGGCGGTGTTCGCCGCCACGTTCACCTTCGCCTACTCCGCGCGCTTCCTGCTCGGCGGGTTCGTCACCCACGGCCCGCCGGCGGGTCCCGGGCCCGAGCCGGTGCACAGCACCCCGGAGACCATCGAGGCCCCGCGTGCCTCGTTCTTCCTCCCCGCCGCCCTCCCCGCGGTGCTGGGACTGGTGCTCGGGCTCACCGGGTTCCTGCTCGAACCGACGGTCGCGGCCGCCGCCCGCGCGTCGATCGGGGAGGGCTACGAGGCCGATTTCGGACTCTGGCACGGGTTCGCGCCCGAGCTGTTCATGTCGATGATCGTGATCACGCTGGGAATCGTGCTGGTCGTGGTGCGCCACCCGGTCGACCGCTTCCTCGACCGCGAGCTCGCCCCCATCACCGGTGTGGCGACGGTCGACGCCCTGCGCCGCTGGGCCATCGCGGGCGGGGCGCGCGTCGGCGACGTCACCCGCACCGACCGGATCTCCCGGCACGTCTGGGCGGTACTACTGGTGCTGGTGGCCCTGGCGGCCGTCGGAGTCGTGGCGGTCCGCCCCGAGCCCGAGGTGGGCTCACCCGTCCGCGCGGAGGACTGGATCGTGGTGGTCCTGCTCGTCGTGGGCACCGCGGCCATGGTCATCTCCCGCTCCCGGCTCGGCGCCGTCGCGAACGTCGGGATCGTCGGCTTCGCCATGGCGCTGTGGTTCTTCACCCTGGGCGCGGTCGACGTGGCGCTGACCCAGCTCCTCGTCGAGGTCCTCACCGTCGTCGTCATCGTCCTGGTCCTCCAGCGGCTGCCCCGCGCCTTCCACACGGTCTCCCGCTCGCGCACGCTCGTCAGCGCGGCGGTCGCGATCGTGGTCGGCCTCGCCTCGGGCGCGGCGGTGTGGGCCATGACCGGTCGCCGGGAGCTCTCCGAAGTCGGCCGGTACTTCCTCGACAACGCCGAAGAGGACACCGGCGGCATCAACGTGGTCAACACCGTCCTGGTCGACTACCGTGCCCTGGACACCCTCGGCGAGCTCACCGTTCTCGGGGTCGCCGGGCTCGCGGTGATCCTCGCGCTGCACGCCAGGCGCGCCCTGCCCCGCCGCGAGGTGCCGCTCGCCGTCGGTGCGGACTCGCCCCTGCTCTCCGCGCGGGACAACGGGGTCTTCCTGCGCACGTTCGCCCGCATCCTCGGCCCCCTGATCGTGCTGCTCTCGCTCTACTTCCTCGTCCGCGGCCACAACGCCCCCGGTGGAGGGTTCAACTCGGCGCTCATCGGCGGGGCCGGGATCGCGATCTACTACCTGCGGGCACCGAGCGACGAGGCGGCGCGGATCCGCGTGCCGTACGTCGGGGTCATCGCGGCGGGCGTCATCATCGGCGTCGTCACGGGCCTGGCGGGCTTCGTCGACGGCTCGTTCCTGCTCCCGCTGCACGCCTACCTCGGTGACGTGCACCTGACCACCGCGCTGGTCTTCGACGTCGGCGTCTACCTGGCCGTGCTCGGCGTGATCATGGCCGCGATCGACAAGCTCGGCGGGGACGACCGGAGCGATGAGCCCGCCGTGCCGTCGCCACCGCCCACCGGTCCGGGTGCCGAGGCCACCGCCCCGGCCGCCACCGAGGACGCGGATCGGGTCATCGACGTCACCGACAACCGTGACGTCGCCGACAACCGGGAGGTACAGGCATGACCCTCGCGATCTCCGTCGGCGTCCTGATGGCCGGCTTCGTGTTCCTCGTCCTGCAGCGCGGGATGGTCCGGGTGATCCTGGGCTTCATCCTGCTCAGCCACGCGGCGCACCTCACGCTCATGGCGGCCGGCGGCGCGTCCCGCCGAGAGGCGCCGCTGGTGACCGACCCTGACCCGGCGCTGACCTCCGACGGTCTGCCGCAAGCGTTCGTCCTCACCGCCATCGTCATCGCGTTCGCCATCACGATCTACCTGCTCGTGCTGGCGGTGATCGGTGGTGACGACGACGACACCGACATCGGCGACCTCGACCACCTGGACCTCCTGCCCGAGGCCCCGGGCGGCGCCCACCCGGAGGACCCGGAGCCCGACGAGCCGTCGACCCACGACGCGGAAGGGGCCCACCGATGACCCTGGAGTCCGCCCTCACCCTGTTCGTCGCCGTCCCGCTGTTGACGGCGGGAGTGCTCGTCGCGGTCGCCTCGAGGACCCGGCTGATCCTCACCGTGCTGTTCGCGGTGCTCGTGGCGCAGTTGGCCGCGGCCGTCGCCACCGTGCGGTGGGTGGCGGACGGCTCGGTCGTGGTGCACCAGGTCGCATTGTGGGCACCCGGGGTGTCCATCCCGTTCGTGCTCGACATGTTCTCCGCGCTCGTGCTCACGGTGACGAGCCTGTTGACGCTCACATGCGCGGCCTTCGCGGTCGCGGCCGGCGAGGCCTACAAGAGGTTCTACCCTCCGCTGGTACTCCTGGTGACCGCCGGCGTCAACGGCGCTCTGCTCACCGGGGACCTGTTCAACTTCTTCGTCTTTGTCGAGGTCATGCTCCTGCCCTCCTACGGGCTCATGATGATCACCCGATCCGGGCGGGCGAGCGTGGCCGGCGTCGCGGCCTCGCGCCTCTACATCTCGGTGAACCTCCTCGCCTCGACCATCCTGTTGATCGGGGTCGCGCTGATCTACGGGCTCACGGGGACCGTCAACATCGCCCAGCTCCACGGCGCCGCCTCGGAGGACACGGCCGTCGCGGTGGCCACCGCCCTCGTGCTCTTCGCGCTCGCGATCAAGGCGGCGGTGGTCCCCGTGCACGGGTGGCTGGCGCGCGCGTACCCCAAGATGTCCCCCGCGGTCACCGCGATGTTCTCCGGCCTGCACACCAAGATCGCGATCTACGCGATATACCGCATCTACGCGGTGATCTTCGACGGCGACTCGCGCTATCTGTGGGTGGGGGTCGTCGTGTTCTCGGCGACCATGCTGATCGGCGTGCTCGGCGCCGTGGGCGAGGCCGCGCCCCGCTCGATCCTCGCGTTCCACATGGTCAGCCAGATCGGCTACATCCTGCTGGGAGTCGCGCTGTTCGGCCCCATCGGCCTCACCGCCGGCATCTTCTATCTGCTGCACCACATGATCGTCAAGGCCGCGTTGTTCCTGGCGATCGGCGCGATCGAGGTGCGCTACGGACCCCGGCGGCTCGGGCAGCTCTCGGGTCTGGCCAAGACCGAACCCCTCATCGCGATCGCCTTCTTCGCCTCCGCGATGTCGCTGGCCGGGATCCCGCCCTTCTCCGGTTTCGTGGCCAAGCTCAGCCTGATCATCGCAGCCCTGGACGCCGGCCAGATCGCCGCCGCGGCCGTCGCGGTGGTGGTGAGCATCCTGACCCTGCTGTCGATGCTCAAGATCTGGACCGGGATCTTCCTGGGCGAACCCACGCCCACCGACTCCCGCACGCTCCCGGAGGGTCTGGACCCGGCGTACTCGGACGCGACGGGCATCCCCGACGGCAGGGACCGCGACGGGCGGCACCGCGACGGCGTCGAGATCACCGCCGCCGCTTCGGGCGCCACGGCGACCGCCACAGCGGCTCGGGCATCCACCACCGCCACTGACACCGCCGCCGCCACCGACACCTCGGAAGCCGGCTCGCCCGACCCGGTCATCGTGCCCCCGGGCCGCCGGATCGGCCTGGCACTGGCGGCGCCCGCCCTGGCGTTGTCCGTGGTGACGCTGGCGTTGGGCCTGGGGGGTCAGCTCCTGCTCGAGCTGTCCGGGACCGCCGCGGCCAACCTCTACGATCCGACCACCTACATCCAGGCGGTGCTCGGATGACCTCCACCCTGACCTGGCCACTGCGGATCGCGTGGTTCCTGCTCTGGTTCTTCTGGCAACAGACCACCACCAGCGCGAAGGTCGTCCGCGACGCCTTCCGGCCCCACGCCTCGATCACGCCGGGCTTCGTGCGGTTCCCCACCAGGTGCCGCAGCGAACTCGAGGTGACGGTGCTGTCCTCCCTCATCACCCTGACGCCGGGGACCCTGACCCTGGGCGCGCATCACCCCGGGGACGGTGAGGACTGGGAGATCGTGGTCCACGGCATGTACTTCCCGGATCCCGACGACCTGACCGCGTCGCTACACGATATGGAGAACCACATGCTGCGGGCGATCCGGAGGAAGGGGCTGGCCCGATGATCGTCGTCGACATCGCCATCGTCCTGGTCTCCATCGCGGCGATCCTGTCCTCCTACCGCATGATCCGCGGCCCCCACGCTGGGGACCGCGCCATCGCGGCGGACCTGCTCTTCTTCGCGTTCATCGCCCTTCTCGCCCTGGTCGGCGTGAGAGTGGACAGCCCCTTCGTCTACGACCTGGTCCTGGTCGCGACACTGGTTGGCCTGGTCTCCGCCCTCTCGCTGGCCCGACTCATGTCCGGAGGTAGGCGATGAACTGGGAACTGCTCGCGACAGTCCTGGGATCGGTCTCCGTCCTCGTCGGCGCGGTGGTGTTCCTCGGCGGCGCCATCGGTCTCCTGCGATTCCCCGACCTCTACGTCCGGTCGTCGGCCATCGGTGCGGCCGCCGGGCTCGGGCTGGTCTTCGTGATCGCGGGCGCCTTCCTGCTGCACCCCACCTGGGAGGCCGCGCCCAAGGTGGCGGTGGCCGCCCTCCTCCAGTTCGCCTCCTCGGCGATCGGCGCGATGTACATCGCGCGCGCCGGGTTACTCTCCGGGGCCGCGCCCACCACCGCGACCCGCTACTCGCAGATCGAGTTCACGACCGGGCCACCGACCGACTCCACGGAGGTGACACGAGATGACTGACCCACGCGATCTCGCGGATGATCCCGCAGCACCACCGACCGACGCCACCGGGTTCGCGCTCATCGACGCGTCCGTCGATGACGACGCCTCCTACGGCGAGATGAGCCTCGACGAGGCGACGCGGCGCCTCGCCAGGCTGCGCGCACGCGGCGACCTGCGAGCGGCCTCCCACCTCATGGACTCGCTCCCCGACCAGGTCGTCGTGGACATGTTCGAGCGCAGCACCGACAGGGACCTGGCCGTCGCGTTCCGCCTGCTGCCCAAGGGACGCGCGCTCGTGGTGTTCGAGGCCCTCGACGCCCCGGTGCAATCGGATCTTCTCCGGGGCCTGCGTGAGGAGCAGGTCGCCCACCTCTTCGAGGAACTCGACCCCGACGACCGCGTGGCGCTCATGGACGAGCTCCCGGCCCTCGTCGCCACCCGCCTCCTCCGCGGCCTCCCTCCCGAGGAACGGGCCCTCACCAACGAGATACTCGGCTACCCGGCCGGCTCCATCGGCCGAAGGATGACGCCGGAGTTCGTCTCGGCACGACCCGAGATGACGGCCGAGCAGGCGCTCGCCAGGGTCCACGACCGGCTCGCCGACGTGGAGACCATTTACACGATCCCCGTGGTGGACCAGGGCCGCCGACTGATCGGAGTGGTCGGTCTGCGCTCGCTGATGGGCGCGGATCCCCGCGAGCTCGTCGGGGACCTCATGAACGACGCCATCTCGATCCACGCCCGGGCCTCCGAGGAGGAGGCCGCCCGTCTCAGCGCGGACGAGCGGGTGATCGTCCTGCCCATCACGGACGAGGAGGACCGCCTCGTGGGCATCCTCACCGTCGACGACGCGCTGCGGATCCTCGAGGACGCCGAGACCGAGGACGCGGCCCGCCAGGGTGGCGCCGAGCCCCTTCGTCGGCCGTACCTCTCCACGCCCGTCCGGTCCATCGTCCGCTCCCGCGTGGTGTGGCTGCTGGTGCTCGCCCTGGGCGCCGCGCTCACCGTGCAGGTGTTGGCGGTGTTCGAGACCACCCTGGAGCAGGTGGTGGCGCTGTCGCTGTTCGTGCCGCTCATCATCGGTACGGGCGGCAACACCGGTAACCAGGCGGCCACGACCGTCACGCGTGCGCTGGCGCTCGGCGACGTCCGGCCCCGCGACGCCCTACGGGTGCTCGTGCAGGAGGTACGGACCGGGTTCATCCTGGGCCTGGCTCTAGGCGGCGTGGGTCTTCTCGCCGCCGGGTTCATCTTCGGTTTCGACTTCGGTCTGGTCATCGGCCTGACACTGCTGGCGTTGTGCACCATCGCCGCCACCGTGGGCGGGCTCATGCCGCTGCTCGCGCAGTCCGTCAAGGCCGACCCCGCCGTGTTCTCCAACCCGTTCATCACGACGTTCGTGGACGCGATCGGGCTGATCGTCTACTTCCTCATCGCCCGCTCCGTGCTGGGGTTGTAGTGCACGGTCCCGCGTCAAGGCCGGAGGGATCGTCGCCGTGGACCCGGTGACCGTCGTCCTGCAGGCCCTGGTGATCGTGCTGGTGCTCAACATCCTGGCGTGCCTGGTCCGGGTGGTCCGCGGACCCGCCCCGCGGGACCGCGTGGCCGGGGTCGTCCTGGCCGGTACCACCGGGGCGGCGTCGCTGGCGGTGCTCTCGGTGATCGGCCCTCTTCCGTCGCTGCGTGACGCAGGGCTCGTCCTGGTGGCGCTGGCCCTGGTCCTCACCGTCACGATGGTCACCGCCCGCCCGCGATGAGTGGTGCGAGCGCCGTCCTCGACGTCGCGGTGGTCATCGCCGCCGTGCTCGGAGCCCTGTTCTTCACCGCCGGGACGGTCGGACTGCTCCGATTCCCGGACCTGCGCAGCCGCCTCCACGCCATCACGAAGGCGGACACCCTCGGGCTGGGGTTCGTGATGCTCGCGCTCTCACTCCGGGCGGACTCGGGCTGGGAGGTCGCCAAGTACGCCACCATCTGGGTGCTCGGGATGGCCGTCGCGGCCGTGGCCGCCACCCTGCTCGCCGCGGAGCCGGACCGGGGGGCGACGCCGTGATCGATACCGTGATCGATGCCGGCGCGGTCGACATCGTGGTGGGCGGCGCGGCCCTCGCCGCGGCCGCCGTGGCACTCACCGTGCGGGACCGCCTCACCGCGCTCGTTTCGTTCGTCCTTCTCGGCGGACTCCTCGCGCTCGTGTGGGCCGGGGTCCGCGCACCGGACGTCGCGCTCGCCGAGGCCGCCATCGGGACCGGGGTGACCGGCGCGCTTCTCGTGGACGCCGTGGCCGACCGCCGTCGGGGCACCGCCCCGCGGATCGGTCGCGCCGGCGTCGCGGTGTGGTCGGTCGGTGCCTTGATCGGCGCCGGGTTCGCCGCGCTGCTGCTGCGGGCGGTCCTCGCCTCGGACGGATCGGACCGCCACCCCCCGCTCAACGACACCGTCGCCGAGGCGATGGACACCACCGCCACCGGGCATCCCATCACCGCGGTCCTGCTGGACTTCCGTGCCTACGACACGTTGCTCGAGGTCGCGGTGATCCTCGTGGCCGTGGTGGGGGCGTTCGCCCTGGCCTCCGTCGCGCCGCGGACACCGCGCTCCCCCGTGCCATGGGCTGTCGGGGACCGGGCCGGCGGGGCCGTGACCGGCCCAGTCCACCGTTCGCTCGCCGACTTCCTCCGGCTGGCCTCACCCGTCCTGCTCCTCCTCGCGGCGTGGCTCCTGTTCGCCGGTGCCTACCGCCCGGGCGGGGCGTTCCAGGGCGGGGCGGCCGTCGCGGGCGTGATGATCCTCGCGACCCTGGCCGGGGTGCCGCCCGGGATCCTGCACGGCAGCCGCGGCCGGTGGCTCGTGGTGGTCGGCCCCGCCGCGTTCCTCGCCGCCGGGGGCCTGGGACTGCTGCTGGCCGGCCACTGGCTTGCGATGCCCCCGGGGTGGGAGTCGGCGGCGACGATCGGCGTCGAGACCGCGCTCACCGTCTCCATCGGGGCGGGTCTGACCCTCATCTTCCTGGCGGTACGCAGGGACACCTCGCGGATCGGGGACGGGCGCTAGATGAGCTCCTTCGCGTGGTACTCGACCGTCGGCAGCGTCCTCGTGGCGTCGGGACTCGTGGTGATGCTGCTGGCCGCGGACCGCTTCCGCAGGCTCGTCGCCCTCAACGTGGCCGCCTCCGGCACGCTGGTGGTCCTGTTGGCCGTCGCCGGACGGGCGGAGGAACCCGACCCCGTCCCCCACGCCCTCGCGCTCACCGGCATCGTGATCACCGTGGCGTTCACCGGGCTCGGGGTCGTGCTCGCGCGCCGCATCGACGAGCTGGACGAGCCAAGCGAGCCAGACGAGCCAGGCGAAGAAGGCGACGGGGGGCGGGACCGGTGACCGCCCCCTCCGCCGCGGCGGCGTTGGTGCCGGGCGTCGTGTTGCTCCCGTTGGCGGCGGCGGTCCTCGTCGTCGTCGTCCCCACCGCCGCCCGGCGGGTGATCGGACTGATCGCGGCGCTCCTCACCGCCGCGACGGGGATCGCGGTGGTGGCTCTGGTCGTCGCGCACGGGCCGCTCGCGGTGTCCCTCGGCGGACACCGACCCCCGCTCGGCATCTCGCTGCGCGCGGACGGGATCAGTGCAGCGTTCCTGCTGCTCTCCGCGGTGGTCGGGGCCGTGGTGTCGGTCCACGCGTCGGCTCACCCTCCCTCGACCGGCGTCACCGGGTCCAGGGACTGGTTCTGGCCGACATGGCTGCTCGCGTGGTCGGGCCTGGCGGCGGTGTTCGTCTCGGGCGACCTGTTCAACCTGTACGTCGCCCTGGAGATCGTCGGCCTCGCGGCAGTCCTACTGGTCGCCCTGGGCGGACCGGACGCCTGGCGGGCGGCCTTCCGCTACCTCATCGTGGCGGTCGCGGGCTCACTGCTGTTCCTACTGGCGCTGACGCTCGTGTACTCCGCCACCGGGACCCTCGACCTCGCGCTCGCGGGCGAGCGTCTGGCCGGGTCGGACGACGGCCCCCTCCTCACGGCCGTCCTGGCGCTGACGATGGCGGGCATGGCACTCAAGTCGGCGGTGTTCCCGCTCCACGGGTGGCTGCCCGGGGCCCACGGGCAGGCCCCGGCGGCGGTGAGCCCGATCCTGTCGGGCCTCGTGGTCAAAGCGTCGTTCGTCGTCGCCATCCGGGTGTGGACCGAGGTCACCGGTCCCGTCACCGGCGTGGCGGTGGTGATCGGCGTCGCGGCGGCCGGGTCGATCCTGTGGGCCGGCCTGGCCGCACTCCGCGCCACCGGGTTCAAGCGGCTCGTCGCGTACTCCACCGTCTCCCAGGTCGGATACCTGTTCCTCTTCTTCCCGCTCGCCGCCGCCGCCGACCGGCAGGGGATTCCCGCGACGGTGGCCCTGGGCGCGGTGGTGACCCTCGCCGTGGCGCACGGGCTCGCCAAGTCGGCCCTCTTCCTGGCCGCGGGCATCTTCAAGGAGCAGCTCGGGAACGACCGGATCGACTCCCTCACCGGGCGGGGCGCCGAGCTGCCGGTGGTGACCATGGCGATAGGGATCTGCGCGGTCAGCCTGGCCGGGCTCCCCGTGACTCTCGGCTTCGCCGGCAAGTGGCAGCTGCTCTCCGCTGCCGTCGAGGTCCGGGCCTGGTGGATCGTGGCGGTGGTGGCGGCGGGCACGCTCGTGGCCGCCGGGTACCTGCTGCGCCCACTGCAGGCCCTGCTGACCGGGGCGGCCGAGGACGGCATCGACTCCGCACCGCACCGGGCGCGCCCCGCCCCGCCCCGCGTCGTGACCGTGCTCCCCCTCCTGCTCGCGCTGGTGACCGTCGGCGCGACCTTCGCGTCCGTCCCGCTCGCCGAGCTCGCGACCGTCGGCCTGACCCCGGGGGTCCAGCCATGACCGACCTCGTGGACCTCCTGCCGGGCAGCCTGCTCGTCCTGTCGCCGCTGGCGATCTCGCTCGTCACCGCCGTGGCCGTCTTCCTCATCCCCGAGGGGGGAGTCCGCTCGAGATCGACCGTCAACCTCGGCGCCGCCGCGGTCAAGCTGGGACTCATCGCGCTGATGGTGCCGGTCGTGGTGGGCGGGGCCAGGCCCGAGTGGCGGACCGCGCTGCTGCCGGGGATCGACTTCGTCCTGCGCATCGAGCCCCTGTCCCTGCTGTTCGCGGGACTGTCGTCCCTGCTATGGCTGCTGACCACCGTGTACGCCATCGGATACCTCGAGGACCGCCCGCACCGCAGCCGGTTCTTCGGGTTCTTCGCCCTGTGCGTGACCGCGACCGTCGGGATCGCCTTCTCCGGGAACCTCGTGACGTTCCTGCTGTTCTACGAGCTGCTCACCCTGGTCACCTACCCACTGGTGGTGCACAACGGCACCGCGGCCGCGCGACGCTCCGGCCGCCTCTACATGCTGTACACCCTCGGCGGTGGGCTCAGCCTGCTCACCGGGATCGTCTGGCTCTCCGCCCTGGTCGGCGACGTCGAGTTCAGCCCGGGCGGGGTCGAGGCGGTGGGCGCACTCGCGGCGGACTCGCCGGCCACGGCCGTCGCGATCTTCGCCCTCATGGTCGCCGGCCTGGGCGTCAAGGCCGCGCTGTTCCCCCTCCACGGCTGGCTGCCCCGCGCGATGGTCGCGCCCGCACCCGTCAGTGCCCTGCTCCACGCGGTGGCCGTGGTCAAGGCGGGCGTGTTCGGCCTGGTCCGCGTGATCGACGATGTCTACGGCGTGGAGGTGGCCTCCGCTCTCGGGGTCCTCACGCCCCTGCTCGTCCTGGCCTCCTTCACCGTGCTCTACGGATCGGTGCGCGCGCTCTTCCAGGACGACCTCAAGAAGCGACTCGCCTACTCGACCGTCAGCCAGGTGTCCTACATCACGCTGGGGATCACCCTGGTCACCGCGGTGGGCACCGCCGGCGGCCTGGCCCACCTCGTGCACCAGGGCCTCATGAAGATCACCCTGTTCTTCTGCGCGGGGTTGTTCGCCGAGGTCCTGGGGATCAAGACCGTCTCGGCCCTGGCGGGACTGGGCCGACGCATGCCGTGGACGTGCGCGGCGTTCACCGTCGGCGCGTTCGGCATGATCGGTGTGCCCCCGGTCGCAGGGTTCATCTCCAAGTGGGAGCTGGGGCTCGGGGCGCTCGACTCGGAGAACCAGTGGGTGCTCTGGGTCCTGGTGGCCAGCGCGGTGCTCAACAGCGCGTACTTCCTGCCCCCCGTCGTGGCCATGTGGTTCCGACGCGCTGAAGAATCGCGCGGGGAGTCGCACCAGGATTCGCCGGAGGTGCCCGACTACCGACGCCGGCGGGGGCTCGAGGCCCCGGCCGCCCTCCTCGTCCCCGCGGTCATCACCGCCGGACTCTCCCTGGCCGTCGGGATCGTCGCCGCCGCCCCCTACGCCCCGCTGGCCATGGCCACCTTCATCGCGCGAGGGGTGTTCCCGTGACCACCACGCTGTGGACCGCGACCTTCCTGCTCCCCCTGCTGGTCGCCGCGGGGCTGGGGATCCTGGCCACGAGCCGCGTCATCGGCGAGGTGGGCGGCCGCGCCATCGGCGGGGTATCAGTGCTACTGGTCCGCCTGGCCCCCCTCACGTGCCTGCCCGCGATCCTGCTCACCGTGGCCCCCGGGGCGGGCGGGGGCATCCCGATCGACGTGCCGTGGCTGCTGGTGGGCACCCACCTCGAACTCGACGCACTCGGCCGGCCGCTGGTGCTGGTGTCCGCACTGCTCTACGGCTCCGCCCTGGCCGCGGTCGCGTGGACGGCCACGGACCGCAGCCGCGACCTCGTGGCGTTCCTCCTGATCTGCCACACCGGCACCACAGCGGTGTTCACCGCGGCCGACGCGGTGACCTTCTACCTCGGATACGCGGTGATGAGCTTCGCCGCCTACGGGTTGGTCGTGCACTACCGGACCGAGTCGGCGATGCGGGCGGGGCGCGTCTACCTGGTGCTCACCGTGGTGAGCGAGACCGCCATCCTCGCCGCGATCCTCATGGTGGCCGCCGCGGGCGGGACCCGGCTCGCCGACGCCCCGGCCGCCGTCGCCGCCGCGCCGAACACGGGGGTGATCGTCGCGCTGCTGCTGGTCGGGTTCGGCGTGAAGGCCGGGACGCTGCCGCTGCACGTGTGGCTCCCGCTCGCCCACCCGGCGGCGCCGCCCGCCGCGAGCGCGGTCCTGTCCGGCGCGATGGTCAAGGCCGGCCTGGTGGGGTGGCTTCGATTCCTCCCCCTCGGGGAGGTCGCCCTGCCCGGGTGGGGACTGACCCTGGTCCTGCTGGCGCTGGGCGGGGCGTTCCTCGCGGTCCCGGCCGGCGAGCTCCAGAAGGACCCCAAGGTGGTGCTGGCCTACTCCACCATCAGCCAGATGGGGTTCCTCGCCGCGCTCGTCGGGGTCGCGCTCGCCGCACCCGAACTCGCGCCGGCGGTCGCGCCGGCCGCCGTGACCTACGCCGTCCACCACGCGCTGGCCAAGGGCGCGCTGTTCCTCGGTGTCCCGGTGTGGAAGCACCACGCCCGGGGAGTCAGACGGTGGATCGTCGTGGTGGGGCTGGTCGGGGCCGGGCTCGCGGTGGCCGGGGCCCCGTTCAGCTCCGGCTCGGTGGGCAAGTACGCCGCCAAGTCCGCCGTCGGCGAGGCCACCGTCCTGGGGATGGACCTCGTCACCCTGCTCCCCCTCATCGCGACCGGGTCGACGCTGCTCCTCCTGCGCTTCGGGTGGCTGCTCGCGCACGGAGAGCCGGAGACCCGCCGGCGTGGGGACGCCGAACTCGCCGCCTGGCTGGTCCTGGTGGCCGGCGGGATCACACTGCCCTGGATCGTCACCGACCTCTGGCTACCGGTCGGGACGGTCCCCGGCCTCGACGCCGTGACCCTGTGGGACGCCACCTGGCCGATTCTGCTGGGATTGGCGATCGGCGGGCTGGCCTGGTGGCTGTCCGCGCGGGACATCCTGCCCGGGTGGGCCGCCCACCCCGACGGCCGCACTGTCCCACCCGGTGACCTGGTCGTCCCCGAGGAACGGCTCGTCCGGTCGGCGATGGCGTTCACACGGTCGGCGGCCGTGGGTCCGCGTCGCGTGATCGAGCAGGCCGCCGCACGCCTGACCGCGCATCATCCCGCCGACAGGGCGGGTCGCGGGGTCGACACGATCGAGGCGCTCCTACGGTCCCGCGCCGGACGCGGCCTGCTCCTCCTCGGGCTGGCCACGGTCCTCGTGGCCGCGGAGGTGGCCTCATGATCCGCTACGCCCGTTCCGGGATCGTCCGGTTCCTGCCGCTGCTGCTCCTGTGGTGGGTCCTCGCCGAGGGTGACCCGCGGTTCTGGTACTACGGGCTCGCGGCGGCCGTGGCGGCGACGGCTCTGAGCCTCCGGGCGATCCCACCGGCGCGCGACCGGACCGGTCGGCGGCCGTGGGCGGCGCCGCAGTTGGCGGGGTGGTTCCTGCTCCAACTCCTGCGTGGCGGCGCCGACGTGGCCCGCCGGGCGCTGGACCCCCGCATGCCCATCTCCCCACACACACTGCGGCTCCCGATCCGGTCCGGGACACCCGCCGGTCGCCGCCTGGCGCTGTGGATGATCAACCTCATGCCCGGCACCCTTGTGGTGGACGAGGGATCGGACGAGGACCAAGGGACGGACGAGGGCGAGGGTTCCGACGACGACGAGGCCACGGACTGGGTGGAGTTGCACGTGCTCGCGGAGAACATCGACGCGGCCCACGCGTGGGCCGGACTCGAGCATCGCCTGGGGCGCATCTTCGGGAGCTGACCCGGAGCGGGCGGAGCTGGCGAGGCGCGCGGTTCAGGACGCGCCGATCGGGCCGGCGGACCTCCGGCGGCGGGGTAACGTGACACGTGTCACTTTTCCGCCTGTTGCTCCGTCCTGCCGAAGGGCACGCATGACCTACGACGACCCCGCCCTGCCGCTCATGCCCGAGCTCGCCTGCTACGGCCTGGCCGGACACAGCGCGTCGCCGGCCGACCTCATCGTCGAGGCGGCCCGGGCGGAGGAGCTGGGGCTCGGATCGATCCTCCTGTCGGAACGGTTCGCCCTCAAGGACGCGGCGGTCATGGCGGGTGCCGCGGTCGCTGCGACCACCCGGATCGGCGTGGGGACCGCCGCGACCAACCACAACACCCGGCACCCGCTCGTCACCGCGACCATGGCCACCACGCTGCACCGGATGTCCGGCGGTCGGTACGCCTTCGGGCTGGGCCGCGGCATCCCGCTGCTGTTCGACATCATGGGCCTGCCGCACGTCACCTCCGCGCAACTCGAGGACGCGGTGGGCATCTACCGCACGCTGTGGCGGGGCGGATCCGTGGTGGGCCACGACGGCCCGGCGGGCAGCTACCCCTACCTCGTCCAGGACTCGTCCTTCGACGAGGACGTCCCGGTTCTGCTCATGGCCATGGGAGACAACTCGCTCCGGCTCGCCGGACGGATCGCCGACGGCGTGGTCCTGCACACCTTCATGTCCGACGCGGCCGTCGCCAGATCCGTCCGGCTGGTCCGCGAGGCCGCCGAGCGGGCGGGCCGCGATCCGGCGCAGGTGAGGATCTGGTCGGTGATGGCCACCATCGAGGACTCGCTCGACGAGACCGCGCGCCTGCGCAAGCTCGTCGGTCGCCTGGCCACCTACCTCACCGGGTACGGCGACGTGCTGGTCCGGGTGAACGGCTGGGACCCGGCGGGCCTGGAACGGTTCCGCGCCGACGAGCGCCTGTCCGCGCACTCCGGGGCGCTCGACGCGACCGACGACCTCGACATCCTGCGCCACGCCCGCGAGGTGCTGCCCGACGAGTGGGTGGCCTGCGCGGCGGTCGGCAGCGCAGACCACTGCGCCGACCGCATCGAGGGGCAGCTCGCGCTCGGCGCGGACTCCGTCGTCCTGCACGGCGCCACCCCGGACGAGCTCGCCCCGGTCCTGGCCGCCTGGCGCCGGCGGCGCGACCCCCGCCGGTTCGACCGCCTCGCCACCAACCCCGGACGATTCCTCCTGCGGAAGGACCCCCAGACATGACCGGTGTCGAGTCGAGCGCCCCCGTGGTCTGTACGCCGGAGGAGGTGACGGCGCAGTGGCTCACCGCGGCGCTCGGCACCGAGGTCCGGTCGGCGCGGACCGAGGCCGTGGGGACGGGGCAGATCGGCTGCTGCGTGGTCGCCCACGTGGACGGTGACGGGCTGCCTCCGACGCTGTTCGTCAAACTCCCGAACCCCGACGAGGGCATGCGGCCGCTCCTGCACGGCGTCTACCGCAGCGAGGTCCTGTTCTACCGTGACCTGGCGCCGACCGTGGCCGTGCGGGTCCCTCGGGCCCGGTTCGCGGTTCTCGGGGAGCGGGAGGGCGACTTCACGCTCGTGCTCGACGACGTGTCACCGCTGGTCCAGGGCGACCAGCTCACCGGGCTGACGATCGACGACGCCCGCGACTGCGCGATCAACCTCGCCGGACTGCACGGACCACGCTGGTGCGATCCGGCACTGCGCGGCATCGACGGGCTCTCCTGCCCGTCGGTCGAGGACAACGTCACCCTGCAGGAGCTCGGCGGGCCGGCCCTGGAGGCGTTCCTCTCCGAGTTGGGGGACAGGCTCGACGACGACGAGCGGCGGATCCTGTCCGAGATCGCGCCGCTGATCGCCGACTGGGCCAACGGGCGGTCCGATCGCTACACCCTCTTGCACGCCGACTATCGCGCCGACAACATGCTGATCGACCCCTCGGGGCAGCGGCCGTCCCTGGCCTGCGACTGGCAGACCCTCACCGTGGGGCTGCCCGGGCGGGACCTCGGCGGTTTTCTCGGATCCAGTCTGGACGTCGCCGACCGCCGGGCCGCCGAGCGGGGGATCGTGGCCGACTATCACCGCGCGCTCGTCGGATTCGGGGTGGCCGACTACTCCCTCGACACCTGCTGGGACGACTACGTGTACGGGTTGCTCCAGACTCCGGTCCTCGGGATCTTCGGCTGGATGTACGGCACCCGGACCGAGCGCGGGGACGAGATGTTCGCCCTGCTCATGCGGCGGGCCTGTCGGGCCATCGCGGACCATGACGCCCTCGCCGTGGTCCGCGGCGGCTGACCCACCGCTCCGCAGACCCCCTGCCCCGACGCCCCCAACCGGGTGGCGCGTCGCCTTTGCCACCGCCCGGCCGCCCCCGCCGGGTTACGCGTCGCCTATGCCACCGCCCGGCCACCCCCGCCGGGTTGCGCGTCGCCTATGCCCGCTCGTCGATGACTCGCGCTGCCGCAATGGACCATTCCGGGCGCGTAACCGATAAAGCCCAGCGGAGGCGCGACCGTTCAGGCCCGGCGGAAGAGCGGCCCCGCGCACGGGAAGGGCCCGACCCCGCTCGTCGCGGGATCGGGCCCCGTACCGCAGTCGTGCCGGGCTCGCCGTGCACGTTTGTGCTCAGCTCACCGTGCTCGGCTACCGCGTCGTCACTCCTGGCGACGGTGGTTACCGCGCGGCCCGGACTCGACGCCGGCCTTGACCGCCTCGCACAACCCGGGGTCCACAGCGGCCCAGTAGGCGTACACGCGCTCGAGGAGCTCGGTCTCCGACGGATCGATCTTGCTCACGTGGCCCGCGATGTTAGACGCCAGCCGCTCGCGGGCGGCGTCGTCGAGGACCTCGCGGTACAGCGTCGTGGCCTGCGCCTGGTCGGTGTCGTCGGCGTGCGGCGACACGTCCCCACGGTAGATCTCCGAGCCCTTGGTGTCCCAGTCACCGAAGTCGAACGCCTGGGCCTTGTCCGCGGCCGGGCCGTCGAGGGTGTTGGGGGCGTACTCCGCCTGCGCCGGGTGCGGGAACTCGTACTGCATGGCGCCCTCCTTGGAGTAGGAGTTCACCGGCGAGAGCGGGCGGTTGACCGGAACCTGCTGGTAGTTGGCACCGATGCGGTACCGCTGGATGTCCGGGTACGCGAAGACACGGCCGAGGAGCATCTTGTCCGGGGAGAAGCCGATGCCCTTGACGATGTTGGTCGGCGCGAACGCGGCCTGCTCGATCTGGGCGTGGTGGTTCTGCGGGTTCCGGTTAAGCGTCATGGTGCCGATCTTGCGCAGCGGGTAGTCCTTCTGCGACCAGACCTTGGTGAGGTCGAACGGGTTGAAGCGGTAGGTCGCCGCCTCGTCGACCGGCATCACCTGGACGTGCAGGTCCCACGACGGGAACTCACCCTTGCCGATGGACTCGTAGAGGTCCTGGCGGTGGTAGTCGGCGTTCTCACCGGCGAGCTTGTCGGCCTCGTCCTGGGTGAGGAAGTCGATGCCCTGGTTGGTCTTGAAGTGGAACTTGACCCAGTGGCGCACGCCCGCGGCGTTGATGAACTGGTAGGTGTGCGAGCCGAAGCCGTCCATGTGGCGCCAGGTGGCGGGGATCCCGCGGTCGCCCATGAGCCAGGTGACCTGGTGGGTCGACTCCGGGCTCAGGGTCCAGAAGTCCCACTGCATGGCGTGGTTCCGCAGGCCGGAGGCGTTCTTGCGGCGCTGCGAGTGGATGAAGTCCGGGAACTTCAGGGCGTCGCGGACGAAGAAGACCGGCGTGTTGTTGCCGACCATGTCGTAGTTGCCCTCGTCGGTGTAGAACTTCAGCGCGAAACCGCGCGGGTCCCGCCAGGTGTCCGGGCTGCCCTTCTCCCCGGCGACGGTGGAGAAACGGGCGAGCATCGGGGTCGTGACGCCCTTCTGGAACAGTCCGGCGCAGGTGATGTCCGAGACGTCCTCGGTGGTGACGAACTCGCCGAAGGCGCCCGAACCCTTGGCGTGGGGAAGACGCTCGGGGACGTTCTCGCGGTTGAAGTGGGCGAGCTTCTCGATCAGATAGAAGTCGTGGATCGGCTGCGGACCGAGTTCGCCGAGCCGGGCGCTGAACTCGTCGCTCGGGACCGGCTGACCGCTGTCGGTGGTGGTGGCGGAGTTGGGCTGGAAGTCGCGTACGCCTCGATCGGCGGGATGCGTGGTCACGTCTGGTGCTCCTCGATGTGATGGGGTGTTGGGCGATGTGGCCTGGGTCTCAATCTTCACCGAGACGGCCACCGCCCGCCTGACATTCGGGACATGTGCCCCAGTAGTTGACCTCGGCCTCGTCGATCAGGAAGCCGTGATCATGGTCCGCCTGCAGGCAGGGCGCATGCCCTACCGCGCATTCGACGTCCTCGATCCGGCCACACTGCCGGCACACGAGGTGGTGATGGTTGTCCCCGGTGCGACGCTCGTACCGCGCCGGGGACCCGGCCGGTTCGATACGACGCATGAGGCCGACGTCGGTGCACACGCGCAGCGCGTCGTAGACGGTTTGCGTGGACACCGAGCCCAGCCGTTCCCGGACCAGTACCGCGACGTCCTCGGCCGCGATGTGGGGACGACTGTCGACGACGGCGAGGACCGCCAGCCGGGGGGAGGTGACCCTCAGCCCGGCCGACCGGAGCTGCGCTCCCGGGTCCTGCACTTCCGTCGTCATGCCACCCACTGTAGCCAACTAATTGGAACTAGTCCAGAAAAGGACTGGTTCCGTTTTGGTAACGGCGACGATCGCCGCGATCAGCTCTCTCCTCCGCCCCGGCGCCCGCCGACTAAGCTGGCCCACGACGCCGAAACCGCAGGAGGACGCCATGACGGAGACCGCCACCGGACCGGTCGTGTGCGGCTACGACGGCTCGCGGGATGCCCGCCGGGCCGTGTCCTGGGCCGCGACCTGGGCACGTGACCATCACACGACTCTCGAGGTGATCTCCGCCGACCGTGCCGTGGGCCGCGTCGTCGCCTTTGACGAGACCGCCCGGGCGAACGTCGAGGGCGCCATGCGGGACCAGCTGGCCGACCTCGTCGGACAGGTCCCCACGACCTACCGCGTCGTGGCGGACAGTCCCGTCGGCGCACTCGTCGAGTCGACCGGATACGCCTCGGCGATCGTGGTGGGCAGCCGCGGCCTGACGGCCCGCGAGGACTTCGCCATGGGATCCACCTCCGCCGGGGTGGTCGAACATGCCAGGTGCCCCGTCCTCGTGATCACCCCGCGCACGCCCGAGGGCCACGACAACGGCCCGGTGGCGCTGGCCGCCGACGGGTCCGAGGCCGGGGACCCGGCCGCAAGGTTCGCCTTCGCCGAGGCCGAACGCCGCGGCGCCACCCTGCGGGTCGTCCACTCCGTCGAGGCTCCCCGCCTGCCGGGCGCGTCGCTGTTCGACCTCGATCAGCTCGCGGAGGATGTCCTCGCCGAGGACGAGAAGGCCGTCGTCGACGCCCTCGCGCCACACGAGGCCCGCCACCCGGGAGTAGCCGTCGACCTGGTCCTCGTCGTCGGTGAACCCGCCACGACCATCGCCACGGAGGCCTCGGGAGCCGCCCTCTTGGTGACCGGGTCGCGCGGCCACGGCGGGTTCGCCGGACTGTTGCTGGGATCGGTCAGCCGACGCCTGCTCCAGACGGCACCGTGCGCTGTCGCCGTGGTCCGCCCCACCGACTGAGTCACCGCGAGTCACCCCGACCCCTCCGTCGTCGTCCCGGCCCGCCCCGCCCGGCCCCGCCCCGCGAGGCGATTGCACACGCGCGCGCTCCACGCCGATTGTCAGACGTTCGAGGGACAGACGGCGGCACCGTGCGCTGTCATCATCACGGGATGCGCCCTGCTCCTCCCGCTCGGGACGGTCGACCTAACCGCTACGGCCGCTCCCGTACCCGGAGTTCGAGGGTTGCGGCCTGCGCGGCCGTCGCGCTGGCGCTGGGCCTGTCCGCGTGCGGTTCGCCCGGTGATGACGGCCCGACCGAGAACATCGACGCAGCTCTGTCCACGGGCGTGCCCACCGTCCTCGTCGTGGACGCCTCGGCGTCGATGCTCATCGACGACGCCCCCGGGCCTCGGATCGATGCCGCGAAGGCCGCGGCCGACGGGCTAATCGGTGTGCTCCCGGACGACGCCGTCCTGGGCCTGGTCACGTATGGCACCTCGACCGATGACGCGCCCGGATCCCAGGAGGCGGGATGCCGCGATGTCACCACGCTCGCCGAGCCCGCTCCCATCGGTGTCGACGAGCATCGGGGAACTCTCTCCCAGCAGGTCGATGCGCTTGATCCGAGCGGTTACACCCCCATCGCCGAGTCGCTCCGGCAGGCCGCCGGACTGCTCCCCGAGGGGGACTCCGCGGTGATCGTCATCTCCGACGGTGAGGACAGCTGCGGAGACCCGCCGTGCGAGGCCGCCGCCAAGCTCCGTGAGCAGAATCCGAGACTCCGGATATCTACCGTCGGGTTCAAGACGGCCACTCCGGAACTGGCGTGCATCGCCCGCACCACCGACGGGCTCTTCGTCACCGCCGACGACGCCGACCAGCTCGCCACCCGACTGATGGCGGCCCGCGACATCGACGGCAACTCGGCGGTGCTGACCCCCACGGGCCTCGGCGGGATCGATCTGGGAACCCACTACAACGACATCGTGGGGACCCACCCGGATTTCCCGGCCCAGTCAGCCGGCACGGCCGACGGCGAGGACACGATCATCACCTACGTCGACTGCGACTACCTCTTCGACTCCTCCGGCACTGTCATCGAGATCCGACCCCACGATGGCCGCACCGTCGACGGCCTCGCCGTGGGCGATCAGGTGAGCAGGGCGGTCGAGTTGTATGGCGAGCCCGTGGAGGCTACCGACGGGACCGCCCGCCTGTTCGCCGCGAGCCGTGAGGCCGGAACTGCCTGGAAGATAACCGCCGACGGTGATCGAATCTCCCGAATCGTGCTGTGTCGATGCCTGCCGGGCACCGGGGCTTCCTCAGCGGCGGGCTCGGGCTCCGGCGCAACCCATAGGTCGACCACGATTAGCGGCCAGACCGAGATCGTCGTGTACAACCCGTACCTTGACGACGGATCGCTCGCGCCCGGCTTCGGCGAACTGGACGGAGAGGTCGACGCTTGGGGCTGCGGCCCCATGGACGAGGACCTGTTCCGATGCGGTCGCATGTACACGGACGGCTCCATCTACTTCTGCTCCACCGACGGCTCCACCGCATGGTGCCCGTCCCGGCACTCCACCGGTGAACTGGAGTTCACCCGCCACGCCCGTGTCCAGATTCTCGACGGAAGCTACGACCCGCGGAGCGGCACTGAACCTGTGCCGGTCTACGTGGACCTCACGAACGGCGACCGATGCTGGTTCCATGTGCAACTCGGCAACATCAGGATGGACGCCACTGAACGGTTCCTCTGCCCGGGTGAGCAGTGGCTCTGGGAGCCCGCCGGGGGCAAGGTCTTCGCCAACACCACTGGGACATGGACAGCCTTGAAGGCACCGGGTTCGAGTTCGGCGCCATTCGAAAAAGTGACGGTGGCCCGTGCTGTATTCATTGACTAACCGTAGGCCGGATGGGGCTCCGGTCGACCGGGCGGCTGGAGTGTCGGAGGCTCAGGCGGGGCCGATCCGGAGCATCCGGGTGAGGGTGGGTTGCCACATCACTCCTGCCCCGTCTCCGCGGGAGACGACGGTGCCGGTGAGCTCCATCGGCTCGTCCAGCGGAGCCACGCCCACGAACGTTCGGGCGACCTCCATGCCAGTTTCCACATCCGTCGAGGTCACGTCGACCGGGCCGAACTTCTGTGCCAGCCCCTGATCCAGTGCGGGGTGCACGCCGGGCGGGCCGTAGGCCAGTGCGTGAATCTGTCCGTCACCCGTGGTGAGCTTGGGCAACGAGGCGGTGCGCGCGAGCGAGGTCCACGCCCGTGAGCAGGCGCCCTCCACACCCCCGGCCCCGTCCGTGCGCACGTCGATGCGGGTCATGCCGCCCGTGTACGGCGCGGAGGCGGGCGCGGCCGGTCCGTCGACGGCGAACGGCGGGTACTCGTATCCGTACGTGTTGACCAGCACGAGCGCATCCCCGACCGCGATGATCGAGTTCTCCGTGGCGGCTGGCCCCTCGATCAGTACCCCGTCCGGGGCGGCGGAGGCCGGTGCGAGCGACGTGGCGAACGCCGGCATCCTGCACACTTCGGCGCCGTCGGTTCGGCGCAGGACGATCAAATCCGGATGCTCGGCGTCATCGGTGATCGCCACCAGCGAGTCACCCGGCCCGAAGTACGTGGGCGTGGTGCCCGACCCGTGCGCGAGCAGGCCGGGCTTGCGTGCCGGGCCCACCTCGTAAGCGTGCCGCCACCGCACCTGCGGGGTCCCGTCGGGCGCCAGGTCCACCTCGTACAGCGCACGGGTGGTGATCACCGAGGCGCCGCCCGGCCGGACGGTCAGCCCGTTGGTGATCCTCTCCCCTGCCGGCAGGGCGAGGGTGCGCACGGTGTCGTCGTCGCCGGGAAGTACGGTTCCCACCACCCCGCCGGAGGTCGCGAACCAGATCCGCCCGTCGAACGCGGGGATCAGGCCGGTCACCGCGTCCCCGTCCGGGACGCCCGCCGAGAGGTCGGCCAGGACCTCGACCGACATCCGCCAGGTGCCATCCGGGTCGCGACGGTGCCCGACCGCGAGGAGCCTGCGGTTGCCTTCGGCCACCACCACCCGGTCGCGCTCGTCGAGGTAGCCGTACACCCCACCGAGCAGTGCGCCCTTGGCCAACTGCACCTCCGCCAGCACCACCGCGGTCTCGGGGTGGAACAGCTTGACCGTCGGCGCGAGCGGGGTCGGCGGATGGAGCCCCACGTACGAGGTGCACAAGGCGACGGGCATGCCGTCCGTGCCCACGAACACGGTGGAACACGTGGCCCCGGTCAGGGCACCCACGACGGCGGGGTTCGCCCCCGGCCCGCGACCCGGCATCGTGTCGGTGGAGGCCACGTCCCCGTGGACCGTGGAGGTACCGGCGGGGCCCAATCCGGGCGGCGCGGCCGGCGACTGATCAGGGTCCGACCGGGCCGGGACCGGCTGAGCCGCGGCCGACGAGGCGCTCAGGACGACAAGGCTCGTCACTGCCGCCACAATCGTCGCCGTCCGTGCCGCCGTCCGCGCCGCTGCGGAGGTCGCGCTGACTGCCGCGGCGCCAGCCGCGAGGATCCCGCCCGGTGCGCCCATGGAACCGATTCCACCACGGACCCCCGCGCCTCGCGGCCGGTTCCGCTAGAGGTGCTCGGTCACGTCCGCGCCCTCGCGCAGTTCCTCGGAGAGCGTCTGCATGGCCTGCGCCTGCTGCTCTGCGACCAACTGCTCCTCGACCTCGTCGCGGACCTGCTCGAGCGGGGGCAGTCCTCCACCCGCCTGACCGCCCGACATCGCCTGCTGCTGGGCCAACTGCTGGTAGGCGGCCTCGATCTCCTCGTCCGTCGCGGAGAACTCGCCGTACTCGTCGACGATGAGCTTCTCCACGAGAAGTTGCTTCTCGATCTGCTCCATCACGTCGTCGCGGTCCATCCCCTGCTCGCCCATCGCGGCGAAGAACTCGTCCTCGCTGGCCTGGTTGGCCTCGGCGAATCCGGCGAGCGCGGTGTCGACCTCGGCGTCCGAGACCTCGAGACCGCGCTCGAGCGCCTCCTGCCGCAGCAGCTCGCTCCCGACCAGCCCCTCGAGGGTCTGCGACCTGAGCTGGTCCTCGTCGACCGGCTGGCCGGTCATCTGCGCCTGCATGGCCATCTGCTGATACTGGCCCTCGAAGACGGTGACGAACTCGTCCTTGCTGATCTCCGTGCCGTTGACCTCGGCCACCGGATCCGGGATGTCGTCGAGGTTCGGGCCCGCGCCGTCCTGCGCGGGGTCGGACTGCGGGTCCGCCTGTTCGGTCGCGGCGGTCGGTTCGCCCTGCGCGGCGTCGTCGCCGTCGCCCGGGGCACCGCAGCCCGCGGTGACGAGCACGGCTCCCGCAGCGACCGCGACCAGCCTCCTCGTGTTCTTCAGCACTCGATCTCCTGACGTTGATGGGTGCATCAGTCCGCCGAGGCTACACATCGGACTTAGGCGGGACCTGTGCGCGGGAGCTGCGTGCGGGACCCATACGCGGGAGCTGTGCGCTGGACCCGTGAACGCGCGCGGGTGCGCCCGCCGCTCGCCACCCGGCCTCCCCGGTCGAACCAGCGCTACCATCGCCCGCGTGACCGACCACCCCGTGACTCCCGCGGCCGAACCGCCCGTGAGCACGGCACGGGTGCTCACCACCCTGATGGTCCCGCTGTTCATGGCGCTGCTCGCCCTGTCCGTCATCAATGTGGCGCTTCCCGTGATCGGCCCGGCTCTCGAGGCCGGGTCCACCGGGCTGCAGTGGGTGGTCTCGGGTTATGCGCTGTCGTTCGGCCTGCTGCTGGTGCCGTCGGGACGACTCGGGGACGCGACCGGCCGAAAGCGGATCTTCCTCGCCGGCGTCGCCGTCTTCACCGCCGGGGCCGTGATCGCCGGGCTCGCCCAGAGCATCGAGATGCTCAACGCCGCGCGGGTGGTGCAGGGCATCGGGTCCGGGATGCTCAATCCGCAGACCTTCGGGCTCATCCAGAAGTATTTCCGCGGAGCGGCCCGCGCCCGCGCGTTCGCCACCATGGCCACCACGGTCTCGGTGGCCACGGCCTCGGGCCCCCTGGTCGGTGGCCTGCTCATCGAGACCTTGAGCGACGACCTGGGGTGGCGCGCGATGTTCTTCGTCAACGTGCCGCTCGGCGTGATCGCCCTGGTACTGGGCCAGAGATGGCTGCCCGACGACCGCGCGCTGCCCCGGACCGACCGCGACGGCCACGACGTCGGCGGATCGAGAGCGCGCGCCGGCACGCTGGCCTACCTGGAGGACGACGACGACACCGTGGTCCCCGCCCCCGCCGCCCCGCCCACGCGTCCCAGGCGTCTGGACGTGGACCCGGTCGGCATCGTGCTGCTCGGGGCGGCGGTCCTCTCGGTGATGCTGCCCTTCCTCAACCGCGGTGCGAACCCCGCGATGTGGGCCCTGGTCCCGCTCGGGGTGGCCCTTCTGGGGGCCTTCGCCTGGTGGGAGCGCCGCTACGAGCGCATCGGTCGACCGCCGCTGGTCAATCCCGAGATCTTCCGCGATCCGGCGTTCCGCAACGGCATGATCATCGTCTCGATCTACTTCATGGGCGGGACCAGTCTGTGGATCGTCATGCCCATGTACCTGCAGTTCCACCTGGGGTACGCGCCGATCGATTCCGCTCTGGTGAGCCTTCCCGCCTCGATCTGCGCCGCGGTGTCCGCGCAGGTGGCGGGGCGCTTCGTGCTCAGACTCGGGCGGCGGTTGGTGATCGGGGGGTTCTGCCTGACCCTCACCGCGCTGGCCACGTTCATCCTGCTCGCGGGCCTGGTGGAGTCCGGTGCGGTGGGGTACCTGATCTTCATGGCGCCCGCCGCGCTGATGGGTACCGCGCAGGGCATGACCATCTCGCCCAACCAGACGCTCACGGTCCGCGCGGTCGACCCCGCGTACGGCGGGGTGGCCGGCAGCATCATCTCGCTGGGCCAGCGCATGGGCACCGCGATCGGCACGGCCGTGGTTCCCGGCGTGCTGTTCTGGATCGTCGAGTCGCAGGACGACTGGCTGCTGGCGTTCCGGGCGGCGCTGGGACTGATCGCCGCGTTGGCGGCGGGAGCGCTGGCGTTCAGCATCGTCGACCGCCGCCGGGAGAAGCGCTGCGCCTGATCAGGGCAGCCCCTCTACGCGGGCTCCGGTACCCACCCTTCCCCCGCTTGGCGGACACCCCGCCCCGGCCCCACCGCGGTTGGCTGTGGTTGGCGGACACCCCGCCCCGGCCCCACCACGGTTGGCTGTGGTTGGCGGACACCCCGCCCCGGCCGGCGGACATCTGATGCGAAGGACGGCCCGCCGGACACGAATTCTGTCCGCCAGGTGAGGGACGGGGTCCGCCAGGCGGGGGGACGGAGGCAGGTGCGGATGCTCAGAGGGTGGCCGCGAGCTCCACGCCCTGCTTGATGGCACGCTTGGCGTCCAGCTCTGCGGCCACGTCCGCGCCGCCGATCACGTGGACCCCGGGTCCGCGGTTCCCCGCACCCCGGGCTCGGGTCAGCTCGTCCGCGAGATCGCGCACCGACTCCTGGCCCGCGCACACCACGACAGTGTCCACGGGTACGAGCCGCGGCCTGCCGTCGCTGTCGACGATGTGCAGCCCGTCGTCGTCGATCTTCTCGTAGGTGACCCCGGTGTACTGGTTCACGCCGCCGGTCTTGAGTTCGGCGCGGTGGACCCAGCCGGTCGTCTTGCCCAGGCCCTTGCCGATCGAGGTGGTCTTGCGCTGGAGCAGGTGCACCTCGTGCGCGGGCTCCTCCAGGACGGCGGTGCCCAGTCCCGAGCGTTCGACGGCCGGGTCCACCACACCCCAGTGACGCTTCCAGGCCTCTACGTCGGTGGAGTGACCGTGGGCTCGGCGGCCGTCGAGAGCCAGCCCGGGCCCGCCAGCGAGGAGGAACTCGGACACGTCCACACCGATCCCGCCGGCGCCGATCACCGCCACCCGACGCCCGGGCCTGCGGGCACCGGTGAGCAGCTCGGGGTAGGTCATGACCATCGGATGGTCGCCACCGGGGATCGTGATCTCCCGCGGGCGGACGCCGGTGGCCACCACGACGTGGTCGACGTCCCCCAGGTCCGCGGCGGCGACTCGTCGGCCCAGGTGGACGGGGACCCCCAGAACGTCGAGGCGTCGGCTGAAGTATGCCAGGGACGCCGCGAACTCCTCCTTGCCCGGAACGCGCATGGCGTAACGGAACTGCCCGCCGATCTCGTCCTCGGCCTCGAACACCTCCACGGACAGACCCCGCGTCGCGGCCGCCTCCGCGCAGGCCAGACCCGCGGGACCCGCGCCGACCACCGCCACCCGCCGGCGCGAGGGCGCCACGGTGAGCAGCAGTTCGGTCTCCCGGCCCGCGCGGGGGTTGACCAGGCACGACGCCCGCTTGTTGGCGAAGGTGTGGTCGAGACACGCCTGGTTGCAGGCGATGCAGATGTTGATCTCGTCCGCCCGCCCCTCGGTGACCTTGGCCGCGAACGCCGGGTCCGCCAGCAGCGGCCGCGCCATCGAGACCAGGTCGGCCTGCCCGGTCGCGAGGATCTGCTCGGCCACGTCCGGGGTGTTGATGCGGTTGGAGGCGATCACCGGCACGCCGACGGTCTGCTTGAGCCGGGCCGCCAGATCGACGAACGCCGCGCGGGGCACCGAGGTGACGATGGTGGGGATGCGCGCCTCGTGCCATCCGATCCCGGTGTTGAACACGTCGGCGCCCGCGGCCTCGAGTCGCTGGGCGAGCTCTGCGGTCTCTTCCCAGGTCTGGCCGCCCTCGACCAGGTCCAGCACGCTGATGCGGTACTGGATGAGGAAGTCCGGTCCCACCTCGGCCCGGATCCGTCGGACGATCTCCTCGGGGAAGCGCATCCGCTTGCTCGCGGTGCCGCCCCAGGAGTCGGTGCGCTGGTTGGTGCGGGCGGCGAGGAACTGGTTGATCAGGTAGCCCTCGGAGCCCATGATCTCGACCCCTTCGTACCCCGCACGCCGCGCCAGTCGTGCGGCTCGCACCCAGTGGTCGATGGTGCGCTCGACGCCGCGGGAACTCAGGCCGCGCGCCGTGAACATGCTGATCGGGGACTTGGTGGACGAGGCCGAGCGGACGAACGGCTGGTAGCCGTACCGCCCTGCGTGCAGGAGCTGGAGCAGGATGTGCGAGCCCTCGGCGCGGACGGCATCGGTGAGCGCGCGGTGCTTGTCCGCCATCCGCCGACTGGCCATCATCGACCCGGCGGGGAGCAGCCAGCCCTCGATGTCGGGCGAGAACCCGCCGGTGACCATCATCGCGGCGCCGCCGCGGGCCCGCTCGACGAAGTAGGCCGTCAGTTCGGGCAGGTGCTTGCTCCGGTCCTCGAGCCCGGTGTGCATCGACCCCATGACCACGCGGTTGCGCAGCGTGAGAGGCCCGACGGCGAGGGGGCTGGTCAGATGCGGGTGACTGGAGCTCATGGGGCCCATTGTGCCCTGCCGGAGCACGACCTTACCCACGGGTAAGGTCGTGTCGCGCGGAAACCCGAACGCGGCACCGCGATCAGTAGCGCAGTATCGCGCCGACGGAATTCCCGTGCGGGAGTGCCTCGAGCACCACGAGCCGCCCGGACGTGGCGCAGGTGTGGCCCACGGCGTCGTCGAGGTCCCCCGGCTGATCCTCCGGTCGGCAGATCGCCCCGGTGAGGATCAGGGTCTCCACCCGACCCTCCGCGGCGGCGGCGACGATCTCCCTCGGGTCACTGATCCCGAGGCCGGTCCCGAGCGCCTCGCCGAACCGCTCGGTCGCCGCGGCGGCGTCGGCGTTGAGGGCCGGCTGCACGAGCGGCCACGCCTTCTCCTTGAGCTCCGCACCGTCGAGATGATCGGGGTTCCCGGCCACCACCTGGTCGAGAAGGTGCGGGTAGGACAGCTCGCTCCTGAGCATCGGGTGATGCTCGGCCACCGCCGCCAGTACGAGTGGCCGGCGATCCGGCCCCGCGAGGAGCTCGTCGATCCCCGTGGCCACCTGGCGGAAGAACTTCTCGAGCATCACGCGGTCCACCTCACCCCCGGCGCCGTGTCCGTGGAAGGCGGCGGTGCCCCCGGCCGCCGCCTGGTGCTGGAGCTGGGGCTCGCGCTCGGTGCGACCCTCCGCGTCCTCCATCGACGCCGGTGCGGTGCCGATGTCCCGCTCGTGAACCGACCCCCGGGTGGCCTCGAACAGTCGCACCGAGTTCTGGCTCAGGGCCAGGATCAGGAACTCGCCGTCGGCGATCGCGGCCGGGACCAGAGGACGGACGGCGAACGAGTCGGACACGTGGACCGTCTCCGGCATCTCGGTGTCCACACGGAAGACCCGCGCGATCCCCGGGGCGGCATAAAGGGCCAGGCCGTACGCCGTGTGCTGCCAGAAGGGGTCCTCGGTCCCCAGCTCCCGCAGCGGCGCGAGCAGCTCGGCGGCCTCCTCGGCCGGGGTGCCCCGGGTGACCAGCTCGGACTGCGCGCGGTCGAGCAGAGAGCGCAGCCTCATCGGCCCCTCCCGGGTCTCCGGCCCGCCGCGGTGGGTCGGCATGAAGACCGACACGGCGGGACCGGATGCGGTCCCGAGTGCCTGGAGATCGTCGGCGGTGATCGGATCGATGTTCCGGGTGCGTTGGATCGGCGTCATGGTTCCGACCGTAACGCCGATCACGGTTCGGTGCCGGGGGTCGAGCCGATCGTTGCCGGTCGGAAATGTGTGGGCGCCTCCACCCCGGCGCCCACCCCGGCTTCACCCCCCGGCTCAACCCTGTCGCCCACTACAGGCGATGTAACGGATGTGACTTATGAGACGAAAGATGCGTAAGTGAACTCACGGCAGTAGTCTTGCCGTCAACGATCCCCGCCGGGCCCGGCTCCGGCCGCCGCCCGAGGAAAGGACAACCCACGTGCGTCATCCCATCCGCTCCGCCGTCGTCGCCGGCGCTTCGGCCCTGCTGCTCGCCACCGGCGCGGGCACCGCGTCCGCCCAGGGATCCCTGGAGCTCGCCCTCCCGTTTCCCCTGGACGTCCCCGGCCTGGCTTCGCTGATCCCGGGCGCGACCGCACCGGGGGCCGCGACGGTGGCCGCACAGGACGCTCCTCTCGTCGTGGTCCCGCCCGAGGTTGCCCGGAAGGCATTCGAGGGCAGCGTCGTCGCCGGGGTCAACGAGGCGCGCACCGCGGTCGGCGCCGAGCGTCTGGTCACCGATCCGGTTCTGTCCGTCGAGGCCGAGGTCCGCGCGGACCAGCTGGCCGCCGGCGACCCCACGACCGGCGACCTCCCGGTCCCCGAGAGCGGCGAGACCCGCGACCGCACCGTGTTGACTCTGCCCCCGGAAGCCACACCGCAGAACGTGCTCACCGCCATGGTCACCGACACGGGCATGCGCGAACGCATGCTGGACGGCGGATTCGCAAAGGTCGGGGTGGGCACCGCCACCGACGGGGACGGACGAATCCACGTAGTGCTGGACTTCGAACGGGGGTGACCGCGCCGGCGCACCGCCGGTTAACAGTGTGAAAATACGGCTAGATTTCCCAAGTCCTTTAGCCCGGAACGGTTTTGGTCTCTACCGTGGCTCCTGCACGCCCTCCCCCTCGGGACGTGCAGGAATGGAGTCCCTCCCGTGCGCCGAACTTCCCCTCGTTTCGTCAAGCCCCTCGCCGTTGTCGCCGCCGCCACCATGGCGGTCGGCGGACTCGGAGTTCCCGCCGCGTCCGCGCAGCAGTTCCTCGTCCCGGGGTCGTCCTTCGGGGTCGCCATCGGCGGCGGCGGTGGCACCGCCCCGGCACTCGATCCCACGAGCGCCGAGTACCGTCAGCAACTCCACGACGCCACCAACGCGGCCCGGGTCGCCAACGGCCGCGCGCCGCTGCCCTCCAATGACGCGCTCGTGCAGTTGGCCACCGCCTGGAGCCAGGTCCAGGCGGCGGAAAACCGGATGTACCACAACCCCGACCTGCGCAACCAGGTTCCCAGCGGCGCCACCCGCTGGTCGGAGAACGTGCTCCAGAACTGGCGCAATGCCACCCCGCAGCAGCTCGTCAACCAGTGGATGGCCTCGACCGGACACCGGATCAACCTGCTGCGCACCGATCACACCTCCATGGGCATGGGCGTCGCCGTGGCCGGCGACAACCGGCTCTACGCCACGCAGGTGTTCATCCGCAGCTGACCCGGGCCCGGGCATGCGCCGACCCGTCGAAAAGGACGTTCCGCACACGTTTCGCGAGAAGCGGGTGTGCGGAACGTCCTTTTCGATGCGCGGGGCCGGCCGATGCGCGGACCCGGCCGGGACGCGGGCCCGGCCGGGGCGCGCCGTCAGCCGGGGCACGGGCCCGGCCGGGGCGCGCCGTCAGCCGCCGAGTCCCGCCAGTAAGGCCTCGAGCCCCTCGTTGAATCGCGAATCGTAGTCGACGCGTGGCATCGCGGGGTCCACCGCGGCGAGATTGTGGTGGGTCTGCTCCTCGATCGTCACCCCCAGGACATACGCGGTGAGCGCCGTGGTCAGGCCCGCCGCCCGATCGCCACCCCCGTGCCGCGCACCCGTGCGTGCGACCGCGTCGACCACCGGGTTCACCGCACCGGCCGCGAGACCGAGCGCCACGATCTCGGCCCCGTCGGGCACCCCCGCGACAGCGGCCCGCAGTGCCCGGGTCACCCCGCGCAGTTCGTCCGCTGCAGATGCGCCGGCCTCCACCGGGGCCACGTCCGCCAGGACCCGTTCGGCGACGGCGGTGAGCAGCGCCTGCTTTGACGGGAAATGCCAGTACAGGGCACTCGGCTGTACATTCAGCCGCGTCGCTAGCGTGCGCATCGACATGCCGGGCAACCCCGCTTCATGCAGGAGTCCGAGCGCGGTGTCGACGACGGCCGACTTGGTAAGTGCCACGACAGGTCACCTTATCGCCCCGCACGCCGCCTTCGAGCCGCGCAAGCCCTGAACGCTGTACAAGTCGACGGATTCCGGTTACCTTAACAGCGTTCAATGAACGGCGTTCAGGAGGAACCATGGCCACTACGACCACCCGTTGGCACGAGCTCGCGGACCGCATTCTCGATGGCGGGGCGATCGATGCGACCGAAGCGCTCGCCGTGCTCGACTCGTCCGATGCCGAGCTCATGGAAGTGGTCGCGGCCGCGTCCCGGCTGCGGTTCGAGCACTTCGGCAACAAGGTCAAGGTCAACTACCTGGTCAACCTCAAGAGCGGCCTGTGCCCGGAGGACTGTTTCTACTGCTCGCAGCGCCTCAACTCCACCGCCGGGATCCTGCGCTACACCTGGCTGAACACCGAGGAGGCCGTCACCGCGGCCAAGGCGGGCATCGCGGCCGGCGCCTCGCGCGTGTGCCTGGTCGCCAGCGGCACCGGCCCGAGCAACCGCGAGGTCGGCAAGGTCTCGGACATCATCGAGGCCATCAAGTCCGACACCCCGGGCGTCGAGGTGTGCGCCTGCCTGGGCGCGCTGAAGGACGGTCAGGCCGAGAAGCTCTGCGCGAGCGGCGCCGACGCCTACAACCACAATCTCAACACGGCGGAGAGCCACTACGAGGAGATCTGCACGACCCACACCTACGCCGACCGCGAGCACACCGTGAGCCAGGCGCACGGCGCGGGCCTCTCGGCGTGCTCGGGCTTCATCGCCGGCATGGGCGAGACCCGCGAGCAGCTGGTCGAGCTGGCCTTCGACCTGCGCGCCAAGGGCGTCGACTCGATCCCGGTGAACTTCCTGCTGCCCTTCGACGGCACGCCGCTCGAGGGCGTCGACACCCTCAACCCACGCGACTGCCTGCGCATCCTGGCGATGGTCCGCCTGGTCAACCCGGGCACCGAGGTCCGGATGGCCGCCGGCCGCGAGCGCCACCTCGGGCACCTGCAGGGCATGGGCCTATTCATCGCCAACTCCCTGTTCCTGGGCGACTACCTCACCAGCGAGGGCCAGCCCGGCGCCGAGGACCTGCAGATGATCGCCGACGCCGGACTCGAGGTGCTGCAGATGGACGGGGCCGGCCAGGTGCCGCACCACCCCGCGACCCCGGGAACGGCTCCCGCGGCAGTGCCCGGTGCTGCGCCCGTGACGGCGCCCGCCGCGCACGAGAAGCAGGAGAAGAAGGTCGCTATCCGCACGCGCGGTGCCGGCACCAGCGAGCCCGCGAACGCCTGACATGTCCGCCCCGCGTCACCTCACCACCTCCCCCGCCGCGCTCCTGGCCGCGGACGCCGAGCACGTCTGGCATCCGTACGGCGGGTTCCCGGCGAGCACCCAGCCGCTGCCGGTCGTCTCAGCGTCAGGCGTGCGGCTGCGGTTGGCGGACGGCCGCGAGCTGATCGACGGCATGAGCTCGTGGTGGGCGGCCATCCACGGCTACCGCCACCCGCACCTCGACGCCGCCGCACACCGGCAGGTCGAGACGATGAGCCACGTGATGTTCGGCGGGCTCACCCACGCGCCGGCGGTGGAGCTGTCGACCCGGCTCGCGCGCATGGCGCCGGGTGGGCTGAACAAGGTGTTCCTCGCGGACTCGGGGTCGGTGTCGGTGGAGGTGGCCGCCAAGATGGCGCTCCAGTACCAGCGCTCGCTCGGCCGCCCCGAGCGAACCCGACTGGCCACCTGGCGCGGCGGGTACCACGGCGACACCCTCGCGCCGATGAGCGTGTGCGACCCCGACGGCGGCATGCACTCCATGTGGCGGGGCGTGGTGGCCGAGCAGGTGTTCGCGCCCGCGCCGCCGGCCCACTACGACGAGGCCTACGTCGCCGAGCTCGAGCGCACCATCCGGGAGCACTCGGACCGACTGGCGGGGATCATTGTGGAACCGGTGGTCCAGGGCGCGGGCGGCATGCGCTTCCACCACCCCGACTACCTGCACGTCCTGCGGCGCCTGGCCGACGAGACCGGCGCGCTGCTGATCTTCGACGAGATCGCCACCGGCTTCGGCCGCACCGGCGCGCTGTTCGCCGCCGACCACGCCGGGGTCGCGCCCGACATCATGTGCCTGGGCAAGGCGCTGACCGGCGCATACCTGACCCTGGCCGCGACGCTGACCACCGACCGGGTGGCCGAGGTGATCAGCGCCGGCGAAGCGGGTGGCCTGGCGCACGGGCCGACGTTCATGGGCAACCCGCTGGCGTGCGCGGTGGCGTGCGCGTCGCTGGACCTGGTGGAGTCCGGTGAGTGGCGCGAGCGCGTGCCGCGGATCGAGGCGCGCCTGCGCCGCGGCCTGGCGCCGGCGCTCGAGGTGCCCGGAGTGCTGGACGTGCGGGTGCTGGGGGCGATCGGCGTGGTGCAGCTCGACCGGCCGGTGGAGATGACGACGACGACAACGGCGATCACCTCCCACGGCGTGTGGCTGCGCCCATTCCGGGATCTCATCTACACGATGCCGCCGTTGGTCTCTACGGATGAGGAGATCGATCAGATCTGCGACGCCGCGGTGCACGGGGCAGCAGTGGCGGGGGCGGCAGCAGCGGGGGCTGCCCGATGACCGAGCAGTCGCGCTCCCCCGCCCTGGACTGGCTCGACGCCGCCGCCGAGGACCGGGCGGCCCGGCACGTGGACCGCGTGCTGCGACCCCGGCCCGCCCACGACCGCGTGATCGACCTGGCCTCCAACGACTACCTGGGGCTGGGGCGGCACCCCGAGGTGATCGAGGGCGCGGTCGAGGCGACCCGCCGCTGGGGCGCGGGCTCGACCGGGTCGCGGCTGGTCACGGGCACGACGAGCGACCACTCCGCGCTGGAGTCCGAGCTCGCCGAGTTCACCGGCACACCGGCGGCACTGGTGTTCTCCTCCGGGTACACGGCCAACCTCGGGGCCGTGGTCGCGCTCTCCGGGCGGGGATCGCTCATCGTCTCCGACGGGGGCTCTCACGCCTCCCTGGTGGATGCGTGCCGGTTGTCGCGGGCGCGCGTTGTCGTCGTCGACAGGGGTGACGTCGCAGCGGTGGCCCGGGCCCTGGCCGGGCGGACCGAGGAGCGCGCGCTGGTCGTCACCGACTCGGTGTACAGCGCCGACGGCCACCTCGCGCCGCTGCTCGCCCTCCACGGGGCGTCCCGGGCGCACGGCGCGGTGCTGCTGGTGGACGAGGCCCACGGGCTGGGCGTGCGCGGGACCGGCGGGCGGGGGCTCGTCGACGAGGTGGGGCTGGCCCGGTTCGAGGACGTGGTGGTCACGGCGACGCTGTCCAAGGCGCTCGGCTCGCAGGGCGGAGTGGTTCTGGCCTCGGAGCGGGTACGCGAGCACCTCATCGACACCGCCCGCACGTTCATCTTCGACACCGGCCTCGCGCCCTCCAGCGTGGGTGCGGCGCGGTCGGCACTGGCCGTGTTGCGGCGGGAGCCCGAGCGGGCCCGCCGCGTGCTCGAGGTGGCCGAGCACCTGGCCGCGGTGACCGGTGCGGACCGCCCGCGGTCGGCCGTCGTGTCGGTGATCCTCGGTGATCCGTCGCGCGCCGCGTCGGCGGCCGCTCGCTGCGCTGAGCTGGGTCTTCGGGTGGGGTGTTTCCGTCCGCCGTCGGTGCCCGAGGGCACCGCCCGCCTGCGGCTCACGGCGCGGGCGGACATCTCCGACGCCGACCTGGCCCGCGCGAGCGAGGTGCTGGCCCGGGTGCTCGAGGAACACGGCCACCGACTCACCGACTCCTCGGCCTACCTCGGATCGACCGGGGCCTCGCGTTCCGCCGCCTCGGCGGGGGCCTCCACAGGGGTCCACTCGTGACCGCCGCGGCCACGCCCGTCGTCGTCACCGGCACCGGGACCGACGTCGGCAAGACCATCGCCACCGCCGCGCTGGCCGCGCTCGCGCACTCGACGGGCCTGGACGCGGGGATCTGCAAGCCGGTGCAGACCGGCCTGAGGCCCGGTGAGCCCGGTGACGCGGACGAGGCCGCGCGACTGTCGGGGACCCGGCGCGTCCTGGAGGTGCGGCGCCTGCCCGATCCGCTGGCCCCGGAGACCGCCGCGCGAGTGGCCAGGATGCCACAGGCGACGCTCGACGAGCTCCTCGGGCCGATCCGGCGGTGGCTCGATGTAGCCCAAGACACCCCCGCCCCGACCGGCCGGCTAGACCTGATCGAGGGCGCCGGTGGCGTGTTCGTGCGCCTGGGCACCGACCTCACGGTGCTCGACCTCGCCCGGTCACTCGCCGCCCCGGTGGTCGTGGTGGCCCGCGCGGGACTGGGCACACTGTCCGACACCGAGCTCACGGTCCGCGCTATCGAGGCAGGGGGGCTCCGGTGCGCCGGGATCGTGATCGGATCGTGGCCGTACGACCCTGACCTCGCCGAGCGCCTCAACCTGAAGGACCTGCCCCGCCTCACCGGGGTGCCGGTGCTCGGCCGGGTGCCCGCGGGGGCCGGACAGCTGGATCCCGAGGAATTCACCCGTCACGCGGCGGAGTGGTTCGGCGTAGACACAATCGGCGAACTCCGTCAGTCGCGACTCGCCGCTATCGACTGTTGAGTAGGTAGAATAAGCCCGACGACGACCCAGGGAGGACCCCTTGTCGACCCGCATCGGACCCACCACGGATCAAGCTCTCGCTGGTGCCCTGGTCGGCCACCGGATGGCAGGAATGGAGCCCACCGAGACCGACCGAGCGATAGCCCGCCGCCAACTCTCCGGCGAACTGACGGTCGACGACGCCGTGCGAGAGGCGATCGCTGCCGCAGTACACGCCCGCTGACTTCGGTTGATGAGCCCCCGAGATCCTTACGCGGACTCCTCGGGGGTTCTTCGTAATCGGCTCGGCATCCGGGACCCGGTCACCCTCGCAGCAGCCGAGAGCGCCGCAGCTTTTCAACGCGTTATACAACTCGAGCTGCATCCCATCGAGGGCCAGTTTGACCTCGCCCACCTCCTAGCGATTCACCGTCACATCCTTCAGGACGTCTACACCTGGGCCGGCGAGCTCCGCACAAGCGACACTGCCGCTTTCGACATCCCCCACGCCCGGCCGCAGTTCCTGGCCGATGAACTCGACCGGGTTTTCGGCCAGATCGCCTCCCGGCCGCCCAGCACCACCGACTCCGACGCCGCCACCGACACCGTCGCCGTGCACTGGTCCGAGCTCACGCTGGTCCACCCGTTTCGCGACGGGAACAGCCGCAGCCAACGAGTCTTCTTCGACCAGATGTTCCGGCATGCCGGATGGGCTGTCGACTGGGCCGACGTCGATGCTGCAGCAGCTCACGCCGCGCGCCACATGGCTTGGCACAATCGGCCCGATTATCTCGCCGACCAGCTTCGAGACGCCGTCTACCCCGCAGCAGAACTCGCTGACGGCCACCTCTCCGCCACTCAGGGGAGGCGCTCTACCCTCGACGCCACCGAGCACTTCCGCGCCATGTGTGAACACCACAAGGCCAGCGCCAGGACGCCCTACGGGCGCCCGGCGCCGACACAGGGTTACCCCATCCTGTGTCGGCGCTCGCTCCCGCCTATCCCCTGGGCTGTCATCGACGCGAGGGGGTCGACGCTCCTAGTCACCGACGGGCGATGTTCAGCCGACGTGCCAGTGACGGCGGATGAGCTCCTCCCGGGCGGCCTCGTCGTCGTCGCCCTTCCCACCAGCTACCTCGTCGGCCTCGGCGTCGGCGTCGCGCAAGCCGGCGAGAAGGGCGTCGATGAGTTGCTCGGGGAAGACGCCGTCGGCTTCGAACATCTCTCGCTCGGCCTCCAGCACGTCGGCCGCCTCCCCGCACGAGGTGGGTAGCTGCTCGAAGTCGTCATTGGTGTCGGCGTTGAGCCGGTCCGCCACCTCCAGGCTGCCGTCATCCCCCAGCCCGCGCGCCGCCGCGACGGCCATGCCTGCCAGGAGCAGGTGGACGTCGGCCGAGCCGTCGCCGAGCCGCAACTCGATGGTCTGGGGGTGCGTGGCCGGTTCGGGCACGGGCTCGGTACTCCCGGGGTTGGCGTGGGCCACCATGCCTGCCAGCACATCGCCACCCCAGGCCAGTGGAACCCGGACCAGACCGGTGCGGTCCTTCTCCCCCCAGCAGATGTCCTCGGGCGACTCGTCGCCGGCGGTGAACCGCAGGTAGGACGTGGGGACCGTGTTGCCGACTGCGGACAGCGCCCTGGCAGCGGAGAGGTAACCGGCAATCAACCGTCGCCCGGTGTCGTTGATTCCCGCCTTGGTGACGAGGGTGTTGGTGCCGTTTCGCACGAGCCGGCTGTGGATGTGCAGGCCGTTGCCCGCACCGTCGCCGCTCACCAGTGGGGCGAAGGTCGCCTCGAGACCGTGGGCGTAGGCGACCTCGCGCACCACCCACTTGGCCAGGACGAGGTTGTCGGCAGCCTGCTCCAGGGGCACGGGCTGGAGCTCGATCTCGTGCTGGACCAGCTGACGGTCATCTTCGAGGATGTTGCCGACCTCGCCGTGGGCGTACTTCAACGGCACCCCAATGGAGGAGAGGTGACCCAGCACCTGCTCGCGGACCCGCTCGTGCTTGGAGAAGGGCCCCGACTCCTGGTACCCGCGCTCCTCCTCCACGGGGAAGAGCGCCTCTGGCTGATTGACGAGGTAGTACTCCAGCTCACCGAAGGCCTCGAGCGTCATGCCGGTCTCCCGCGTCAACACCTCGGCGGCGCGGCGCACGACCTGCTCGCGCGCGTACGGCAGCGGCGTGCCGTCCTCGCGGTAGAAGGAACACAGCACGTCGAGCGAGGTCCGCTCGCCGAAGGGGTTGAGGAAGGCGGTGCGGTGGCGCGGGACGATGTAGACGTCGCTGGCCTCGGTGTCGGTGCCGGGAAAGACGCTCGAGCCGTCCACGCGTTCGCCGCGGGTGAGCACCTCGTGGAGGTGCTCGCGCGAGTTGATGGGGAAGGCCAGGGTCTTCAGACGGCCGTCGCCGCCGACGTAGCGCAGGTTCACCTGCTCCAGTCCCAGCTCTTCGACCGCCCGGACGAGGGCGTTCGCGGTGAACTCCGCCGAAGGCATGCCGAGCAGGCGGACGAGGGGGTGGGGTTCGAATGCGTCGATGGGCATGCCTCGTTCTACCAGCGCCACGTCACGTGCCCCACCGGAGCGCGTCCCCTGGGCGAGACCGCTCAGTTTCGCCTGGAGCACGGGAGAATAGGGCCATGGGAGCAGCGGACTTCGATCTGACGATGGACGAGCTGCGAACGGTCGTCCGGTTCGCCGCCGACGGCGCTCGGCGGTCGAACCTGCAACGAACCGCCGCCTTCGCATCCCACCGCGCAGCCAAGGAGGTCTCCGACGACACCGCGCGACTGGCGGCACTCGCCTGTGGTGACGCCGCGGCGGCCGCCTACCTTCACCCGATCGCGAAGGCGTCGCAGGTCGGCCACATACTCCGCGCAGCTGCCTCCGCCGCGCGGGTGGCCGAACTGAGGACCGGTACGACAGACAGCGACTGGGTTCGAGCCCTTGCTGATCGGGCGTCCCCGCCCGTGCCCGAGATTCTTCGTCGATACCCGGAGGCACCAACTGGTAAGTCGCGCGTCTCGCAGTTGATGAGCGCTCTCGACTCAGCGATTCGGGAGCGCGACTAGAACCACAGCTCGGCCAAGAGCTCGATCGACCGGTTCCGCACCGCCGGGTCGAACGCGTAAGTCACGGTGATCAGCTCGTCGGCGCCGGTGCGCTCGACGAACTCGTCCAGCTGCGCCTTGACGGTCTCCGGCGATCCCACCGCGCTGATCTCGAGCATCCCGGGCGAGCTGCCAGCGAACTGCTCCGGGTCGACGGGCGGCTGGATCTTGCGCCGCCGCCCGGCCCGCAGGTCGAGGAACATCTGCTGGAGGGTCGTGAACTGTCGCTGCGCCTCAGCGTCGGTGTCGGCGACGATCACGTTGATCCCGGCCATCACCTGGGGCGTGTCGATGCGCGCGGTGGGCGCCTCGGTGCTGAAGGACTCCCGGTAGACGCGGATGGCGTCGTCGATCTGGTCGGGCGCGAAGTGCGAGGCCAGCGAGAACGGCAGCCCCAACTGCCCGGCGATCGAGGCGCCGTTCACGGTGGACCCGAGCACCCAGATCGGCACCTCCATGCCCTGTGAGACCGACGAGAGGATCGGGGTGCTGTGCGCGGTGCCGGTCTCGCCGAACCACGCCTGCAGGTCGTAGATGTGCTGGGCGAAGGCCTGCGGCTCGGCCGACGACCGGCTCAGTGCCTGGGCGGTCATCCCGTCGGTTCCGGGGGCACGGCCCAGACCCAGGTCGATGCGGTCACCGTGGAGGTTGGCGAGCGTGCCGTACTGCTCGGCCACCATGAGCGGGGCGTGGTTGGGCAGCATCACTCCGCCGGAGCCCACGCGGATGTTCTCCGTCACCGAGGCCGCCTGCGAGATCAGCAGCGCCGTGGCGCTGGACGCGAGGTTGGGGGTGTTGTGATGCTCGGCAAACCAGAGCCGGTGGTACCCGAGCCGGTCCGCGAGTCGCGCGGACTCCATCGAGGCGGCGATGCCCTCCCGGGCGGTCGAGCCGTCGGAGATAAAGACCAGGTCGAGGATGCTCAAAGGGATCGACAACTGCACACCTTTTTCTGCGTTCACTTTTCGAGAGTTCGAGTCGGCACGACCCGCGAACCGAGGCTACCGACGCAAGGGGATCGGTGACGGATCACCGAAACCCCTGGTGTCACCCCCGCCCCCCGGGTGGGACGCCAGGCGGTCCGCCTCTACGCCTGAGTATGACGACGACGACAACGTGCGCCTTCACTCTGGCGGGAACGGCGCCGGGTTGCGCATTTCGAGCACTTCCTCATGTGCTGTGGGTCACACTGATCCGAGGGCGGGTACCGCCCGCGCGGCAGGTCCGCACGAAGGGTCCACACCAGATGACTGACCACGCGACGCAGGTGACGTCCACCGAGTCCAGTTCGACATCGACGCGATCAGACGAACCACTCAACCAACGCATCACCTCGGGCGAGGCCGACCTCGATGAGTTCCGTGAGCGCCTGACCCTGTGGTTGGCCGGCCGGGACGAGGTCGACTCCGACGCCGGGGTCGAGGTCTCTTCGGTGAGCCGGCCGGAGAGCTCGGGAATGTCCAACATCTCGGTGCTGTTCGACGCCGCGTGGACCCCGGCCGGGTCGAGCGAGCGCCAGTCCGTGGAGTTGGTGGCCCGGATGTGCCCGCAGGACGACGCGTTCCCGGTGTTCCCCGTCTACGACCTGCAGAAGCAGTTCGACGTGATGCGGGTGGTCCGCGAGAACACCGACCTACCGGTCCCCCGCGTCCGCTGGCTCGAGCAGGACCCGGCCGTTCTCGGCACGCCGTTCCTGGTGATGGACCGGGCCAGCGGCCGGGCCCCGGTCGACAACCCCCCGTACGTCTTCGACGGCTGGCTCCTGGAGATGGACCCCCAGCAGCGGCGGGAGGTGCAACGGGAGTCCCTGGCCGTGTTGGCGGCGATTCACCAGATCCCGCAGCCCGCCGACCTGGTGTCCTCGCTCGCCCCCGCCCCCGGCATGAGCGCGCTGCGCGCCCACGTGGATGAGCAGCGCGCCTACTACCAGTGGACGACCCGCGAGGACGGGTTGACCATCCCCGTCATCGACCGAGCCTTCGACTGGATCGAGGCCCACTGGCCCGACGAGACCAGCCCGGACGCCCTGAGCTGGGGCGATGCGCGGATCGGCAACATTCTCTACGACGGAACCCGACCGACCGCAGTCCTGGACTGGGAAATGGCCACCATCGCGCCGCCCGAGGTGGATCTGGGCTGGTTCCTGTACTTCCACGACGTGTTCCAGGAACTCGCGGTGGCCTTTGACTTCCCCGGGATTCCGGACCTGTTCGAGCACAGCGAGGTCGTCGAGCAGTACGAGCACCTCACCGGATCCACGGTCCGGGATCTGCCGTTCTACTACGTGTACGCCGGGCTGCGGCAGGCCGTGATCCTGTCGCGGATCACTCGCCGTCGTATCCACTTCGGCGAGGTGGAGACCCCCGCCCACCCGGACGAGTACGTCCTCCACCACACCAAGTTGGCGCAGCTCATCGCCGACTGACCGCACCGCTGGCCCGCCGCTCCCACCAGCCTCTTCCCCGCTGCCCCAGCGGCCGACTACCACCCGAGGATCCACGTGAAACCCACCCCGCTCGACGAGTTCCCCGTCCACCAGACGCCGCTGCCGATGGCGCAGGTGGGCACGAGCGATCGGAACTTCTACGACCGCTACTACTTCAACGCGCACGACCGCACCGGGGAGGTGTTCCTGGTGACCGGGTTCGGGGTGTATCCCAATCTCGGCGTGGTGGACGCGTTCGCGACGGTGCGCCACGGCGACACGCAGCGGTCGGTGCGGTTCTCCGACGCACTCGAGTCGCGGTCGCTGGAACCGGCGGTGGGCGGGTACCGGATCGAGGTGATCGACCCGCTGCGGTCGTTGCGTCTGATCTGCGAGCACCCGGATCTGTCGATGGACATGACCTGGCAGGGCTCGTTCGATGCGGTGCTCGAGGACCGGCACGTCCTACTGGAGGGCACGCGCGCGATGCTGGACGCGAGCCGGTTCGCGCAGGTCGGCAGCTGGTCGGGAACCCTCTCGGTGGACGGCCGTGACTTTTCCGTCGACCCCGACGTGTGGCTGGGCACCCGGGACCGCTCGTGGGGGATCCGCCCGAGTGGCGAGTCCGATCCGCCGGGCCGGTGGGCCGCCGAGCCGCGCGAGGGGTTCTGGTGGACGTACATCCCGCTGCGCTTCGACGACTACGCGATGGTCGTGATCCTGCAGGAGAGCCCCGACGGGCACCGCACGCTGAACCACGCGAGCTGGGTGTTCGCCGACGGACGGATCGAGCAGTTGGGATGGCCGCGGCTGGAGGTCGACTACCGCAGCGGCACCCGTCATCCGGAGTGCGCCCGGCTGCACCTGACCACTCCTCGCGGTGAACCGTTGTTGCTGGAGGTCGAGACGCTGGGCGGGGTCCCGCTGAGCATGGGCGCGGGCTACGTGGGAGACCCCGCCTGGTCGCACGGTCGCTGGATGGGCCGCGAGTGGAGTGAGTCCGTCACCTACGACATGACCTCCCCTGACGTGGTGAACATGCTGCCGTTCAACGTCGTGGACCACGTGGCCCGCGCGACCTGCAACGGCGACGAGGGATGGGGCCTGTTCGAGCACGCCACCATGGGCCGGCACGACCCATCGGGGTTCGGCGGGTGGGGGGATATGGCCAAGTGAACGTCGGCGCTGCGGATAAGGTCTACTCCCGAATGTGACGCAGGCTGAAAAGGAAGCACGATGCCGCGGACCGTAATTGCTGCCCCAGCCGCGGGCTAATGTCGGGCACTACTTGGATGCCGACAACTTATCTTATGTAAAGTGACACTTGTCGAAACCATTAAGCGCCTCTTGACGGCACCCAGGGCGCGCGCGGACACTTGAAGCCATGGAGACCGCTCACCTGGTCGAGCTCATCGACGCCCACAAGCGCGCCTACGGCGTCAGTGAGTCCGAGTTGGCCCGCCGCATCGGGATCACCCGCCAGAATCTGCACCTGTGGCGCACCCACGGACTGCGCGGCCTGCCGGCCCGAACGACGCTCGACGGCATGGCTGCCGAACTGCGCCTGCCATATGTCCAGGTTCTCGAGGCTGCCCTACGCGATGCCGCCTACCTCGATACCACTGGCCATGTGACCACCACCGAAAAACACGCGTAGCCCTAGAGTCGGGCCCGCGAAGACACTGCGAAAGTACCTGTAAAGGATATTATTGCAGGCAGAGTGTGTGTTATTTGCTTCAGAACTATCTTTATGTGTTATTGTTGCAGTATGCGACTGGGGGAAGCGACGGAGATCGTCTCGGATCTCGCGGCCCGGCAGTGGGGTTTGCTCACCGCTGCCCAGGCCCGAGAGGTGGGTGTCAGCGCTGTCCTGCTGAGCCGACTCGTGGACCGTGGGGTACTTCTGCGGGTGCGTCATGGGGTTTACGCGAGCGCCTCGACCCCGGTCACCGCCGTGCTCGAGGTGCGGGCGCAATGGTTGGCCCTGAAACCGCAAGCTCTGGCCTCCGATCGCGGGAATAGCGACGACCAAGACGCCGTCGTCTCCCACGAGACTGCGGCGCAGCTGCACGGCATTGGTGATGTGCCCAGCGAAGCGATCACCTTCACCACGCCCGACCGGCGACAGACACGCCAGCCCGGCGTTCAGTTGATCACCGCAGCGCTCTCCCCGGGTGAGGTCATCGACATGGAGGGGTTGCCGGTCACCAGCGTGGGCAGAACGGTGCTCGACCTGGCCCGAGCCGGACATGAACCGGGCCATCTCATCGACATGCTCGCTGATGCGCTGTCGCAGCGTCTCACCACCAAAGATGACCTGGCGAATCCCCTCGCACCGGTGGCTGAGCACTTCGGGACCGCCCGCAACACCGCGCCGGCAATGCGCGCCCGCCTAGAGGAACTCTTCCCAGAACACCGCGTCGATGATGACCACCTCGCCCGCATGATGCAGCAGGCGATAGCACCGCTCCAACAACAACTCCTGAGGATGGTCGCCGAAGCCCTCCCACAGCTTCAGCCACCAGAGACGACCACCCGGGTGCAGCTACCAGAGTTGCCAGCAATAAATCCGGACGCGGCGATCTCGCCGGCACTCAGAGAAAAGCTGGACGCCCAGGCCAAGCGAGCCGCCCAAGCATTCAGCGAGGCGATGCCCACCTCTGGTACCGGTGGAGTCAACTGGCCTTGGACAGAGCAACACACGCCCCGTGACACTGAAGACCACCGAGACGACGCTGAGGACGACGACCGCCAGGGCGACGATGCCTAACCCCAAGCAGCGGACCACCCATACCCAAATCACTGCAGGATTACGACAGTTCGCCACCCAGCAGAAGCTGGCCCCGAACCTCGTCTACAGCAGGTTCTTCCGCGAAGTCTTCCTCGCAGAACTGATGGACACCGACCCGGCATGGGTCCTCAAAGGCGGCACCAACCTCTACTGCCTCATCCCCGGAGCCCGCCACACCCAGGACCTCGACCTGTACCGGCAGTCCTCCCCCACCGGCCATCGCGCCGCCGCCGACACCTTGATCGCCGTCATGGACCGGACCACAGTCGGCCCGTACACGTTCGACGTGCACAATCCACGGAAGGAAACAGTCAGCGGAACCATCGAGAACATTCAACTGACCGTCGTCGTCCGGTTCGGCACCACCGAGTTCTCTCGGTTCAACATCGACGTCTCCGGGGACCTGGATGCTCCCACTGTCATCGACCCACTGCCGGTCACCCGTACCGATCCACTCGAGGTACCGTTCGCACGCCGACACTTCACCGTGCTGTCCTACCCCATAGAAAACCAGGTCGCCGACAAAACCTGCGCCATGTACGAGATCCACGGCGCCCGCCGCTCCACCCGGTACCGCGATCTCTACGACATCGCCCTGATCGCTCTCGAACTCGAAGTAGACGCCGAAATGTTGCGCACCGCACTGGGGCAGCAGGTCCGCATTCGAGCAGTGACGCTACCGCCCCATCTGATCCTTCCGAGTGATGAGTGGCCGGACGGCTACAGCAAATTCGTCAGCACCCTGCATCAACCCCGCCCAGAACTCCTTCGCGTCGACAATGCACTGAACACTGCCGGAACACTGCTGGACCCCCTACTCTCCCCCGACAACCCGGTCACCGCCAGCCTCTGGTCCCCCGAGACCCATCAGTGGTTACCGACACCCCAGTCCCGCGGCCCTCAAGATGAATTCGGCAACTAACAGCAACTCCGCTGAACCTCGAGACGGCGGTAGCTTGACCGACGAGCATGCCCGCCAGCTCGTCGTTGATGCGATTTTTCAGGCGCAGCACGCGTTGGACAGCCACCCCGCTCATCATGGCCGCGGTCATCACGGCAGCGCAGAGGCGGTTGGCCGCTCGTGATCGGTGTCCTCCGGAACAGCACCTACGCGAGACTGTTCAGCGCGCAGATCGTCGCCCTCCTCGGTACGGGCCTCCTCACCGTGGCGCTGGGACTGTTGGCGTTCTCCATCGCAGGGCGAGACGCCGGTCTGATTGGGCACGGCGCTGACGATCAAGATGGTCGCGTACGTCGCCGTGTCCCCAGTGATGGCGGCTCTGGCCACACGGTGGCGACGAAAGACCGTTCTCGTGAGCGCGGACGCGGTCCGGGCTGCAGTGGCGTTCTCCCTGCCCTGGGTCAGTGAGGCGTGGCAGATCTACGTGCTGATCTTCGTCCTGCAAGCGGCGTCGGCGACCTTCACCCCTGTGTTCCAGGCCGTCATCCCCGACATCCTTCCCGACGAGGCGGAGTACACCCGCGCGCTGTCGCTGTCCCGGCTGGCCTACGACATGGAATCACTGTTGAGCCCGGTGGTGGCCGCAGCACTTCTGACCGTGATGTCCTACAACAATCTGTTCCTGGGCACCGCGCTGGGATTCATCGCCTCCGGCGTGCTCGTCCTGGTCACCGGCATCCCAGATGCCGCACGCTCCGAAGCCAGCTCGTTCCGAGATCGTGCGTCCCGGGGCATTCGCGTCATGTTGCGCACCACGGAGCTGCGGGGTCTGCTGGCGATGAACCTCGTCGTCGCCACCTCCACAGCCATGGTGATCGTCAACACCGTCGTTCTCGTGAGGGGGCCTCTGGGGCGCTCGGAGAGCGACGTCGCGGTCCTCCTTGCCGCCTTCGGTGCCGGTTCGATGCTCGTCGCGCTCGTCGTTCCTTCGGTCCTCGACAAAATCCCCGATCGACCGGTCATGCTCGCCGGCGCGGCGGTCATTCCCGTCGCCCTGGCCGCATCTGCCCCGGTGATGGATCTACCGCCCGGCGGGGGGCAGTGGGCAGTGCTGCTCACGCTGTGGGCAGTTCTCGGGGCTGCGACATCGCTGATTTTGACCCCGTCCGCCCGCCTGCTTCGGCGTGCCTCCGACCCCGTTTCCCGACCCGCAGTCTTTGCCGCACAGTTCTCCCTGTCCCACGCGTGCTTCATGCTCACCTACCCGATCGCCGGCGTACTCGGCGCGCGCCTCGGCCTGGCCCTGACCGCGTTGATTCTCGCGGCACTGGGGGCCCTCGGGGCCCTGGCGGCACTCGCGCTCTGGAAAAGACCCGTCGATGAGGTCAGCCCCGCGTCGGGATCTCGACAGTAAAGCTCGCGCCTCGTCCGGGACCGTCGCTGTGTGCTCGGATGCTGCCGCCGTGGGCTTCAACGAGAGCGCGGGTAATGGTCAGGCAGAACACGTCGTGAGCAGCGAAGGCATCCGCCAACTCGGCTTCTCAAGGCCACCACCGGTCTGGCGGTGGTGTTCGCCAGTTTCGCGATCGCCTGCCCCGGCGTCGTCCCGTCGATGGCGTTGACCACCGACATGATTGGTAGCTCGATGCCACGGAAAAGGTCGCCGCAACCTCGGGCAGTGTCGATGCGCCATGCTGTCGGCGAACGGGGTTCACGGTCCACTCGGCCAGCAGCTCATCGCCGCACCGGCCTGCGCCACTGCGCCCCCGACCAACCCGCCAGCCAGGACACCCCGGCAGGTTGCCTATAGTTGACCCATACCCCCCATGGGTATAGTGTTCGAAAGCGTCGTACACGAGAGCAAGGAGTTAAGAATCATGGCAACCACGACCGAGTACCAGGTGACCGGAATGACATGCGGGCACTGCGAGGGCGCGATCCGCGACGAGGTCGCCCAGATCGACGGCGTGACCGATATCGAGGTCAGCGCCCAGACTGGTCGCCTGAGTATCACTATTGAGCAGCCCGTCGCCGACGCAGCAGTGATCGCCGCAGTCGACGAGGCAGGCTACACCGCCGTCAGGAGCTGAGCATGAAAGCGCCCGCACGCCTCGGCCTGTACGGGCTGATCCTCGTGGCCGTGTTCACCGCAGCCGGTCTGACCGCCAACGCGGTCATCCCCGAGGACACCGTGCGGGCCTGGGTCGAGGAGTCGGCAGAAGGCCACGGGGCCGGGCATGGCGATGGGGCCGATACATCCTCCCTCGGTCTCGGCCTGGCCCAGGACGGATACCAGCTCACCAGCGTGAGCGCCCCCGCCGGAACGGGCGAGGCGAGCGAGTTGACGTTCGCGGTGACCGGCCCCGACGGGAACCGGGTCACCGACTTCGATCTTGACCACGAGCAAGAGATGCACCTGATCGCCGTCCGCGCCGACGGGCAGCACTTCGCTCACGTTCATCCCGAAAAGAACCAGGACGGCACGTGGTCCATCCCGTGGCAGTGGGAGGCAGCCGGCACCTACCGGATCTTCGCGGACTTCGTCCCCGCACAGAGCGATGAGGGCATCACCCTGTCGACCGCGGTGCAGGTGAGCGGCGACTTCGAGCCGGTCGCGGCTGAGCAAGCTGTGCAGACGACGTTTGATGGATTCGACGTGACCGTCGAGGGCGATCTCGTGGCCGGTTCGGCGTCCGAATTGACGTTCATGATTACCCGCTACGGTGAGCCGGTCACGTCTCTGGAGCCTTACCTTGGGGCATTCGGGCACTTGGTGGCGCTGCGTGATGGGGATCTGGCTTACCTGCATGCCCATCCCCATGGCGGCACTTCCGTAGCCGGGGAGACCTCCGGTCCGGAGATCGTTTTCGAGGCCACCGCCCCGACCGAAGGTCGATACCTGCTCTACCTGGACTTCCAGGTCGACGCGCAGGCGCACACCGCTTCGTTGGTCATCGACGCCACCGGAAACAACAGTGATGGCGCGAGCAGTGGGGACAGCGAGAACGATGAGCACGAGCAAGGAGAGGGCCATGACGACTGAGAGTGCCAGGACCGAGGTCAGTATGACCGGGGTCGAGCTGAAGATCGGTGGCATGACCTGCGCCTCGTGCGCGAACCGGGTCGAGAAGAAGCTCAACAAGCTCGACGGCATCAACGCTTCGGTGAACTACGCCACCGAGAAGGCCAGCGTTACTGCCCCGGAGGGGTACGACCCGCAGCTGCTGATCTCGGAGGTGGAGAAGACCGGCTACACCGCCGAGCTTCCCACCCCCAAGGGTCAGAAGTCCGGTGATTCCGAGGAGGGTGAGTCGAGTGAGGACGCCGAGATCCGGGTGCTCAAGCAGCGCCTGATCGGTGCTGCGGTGCTGTCGGTGCCCGTCATCGCGATGGCGATGATTCCCGCGCTGCAGTTCGACTACTGGGGGTTCGCCTCGCTGGTCTTGGCCGCGCCGGTGGTGGTGTGGGCGGGTTGGCCGTTCCACAAGGCCGCCTGGGCCAACCTCAAGCACGGCGCCGCCACCATGGACACCCTCATCTCGGTCGGCACCACCTCGGCGCTGATCTGGTCGATCATCGCGCTGTTCTTCGGTACCGCCGGTCAACCCGGAGTGGTCCACCCCTTCGAATTCACCATCTCTCGCTCCGACGGACTGGGCCATATCTACCTGGAAGTCGGCGCCGGCGTCATCACGTTCATCCTGCTGGGACGCTACTTCGAGAAACGTTCCAAGCGCCAAGCCGGAGCCGCGCTACGCGCACTGCTCGAACTGGGCGCCAAAGAGGTCTCCATCCTGCGAAACGGGAAGGAAGAGCGCGTCTCCATCGATGAACTCTCGGCGGGTGACGAGTTCGTGGTCCGGCCCGGGGAGAAGATCGCCACCGACGGCACAATCACCTCCGGCAGCTCCGCGATCGATGCCTCGATGCTCACCGGTGAATCAGTACCGGTGGAAGTCACCGAGGGTGACAACGTCACCGGCGCCACCGTCAACGCCGGCGGCCGCCTGGTTGTCAAGGCCACTCGAATCGGCTCGGACACTCAGCTCGCGCAGATGGCCAAGATGGTCGAGGACGCCCAGTCCGGCAAGGCCGAGATCCAGCGGCTGGCCGACCGCGTCTCCTCCGTCTTCGTGCCGGTGGCGATAGCAGTCGCCATCGCAGCACTCGGTGCCTGGCTCGGTGCCGGGTTCCCGGTCAGCGCGGCGTTCACCGCCACCGTGGCGGTGCTGATCATCGCCTGCCCCTGTGCCCTCGGATTGGCGACGCCGACCGCGCTACTGGTCGGCACCGGTCGCGGCGCGCAGATGGGCGTGCTCATCAAGGGCCCCGAGGTCCTGGAGTCCACCAAGCGGGTCGACACGATTGTGCTGGATAAGACCGGCACCGTCACCACCGGTAAGATGACCCTGACCGATGTGACCACCGCCAAGGAAGTGGACCGCGATCAGCTGCTGCGCCTGGCCGGTGGCTTGGAGGACTACTCCGAGCACCCCATCGCCCAGGCCATTGCAGCGGGGGCTACCGCGCAGGTCGGGGAGCTACCTGCCCCGGAGTCGTTCGAAAACATTGAGGGCAAAGGCGTCCAAGGCGTCGTCGACGGGCACGCTGTGGTCGCGGGTCGGGAGGTCTTGCTGGCCGACTGGTCCATGCATTTGGATGAGGACCTCAAGACCGCCAAGCAGACCGCCGAATCTGAGGGTAAGACAGCTATTGCTGTCGGCTGGGACGGTCAAGCCCGCGGCATCCTGGTGGTCTCCGACCAGATCAAACCCACCTCCGCCGAGGCGATCGCCCAGTTCAAGGAACTCGGGCTGACCCCGGTTCTGCTGACTGGCGACAACCAGACCGTGGCCGAGCAGGTCGCCGCGGAGGTCGGCATCACCGAAGTCATTGCCGAGGTAATGCCCAAGGACAAGGTCGATGTCATCGCCCGACTGCAGGACGAGGGCAAAGTCGTGGCCATGGTCGGTGACGGCGTTAACGACGCTCCCGCCCTGGCCCAGGCCAACCTGGGTCTAGCGATGGGCACTGGCACCGACGTGGCCATTGAAGCCGCCGACATCACCCTGGTCCGAGGAGACCTGCGGGCAGCCGCCGATGCGATCCGTCTGTCTCGTAAGACCCTGCGCACCATTAAGCAAAACCTGTTCTGGGCCTTCGGCTACAACACCCTCGCGATCCCGATCGCTGCGGTCGGTCTACTCAACCCCATGCTCGCCGGAGCCGCCATGGCCTTCTCCAGCGTCTCAGTCGTCGCGAACAGCTTGCGGCTGCGCAAGTTCAAAGCCAAGGCCGACAACCAGGGCGACCGCTCCTCCCACGTCGGCCCGCGCGGCACGGACTCGACCAACCCCATCGGCGACGGGAGTCAGACCAAGGAGCCGGCCCAGACCTGACACATCTCGACCGACAGGCCCGACGACTTCCCCACCCGCAGAGGAAACCCGACAGAAAAGGGCAGCACGATGACCACACACCACCACGACGACCAAGACCGGACCACCGACGATCACCAGGATCTGCCGCTGACCGACACCACTGCAACTTCGGGCGGGGGGTGCTGTGGCCACACACCCCAGGCCGAGGACCTCGCCGACGCGGACAGCGACGACGTCACCGAGTGTCTAGTCATGGCCGGCACCCCGGTGATCAAGTCCCACGCCGAAGCTGAGGGCCTGTTTCGGGACTATCAGGACCAGCGATACTGGTTCTGCTGCGCCGCCTGTGGTCCCCTGTTCGACGCCGACCCCGACCGATACGCCAACGCCGCCTGACCATCACCACCGGCCGCCGCCCCCCTCGCCACTGATCGGGTTCATCCCATGAGCATCGACGCGACCGCACCTGACCTAGAAAGTTACGAACAATGATCACCACCGAGAATGAATCCCGCGGCTATATCAATGACAAAGACCGCTACCTCGCCAGGATGAAACGCATTGAAGGACAAGCCCGCGGCATCCACCGCATGATCGATGAAGACACCTACTGCATCGATATCCTCACCCAGGTCAGCGCCATGACCTCTGCCCTGGAGAACGTCGCCCTGGCCCTGCTCGATGACCACCTCCAACACTGCGTCACCGGCGCAGTCCACGAGGGTGGAACCCACGCCGAAACCAAGCTCAAAGAAGCCTCCGCTGCCATCGCCCGACTCGTGAAGTCCTAGAAGATCCCATGCGAGACGCATTCGGACATTAATCGCCTCCCTTGTGAACCTCTCTCCGAGGTCGGCTCGGTTTAACCGGTCAGGGCATCACCGACCGCCTTACCGAAGCGGCTGCATCGCTACAGGGTCGACCGATTCTCCTCGGCGGTGACCTCAATGCCACACCTGCAAGCGAATGCGCCCTACCGCAGGTGCGCTGGCGGGTCGCCGGGGGTGATACCGAGATGGATGTGATCTTGGTGCACGTCGTCGGAAAAGAATCCCTTGCGTGGTCCGTTGAGGTCAACAGGCCCCCCGACCTCGGTGGCTCCCAACTCGGCGGCTCGCCGCATCAACCCAACCACACGATCATCATCGGGTCTGGTGTCAACCACTGGCCGACCGTCGATCTCACGAATGTCCACTGCTCGCCCCACTGCGTGGTTGGACACCCGCGTGGTCGGATAGACCGTTTGGACGTGGCCGGTGTGCATCACCTGGATGGCCATGGTGAACTCCCGGGACAGGGCCAGGAGTATCCCCAGCAGCTGGTTGTCCATCCTGCCGGTACTGATATCGCTGCGGGACGGTCCGGGCAGGATGATCCTCGGTTCGGCGAGCACCGCTGCCGCCATGTCCGTCAGCAACAGAGACGGGCCCAGTGACGTCGGTGCGACCAGCCGCTCGACGGCCCAGTCCCCCCCGGGGGGTCTAGCCAGGCGCACGTCCACGACGAGTTCGCGGTCCAATGGTCCCGAGACGGTGTCCAGTTTCTGCTCTACCAGAGCGATGACCGCAGCGGTGTCCGAGGCCAGTCCGCCGTACTGCGGATAGACGACGGTCAGTTCCCCGGCGCGGGCGGTATCCAGATGGAGTATCGACGCAGTTGATGCCACCGACGGCGGTGCGCCGGCACGGACGAGGCTGCCTACCGCAGTGTCGTCATCGCTCCAGGTCCCGGCGGTCTCCAGAAATGCGGCCGCTGTGCGCTTGATCTCCGGACGCACTTCACCGGGCGTCGGCTGCCAACGACTCGCCGCAGCGGACAACGGGGAACGCCGTACTCCGGGCTCGAATCCGCTCGGGTCAGATGGCAGCGGACTCGGCGTAGTCGCCGAGGGGGCAGGCTGCGGGCGCGGCTCGAAGGTGCAGGACGCCACGGCAGCGGCTGACCCCGCAGTCAGCAACGTCAGCAATTGACGCCGGGTCAGGTTCATCGGGGATCCGCCTCGCGCTCATCGCGGAACGTGTCGCGGCGGGCCGGGGACGCCGTGGGATGACGATAGCTGCGCACTTTCTCCCCGTCGCGCGTTCGGCTCTCGCGCCCCGGTATCCACCCCATACGTTCATAGAACTCGCCGGCCCCGTCCGAGCCGGCACTGGTGACCAGTTCGGCGGTAGCAGTGCCGCCCTCGTGTGCGTGGTTGAGAAACAGCTCGACCAGGCGGGCACCGGCGCCGGAGCCCCGCAGTGACGGGTGGACGGCGATCGCGGCCAGCACGGCTACCGGCGTCGAATCGACCCCCGAAGGTGCGGCAGGTTGGGAGGTGAGTGTGCCGATCAGGCGACGTGTCCACGGCGTCGCGCGCGTGCGCACGAACCGCGCCGCCAGTGGTGGGTGGCGCAGCAGTGACACGGCGGCGACCACTGCCAGGGACAGCACGCGTCGTCGGTCGGCCAGCACTGCCCGCATGTGTGTCGATTCATCGATCGAACCGAACAAGAAGGCGCACACGTGCTCGGGATCATCACACCGACACACCGCGACCAACGCCACGCCCTGCGGGGAATCAAGGTAGGCCCGGTGCCAGCGACGCATGAAACGCGGCCCCAGGTCGGGAAAGAATCCGGCCGGCAACTGTTCACAATGCAGCAGCGCGGTCGCGTCCAGATCAGCGACCGTGGCGACTCGCAGGACGAGATCGTCCGCTACCACCGGCCCCGGCCGCGGGCAGGGCGCCACCCGGGAGCGGTGGCTTACGCGGTCGCGGCGCCTCGGTAGGCACATGTGCAGTTCCCTTCTGCGTCAGGACGGGCCGGGCGCGGTCTCGTGCACCCCGACACCACCGGTCCGGTGGGTGAGAGAGCGGCCGGGGTTCGGGAGTTCGACGGTGAAGCGCGCGCCTCGTCCGAGACCGTCGCTGTGCGCCCGGATGGTGCCACCGTGGGCTTCAACGAGAGCGCGGGTGATGGTCAGGCCGATACCGCTACCTCCGCTGTGGCGGCCGCGCGATGAGTCGGCCCGATAGAAGCGGTCGAAGATGTGGTCGAGATGCTCCGCAGCGATGCCCTCCCCGGAATCACTCACCGTGATCTCGACGTGATGGCGTCCGGCCGGGGCGCTACTGACCGTGACGGTGCCGCCGACGGGGGTGTGCCGAAGCGCGTTGTCCAGGAGATTGCCCAGTACCTGCCCGATACGGTCGGTGTCCACCAGCACGGGCGTGGCGCCGACGACGTGCGTGCGTAGCTGCACTCCCTTGCTCTCGTATCGTTCCCGGGCTGCATCGACCGCGCTCATGACGAGCGCTCGCGTGGTGGACGGGCCGGGGCGGAGACGCGTGAGGTGTTCTTCCGCGCGGGAGACGTCGACGATGTCCGAGGCGAGTCTCTCGAGCCGTTGGGTGGCCGACCACAAGATGTGTCGGACGTCGTCGTCGAAGGTGTGGACACCGTCGTCGATCGCTTCGAGATAGGAGTCGAGGGTGGCCAGCGGTGTGCGCATCTCGTGCCCGAGGTCGGCCAGCATGCGGCGTCTGGTGGTCTCGGTGGCGTCGAGTCGTCGGGCGAGTTCGTTGACGCTGTCGGCCAGATCGTCGAACTCGCGGCCCAGCCCCGGCCTATCGACCCGGGTGTCGTAGCGTCCGCCGGCGATCTCGGCTGTCGAGGAGGTCACCGCGGTGACGGAGTGCTGGATCCTCCGGGCGAGATACCAACTCACGGCCAGCGCCAGGAGCACTGCGATGGCCACCGCTAAGCCCCACGCGGCGATGATGGCCACCGTGAAGGCTTCCTCGACGTGGGCCGCTTCGTGCGAATCGGGATCGATGCCCGCCTGGCCCAGGTGATCGTGGAAGATTCCCGGCGCCAGAGCTGAGGCGACAAACCACGCGCTGACAGAACAGCCGACGAGAACGACGCTCAAGGCTATGAGCAGTCTGGTGCCGAAGCTCGAGCGGGCCAGCACTGCCCGCAGTCCCGATCCCGACACCACGGGCCGGCGGGCGGAGCGAGAGTTCACTGCCCGGTGCCCATCCGGTAGCCGACGCCCCGGACGGTACGGACGTAGCGGCCGCGGGTGGCCTCGTCACCGAGCTTTCGGCGCAGATGTCCGATGTGCACATCGACGAGGTGATCATCGCCCACCCAGTTCGGTCCCCAGACCGAGGCGATCAGCTGGGGCCTGCTGCATACGACACCCGGGTCCCTCGACAGCGACGCGAGGATGTCGAATTCGGTGCGGGTCAGTGCAACCGGTGTCCCGGCGACGGTGACCTCGCGGCCCTGTACGTCGATCACGAGATCGCCGAACTCGCGAAGCGGCTCATCGGCTCCCGTCTCTGAGGCGGCTCCGGTGGCGGTGCTGGTACGCGGGCGACGCATCATCGCCTGAATTCGGGCCATCAATTCGCGGGGGCTGAACGGTTTGGTCATGTAGTCGTCGGATCCGACCGACAGACCTATCAGCGTGTCGACCTCGTCGGTGCGCGCGGTGAGCATGACGATGTAGGCGTCGGAATGTGTGCGTACCTGCCGGCAGACTTCCACTCCGTCCAGACCGGGTAGGCCGAGGTCGAGGACGATCACATCGGGGTCGACATGCCGGGCCAGGGCCACCGCCTCGGTGCCGTCGCCACAGACCGTCACCTCGAAGCCTTCCCGTTCGAGATAGGTGGCCACGACGTCTGCCAAGGACTTCTCGTCCTCCACGACCATCGCCCGCAGACCCGTGGGCGGGCGTGGCGCCGACGCGGCGGCTTCTGTCGTTCCGATCGTACGAGGTGAAGAGGCCATCTCCCCATCATCGTCAGCGCCACCATCCGGGCCCATGCGGGAGGCATTTCTTGAGCGAACCTTCATACGATCTCCACCGAAACCCACGTGTTCGCCGACCATCCTCGGTTCCGACCGGATGAGGGGAGGCGCGGGTGACAGCGTGGGCGGACGTAGCCATCGGAGCCATCGGTCTGATGGCCTTCTGGGCGAGCGCGGTCTACCTGGTGACCACCTTGTTCGGCGCCGGCCACGGAGAGGCGCTCGGTGGGTGAGCTGTCCCGCCGTGGCTTCCTGCTCGGCACCGTGCTCGCCGGCGCCGGAGTTCTCGGAGCTTGCACCGGGCCGGCCGCGCCTTCCGGCGCACCGGTGACCGCCTCGTCATCGCAGGTTCGCCAGCTCGAACTCCAACGACGACGCCCGAACCAGCCGGTGTCCTCGGCGCGGTTGACGGCTCGCCCGGTCGAGGTCGACCTGGGCGGGCGCGTGGTCTCCACGTGGGCCTACGACGGCACCCTGCCCGGGCCGGTGGTGCGGGCCCGGGCCGGTGACCTGCTGCAGATCTCGGTGAACAACCAGCTACCGGCGACGACGAGTGTGCACTGCCATGGGATCGCGATGAGCAACGACATGGACGGCGTGCCCGGCCTGACCCAGGAACCCATTGCGGCCGGTGCGCGCTTTGACTACGGGTTCACCGCGCCGCACCCGGGCACGTACTTCTACCACTCCCACTCGGGATTTCAGCTCGATCGCGGGTTGTACGGCGTGCTGATCATCGATGATCCGGACGAGCCCGGCGATTACGACCACGAGTGGCTCGTGGTGCTCGACGACTGGCTCGATGGCATCGACGGCACCCCAGACGATGCTGCACAACAGCTCGGCATTCTCAGCGGGCCCGAACCCTCCAGTGAGACCGCAGGCATGGGCCGTGGCGCCATGGGGGGCATGCACTCCGGCGACGAAGCGATGGTGTCCCCGTTGATCGGTGTCGCCGGGGACGTGTCCTACCCGCTCTATCTCGTCAATGGTCGCGTCCCGGCTGATCCGATCGTGTGGACAGCCAGACCGGGCCAACGGACGCGGATCCGTTTCGTCAACGCCGGCGCCGACACCGTCTTCCGGGTCGCTCTGGGCGGACACCAGATGACGGTCACCCACTCCGACGGGTTCCCCGTCGAGCCGGAAGAGACAGACGCCCTGATGATCGGGATGGGCGAACGGGTGGACGCACTCGTCACGCTGGGCGATGGCGCGTTCCCGCTGTTCGCCCAGGCGGAAGGCAAAACCGGCCACGGGTACGGCATCGTGCGCACCGGCTCCGGCGACCCGCCCCGGGATCGACCGGACGAACTCGATCGGCGGATCATCTTCAGTGCGGACCTGGCACCAACGTCGGCCGCCCGTGTGGGAGACCGGTCCCATGACCGCTACTTGAGCGTCGACATGGGCGGCACCATGACTCCCTACCGCTGGACGCTCAACGGCCGAGCGCACCCGGACTCCGCGCCACTGGAGGTCGCCCAGGGCGAGCGCATTCGAATGCGACTTCGCAACATGTCGGACATGGTCCACCCCATGCATCTCCACGGACACACCTTCTCCCTGGTCGACACCGGGTTGCGCAAGGACACCGTCACGATCCGGCCCATGCGCACGGTCGAGATCGAGTTCGACGCCGACAACCCGGGCCAATGGGCCTTCCACTGTCACAACGTCTACCACCAGGAGGCCGGGATGATGACCACTCTGTCCTACCTCGCCTAGCCGTCACGGCCCGATCTGAACCCATCGAGAAAGGAACCCCACACGATGATCCGCAAGCCAAAGGTAGTCACCACAGTTGCGGCAGCCGCGTTGCTCGCCCTCTCCGCATGTACCAACGACGGAGACGACACCACCGCAGCCGAACCCACGACCACCTCCACCACCTCGGTCGTCGAAGAGACGGGCACCGACACCCCCGGGGAGGCCGGGGAGCACTCCGAGGCGGATGTGATGTTCGCCCAGATGATGCTGCCGCACCATGAGCAGGCGATCGAGATGAGCGACATGATCCTGGCCAAGGACGGCATCCCGCAGGAGGTCACTCAGCTGGCGGAGGAGATCAAAGCCGCTCAGGGCCCGGAGATCGAGCAGCTGACCGAGTGGCTCGACCAGTGGGGTGAACCCACCGAACCGGAGGGCGGGCACGACGGCCACGATATGGCCGAGATGGACGGCATGCTCAGCGACGAGGAGCTGCAGCAACTGTCAGACGCCGAAGGTACTGACGCCGCTCGACTGTTCCTGGAGCAGATGATCGCCCACCACGAAGGCGCGGTCACCATGGCCGAGGACGAGGTCGCCGACGGCACCTACCCGCCCGCCGTCGACTTGGCCCAGACCATCATCGACACCCAGCAGGCGGAGATCGAGACCATGCGCGACCTGCTCAACTCACTGTAGAAACTCGACCTTCGTGGGCCGCGCCAGCGGCCCACGAAGGTCGTAAGCCGCGTGTAACACATGCCGCCCAGGGTGAAAAGCCACACGCTCGCCACCGCGCATCGCTCATCTAACGAGAAGGACTACCAGGACCTCACCACCTCAGATCGGCAGTAATTCGATACTCGCTTCCACCGCCGATGCGTTGACGATCAAGGTCCGC
>NZ_NTGA01000015.1 GCF_002289575.1 Dietzia natronolimnaea
TGTTCATCCTGTGTACCTTTCGGCCGGAACCGGCGGCCGGGATGGTCCCCGACCGCCGGGCTGGGTTCAGACCTGGCTACTGGTGCTCTGCTGTGCGCTGATGTTGCGGCGAGCGGTGGTGGACGCCTGACGCAGAGCTTGCTCCACATTGCGCAGCTGCGGGACGAGGGTGGACTCCCATTCGCCCTGGAACTGCTGGGCATCCGATCCCTTCCAGTTCGCCGGGATGTTGCTCGAGACCACGCTGTTCATCTGCGAGATGAGGTTCTGAATGTTCTGCGCCTCGGCATCGAACCTGGTCGCCATCTGGCCGACGAGTTCCGGGTCGAGTCCGAGGAAGCCTCCGCTGGTCATGTTCTTCTCCTTCTGTAATCGGGCACATCCTGCCCGCTTGATAAAGAAACTATTGCCTCTGCCGGGAGGAGGGAATGGGTAGCGGTACCCATCCCCTCCGGTCATGCCATGGGCATCGCCACCTGCAATTTCATCGCCACCCCGTAGCGGATGTAGAAGCCGCGTCCCGGTGGGAACTCCGCTCTTCTGACCCTCCCGAGCGGCGTACCCAGGAGACCCTCGCCGTCGGAGTCGCCCGGCGCGAGCAACAGCCCCACCCGGGCGGACTTGAACGGCTGGGCGAGCTGGTAGGCCTGGTTCCACGTGGAACTCTCAGACTCGCCCACCACGAAGTGACCGCACGCGGCGGCCTCCTTGATCAGCGCCAGGAGGTCTGCCTCCGCTGGCGCCATGGCGAAGTCGGCCGTTCCGTGAACGAACACGGCCAGTCCCTGCACGTCGGTCCTCCCTGAGCGGATGTCATCGACGAGTCCGCGACACAGTTCGGCCACCGCGTCACCTCCCACCGCCGTCGCGTCCCATTGCTCCGCGGCGAGTTGTGGCACAGGCCGCATCGACAGCAGGATCCGGATCCGACCGGGTCGCTCCCTGTGCACGGCCTGCGCGATGGCCAGCACCGCCGATGTCCTCCCCGAACCGGGTGTCCCGGCCACCATCAACGTGCCCCGGGTATCGATACCCGTCGGGCCGAGGCTCGTGTCAGCCACGCCGATCGACGCCAGGAACACCGGGCTTCCGTCGCGATCGGCCTGCTCGACTGACGGTGGCAGGGCGTCGAGCAGGATCCTCTCCTCGAGCCGGCGGATATCTGGAGCGGACACGACACCGAGGCCACGCAGATGGTCGGCGAGCCGCTCGATCTCCCGGGCCTGGCTGGAGACGTTGGCCTCCCCTCCCAGGATCGCGAACTGCATCTCGTCTTCCCCGAGCACGGCCCGGCCCGGGGGCGAGGTCTGATCCAGCACGTCTCTGGGAACACCGAGGTTCAGGTACTCCTCCTCCGAGGCCAGGCGGAGTACGAACCGCTTCTGTACGGACGACCCGAGCGAGGTCGGCACGGAATTGCTCCGGTCACCGGTCACCACCACGTGGACACCCACTCCGCGTCCGTCGCCGGCGATCTGGGTGAAGATGGAGAACCACGGCGCGATCGTGGAGTGTTCGTAGGCGTCGCGGAACGCCCCGATGCCGTCCACCAGCACGATGATTCTCGCCTCCCGCGTGCCACCGGCGGTCGCGCGGTACTCCTCGATCGTCGAGGCGCGCGCCGCCGCATAGCGCTCCGCGCGCTCCTCGACCGTCGCGGCGAGCTCACGCATCAGGCGTGCGATCCGCTCCTCGTCATCACCGGAGATGACGGCCCCGACGGTCGGCAACGGCTCCACCATCCGTAGACCGGACGAACCGAAGTCGAGGCCGTAGATGTGCACGGGCGCCGCGGTCGCGGCCAGTGAGGCGGCTACAGCGACCTGGCGCAGCGCCGCCGACTTGCCGGATCCACCGGTCCCGTAGATCGCCACGTTGCCTTCGCGGCTCGGCTCGTAGAACACCCTGGGTTGCATCTGTTCGGCCGGCGCGTCGCGGATTCCCAACAGCAGTCGGCTGTCGCTGTGCCGCCAACGGATCGCCGCGGTGTTGTACGTCGCCCGCAACTCCGGCAGCCAGGGCCTGCGGGGTGAGGGGATCCCCGCGATCTGTGCAGCCCCGCACACACTCTTGACCACACGCGTAATATCCGTGGGCCCCTCGTCGACAGTCGACGTGTCGGCGTCGAGAGGCGCCTCCCAGGCGACCGGTGAGCCGAAGTGGAGTTCCTCCACCTCTACGGGGGGTGCAGTCTGGACATCGCTGGTATGCCCACCGGAATAGGCGGACTGGAAGGTCGTTAATCTGCCGGGGCCCGTCTTGGCCGCGGCGCGCCCCGGGATGTTGGGCGGGAAGTCCGCCGCATCGGGCACTCCGAGTACATCGGTCGAGTCGTCGGCGTCGGCCATCCGCAGCGCGATCCGCAGGTTGGTGTTGGCGCGGAGGTTGTCCTTGATCACGCCCGCCGGGCGCTGGGTGGCCAGAACGAGGTGGATGCCGAGGGACCGGCCACGTTGGGCGACGTCCACCACCCCGTCGACGAACTCGGGGATTTCCTGGACCAGCGCGGCGAACTCGTCGACGACGATGACCAGACTGGGCGGACAGTCCGGGTCCCCGGTCTTCTCCAGGGTGATCAGGTCCTTGGCTTTCTTCGCGTTGAGCAGGTGCTCGCGATGTCGGATCTCGGCCCGAAGCGACGTGAGAGCGCGTCGCACGAGATGCTGACTGAGGTCGGTGACCAGGCCGACGCAGTGCGGCAGGTCCACGCAGTCCGCGAACGCCGCCCCACCCTTGTAGTCGATGAAGAGAAACGTGACCCTCTTCGGGCTGTGGGCGGCGGCCATCCCGAGGACCCAGGACTGGAGGAACTCGGACTTGCCCGAACCCGTGGTGCCGCCGACCAGGGCGTGCGGGCCGTCTGCGCGCAGGTCGAGGGACATGGGCGTCACACCCGTCGACCCGACCAGCGCGCGCAGATCGCCCGCGCGGCGGCGCCGCCGACCGTCCGGCGCCCCGGCGTCCTCACCGCCGAGCGTTCCGTTCTCCCGCCAGCGCTCCAGAACCACCTCCGGATCGTCACCGAAGCGATGGCCCACCAGATCGAGCATGGCCACCGACTGCGGTACGTCAGAGGCGTCCTCCACCGAGACCCCGGCATCGACGACGGGGGCCAGCAGCAGCGCCGCGGCGGCCGCGGCCGGGGCGTCAAGGGTCTCGCACGTGACGGGACTCGACACCATGCCGTGACGTACGACGCCCGTCACCGCACCGTCGTGGCCCGCGCCCACCTCGACGAAGGTGCGGCAGACCGACGGCAGGTTCTCCACGCGAGTAGCGGACCAGATGACGTAGACACCGACGTCCGGCCCGGTCTCGGCCAATCGGATCAGCCGCGAACGATCGACCGGGGTGTCGTCATCGACCACCACGACCACCGCGGGCAGCGGCGGGACCCCGTGGTCCTCAGCGCGAGGGATCCCCTTCTCGACCTGCACCTCGCCTCGGGGTGCGCCGCGAAGCGGCAGCTCGGAATCCAACCGCGAGGCGACGAGGTCCTCCAATTCGGCCACCAGGACCCGCCCGCTTCCCTGGTTGTCCGCGAGATGGCCACCGGCCAGCGGGCTGTGAACGGAGCCGGCGTGCGGAAGCCACTCCACCCACTCCCATGTGGTTCGGGACACCGGCGAGGCGAACACGGTCACCACGAGTTCGGCCGGGGAGTGCAACGCCACCAACTGGAAGACCAGGCCACGGGCGATGCCCTCGACCGAACCACGGGGGCCCGCGGCCCCCACCGCTCCCGCCGAGCGGAGGTCGCCGACAACTGGCACCCCGCTGATGTCCTCGAAGGTCCTGGCGAAGTCGCGGGCACGTTGCAGGTATGAGGGGAGGGCTGTCGCGCTGAAGTCCGGATGGTCGACCGAGCAGGACGAGCGGGTCGACCCCACCCCCAACCGCACCGTGAGGAAGCCGGACGTCTCGGGCCTGCGGCTCCACAACATCGGGCCCAGGAGGTCGACCGTCCGGCGCAGATCCATCAGCGACGGTGTGCGCTCCAACCGGACCGCCCTCTCGCGCTCCTGGGCCTCCGTCAGCTCACCGGCCACCACTCGCAGGGTGGTGTCGAAGTCCTCCTTCTGTTGCCTGAGCTGCTTGGCGGCGCCCAATCGCTGGTCGAGGTACATGCCCAGCATCAGCAGCGGGCTCAAACCGATGAAGACGATCGAGAGCAGGTTGCGCGTGACGGCGTACAGCACCAGGCCCATGATCAATGGCGCCACCATCGCCACCACCGGAAACCGCATGGGGTTGGGGCGGGTCGGGGCGACGGGGGTACGGAAGGTCTCCGGTTCGAACCGGGGCTCGACACGCGGCGAACGGTTGAACTCGATGCTGGGACTCGACGGTTCGACAGTCCCTGCCAGTCGCGTACCCGCCACGCTGATCAGTGTGTCGCCCAGTCGAAGCAGGTCAGACGGGCCGACCAGGGTCTTGGTGACCCGCACCCCGCCGGCCTCGATGCCGTTGGCGGACCCTTCGTCCACGATCCCGATGGACTCCCCTACGACGATCCGCGCATGGCGCTTCGACACCAGGGGGTCAGAAAGGGTGACCTCGCACGTCGGCAGACGGCCGACGTGGCTGACCCCGGCCGGCAGCTCGAACTCGCGGCCTTTGTCCGGACCCGCCAGAACGCGCAGACGCGCGACCGCCGTACCGCGGTCACCGCCCATCGACGCCGCGGGGCGCTCCCGCGACAACCTGATGAGCGACCCCGACCGCAGCCCGGCCTCGATGAGATTGCGTTCCGGGTCCAGAACCGACGTCGTGCCCTGGGCGGTCCGACGCTCCACGCTCAGGGTGAGCCCGCTCGGCGCCTCGGCGCCGTCGTGCGCGGGATCCTGCCGGTACAGCGCCCGGGCCAGGTCTCCGACGAGCGCGGTCGCATCGACCGTCACCCCGAGATTGGTGGTACGCCCCTCAGGCCGGACATAGCTGAGCTTGAGATGCACGGATCACCCCTCCCGCCCGGCTGAGCGGGCGCTTTCCTCGTCCAACACGGGCAGATCGGCCACAGTGACCACTCCTGCCGCCACCGCGTACTCCACCAACCTGGCCCGCCGGTTCGAGGCCACGGCCCCCTCGATGCCGCGCAGGCCACGAACGCCGACGCGGGCGAACTTCTCACAGACGTTGTCCAACTTGCGGTTGAATTTGGTGACCGGCCATCCCAGGCGGGCGGCCGCGGCGGCGCTCGGGGGAACCGCACTGGAGCCTGTCCCCTCTCTCCGCAACACCGGTTCGGCCAACGCCACGATGAGCGCACGCTGGCTCGCGGTCAGCGGGGTCTCGCCGATGGTTGACTCCCCGCGCTCGTCGACGCGTTCGTAGCGCGAGGTGAAGGTCGGTTCCTCGGTCCGCAGCCCGATCTCGTATGTGGTCGGCCCGGCGGTGAACACGACCGTGGTGACGCCGAACACCAACGGGACCCGCGCACCGGGGGGCAGCCAGGCCTGCAGTCCGTCGGCCGCCGAGGAGATGGTGGCCGAGAGCCGTTCCCCCTGGTTGACCAGCCACCACAGGCCGGCGTCGTACACCAGCACGAGGAATCGTCGGTGCAGATAGGGGTTGTCGTCGACATCGAGATCCGCGTCCCGTCCGATCACGAACTCCGTGCCCGGCGGTGCCGAGATCGTCTCGCCACAGAACTCCACGTGGACGGAACTCATCCGGCACACACCTCCACCCCGTCGGCGCTCGTCCGCCCCGACTCGCGCACCAGTGAGATCTCGATGCACGTGCCCGGGCCCCCCGGGATCGTCACCGTCGTCTCGTCGGTCTGGGTGGGTGAGTCGACGCCACCCGTGCCGGTCCGGACCCACAGGTAACTGTCACCCGCCTGGGGGTCGGGGTTGCTCCACCGGAAGACTGCGTCCGACCCGATGATCTCGCCCGTGGCGTCGACCACCGCGGGCACTCGCTCCCGCGACGGCGGATCGGAGCGAGGGGCCTCCGCGGTCGCCTCCGCCGGGCGCGTGACCTCGTCGTCACCACCCACGGCCGCCCACACGACCAGCCCCACCAGTACCGCAGCCACCACCACGGCGGCGGCCACCACACCGCCACGCCGACCCCCACCGGTCGCCGTCGCGGCCTCCGGCGACGGGAACTGAGCGTGGGGTGGCCCGGACCGGTGCGCGGGAGCCGAGCCGGCGTCGCGGGCGACCGTGGACGAGGTGTGGTCACCCGAGCGAGGGATATACACCTGCCCGCCGGGGATGAACTTGCCACCGGACTCGGGTGAGCGCGGTTCGGACGCGAACTCGGGAGCGATGCTCTGCTCCCGTAGGACGGTTCCGTCCGCCGGTTCCGCAGATGCCTCGGGGGGGACCGTCGATGGTTCGGTCGGCGCGACGGGCCGAGGGGCACGCACCAGAAGCGGCGATTCGGGAAGCCTCAGAGACGCCTGGACGCGGCGCAGGGCGTTGCCGAACTCGAGGGCGGAACCGAAGCGGGCTGCCGGGTCCTTCGCCATCGCCACGGCAACTGTGTGTTCGAGCACCGCGGGCACGCCGGGCGCGTGCATCGGAGGCAGCGGTTCGTGCATGATCCGCTGCATCTGCGCGCCTGCGGAGCGGTCCTGGCCCGGGATCTCGAAGGGCGCCCGCCCTTCGAGTAGGGAGTACAGGGTGGCGGCCAGACTCCACACGTCCGATTCGCGACCTCCGGGCTCACCCTCCACGAACTCCGGGGGCGCCCAGGGCACCGACAGGCCGCCGATGCCGCTCTCGCCGCCGAGCGCGGCGGCGATCCCGAAGTCGGTGAGCATCGCCTTGCCGTAATCGGATACGAGGATGTTGGCGGGCTTGATGTCCCTGTGCAGTATCCCGGCGCGGTGCGCGGTCTCCACGGCGCCGCAGATCTCCACGATGATGTCGAGGGCCCGCGGCAGATCCAGCGGGGCGGTGCGGAAGCGGTCGCCCAGGTTGGGTTCCGAGCAGTACTCCATCACCAGATAGGGGCGGCCGTCGGGGGCGATGCCAGTGTTGTACACGGTGACGATCGAGGGGTGAGTGGAAAGCTGCCCCATGAGGCGGGCCTCGGACTCGAACTGGTCACGCACGCCCGGGCTCAGCGAGTCCGACAGCAGCACCTTGACCGCCACCTCCCGACTGGTCCGGCCGTCCTCGTAGAGGTAGACGTCGGCGAAACCGCCCGACCCCAGATGCCGGATGAAGACGTACCCGGACAGGCGTGGCTCCCTGGCCGGTGCGCGCCGGCTCACGGTAGGTCCTCGAACCGGATCTGCACGTCGTCCACTACGAGCACGTCACCCGACATGAGCATCCTCGGCTCGTCAGGCATGAGGCGGACCTCTTCGCCCGCGCCCCGGCGCAGGTAGGTGCCGTTGGTGCTACCCAGGTCGACCGCGTGCACCGACCACCCGTCGATGTCCACGCGGAGATGAGACCGCGAAATGGCCTTGTCCGGACTGGGAAGCACGATGAGCCGGGGCGCGGAGTCCGCGTCGACACCGTCGATCCGAGGTTCACGGCCGAAGACCAGCGCCCGGTCCAGATCGAAGAACATTCCGGTGGACAGACGGACCACCCCGAGTGAGGGCCGAGTGATGCGTGCGGCCGGACCGTCCAGCGGGGCCGAGCACACGCGGCAGGTGGACATCTGTGGTGGATTGGCGTGGTTCTGGGGGCACAGGCGGGCGGCCGTCGACCCGGGCTTCCTCGCGGAGACCTCCTCCGGGGACATCGTGTCCCCGCCGAGGTCGGGAGTCAGGGGCGCGGACGCGGTCGCGGTCCCAGGTCCCGGTGCGTGGGCAAGCACCGGCGTGTGGACCGGAGCGGCGTCAGCTGTTGGTGGGGCGGGCGTCGGGGTCCGGATCGGACCGGGTGCCTCGGGGGGTGCGGGTGCCGGGGGCCGGGGCTGGACCAATGGTCCCGGGTGGAGCACGCGGTCGTAGTCGATGCCGCCGCCGATCGTGTACTCCACGTCGTCGACCACGCCCTCCTCCCAGTCACCGTCCTCCCAGTCGTCCTCCGCCACGGGACGCGCCGGAACGGCGGGCGCCGCGGGTGCGGGCGCGGTGGGCGGAGCGGCGGGCGCCGCGGTCGCGGGGACCGGTGTGGGTGCGGGAGTCTGTTCGGGCTTCGGAGCGGGGATGTCGGTGATCTCGGGTAGAAGCGTCGCATCGGGCGAGGGTGCGACGACGGGGGCGACCGGAGCCTGAACCGGGGCCCGAACCGCCTGCGACGCGCGTTCCCCCTGCTCGCGGGGGGCTCCGCCCGGTTCCCAGCTCACCCGGTCGGCGAGCACCACTCCCTCGACGAGGGGCCAGGTCGGCTCGGCCGCGGCGGCATCGTGGACCAGCAGTTCGACCGTCGCGCCGGTGGAGAACCCCCATTCACCCAGCAGTGCGACGTCGGCGCCGTCCAGCCGGGTCTCCACACCGCCGTCGACGACGGTGCCCCGGGTTCGCCCGCTCAGGAGCACCCGCACCCCGGCGGGCCCGCGGTAGGCCAGTGCCAGATCGGGCAGCGCGTCGAGGTCCAGCACTCGGCCGCCGGCTGCCGCCGCCAGGACGGCCCGCGCGTCCCCCGCACGCGCGACCACGTCATGCAACCGGGCCACGTCGTCGTCGCCCCGGGACACCAACAGGACGCAGTCCGCGGTGACCACCACCACGGCCCCCCCGGGCAGGTAGCGGGCGGGCCGGGAGGTCGCGGCGCCGGGATGCGGTGTGCTGTGAGAGCTCATCGTCGGTACTCCTGGTCGGGTCGGGGCAGATCCTCGGTGACGTCACACTCCGCGGGCGGGGTCCCGGACACCGCCACCACCACCGCGCTGGCGTTGTCGCGCCCGCCCGCGCCCACGGCCATCGCGACCAGGGCCAGCGCGAGCGCACCGGGATCCGGGGTCCGGCGGACGAGGTCGGACACCGAGTGGTCGTCGAGTTCCCCGGTCACCCCGTCGGTGCACACCACCAGGACGTCGCCGGGGTGACGGGGCACCATCCACACGTCCGCACGCGGTTCCAGTCCGCTGCCCACCGCGCGGGTGATCACGTTGCGTTCGGGGTGGGTGCGAGCCTCGGCGGCGGTGATCTCGCCCGCGTCGATCAGCTCGCGTACCGCTGAATGGTCCACGGTGATCTGCTCGAGACGGCCGCTGCGCCACAGATAGGTGCGGGAGTCCCCGATGTTGACCACCAGCCAGTACGGAGCGTCACCACTACACGTGACGAGGGCCCCGGACAGGGTGGTGCCGGCCGGCCGCCGGTCCCCGGCCCCCAGATCGGCGATGGCGGTCGCCGCGGTGCGCACGACCTCCACGCAGTCCTGCACTGTCGCGTCGGTCCGACCGGCGAGCGCGGCCATCGCGGTCAGCACGGTGCGCGACGCGACGTCACCGCGGGAGTGCCCACCCATCCCGTCGGCCACCAGGAACACGGTCCGGTCGGCGAGCACCGCGTCCTCGTTCCGTTCACGACGCCGACCGGTGTCGGTAGCCCAGCCCCAGGTCAGATCCGCCGGCGCGCCTTCGACGACCGCCGTCCTCCCCACTCCCACGGACTCGGGCACCGGCCGGCCCCCTCCCGCCGCCCCGGTCACGGCTCCTCCACCACGAGGGTGTGACCGCCCAGGCGCAGGGTGGTGCCGAACGGGACGCCCATCGCCACCCCGGCCTCGAGCGGGTGGTCGACTCCACCGATCCGCGCCGAGGTGCCGTTGCTCGACCCCCGGTCCGCCACCGTGACCCCGCGATCGGACACGTCGATCCGCAGGTGGGTCTTGGACACGGTCCGGTCGGGGTCGTCGATCGCGAACAGGTGCTCGACCTCCTCGCCCGCGGCGCAGGCGGGATCCCGTCCGACCAGAGCGGATCTCGCAAGCGAGATGCTGCGGCCGGTGTCATCGACGAGCCGGGCCGCGATCCGCTCCGGCGCGGCGTCCACCACGACCACGGGCACGGACTCCGGGGAGGTCTCGCCGGCGGCGCGCTCGGCGGCGTCGATCACCGCGACCGGCCCCCGTTGCGGCGGCGTCTGGGACTCCGCGTCGACGCCGGGGGTCATGTCGAGGCCGTTGGGCAGCACACCGGGCCTGGTCCGTCGGCGTGGGATGTCGACGACGACGAGGCCGGCCACCTCACCCGTGTCGGTCTCCGGGTGGGGCGCGGGAGCCTTCGCGAGCGGGTCGGCGCCCCAGCGGGTGTCGATCACCCGGGTGTCCGCGGCGATGTCCTGCCAGGTACGGCGGCGACCGGTCGGGTCGCGGAAGGCGGACCAGATACTCGCACCGGCCGCGAGGAAGGCCCCCGTGGACATCAGATGTCTGCGGAGCATGGCCCGCACTCCCGGGGCATGCCCCGGCTCGCCGGACACCGTGCGGAGACCTAACAGGCCGGAGAACAATGAGCGGCCCGACCGTGCCCGCAGGACGGTGATGAGCACTGTGGTGAGCACACCGACTACCAGCATCAGCGGGGGCCACCACGAGCCGTCCAGGTTATAGACCCGCCAGAACGGGGTGAGGAGAAGCACCGCGCACAGCAGGGTGTCCAGACCTGTGGAGGCGACCCTACGGAGCATGGGCGCCGGGACCTCGGACTCGGACCTCGTCCGGGCCGGGGTACCGGCCCCAGGGGCCCGGTCGGCTCGCCCCGGCCGCAGTCCGGTTCGCGCCATGGCTGCGGCGGTGTCGAAGCGGCCGGGCGCGGGACCGTCCGAGGGCCGCTCGCCAGTGGGGACCCACTGCCCGGGCGGTCGCACGCGCGGTTGCGGCCCCGTGTGAGGCCGAGGCCGGCTCGCCTGCGGGGGCGCGGGGGGCGGACCGGACCGACGCGGCGGGGCGGGATGTGCAGGTGCACCCGGCCACCCCGGCGGCGGGCCCTGGGAACCCGGTGGTGGACCCTGCGCTCCCGCGGGCGCGACATGCCGGCCGGACGGTGGCCCCGGCCTCCCGGACTGTGGCGGCCGCGGCCGCCGCTCCAGGCCACATCGCACACAGCGCTGCGTGGACCTCGGATTGGGCTGGCCACACCGAGGGCACCTGATCGTGTCGGTGCTCACCGGATCCACTCCCTGTCGTGGGCGCGGCGGGGTCCTCGGATCCTGCCGATCACCCGGCCAAGCAGGCCGCGCCCACCGGAGCGGAGCGACCGGACACGGTCCTCGGAGATCAGGGACCGCAGGCTCACCCGAGAGCGCCACCAGGCGACGGCGGGGTGGGTGTCCCGGACCTCGGACCGCACGCGATCGATCTCCTCCCAGTAACCGGCGGCCTGCTCGTCCGCCAGGTCGCCGGGGGCGAAGGCGCCGGCGTCGGCACCTCCCGCCAGTGCGCGCACCGCCAGATCGGGATAGGCCTCGGCCACGCGGTCGGCCACCTCGCGTCTGGTGGCCCCGTCCCGCCGTGCCGCCCCCAGGTCCACGAAGGTGTCCACCAGGTCGTCCCATCCGCCCGCGACCCTCTCGCGAGGGTCCGCGGCGTCGCGACGGGACCGCGTCCGACGCATCTTGACCAGCACGATCGCGGCCGGCGCCAGGGCCAGCAGGAGGCCGAGCAGCAACGCCCGCCCAAGCAGGATCAGCACGTCCAGAAGGAACGCCCACAGCCAGGCCCACCGGTCCAGCTGTTCGTCGGCGCCGCCGGGTGAGCTCGCGGAGACGAGTTCCACCGTCTCCTGTGGGGGTGGGGGTGGCTGGATGCTCTTGGGCTGTGGGCTCGTCTTGGGTTCGGGCGCCAGCTGCTGCGGCACCTTGTCCCGCTCCGGGGTGGGGGCGAAGACCATCCACCCGACATCGGAGAACGGGATCTCCACCCACACCGACGCCATGTCGCCGGTGACCGAGATCTGCCCGTCGCCGTCGGGCGACGGGACGTCGAAGCCGACGACCACACGCGCGGGCAGACCCACGGACCGGGCCATGAGTGCCATCGCCACCGCGTACTGTTCCTCGTCGCCGATCATCTGCTCGGAATCCAGGAGGACGTCGATGCGATCGGCACTGTGTCCCGCCCGGCTGCGCACCTCACCGCTCTGGCCACTGCTGTAGAAGCCCGCCGAGCGCAAGTAGGACTCCAGGGCGCGGGCACGTCCGAGCGGGGTGGGCTCGTCACCCACCACCTCTGAGGCCCTTGCCGCCACCACCTCCGGGACGTTCTCCGCGGGCGGCAGGACGATGTCCGCGACGGGAGCATCTGCCACCTCACCGTCGGAGGGGTTGACCCCGGACCGGCCAGACACCTCGTAGGCCATCCCCGGTTCCAGGCCGGTGGTGGTGACCAGGGTCCCCGACGCCGGGTTCGCGTACAGGGTGGCCAGCGGCAGAGTCCGATCCCCGTCGCCTCCCGAGTCGGTGACCGGGGTGACCTGCTCGACCGTGGCGATCCCCGGTGTCCAGACGCCGGTGTGGTCGCCCACCGTCAGCGTGATCCTCTCCTCGGGACCGCGCGGCAGGTCGGCCCAGGCGCCGCCACGCGCGCGCGCACGCGACAGCCTCTCGTACACCCCGCTGTCGCCGGAACGGCCGCCCGCACTGCCGAACACCACGCCGTCGTACTTCTCGAGGGCGGCGAGCCTCACCTTGCCGTCAGCGGGCCGGTGATCCACGGTGAACAGCTCGGCACTGCGCAGGGGGCCGCGATAGTTGCGGTACCCGACCAGGGGGCTGACGAACTGCCGCACATCCAGTGGCGGCTCCACCCGGTCGCGCAGCAACGCGCGGTCCTGCGTGCCCACAGCGAGGGGGGCCACCGCCACCGCGGTCGCGGCCGCCACGGCCACCATGCCCACCCCGGCCAGTGCGCGCACCGGCCGTACGCGGCGCGTCACGGTCACCGCGGTGCCCGCACGTCCGGTCAGGCCGAACCGCGCGCGCACGGCCGACCACGCCAGAAGCACGACGAGCAGCGTGACACCGACAGCCGCCGGCATGACCACCTCGAACGACCCCAACCACACCGCGGCGCCGAGCCCGACCAGTGCGCACCCGGCCGCGGCTGCCGAGCGTCCGAAGCGGGCGGAGGCGAGCGTCGTGGCCAGTGCGCTGAGGACCACCGTGTAGTAGACGGCGTAGAGGGCGTGGGGGTCACCGTCGACCGGAGGTGTGGTGGTGAGCAGGTCCTTCCACGAGGTGACGACGCCGCGCGTGGCCCCGATCAGTGCGTCCGGGGAGGGGAGGAGGCCCACGGCCAGGGGCCCGACGACGACGGCGAGGAGGACGGTTCCCACCGGCAACCACAGCAGGGAGCTACGTCTCGCCCAGACCAGGCCGAGTCCCACGCCGACCAGCGACCCCACGACGGCGATTCGAGCCAGGGTCCCCGGCCCGGCAGTGGCGGCGAAACCCGCCGCCATGACCAGCGTCGCCAGCAGCGCGCCCACGCCGTCGATAGCGAGTCCTCGCATTTCGGAGACCTGCTCCGGGTGGCGCGGGGCCTTCCTGCGGGCTCTCTCCTCGCTCATCCGAGGGCTCCTCTCAGGGCCCGCGGCAGGTCGGCGAGGTTCTCCACGGACACCACCAGCAGGTCGCCCAGTCGACCGCGGTTGGGGGTCTCACCTGGTCGCACTCGCACTGCGATGCAACTCGTCCCCGGGGGGACCCGGTTGTGCGCCGACTTCAGTCGTGCCACGTCGACGGTGGAGCCCACCACCAGGACGGCCAGGGACACGCCCGGCGCCTCCATCGCGAGGTCCGCGGACAGCGCCACCACATCGCGTCGGGTGGATTCGGTCTCCACGCCGGCGAGCTGGTCGAGCAGCAGCCGCGGCGAACCGATGCGCAGGCCCCGGCTCTGCGTGAGCACGGTGAGGGACCGCGAATCGGTCAGGGCGGTGATACCGAGCGACCCGGCCACCGACACGGCGGTCTCGAACTCGTCCACGGTCGCGTAGTCACCTGCCGCAGTCGACAGCCCGATCCCGACATGCCAGCGGCGGGATTCCTCGTACTGCCGCACCATGAGGGTGCCGGTGCGGGCGGTCGACCGCCAGTGCACGGCCCGTCGGTCATCGCCGCGCACGTAGGTCCTCAGGGCGTGGAACGCCACGTCGTCGGCGGCCAGTTGATCGGAGGACACGCCGTCGAGGTCACGGAGTAGACCGGTGGTGACCCTGTCCAACGGGGCCGTACGCGGGTGCACGTACAGGGTCTCGCGCTCGCCCCACTCCCGCGTTCGGCGAAGGAGCCCCACCGGGTCTCCGCGCACCGTACGGGCCGGCCCCAACACGTGGACCGACCGCCGCTGGGTGGGGATCACGAGTATCTCCTCAATGCTCGCCCCTCCGGGCAGCCGCGGCACGTCGAACGCGGCGACGTTGCGCCCGACGGGCATCTCCACCACCGCACCCGCCAGCGATCGCCCGGTGGGATTGGAGACGATGATCCGCGCTCGAGCGGGATCACCCACCACCACGCGGTTCCCGGACAGGTCCACGGACACCTCGTGAGCTCCGCGGCCCAGCGTGAAGGGGACGGCCAACAGCAACAGGAGTAGCGCCGCCACTCCGAGAGCCATGAACTCGGTCCAGGACATGAGCAGTCCCCCGACGGTCCCGAGGATCGCGAACAGCGCGACCACCGCGCCACGACCGGTCACCGTCTCGTCGATGAACCGCCACGCCGCCACGACCACCGCGCGCGCCTGCCGCGACCGCTTCTGAACCCGGTCGCGGACGCCGATGGTCGCCGAGTCGTCTCCGGGTGGCGTGGTCGATGCCGCTGTCGTCCCTCCGGTCCGCGCCTCACCGCTCTGGGTCAGGGTCATGGTTCACCTCCTCGTAGTGTCGTTCTGTCTCGGTACCGCCGTCAGGCCCCGATCGGGGAGGAGGCGCGCTCCCTCGGGGCCGGAACCTCGCTCAGTGCCCGACCGAGTACCGCCTGTGGCGTGGTTCCCGTGAACTCGGCCTCGGGCTCGAGGACCAACCGGTGGGCCCACAGCGGCCCGATGAGGTCCTTGACGTCGTCGGGGACGAGATAGTGGCGGCCCTGCGAGGCGGCCCACACCCGTGCAGCGCGGACCATGGCGATGGCGCCGCGCACCGACACACCGACTCTCGTCTCCGGGGCGTCGCGGGTGGCCTCGGCCAGCCGTGCGATGTATTCGAGAACCGTGGGGGCGGCGTCGACGGTGGAGGCGATTCTCCCCATCGCCAGTACGTCGTCACCGGACATGACGTGCTCGATGTTCTCGGACCGGTCCCGGATCGCCGATCCGCCGAGGATGTCCATCGTGGAGGCGATGTCCGGGTAACCCATGGTGGTCTTGAGCAGGAACCTGTCGAGCTGCGCTTCGGGGAGCCGGTAGGTGCCGGCCTGCTCGATGGGGTTCTGCGTGGCGATCACCAGGAACGGGCTGCCCACGTCGTAGGCCGTCCCGTCGATCGTGACGCGAGATTCCTCCATGACCTCCAGCAGTGCCGACTGGGTCTTGGGCGAGGCTCGGTTGATCTCGTCCGCGAGCAGGATGTTGGAGAACACGGGGCCGGGATGGAACTCGAACCGACCCTTGGACTGCTCGTAGATTGTCACGCCGGTGACGTCTGACGGCAGGAGGTCAGGGGTGAACTGGATCCGGCTGTGCTTGACCGAGATCGCGGCCGCCAACGACCGTGCGAGCATCGTCTTGCCTGTGCCCGGGGCGTCCTCGAGCAGCACGTGACCCCCCGCGAGCATCGCGGTGGTGACCAACCGGATGGTGTCCGGCTTGCCGAGGATGGCGGTGCCGAGCGTGCGCACCAGTCTGTCGAAGGTCGAGGCGAAGCGCGTGGCCTCTTCCGGGGTGATGGTCATTCGCGTCTCTCTCCTCAGTGGTTTTCAGTAACCCGCCCGGACACCGTCACAGGACATCGCCGGCGCATCGGTGCTGAGCGGAAGATTCGACCCGACCGGTCTGCCGTCTGACATCTGGACGGTCGTGGTCGCGTTACCCGCACCGTCGACGCCCACCCGCCAGGACTGCGTCCCGGCTCCGCCCACCGTGATGGCGAAGCTGCACGTCACCGTCGAGTTCGGCCGGAAGCCCGACAGGTGCAGGCGATACCCGTGGTTCCATCCGCCGCCCGGGCTCCCGGTCTGGACGGCCCGCACCACCGGGTTGTACGGCTCCGCGCCGGTGGACGCCGACTGGGTGGCCTCACGGCACCCTCCCTCGGCCGCGCAGACGCGGATCCTCAGGGTGCCGGTGGCGCTGTATCCGATGTCGCGGCTGAACGAACCGGTGTTGGACACGCCACCGCCGTTGAACGTGACGTCCATCGAGGTGATCTGGCGGCCGTTGGCGTAGCTCTGCGCATTGGAATTCCACGAGAAGCTCACCGAGGTCCCCGAGGAGTTGGCGCTGATCGACGGTGTCCTGGGCGGGCCGAACGGCGAACCGGCGGCGGTGGCCGCGCTGGCCGGGCCGGCCCCGGCAGCGTTCTCGGCGGTCACGGTGAACGTGTAGTTGGTGCCGTTGGTCAGCCCGTTCACCGTGCACGGGGACGATGCGCAGGAGGCCGAGGCTCCCTGCGGTGAGTTCACGCGGTAGGAGGAGATGGCCGAACCGTTGTCCTGCGCCGGGCTGAAGCTCAGCCGGGCCGAGGCGTCGGCGAACGCCACCGAGACTCCGCCGACCTGGCCCGGTGTGCCGTACGCCACCAGCGGGGTGGACCGGGCGCCCTCGTCCGAGGCTCCCATGGCGTTGTGCGCCACGATGGAGAACGAGTACTCGGAACTGGTGTCGAGGCCGGTGAACTGGAGTGAGGTCGTGGCCGCCCCGAGACCCGCACGCGAGTCGACCCGGGATCCACCACGGTAGACGTGGACGTCGTAGGACCGGATCGCCGCACCGTTTCCGTCGGGCGCGGTCCACGACACGTCGATCACGCCTCCGTTCGCGGCGGATGCGACCCGCTGCGCCGAGGGGGCGGCCGGCGTGAGCGGCCTGCCGGCGGGGGCCGCGGCCACGGAGTAGGCGCTGAACTGGGAGGGGTCCGGGGCGTCATTGAGAGCCTGCACCCTCACCCTGTAGGAGACACCGTTCTCCAACCCCGAGATCGTGGTGGCGGTTCCGGTGACGCCGGTGATCCGCGAGCCGGACGGACCGGCTGGGGTGATCTCCAGCGTGTAGGAGCGGATCGGGGTGCCTTCGTTGGCCGGTGCGGCCCACACCACGTCGAGTTGCTTGTCACCCGGCGTCAGCGTCGGCGGCTGCGGGGTGTCGGGCTTGGCGTCCGGGGTCACCACCTCGGAGGGGGCCGACGGGTCCGATTGGCCGACCTCGTTGACGGCGAGCACCGTGAACCGGTAGTCCTGCCCGTTCCGCAACCCGGTGACAGTGCACGTCGTGGCGGCACAGGCCTGGCTGAACCCGCCGTCTCCGCGGACCACATAGTTCGTGATGGGCGAGCCGTTCGACGACGGAGCCGTCCATGACAGCACGGCGGTCGCGTTGCGGACCTCGACGACGGAGGGGGCCGAGGGGGCGTCCGGCCGGTCACGGACCTGGACGCGGATCCGGCCGGTCACCTCGCGGCGGGGGTCGCCCGTCGCATCGGCGATCCGGTATTCGGCGAGCAGCTCGCCGGTGAATCCCGCGGCGGGTGTCACGGTCACGACGTCGCCGCCTGAGGTGGCGGTACCGCTACCGCTGACGACCGCCACCGACAGCAGCCGAAGCGGTTCGTCGAACGGGTTGACGTCGTTGGCCAGCACGTCCACTCGCGAGGCCCGCCCGGCGGCGCCGTCCGTCACCACGTCGTCGTTCGCCACTGCCAGTGGTCGGTTCGAGCTGGTCACCCTGAGGCTGACCGCGCCCGTCACCTGATGCCCCTCGCCGTCATCGACCACGATCTCCAGGGCCGCCGCGCCCCCTGCCTCGGCGCGCGGCGAGGCCTCCACCACCAGCGCGGTGCCGTCCAAGCGTGCGGACACCTCGGGTACCGGGGACGCCCCCACCTGGAAGGACAGGTCGTCTCCGTCCGGGTCCTCGGCCAGGCCGCCGAGCTCGAGTCGAGAGGTCTCACCGGGAGCCACGGTCACCTCCATACCGGTGAAGGTGGGCGGTTGGTTGGACGACGGCTCCACCGTGATGGGGATCGTCAGCGTGGCCCGGCGCCCCTCGGGGTCGTCGGGACCGGCCCCGTCCGTCACCTCGAAGCTGATGAACGTCTCACCGAAGTAGTCCGACGGGGAGGCGAAACGCAGGGTGGTGGCGTCGACGACTAGCGGGGAGCCATCGGACTTGGGCGCGGTCACGGACCGGTCATCGGAGATGCGCGGTGACGTGCCGGGACGGGTCAACACGTACTGATCCAGGGCGATGTCCACCGTCTGTCCTCCTCGGGTCTCGATCCGAGAGCCGGGGCGGAGGACCGGAGCGACCGAGGACCGCCCAGGAACGTGAACGAAGGCACCACCGGACAGGCCGTCGGCGTCGGTGATCCGGTAGAAGATCGTGCGATCCTCGTCGAGCACCGGGACGCGCAACGTGCCGTCGCCGTTCACACCGACGTCATCCGCGTCCACCGTCACGCCGAGCTGGCGGATCGAGCCGTCGGGATCCTCGTCATTCGCCAGGATCGGGACGGTCACGTCGTCCTGGCCCACGATCTCCTCCGGACGCACCACGTCATCGCGGCCGACCGGCACCTTGAGGGGGGCGTCCGGGTCCACAGTCACGCGGACCTCGCCGACGGCCGAGGCGCCGCGGGCGTCGGCGACCGTGTACAGCAACGAATACGCGCCCGGCTCGTGCGGGGCCAGCATCTCGACCCGGTTTCCATCGGACTCACCGCGCAGGACCTCGGCGTTGAGGAGCCCGTCGGAGAGCACTGTCAACTCGTCGCCGTCGGGGTCGGTGTCGTTGAGCAGCACCGCCGCGGTCAGGGCACGGTCGGGCCGCACCCACAACCGGTCGGGGATCGCCGCCGGCGGGTGGTTGACCTCGTTGGCCGGGGCGACTCCCACCGTGACCTGGCCGATCGCCACGGCGCCCATCGCGTCCACCACCCGATAGGTGAACGAATCGTCGCCCACCCCGTCCTCGGTGGCGACGTACTCGATGACGTTGCCGTCTATTCCTGACACGCGTCCGCGTGTGGGAGCCGCGACCACTGAGTCGAGCCGGACCGAGTCCCCGTCCGGGTCGATACCGTCCAGTGGCACCGCGATCCGGGCGGTCGCGCCGGCCAGCACCCGTGCGGTCACCGGCTTGGGTCGGGGCGCCTGGTTGGAGTCCTCGTCGCGGGCGAGGACGTGGATGGTCACCTGCGCTGCGGTGGCCTGTCCGCGCGAGTCCAGCACCTCGTAGATCGCGTAGGCGGTGGTGGGCTCCGGACCCGCCTGGAACCTCAGGGTGTCACCCGCCAGGAACAGGACCCCCGCCGACGGGTCCGGCTCCTGGACCAGTTCCGGCGCCAGGGACAACGTGTCGCCGTCGGGGTGGCTGTCATTGGCCAACACCGGGATCGTCACGTGGTCCCCGGCACGGACCGTCACCTCGTCGTCCTCCGCGACCGGCGGCAAGGGCTTGGCGGGCGGCTTGACCGGAACGACCTGCACATGTCCCTCGGCGGTGGCCCGCCCGTTCGACACCGTGTAGCGGACCTGCGTCGGCTCGGTCAGGCCACCGGAGTCGGACACCCGCAGCACCCGGTTGTCCACCACGCCCACGGTCACCCCGGAGCCGTCCGGCACCTCGACGGCGCTGACCACCAGCACACCACCCGCCGGGTCGGAGTCGTTGGCCAGGACGTCGACCAACGTCTCGCTCCCGGCCGGCAGCAGCGCAATGTCGTCCGCGGTGACCGGAGGGTCACCATCGTCGGACGGGTCGTCCACGTCCACTCGGATCGTCGAGGTGGCCGTCCCCGGCCCGTTCGCCGCCAGGTAGTCCAGGTGATAGGTGCCCGCCCGGGACGCGATGAAGGAGATGGTCCCCTCCACGGGATCGTCGGTCACCTCCGCGTCTGCGACACGCTCCACCTTCGCCAGGCGCAGACCTTCCCCGGTCGGATCGATGTCGTTGGCCAGCGGGGTCAGTTCGATCGCCCGGCCGACAAGGGCCCGGGCGTGGTCCGGATTGGCGATCGGGGTGGCCGACTCCACCGGATCCACGCGGATCGGCAGATCGGTGGTCGACTCCGCCCGTCCGTCCGAGACGGTCACCGAGACCCGCTTGTCCTCGCCGCCCTGTCCCCCGTCCCGGAAGGTCAGGCGGCCGTTCGGCAACAAGGTGGCGGTGTCACCGGGGGCCTCGGTGTCCGCCTTCACGGCGTAGACGTCGTCCCCGTCCGGGTCGGTCCACCCCGCCAGCGCGTTGAGGTCCACGCTTCGCCCCCGGGCCACCCGGACCGGGTCCGCCACACGGGCTTCCGGGGCGCCGTTCTCCGCGTCCGGCCGCACCGTGACCTCGACGTTCGCCTCCGCCTCGCCGCCCCGGCCATCGGTGATCCTGTAGCGAAAGCCCAGCACCCCTGCGGTGTCCGGGGGGACGTCGATCTGGAGGGCCAGTCCGCCGTCGGTCTGCCGCACCTCCGCCCCGGCCGGCTGCGGGCCCGCAAGTTCGGCGACGAGCGTGTCGCCGTCCGGGTCGGTGTCGTTGTCCATGACCGCGAGCCTGGTCCCCCGGCCCGCACGGACTCCGAAGAAATCGTCCTGTGCGATCGGTGGCGTGTTCTCCTGGGTACGGTCGCGGAGGGCCTCATCCCTCTTGCGACGGCTCTCCTCGTCGTCGTCGGCGTTCTCGTCGTCCGGGGGGATCACATCCTCCCAGTTCTCCACGGTCCGCACGTTCTTGTCCGCCACGAACACGTCGCCGTCATAGGCGTCGTTGAGCACCACCGCGGTGCGGTTCACGCGGAAGACCGGCGGCCGGTCCATCCGTTCCGGAAGCTCTGCGCCGAGGTCGTCGAGTCGCCCGTCGCACTCGCGCACGTACTCGCGGCGGTCTCCAGCCCACGCGGCGTGCGTGCACCCGGCGACCACGGCGGGCGCGGACGGCGGCCCCGATCCCGAGCCCTCGGCCACCGCCGTGGTCTCGCCCCCGCCGAGTGGCACCGAGAGCAGGGCGGTCTCGGTGGCGACGCGGACCGCGCTCGCCGCGGGGCCGGGGAGCTGGATCCGGGCCGTGTCCGTGGCGTTGTCGACGGACTGGCTCCAGCCGTCGCCGATCACCGTCCCCGAGCGTGGGTCGAACAGGAGCGCCGCGGGACCGACGGTGGTGAGCTGCACAGACGCCGGGGAATGCTCACCGGGGACGTCGTACTCTGTGCGATCGCCGTTCGGATACAGCGTGTAGACGGCGCGATCAGAGGTGCTTTACACTTGTACAGAGCCATCAGTCCCTACGACTACCCGGGAGTCGCGGCCGGCCTCGGCGACCACCTCTCCACCCTCACCGATCCCCGAGGGGGAATCCACGGACGCCAGCCGGACTGCACCGGCCTCGTCCACCGAGGCGAGTGTCTCCGCACCCAGTGAGACCTGAGTGGACACCGGAACCTGGGTCTTGTCACCCAACTCCAGCGCGGCGGTGTCCACTCTGCTCAGGGTGGAGTCGGACTCCGAGCGGACAAACACGACGCCGCCGCTCTGGAGCACATCGAAGCGCTGGGAGCCGGACCTCACCGAACCGTCCAACTCCCCGATCGTGTGGTTGACGCGTCCTGCCAGGCCCCGGTCAGAGTTGACCACCCAGACCGAATCGTCGTGGAGGCGGACGTCGGCGGTGGGCCGTCCGTCGTGCCGTACGGCCAGCGTGACCAGGGTGGCTACGAGGAGGACGACGACGAGGAGAACCGTCATCCGGACGGGCCGGAAATGCCCTCGAAGCCCGGTGACATCCACTCGGCACCTTCCTAGCCCTGCGTTGACTGCGTGTCCTCGTCGCAGCTCGCGGGCGACTTCAGTGCGGACGTTAGTCGTGACCTGCGGTGATGTCTGTCGTGCAAACGCACGACTTCGCGGCGCCCGCCGCGGAACCGAGGCACGGGGGGCACGTCGCGTCCGGTGTCGTATGTTCGCCTGAATCGTTCTGGGAAGCCTCGATCGCGGGTCTCGGCTCGCGGACAATGTGCCCGACGGGCATGACCCGCACCCCATCGCGAAAGGACCACCATGGACGACAACACCTCATTCGGCAGCGCCGAGCTTGTCGGTTCGCTCACCGACCTCACCGATCCCACCTCTGACCTGGCCAAGATGCTGGACCTCGGTTCCGCATTCGTGAGAGTCACCGAAATCCTCGCCCGCTTCCTCCCCATGTGAGGTCGAGGAGGGCGACTGCGGACAACGAGGACGACGGCCCAGCCCCCGAAGGGCCGGGCCGTCGTCCTTACCCGGGGTCGTTGTCGCCGCCCGCGAGTGTCCGCACTGTTCCCTCGTGCGGCTCAGTTGCCATCAGCGCCCGTCGTCGTCCTCACGCCCTCGAGGGCATCCAGCAGGTCGCTGGTCGCGTTGCCGAGATCTCGCAAGTCCTGCGCGACATCGCGCGGAGGATCCGCCGGTGCGGGCGGAGGCGGCGGGGGCGGTGGTGGTGGTGGTGGCGGCGGCGGCGGTGCGGGCGGTTCCGGGGCCGGCGCCCTCGGAGGAGGCGGAACCGACCTCTCTGAGCCGGGTCGCGACTGCCGGGGGGCGACGTACGTCGGTGCCGAACGCGCGCTGCTGCGGGGGGCGGCTGCCAGAGCCCCGCGGTCACCGCCCGTCGACGCCTGTGAGACGCAGGTGGGCCCGTAGAAGTCAGAAATCAGTCTCGCCGGCATCTCGGAACGAGTCCGACTGTCCGGGCACCCGCCCGACGGCGATCCCACCGTCACCCAGACACCGTTCGTCTTTCTCAGCACTATGCCGTCCCCGCTGCCGGACGGATCCACGACGACCGCCCAGTCCCCGTAACAGTTGCGGACGTCCGGTGAGGAGACCGAGATGTCCGCCGCGATAGCGGCGGCGTCGCAGTCAGATGATGCGGGACGAACCGTGGGGGAGACAGACGTGGACGTGGGGGCGACCGGTGGAGTGCTCCACTGCCCCGAAGACTCTGTGGCGGCCTCGACGATCTCGGCATCGGCCGGGCTGTCTCCGCTGAACAGCAGCCAGGCCCCTCCACCGACCACCGCCACCCCGAGGACCGCCGCCGTGACGCCCAGCGCGATCGGGAGCGCCTTGGACCGACGAGGCGGTTCCGTCGGTGACCACCAGTCCCCCGCCTGCCCGGCGTCGTACCCTGGTCCGGGTCCGTACCACTGATCGGCTCCGTATGCCTGAGCCGGTCCGTGTGCCTGCGCGGACCCGTGTGCCTGGAGTCCCTGATGCCAGGCCTCGGCTCCCGCATCCTGACCCACCCAGGTGTCCGACGAGTCGGTGTGGGGAGTGATCGTTGCGGGATCCTCCGTCGATTCCCACTCGTCCCAGGAACCGCCGCCCCACTCCCCGCTACCAGTCATGGCGTTCCCTGTTCTCTGAACCATGTGCAGTCTTGTGTTCGGATCGTATGCGAGCCCGGTCGGTGCGGTCTGTCGTGCAATCGCAGGACAGACATCAGGCGTAGGGGCTTCTACCGTCGCGACGTGCCTACACAACGCCGACTCTTCATCTCCCTGGTCGCAGCCCCGGCTGTCCTCTGTGCGCTGGCCGCATGCGGCAACGACTCCGCAACCCCGACGGCTGACGGCGGTGATGCGAGTCCTGTCGTCGCGACCCCGACCACCACGACGTCGACGTCGACGTCGACGTCCGCCGCCAGCACGTCATCCACCACCCCGACCAGCGAGACCACGACGAGCAGAGCCTCCGGCGAGATCGACTCGATCCAATTGCGGCTCGACTCCAGCGACGAAGTCTCGCCCGGAGTGCTCCAGGGCTATTACCCGGTCTTCGCCGACATCGAATGGATGGCGATCAGCGCAGGCGCCGCCTACGACGGCGAACGATGTGCGGCCGTGATCACCTTGACCGGCCCCGGGGGGCATATCCTGCAGACCGACCGCCAGTCGACCTGCTCCGGCACCACCCAAATCGAACCGCAGAAGATCAGGGACGACACGGGCACGTATGTCGTGACCGCCCGAGTGGCTCCCTGGGAGGACGCTCAGAACCCCACCGAAGGGACCCTTGAATTCGACGTCATAGCGTCGGGCACCTGACCTCTTCCCTTCCCCGCAGCATGGCGCATCTTCACTTCTGCGAGACACGGCGGTCCTCAGCCAGAATGGTCGGTGTGGAACGGGAGGCGATCTGATGAGGAACGGCGTGGTCGTCGACATCGGCGGCAGCGGGACGCGGATCGGTGCCGTGGTCGACGGCCGTGTGGTGGGGGTGCACGGGGCCGAGGTGGCCACCGCCGAAGACCTGGCCGGCGTCATCCGCGCCGTCGATCCCTCCCCCAGCGGCGTCGGCGTCTCGGTCAGTGGCCACGTCGACGCCGACCGCGGGGTCATCGAGGCCTCCCGCGCCGCCGCCTGGGCCGAGGGACCGATGCGCTCCCAACTGGTCGCCCTCCTGGACACCCCGGTGTCCGTGATTGGCCACGGCGATGCCCACGCCCTGGCCCTGACACAACTGCCCGGCGTCGAGTTCGGCGGCATCGCCATCTCGCTGGGGACCACGCTGTCCTTCGGCGCGCTCAACCGCCACGGTGCGCTCATACATCCGTGCGGACACACCGGTTGGGACCTCGGCCACTGGCGCCTGGTAGTGGACGGCGGCACCACCGAGGCGTGGTGGGGCCTGGGCGGGCACGGGCTCTACGACCTCGAGCGGGAACACGGCGACGGCGCCGCCGAGATCTACGCCCATCGAGTGGGGTCCTTCGTGGTGGACGCCGTCCAGCTGTTCCGGCCCCGCACGGTATTGCTCACCGGCGGGATCGTGGTGGGCCTGGGTGAGGCGCTGCACGGGCCGGTCGCCGAGCAGCTGCATACGCTGCCGCACACGATTCCGGCGCCGCGGGTCGTCTTCTCCCCCTCGCGGGACACCGCACTGTTCGGAGCTGCGGTGGCCGCGGGATTGGCGATGCCGGCGGTGCGGTGATCACCCGCACAGCTACCCGATCAGCCCCCTCAGGTCCTCGGCGGTGAGTGCGGCGGAGAAGTGTTCTCCGCTGTCCAGCACGGAGGCAAAGAGCTCGGCCTAGCGGGACAGGCCGCACGTCGTCCATTCGTAGGACAGACAACTCTCGCTCACGGTCCATAGGCTCGTGGACCCGGCCGAGATGAGAGTGGGGAATGGCGGCTCCACGCTGTGCCCTACGAGAACTCGACCGGGTCGAGCGGTCGGTCCGGACAGTGGACGCCACCACCGTGGAGTTCCCGCGCGCCGCCGCTCCGGTCGTTCTCGGATGACAGGAAGGTAAGAGAGTCATGACCTACCGCAATCCGATCGAACGTCGGCGGAACAGGTTTGCCGGCGCCGGTTCAGCCGCCGCGACGTCCCCGATGACGGTCTCGTCCACCTACGTGCGGGCACAGCGGGTGGCTCCGCGTTCTGCCGACCTGGTCGCCTCGGTTGCCCAGCTCGATGTGCACACCGATGCACAGCTGAGGCTCGAGATCATGGGGTGGATCCAGCAGGCTTACGACGATCGCGCCGGCGGCCCGCTTCTCGGACTATTCTCCAGGTGCTACCTGGGGCCACCGTATGTCGACCACGTCCTCGACACCTCGGGGCGAATTCTTCAGCATTTCGCCCCGTCCGAGCCCGTACCGACCGGTTTCGAGCCGGCCCGACCTCTGGTCCGTTCCGGCGCCTATGCCTACATCGAGGTCTATCTCGACGGTCAGGTCATCCCAGTCCGGGAGGACGGCACCAGCGGCATCTGACCCCGATCACCCCGGAAGAACAGCCATATTTACCGACGAAAGGCACGGCCATGGCGGAAACCATCCGCATCGACATGTCCCCGGTTCTCCGCAGAATCGACTCGCTCGAGAACAGAATGGACACCTCGATCTCCGATCTCCAGACCGGAGTCGGACAGATCCAGACCGACCTCTCCACGACGAGTGCAGAGCTCCGCGAGCTCAAGGCCGCATTTGATGAGTACGTGATGGCGGCCCAGCGGACCGCCAATGTACAGCGCTCCGAAACCAAGGTCGGTGCACTCAAAGCCGAACTCGATCGCCAGTTCGGCCACTATTCCGTGGTCCGCCGCTCTTCCATCGGTCTTCTTCAGGCCTTCGATATCGGCAACGTCACCAACGAGATCGCCTCAGCGGTCTCCGAGGAGTTGATGATCGAGAGCCCCCGGTATTGGCTAGCACCCGCGCTGGTCGCGCTTGCCGCATGGAGCCGCGATGACAAGGAGATCGCCGACAAGTCGGTCGACGCCGCGTTCAACCGCAGCCCCGAGAAGACCAGCTTGTTCTTCGCTCTGGTTCTGCGTCGCCAAGACCGTGAAGACGCCTCCATCAAATGGCTCCGCCACTATTTCAGCGCTCTCGACCCGACCGCGCTCACCCGAGAATTCGCGGTCATCCTCGAGGCCGCATCGCAGGACGGATTCGGTCCTGCGGGTGCCGCCATGTGCCTCGAGATGCTCACGCGCTGGAATTCGGAGCTCCGTTCACGACCCGATGTCGTGGACGCCCAGATTCAGAAGTGGGTTGAGGAGATCGGCGTGCACCGTGGGCGGGTCGACGTCAACCACTACTCGGCTCTCGCGTTCGTCAGCCCTCAGTGGCCGGCAGTCCAGGCTCAGCTGGAGTCCGCCGCCGCGATCCCAGCAATGATCGATGACTACACCAGGGTTCGTGACTTCGACGCACCTCGCTCCACGATCATCGAGGACCTCCTCGATGATCTACTCGAACAACTCGTGACCGAGTACGACGACGAGGAACTCCCCCTCCGGCGCGAGGTCGCCTTCCACGAAGCCGTCATCGACGAGAGCGGCGACCTGCAACGAGCCGACAAGCGAGCCGCCGTCCAGTTGGAGGCACTCGAGGAAACCATCGACGCCGTCTCGCTGCAGACCATGTCCGCGATCAGTCCGGACGCGCTCGGGGTCAGCCAGCGCACCCAGCGGGTCGCCGTGGGCGCCGGCCAGGAGGACTTCCGCTCCGCCACCGGCCGATTCACAATGGACTACCGGTCTCGAGCCGTCACCTCTGTACCGCTCCACCTCGGACCCAAGCATTCCTCATACGCCGAGAACCTGGGATTCGTGGGCTGGGACGGGGACAGCTCGGAGCCCGAGGAGTCGGCGGTCAGGCGTCTGGACACCGCATGGGACACGACAGTCCAGACCCGCATCGACGAACTCGCTCTGACCAACTCCGCGTACATCGTGCCGTCGCTCATCGCAGCCGGTGTCGTCGTCGTGGTCTCGGTGATCTCGATCCTCGCCGGATTGTTCGCCCTCGTTATCGGGGCAGCGACCGTGTACTTCCTTGTCGAGCAGAAGAGAAAGCGGGCTGACGCCGCGATCGCCGAAGTCGAGGCCGCCAGGGACAAAGCCAAGCAGAATTCTCGCGACCTACTCCGTAGGGCGACGGCCGAGTTCGTCGACGCGACACTCGTCTATGAGGAGCTGGACAGCGCAGAGCCAGACCTGCTCCGGCTTATCAACACCTGGCCGACCGCCGCGAACTCGAATCACGCTGTCACGGCCTGATCGTCCCCACTCCCAGCAGACACGGAGAACGACCATGTCCACAGACGGAATCACGCCAGAGATCCAGCGCGGCGCCCGGAACCGATTTCTGCCGCCGCCAACCGCCAGCGAGGACCAGGTGACCGTGACCCGGCGAGCCCTTCTCGGAGAGCGCCGGAACTCCGGCAAACCCACCCTGACCAGGCATCACCACGTCGCCGGGAATCTGCCTGCGTGGGAGCCGCTCCCGCCCAACATGCAACTCGTCCACCGCTCCTGATGCCCGGCACCTCTCGCGGGTGGCCGGAGATGCCGCCATCGACCGTGTACGAACGATGGGTGAGGGGGCTGCGTTCGTGGGCGACCGATCCATCCGTCCGGCTCGAGGATCTTCCTCCGCTGTCGGAGGACACCTATGATCCGGCAACCTATGCCAGGCTTGTCTCCCATCTGGAGAAGGCCGTGAACCGGCTGATGGAGGATTGGCAAGACCTGCTCTCCCGTGCACTCGCCCGCGCGACGGACGAGCATGAACTCGGTCGCGAGTTGGTCAACCTCCGGGCTCCGCTCGCGCGTCGGGCCGCCCTCTCACGGCTTCCCAACCTGCCCGAGCAGATGCGCTCCGCTCTGCGAAACGACACCCAGCGCGCGATCTCAGACATCCAGACTCAACTCGAGGAAGCGCTCGCCGACCCCGGGCGAGGTGCCCGGATCGACCGAACTGCCGCCGATCGCCTCGTCGCGGTCGCCAGGGCAACTCCGCTGACGGATGCGTTGAACGTGGTCGACCCGAGTGAGAGGCCCCAGGTCGCGCCGACTGTCGCGTCCCCCGGAAACCACAGCCTGCCGACACCGCTGGCCGCTCCGGGCCCCGGCTCTCCGCTGATCGCTAGGAGGCCCCGATGGTCGCACCGGGTCGTCAACCGCCCGACTCCCGAACCCGATGGAGGACCGCATGCCTGATCTCGCCCGGACCCACGAGGTACTGCGACGCTACCTCAACGCGCGAGTCCCACTGATCGTTGTGCGTTCCATCGAACCCGGACGGGTCCTGGACTCGATTTCCGCGCTCGCCGGAGAACTCAGAACCATGGCGTTCTTCGAGCATTCACGCACTGAGGGCCTGGTCGAGATGACGAGTCGCCAGTCCGTGGCCGAGGACTTCTCGCTTCCGGGTGCTCTCGAGCACGCGCGATCAACGTTCAAGGCGAGGACCAACGCCAACTTCGTCTTTCCCGACGTCGAGGACATCGAGGACGAGTCGAGCACATCCCGACACATGGCCGAGATGGTCCGCCTCGCGGAGACCAGACAAGGTTCTATCGTCCTGGTGGCGGCCAAGCCCGTGTGGTCCGGTCTTCGGCGCCTGGGGATGAGTGTCACGCTCGACCTCCCCACGGTGGACGAGATGTTCGACACCTTGAACGGCATGATCGACGATCACCGGGGGGTGGTGGCAACCAGCTGGCAGCACGACGATGTCCGGCGCGCCGCAGAAACGCTCGTCGGCATCACTGAGGGTGAGGCGATCAACATCCTCGCGACCCTGCTGACCAAGGGGTCATTGGTGCCGGATGACGTGGCGGAACTGAGTCAGTTCAAAGAGTCCATCTTCGGCGAACTCGCCGGACTCGAGAGGGTGAGACTCCGGGACGGTTACGTGATCGGCGGACTCCGCAACCTCCGCTCGTGGCTGGCACGCAAGGAGTACGCCATGAAGGCCGACCTTTCAGACTCCCACCTCCGACCCCCCAAGGGCGTGCTGTTGGTCGGCGTCCCCGGTTGCGGAAAGTCTCTGTCCGCCAAGGCGATCGCCGCCCAGTGGCATCTCCCCCTGTACCGACTCGACATGGCTGGGATCCTCGGAATGTACGTCGGACAGTCCGAGAGCCGGCTCAGAGAAGCGTTGGACACCGCAGACCGCGTCGCTCCGTGTGTGCTGTGGATCGACGAGATCGAAAAGGCCCTCGCCACCGGAGGCGGCGATGCCGGGACGTCCCGACGACTCATCGGCCAGTTTCTCTTCTGGCTTCAGGAGTCGACCTCGAAGGTCTTCGTCGTCGCCACGGCCAACGACGTCTCCTCGCTTCCCCCGGAGCTGCTCCGAAAGGGCCGATTCGACGAGATGTTTTTTGTCGACCTCCCGGATGCGCAGGACCGTGAGGAGATTCTCCGTCTGTACTTCTCCACCTACCTGGGCGCCGAGATCGCCCCGGCGCTGTGCGGAGACCTGGTGGATTCCACCGAGGGCTTCGCCGCCTCGGACATCGACGCGGTGATCCACGACGTGGCGTGGGCGATGCGGGAGTCGGGTAGGCAGGCGATTCCCGGAGACGACGAGCTGCGCGAGTTCTTCTCCAACGTCGTTCCCTACTCCGTCACCAATGCCGAAGACCTCGCGGCGATCCGGAACTGGGGGCGGACCCGCGCGGTGCCGGCAGGAACCCCCTCGTCCGACGGCATACCTCTGGCATCCGGTGACCGCCGCCGGGTAGTCGTCCTCTGATCCATTCCACATCGGGGGCGTTCGGTCGCGCCACCGGTCTCACCCCGAGGCCGGTGCTCGCCCGCACCGCCTATTCGATCAACCCCCGCAGGTCCTCGGCGGTGAGCGCGGCCGAGAAGTGCTCTCCGCTGTCCAGCACGGAGGCGAAGAGCTCGGCCTTGCGGCGCTGGAGCTCGACGACCCGTTCCTCGATGGTGTCGCGCGCGACCATCCGGTACACCAGCACGGGCCGGGTCTGACCGATGCGGTGAGCCCGGTCCACGGCCTGCGCCTCGGTGGCCGGGTTCCACCACGGGTCCAGCAGGAAGACGTAGTCGGCGCCCACGAGGTTCAGGCCCACTCCCCCGGCCTTGAGGCTCAGGCAGAACACCTGCGCGCCGCCCTCGGTGAACTCGCCGACGGCACCGGCCCGGTCGGTGGTGCTGCCGTCGAGGTGAGCGACGGTGATCCCCTCGGCCTGCAGCCTGTCGACCACCGTGTCGAGGTAGCTGGTGAACTGGCTGAACACCAATGCCCGGTGCCCCTCGGCCACGATCTCGCGCAGCGATGCGACGAGCTCGTCGGTCTTGGCGGAGGGGATTGAGGAGTGTTCCGGGTCCACCAACGAGGGGTCCAGGCACAGCCGACGCAGGACGGTCAGCCCGGCGAGGATGCTGATGCGGTTGGAGTCGAAGTCGTCGAGCAGCGCCAGCAGCGAAGCCCGCTGCCGGGCGAGCTCGCGTTCGTAGACCCTCCGGTGCGCTGCCGTGAGCTCGACCTCCAGCACCGCGTCGGTGCGGGGTGGCAACTCGCCGGCCACCAGCTCCTTGCGGCGCCGCAGGAGGAACGGCCGCAGTCGGCGGCGCAGGCGACGCAGTGCCTCCGCGTCCCCGTCCTTCTCGATGGGGGTCCTGTACAGCGCGCGGAACTCCGCGGCGTCGGGCAGGACTCCGCGGCAGGACAGGGCCGCGATCGCCCACAGCTCGGTGAGGTTGTTCTCCATGGGGGTGCCGGTGACGGCCAGCAGGAAGTCCGCGCGCAAGCCCGCGAGCGCGGCGAACAGCTTGGACGAGGGGTTTTTGGCCTGCTGGGCCTCGTCCAGGATCACCCCGGCCCACTCGATCCCCGCGTACGCCTCGGCATCGAGCCGCAGGACCGTCGCGGAGGTCACGACGATTTCATGCGCGGCCGCGTCCTCGGCCACGGTGGTGGGCGACTTGTTTTCGGTGGCGGAGCGTCGGGCCACGCGCAGCGAGGGCACGAACCTGCGGGCCTCGGCCTCCCAGTTGGGCACTACGGACGAGGGTGCCACCACGAGAAACGGCCCCGGGGAGCCGGCGACCGTCTCGGCGACCGTCCCGGCGCCGGTGGCGGGGCGGTCCTTGTGACCCTCGTGCGCGTGGGCGATCAGCGCGAGCGCCTGGACCGTCTTGCCGAGCCCCATGTCGTCGGCCAGGATCCCGCCGATCCGGTGCCGCCACAGCATGGCCAGCCAGTCCAGTCCCTGTTGCTGATACGGCCTGAGCTCGGCCTTCAGCGCGGCGGGAACCGGAACCGGCTGGGGGCTGTCCGAGGCGAGCTCGAGCAGTGCCTGCGCCCGGCCCGTGGGCGGCGCGAGGTCGTCGGCCAGCTCGGCCAGGTCCGACCAGAGCCCGGCCTGGCCGAGCCCGATCCGGATGTCACCCGCCCCGTCGGCCCCGCCGGCACGGGCGGAGGACGCCGCGAGCGCCTCGTCGAGCAGGGTGCGCAGTTCCCCGAAGCGCTCGAGGTCGACCGGGACCAACACGCCATCGTCGGTGACGAACTCCGGTTGCCCGCTCACCACCGCCCGGAACACCGTGGCGAACGGCACCGGTCGCCCCTCGACGGTCACGCCCACCGACAGCCCCAGCCAGTCGATCCCGGACCGGTCGTCCTCGGCAGCCACCCGGATCCGTGGCCCCTCGGCGGCCCGGCGGATCTCCGGGACCCCCTCGCGCACGGTCACCCGCACGCCGTCGAGGGCGCGTAGGGCCACCACCCCGTCCGCCAGCAGCACCGCCGCGTCGTGCCCGGCGATCCGCAGGCGTCCGGGAGCGACGACCCATCCCCACCCGGCGTCCTCGGCTCTCCCTGCGAGATCCAGCGACTCGCGGTCCGCCAGGGCCGGCCCCGCGTCCCCCAGGTCCACGGGAGTCAGCGGACGACGTCGCGTCGTCTCCGTGCCGTCGCTCATCCGCAACACCTCGAGCCGGGACCACTCCGCGAGGAGGTCCGGCCCGTCCGCGGAACCGGGTCCGGTGTAGCGGCGGATGACGAAGTCGAACTCGACTCGGTCGAGCTCGGGCAACTCCAGGCGACCGGCGCGGTCGACGACGGGAAACGCATCGGCCAGACCGGGGAGGAAGTCGCCGCAGAACTCGGCCACGGACTGATCCGGGATGGCCAGCTCGCGCCATCGCCGCAGATCGCGGGCCACCCCGTGGTCGAGCCGCCCGACGGGGCACAGCTCCAGCACCCTGTCGCGGACCACCGCGACGAGGTCACCGCGGTCACCCACGAGCGCGCCGGGCAGGGGTCGGTCGATCGCCTCACCGTCGGGCGTCGTCCGGTCGCCATCGGCCGTCACCGGGTCGTCGTCGGTCATCATCGGGTCGTCGTCGGCGGGCCGTATCTCCGCCGCGGCGGTGACCACCACCTCCCGGCCGTCGGGTGACCAGGCCGTGAGCCCCACCCGCCGGCGTGGCCCGGGCCGGACATCGTGCAGTCCGTCGCCGGGGACGATCTCCACCTCCGCCTCGGCAGCGGTGGCGATGAGCGGCCACAGCGCGGGCACCTCGGCGTCGCACAGGTCCAACCAGACCCGGGCCTGACGACGACTACGAGCCAAGGCGTCCACGGCGCGGAACCAGCTGGTCTGGGCGGCGCTCATATCCGCTGTCCACCCGTAGCGCAGCCGATCCCATTCGACGCCCGCCGATTTCCACCGGCCGCCCCGGCCGGGCACGACGATGCGCGCTCGGAGCCGGTTGCCCAAACCGGGCCGCAGCCCGCCGGTCCAGCCGTCGTCCACGGTCTCATCCGCCACCACCGACAACTGCAGGCCGTAGACCTCCGACTCGCGCGGCGGGGACTGCACCACCATCTCGTGCATCATCTCCTCGACCCGCTGCCGCCACTCGGGCACCGGGTCGCTGACGCCCGCCACGCCACCGTCCCGGGCGCCGTGGTCGCCACCGCCCGCCCCGACGAACAGCATGAGCGCCGCGGCGTGCTTACACCGCATAGCCACCGGGCAGGTGCAGGTGCTGAGCTTCGGACGGGACCAGCCGTCCTGATCGGGCTTCCCCAAAGCGACCTCGGTCCGGTACCGACGCCCCCCACTTCCCGCGACCAGGGCCGACAGGGTCCGCGAACCGGGGTTGTATCCCACGTCGCCGATGGCGTCCGCGTTGACGTACGGCCGCGACCGAGCCAGCGCCGCGGACCCCACGAACCGCTCGACCTCGGACTCGGGGACCCTCACGCTCGACCGCACGCACCCAGGGTAGGGCCGACCCACGACATCGGGGCGGGCGACGTAGGCCACACCATTGACGCGATCCCCACGGAGGCATAATATGAAACCAAATGGTTTCATATCACACGCACGAGGTGGATCTCAGTGACGACGACGTGGATCGGTTGTTCCGGGCGCTGGCAGACGCCACGCGCCGGGACATCGTCCGTCGCACACTCACCGACGAGTACTCCATCTCCGATCTCGCCCATCACTACGACATGTCGTTCGCGGCGGTCCGCAAGCACGTCAACGTCCTCGAGGAGGCCGGGCTCGTGACCGACGACCGCCACGGCCGGGAGCGCCGCATCCGTGGCAATCCCGAGGCGATTCGCCGTGCCCAGAGCCTGCTGGACGGCTTCGAACGCCTCTGGCGGGCGCGCATCGCCAGACTCGACGCCCTACTCGCCGAGGACTGACCCCGAATCCGATCCTGACCCTCACCGCCACACCCAGACCGCACGCCGGGAGCACCACCGCGAGAGAAGAGGCCGACCATGCCAGTGACATCCGTGGACAAGAACCTCGAGGAGTTGACGCTGACCGTCGTCGCCGACTTCCCGGTGACAGTCCGTCGACTCTGGGACGCGTACGCGGACCCGCGCCAGCTGGAGAGATTCTGGGGCCCGCCCCAGTGGCCTGCCACCTTCACCCGTCACGACTTCTGCCCCGGCGGCCGGTCCGAGTACTACATGACGGGGCCCGACGACACCCGCAGTGGCGGCTACTGGGAGTTCCTGACCGTGGTTGAGGGGGTCTCGTTCGAGGTGCTGGACGGCTTCGCCGACGCGGGCGGCGCGCCCGATCCGGAGATGCCGACCATGCGCGCGGTGTTCTCCTTCGAGGAGATGGCCGGCGGCGCACGCCTGACCACCACCACTTACTTCGCCAGCCTCGACCAGCTCGAGCAACTCATCAGCATGGGCATGGAGGAGGGCACCCGCTCCGCCATGGCCCAGATCGACGACGTCCTGGCCGATCTGCGCACCTTCGCCGCCGACCGAGCGGCCATCGCACAGCTCCTGGGTGACACGCAGGTCCGGATCAGCCGTGTCCTGCGCGGGACGCCCCGGCAGATCTGGGAGGCACACCACGACCCGGAGCTGCTCAACCGGTGGTTCCACGGCCCCGACGGCTGGGCCCTGGTCGGCTGCCGGGTCGCCTCCGCGCCCGGCGAGACCACCCGCTTCGAATGGGCCCCCGACGACGGCGTCGAGGGCGAGGCGTTCGCCCTCGTCGGCGAACTCATCGAGACCGATCCGCCGCATCGGGAGGTCTTCACCGAGACGATGGAGGGGGTCGAGGGCCCGCCCACGCACAACGAGCAGACCCTCACCCCGGTCCAGGGCGGGACGCTGTTGACGCTCGTCATCACCTACGCCAGCGCCGAGCTCCGCGACCTCATCCTCGGCACCGGAATGGTCGACGGGATGGAGGCCGGCTACCGGCGGCTCGAGACGGAGCTGCTGGCCGCCGGGTGAACCGCGACCGGATGCCCCCCAGGACACATCACCACCCGAGCACGCCACCCCCACAGGACGTCACCACTCCACACTGAAAGGACCGCCATGCGCACACTCATCATCACCGCCTTCATGTCCCTCGACGGGGTCATGGAGGCGCCCGGCGGGGAAGAGGGGTACCGCAACGCCGGGTGGACCTTCCGGGACGTCCCCTTCGACGAGGCCGCCTACGAGATCAAGGGACGCGAGCAGGACGAGGCCACCGCGCTCCTGCTCGGGCGCCGCAGCTACGAGGCGTTCGCGCCGGTCTGGCCGAGCATGACCGAGGACTTCGCCCGGTACAACGAGCTGCCCAAGTACGTGGTGTCGTCCACCCTCACCGACGAGGATCTCGCCGACGACTGGGGGCCGACGTCCATCCTGCGCTCGGTCGAGGAGGTGGCCGGGCTCAAGGAGAGCGACGGTGGCCCGATCATCGTCCACGGCAGCGCGACGCTCGGCCACGCCCTGTCCGAGGCGGGCCTGGTCGACCGCTACCACCTGCTGGTCTTCCCGCTTCTGCTCGGCGCGGGCAAGCGGCTCTTCGGCACGGCCGATGTCGACGCCATACCCCTGGACCTCATCGAGCACGAGGCCTACGGGAACGGCGTCCAGAAGATGGTCTTCGACGTCGCCCGGAAGGCGGGCGACTGACGACCGAGGCGGGAGGAGCCGGTCAGCCGAGTATCCGGGTGAGTGCCAGCATGCCCTCGTCCTCGGTCGGCAGGGTGACGCGGATGAGGGCCCTGAGGGTGGCCGTCAGGCGTGAGGCGAGTTCGTCGATCGTCTCGTCCTGATCTCCCCCGTCGAGCCAGGCGAGCGTCTGCACCTCGATGCACGTCAACCAGGAGCGGACGGTCAACCTGGCCAGGCGGGTCGGTTCGCCGATTCCGACGCGGCGGTAGATCTCCTGCTCAGCCCGCAGGAAGACCATGGAGACCACGGAATCGTCCGTGCCCGGGAGACGTGAGTTCCGGAGGAGCGCACGGGCGGGCAACCTCACCTCCTGACATGTGTAGAGGAAGTCGTGGAGAACCCGGACGAGTTCGGCGTCCTGATCGTCGGTGGTCTCGAGCCGGAGGCGGTCGACGAAATCCTGGGCGACGAGGTCCACAACGGACTGGAAGACCTCGTCCACCGACGAGTAGTGGCGGTAGAACAGCGCCCGGGACACACCCGCCCGGTTGACGATGTCCGCGACGGTGACCTTCTCGGAGATCGTCGCGGCGAACAGGGCGGACGCCGCTGAGGTGATCTGGCGCATCCGATCTCGGGGCGGCAGTCGTCGACGCTGCCCGGGGGGGCCGTCGGCTCCGCGGCCGGACGTGGCCGCCCCCGTGTCGTCCCTCTGCCCACTCACGAGCACCACCCTAGTGGGGCGGGGTCGGCCGACCACTACAGGTCCACGGTGAGACCGACGCCCTCCGCGCGGTCCGTGCACAGCAGCATCTCCCGCGCCCCCGGCCGGCCGGGCCCGCCCGCGCGCCCGCGTCGCTCGACGGCGCGTTCGCACACCTGCACGCGGCAGGTACCGCAGAACCCCTGCCGGCAGGAGTACGGGGTGTCGGGAACGGCGTCCAGGACCACGTCGAGCGCACTGCGGTCGGCCGGGACCTTAAGCGTGAGTCCCGCGCGCGCCAGGGTCACGTCGAACTCCCGCCCGGAGATCACCGGTGGTGGGGCGAAACGCTCGTAGTGCAGTGGCGCACGGACCGGGCCCCGTGCCGTCCGGACCAGGTCGAGGAGCGGGGTGGGGCCGCAGCAGTAGACGGCGGTGTCCGCGTCCGCCCACCCCAGAACCTCTCCGACCGACGGGTACCGCTCACGCTCCTCGTCGACGAGGAGCGTGAGCCGACTCCCCGCGAGGGCGACCAGCTCATCGAGGAACGGCATCGACGCACGGGTCCGTCCGGCATAGACCAGGTGCCAGTCCAGCCCACGGGTCGCGCACTCGCGCGCCATGGTGACGATCGGCGTGATCCCGATCCCACCGGCGACGAGCAGCACCCGCGGCTCGCCGCAGAACGGGAACGCCGTCCGCGGCCCCTGCGTGTGCAGCACGTCCCCCTCGCGCACCCGCTCATGGATCTCCGTGGAGGCGGCACCGAGGCGCCGGACCGCCACCATGAGGCTGCGTGGGTCGGTGCCGCACAGCGAATACTGTCGGCGCAGTCCCGACGGAAGGGTCAGGTCCAGGTGTGCCCCCGGCGACCAGGACGGGGTGGGCGTCCCGTCCGCCGGTTCGAGAACCAGCCCGACCACGTCGTCGGCGAGGCCCGGCGTGTCGACGACCCGCATCGGGCGCACCCGGTCGACCTGCCGGACCCGGTCGGTCGACCACCCCTCGGACCGCCCGGGCAGGAACGCCACCGACGCGATCGCGCCGAGCAGCCGGTACCCGAGGATCCCCTGACCGTCCGCCTTCAGTTCCCTCGGGATGGCCGCCATGTCAGTGCCCTGCCCGCGCGGCCGGCGAGGTGGCCAGATAGCGGATCGCGGGCTCCACCGATCCCTGCTGGTTCGGATGGTATCCCCGCCGCAGGTAGGGCACGATCTCGCGGAGCAGCAGGGCGGGGCTGGGCAGCAGGCCGCGTCGGGCCGCCGCCGCCCAGTCCCGCCACCGGGCCCTGCGGTCGACCTCGGGGTCGACGGCCATGAGGAATCGGACGCCCCGGACCCACAACCAGAACAGCGCGGGGGTGACGAGGAGGTAGGCGCGCACTCTACGTATATATGAGCTGTCCAGGTGGGTGAGCAGGTCGAAGCACACCGCGCGGTGCTCCACCTCCTCGGCACCGTGCCACCGGAGCAGGTCGAGCATCGTGGGGTCGGCCCCCGCCCGGTCGAGCGCCGGGGAGTCGAGGACCCAGTCACCGAGGACGGCCGTGTAGTGCTCGATCGCGGCGATGAGTGCGATGCGCTCCACCAGCCAGTTCTCGGCGCGACGGCCGCGCAGGTCCCGGCCTCCGAGCAGGATCCGGAACGCCCAGTCCACCTGCCTGGTGTAGGCGGCGACGTCGACACCGGCGGCGGCGAAATGACCGAGCACGCCACCGTGGGCCTGCGAGTGCATGGCCTCCTGGCCGATGAACCCCAGGACGTCCTCTCGGACCCGATCGTCCCTGATCATCGGCAGTGCCTCCTGGAGAACCCGCACGAACCAGTCCTCACCGGCGGGCAGCAACAGGTGCATCACGTTGAACGTGTGCGTGATGACCGGATCGCCGGGGATCCAGTGCCACGGCAGATCCGACCAGTCGAACTCGACCTCTCGGGCGACCAGCACGAGTTGTTCCTCGTCGTGCTGAGGACGCCCGCCCTGCGTTCCGGTGGTGGTGGCCATGGGGGTTCCTTTCCGGTTCCGTGCGGTGGGGACGGTGGGGTTCAGCTCGGGGTGAGGTCGGCGCGCGCCAGAGCGCGCAGCACCCCGGGCGCCAGTCCGTGGAGCCGCATCCCCATCCGGGACTCGGCGGTCACCGCGACGACGGCGCTGTTGCCGTCGGCGGCGCGCACGATCGCACGGGCGACCTTCTCCGGGCTGTAGTTGCGCCGGGCGTACTGCCCGGACGCGGCGCGGCGGGTCCTCTCCTGGGAGTCCTCGTCCATGCCGACGTAGCGGGTGGAGCGGCTGATGCCGGTGTTGACGAAGCCGGGACACACCACGGTGACGCCGATCCCGTGGCGCGCCAGGTCGGCACGCAGGGACTCGCTCAGGGCCAGCACGGCCGCCTTGGTGGTGCCGTAGGCGGGCAGGATGCGTGAGGGCAGGAATGCCGCCGCCGAGGAGAGGTTGACGAGCTGACCGCCGGTCCCGCGGTCGCGCATCATCTCGCCGAAGACCCGGCAGCCGTGTATGACACCCCACAGGTTGACGTCGATCACCGCCTGCCAGTCCTGGGGGGTGGTCTCGAGGAAACCACCGCCCATCCCGATGCCCGCGTTGTTGATCACGACGTCCGGGACGCCGTGGCGCTCCCGCAGGTCCTCGGCGAACTCCTGCCACGCGTCGGCATCGGTCACGTCGAGCAGGTACGGCACACCGGTGCCCCCCACGAGGCCGACCTGGCGGGCCGTACGCTCGGCGCCGTCGAGGTCGCGGTCGGCGATGACCACGGTGGCCCCGCGCGATCCGTACTCGACGGCCGTGGCGCGGCCGATCCCGCTTCCCGCGCCGGTGATGACGACGAGCTCTGCGCGCCGCCCGTCGACGTCCCGCGCGTTCTCCGACCCCCCGGATCCGCTGACAGACCGTATGTGCTCGTCGACCAGTGCGGCGATCACCGCGGGCCGGTCACGCACCACCCAGTGCCCACCGACGACGGGACGCACGTGGACGTCGTCCGCACCGAGCCGTGCGCACTCCTGCAGGGCGGGCGTGACGAACACGTCCCGGATCGGGGTGAGGACCTGCACCGGCACCGTGGTGCGTCGCCGGCGGGGGCGTAAGAGGTGGCGGCGCATGTTCGCGCGATACATCTCGAGGCCGTTGACCAGATCGCGCTCCGACCTCGCGGTGTCGTCGGGGGGGACCTCGGAGTCGCCTCGACCGATCGCGGCGATCCGGCGCCCGAGCCCGTCCCCCACACCGCTGCGCCAGAGAGCCTCGGGCAACCACGGGAGGTGGAACCACCCGATGTAGGCGGAGGACAGGGACTGCGTGAGCATCGGGGCGGTGAGCTCGCGACCCTCACCGGTGATCCACAGGCCGACCAGGTCGAGGCACGGACCCGAGATCGACGTGAAGCTCGCGGCGCGCGAGGCCGCACCGCTCCCGGTGACGGCGTGCCAGGTCTGGATCGACCCCCAGTCGTGCCCGAGCAGGTGCACCGGTCGGTCCGGGGACACCGAGTCGATGACGGCGTCCAGATCCGCGGCGAGCTGGTCGTTTGAGTAGCCGGCGCGGGAGGTGGGTGCCTCGGAGTCCCCGGCGCCGCGGACGTCGTAGCTGACGACCCGGTAGCGGTCGGAGAGTTCGTGGGTGATGCCGTCCCAGACGCTGCGGTTGTCGGGATAACCGTGGACGCAGACGAGGGTCGGGGCATCGACCGGGCCGGTGACGGCGACCGCGAGAGAGAGCCCGTCGGTGGTCGCCACGGTCCGCAGCTGTGTATCGGCGCCCTGTGAATCGGCGGCCTGTGTATCGGCCCCGCTCATGCCGCGACCTCCGAGCTGGGCGTGGTCTCGGGGGTACCGAGGGCCTGGCCCAGCCCGCAGGCCAGGCCCTGCCGGCGCCACCTGCGCACGTGCGGGGTCTCGTCATCGAGCCACACGGCCGACCCGTCCGGGCGCACCACCAGCGCCTCCTCGAACTTGACCCCGACGTCGCGGAAGCCGATGTGCGGTTCCACCGCCCACAGTCCGGGCTCCGGGCGATGGTCGGAGATCTTCCCGGACGCCCACAGCGGCGAGCGATTGTGGGCACGCTCGACCATGAGGTCGCCGACGAGTGTGCGCGCGGCACGGCTGCCGAAGCCGAACGCGATGAAGCGGGGGATGCGCGACTCGATGTCGCCGATCTGATGGGCGATGACGCGCCCCGGGTAGACCCGGTGTCGGTTGTCATAGCCCTGGCGGCGTATGAGCTCGTCGACCTCGAGATAGACGTCGCGCAGCGTCGCGCCCTCGGTGATGAGACGTGGGATGAGGTCCCGATAGGCGGCCAGGTCGGTCATCAACTCGTCGTGGATCGGGTTCTCGCCGAGGACGCGCGCGTAACCGATGTCCCCCACGGCGCGGTCCAGCACCGGCGCGACGTCGAGGATGTAGGGCATCCCCTGCTCCAACCGTCGGCGAGTCGGGAAGAAGTGCAGCGGCGTGGCGAACCCGCGGAAGGCGGTCCGGTCGCCGAACCACGCGAACGGGGTGTGGAACCACTCCCGCACGCCCCGGTCGGAGAGCCACTCGTGCAGGCGGGCGGCCACCTCTCGTTCGGTGACCCCCTCGTCGAGGGTCGCCGCCACGCTCTCGACGCAGTCGTAGGACAGTCGCTGCACGGTGCGGTATCGCCGGAGGAACGTGGCATCCGTCACATCACTATGAGACATGGCGTCCATCATAGACACCGTGTCTCATTCAGCAAGGGCGCTGCCGCAGACGACCCGGCCCGTCCGGGCCGGGGGGCTACCTACTCACGATTCTCTAGCGCCGTGACCCGCGGGTCCGGATCGGTGGTGGCGGCCTTGGCCGCGAACACCCGCTCGACGGCCAGGACGATCACCACCACCACGACGCCGGCGACCACCGCGGCCAGGACGACCGGCCAGTCGGAGCCCGGCGCGAGGACGTCGGCCTCCTCGCTCTGCCAGGGCCACAGGGCCCGCAGGGAACCGAGCATCAGGCCGGCCATGGCGATGAGGGTGGGCTTGCGGAAGTCCTCCAGCAGGCGATCGAGGACCTTGACGAACAGCGAGATCCCGACCAGTGCCCCCAGCGCGAACACCCCGAGGTAGGCGAAGTTCCGGTCGTCCACCGCGCCGAGGGTCGGAGCGTAGAGCCCCATCGCCAGCAGCAGGTACGAGCCCGACACCCCGGGCAGGACCAGCGCGCAGATCGCCACCGCCGCGGCCACGAACACCAGCAGGTAGGACGGGTCGCTGATCGTCCCGCTCGGCAGTCCGGACAGCACGAACGCCAGGGCCGCACCACCGACGAAAACCAGTCCCAGCACCCAGTTCCGTCCACCCGGGGTGGCGCGTGCCATCCCGAGGGGCACCGCGATACTCGCCGCGACCATGCCGAGGAACAGTCCGCGGGCGATCTCCGGACTGCCCTCGACGAAGCCCTTGAGGACCCCGGCCAAGGTGAACACCATCGCGAGCATGCCGACGGCGAGCGGCAACAACAGCCACCAGTCCACGTGGCGGAAGGCCGCCGCCGTCCGCTCCCGACGGTCCGGACCGAGGACCGCCGACCTCATCCCGTCCACCACGTGCGCGCCGGAGTCCAACAACCGCGGATACACGCCGGTCACCAGGGCGACGGTGCCGCCCGAGACCCCGGGGACGAGCTCGGCCATGCCGATCAACCCGCCCCGGAGTCCGTTCCCGACCACCCCGAGCGGTCCGGGTCGGGCGGGAAGGGGCGACCGCGGGTCCAGATCCGCGTCCGCGACGGGGTCGTGATGAACGGACTCGGCTGCGGCGCCGGTGGGCGTCCCTCCCGGTTCCGGAGTGGACGCAGGCCGTGATGACTCGACTGACATCCCCCCAGTTTCCCCGACGACCCGCCCGGAAGCCCAGTCACCACCCCGTCCACCGGCCGTCTCTGTGATCAACCCGTCACCTCGCGGGCGTCTAGACTCGGCCGGACCGAGGTGGCGAACCGGTGTGAGAGTCCGTGTGAGAAGCAACGGTGACGAAGGGAGCGCGTCATGCCGATGCACTACCCACCACTGTCCGACGGCACCTACCGCTACGGCGATCCACCGCGACCCCTGCCCTCCCCCGTCCCGGGGCCGGATCCCGCCGAGCAGGCCCCGCACCACCACGCCGGCCACGGGAACCCCGGGAACGAGGAGCGCGGGTACGAGGATCCCGGTCCCGGTCCGCACGGGCCGCCCGGGCAGCACCCGCCGCACGGGCCTGGGGACGGTCCCGACGGTGACCGCACGAGCGGCAGGACGGCGGCCGCGGTGATCATCGGGGTGGCGGCCCTCGTCGTCGTCGTCATCCTGGGGTTGGCGCTCACGGGCCCCGGCTCCGGCTCCCGCAGCGGGCCCACCGGTATGCCGCGTGGACCGTTGCCGCCCCAGGCCTGGCAGGCCCCCGAGCGCGCACCGGGCGAGCTGTTCGACGTCGAGGGGAGTTTCACCGTGATGTCCTCTCCCGGCGAGCCGGTCTCGGGCGACGGATCGGGGTGCGACCTGCCGCTCACCCTCTCGGACATCGGCGAGGGCACGCGGATCACGCTGTCCCAGGGGGTCTCGACGCTGCTCGGCAGCACCATGCTCGCCTACGAGGGAGGTGACCTCTCCTCCTGCACGTTCACCTTCGACTTCGGCGAGGTCCCCTCGGGGGCGCCCTTCTACCTGATCGAGATCCCCGGACGCGGACAGCTCACCTACACCGAGGACGAGTTGCGCGCCGGCGTGGACATCACCCTCGGGCGGTGAGACGTCCGGGCCCGCCGCGTCGGCTCGGCGGAACCCCATCGCCCGTCACCCCGCCGACCTGGCGACCCGTTGACCCGGTGACCCGGTGTCCCGTTGACCGCGCGAACCGCGCTCCGTACACTCCCCGATACCAACCGGACACTTGTCCAGAAGATGTCGCCCTCGGGAGCCGCCGTGAACCGCCCGTCCGTCCTCGCCCGCGCCGCCGGCGCCCTCGCGCTCGCGGCGGCCACCGCCCTGGGAGGAGTGGTCGCCACGCCGACCGTCTCCGCCGCCACGGCCGACTCCCCCTACGTGAACCCGGCCCCGGGTCTGAAGAACGTCCTGTGGGTGGGCAACAACTGGGAGGGCACCGCGGACGCCGTGCAGCCGGACGGCGACTTCCACCGCATCGCACGGATCAACATCATCCCCGACCGCAACGAGCGCCTCACGGAGATCTACCGCGACCCGGCCCGCCTCGCCCTGTACCTCGGCATCCGCCAGATGGTCGGCGAGGGCCACGACCAATACGTCGACGACATGTACTCGACCAAGGACGGCCGGAACCTCATCGTGTCGCGGCCCAGCTTCGCCGACGTGGTCTCGATCGACATCGTGACGGGCGAGATCGCGTGGCGGTTCCCCGTCCAGGGGTTCCGTTCCGACCACATGGCGGTGAGCCCCGACGGATCGCAGGTCGCGGTGAGTGCGTCGACCGCCAAGTTGGTCCACGTCCTCGACACCGCCACCGGCCGGGAGATCGGCAGCTTCCCCTCGGGCGACAACGCGCACGAGAACGCCTACATCAAGGGCGGCACCCAGATCGTCAACGAGTCCATCGGCAACGTCTGGACGCCGCTCGACCAGCCGTGGGCCGACGCCACCAAGGGCGAGCGGGTGCTGCAGTTCGTCGACGCCGAGACGCTGCAGATCATCAGGCGCGTCGACCTGCGCGCCCGGCTCGCCGAGGCCGGCCGACCCGAGCTGAGCATCGGGGTGCGTCCGATGACCTTCTCCCCCGACTACCGCTTCATGTACTTCCAGGTGTCGTTCTTCCACGGGTTCATCGAGTACGACATCAAGGCGGACACGATCACGCGAATCGTGGACCTGCCCGTCACCCCCGCCGGCGACGTGCCCCGCGAGGCCCACCTGTTGGACTCCGGACACCACGGGATCTCCATGAACCCCCAGGGCACCCAGATCTGCGTCGCGGGCACGATGAGCGACTACGCCACCGTCGTCGACCGGGAGACCCTGCAGCACGGTCCGTTGGTCTCGACCGGTCTCAAGTCCTACTGGGTGACGACCGACCTCACCGGGGAGCACTGCTTCGTGTCCTGGGCCAAGAGCAACACGGTGAGCGTGCTGTCCTTCGAGACCGGCGAGGAGGTGGCCCGGATCCCCGTCGGGTACCACCCCCAGCGCATGAGGATCGGCGTGGCGCCGCAGAACTGGAACGGCAACCCGGTCCCGCTCCCCGCACCCGGGAACCCGCTTCCCGTGTTCTCCTGACCGCCGGGGCCGGCGCCGGCCGCTATCCTGGGGCACCGGCGGACACCGACGGCAGGGAGGAGGCGCGGGGGTGGTCAGAATCCCAGGGGAGAACGCCGACGACGCCCTCTCCCGAACCACAGACGACTTCTCCCGACCCTCGGACGTCGAGCGCCTCGTGTCGGACATCGACCTGTCGCCGTACCTCGACCGCGCCGACGACCCGGTCGAGGCACCGCTCCCCGACCCCGTCCCGGTGTCGACGGCCACCCCTCCGCTCCTGGCGCTGCGCGACCTCGTCACCGACCCGCGGTTCACCGACCTGTTCGCCCGCGCCCTGCGGGAGGCGGACCCGGATTTCCGCGAACTGTTCCCCCGCGACGCCTCGGGGGTGCTCGGCGAGTTCGTGCGCGCCATGTCCTGGGCGCTCGAGACAGTCGAGAACGCCCGCGGGGATGAGGCCGAGGTCGCCCAGGTGGTGGAGTTCGCCCGCCACCTCGGCGCCGACCACCGCAAACTCGAACTCTCCACCCGCCACCACCAGCGCTTCGGCGAGGCCCTCACCAGCACTCTCCGCCACCTGGCGGGCCCCGGTTGGGACGACCGGCTGTCCACCACGTTGGGCACGGTGTACCGGGTGCTGACGACCGCGCTCCGGGAGGGCGCGGCGGCCGGGCACGGGCCGGCGAGGGTCGGCGCCACCGTCGTGGAGGTTCTCCGGCCGACCCGCGACGTCGTGGTGGTCCGGTTGATCTCCGACGTGATGGTGGACTACCACCCCGGCCAGCACCTCAGCGTCCTGACCCCGTACACCCCGGGCGTGTGGCGCCGGTTCAGTCCGGCGATGCCGGCGAATCCGGCGGGCCAGATCGAGTTCCACGTCCGCGACGTCCCCGGCGGCGCCCTCAGCGGGTCCCTGGTCCGGGGTGTCGGGGTGGGCGACCGGTGGGTGCTGGCGCGGCCGCTCGGGCTGCTCGAGGTGGACCGCACCGAACCCGTCCGGGACGTGCTGATGATCGCCGGCGGCACCGGGATCGCCCCGCTGCGCTGCCTGCTGATGGACATGATGCGTCACGGTGCCAACCCGCGCGTGCACCTGTTCTACGGCGCGCGTCATCCGGGCGACCTCTACGACCTGCCCACCCTCGTCGACCTGGCCGCCACCGCACCGTGGCTCACCATTCAACCGGTCTCCGAGGAGGACACCGACCCGTGGTGGGCCGGCGCGCGGCAGGAACTGCCCCGCACCCTGCACCGCCGACAGACCGGGACACTGGTGGACGTGGTGACCGGCTGGGGGTCGTGGGCGGACCGGCAGGTGCTGCTGGCCGGGTCACCTGAGATGCTCCGCGCCACCGTCCGCGGGATGGTCGCGGTCGGCACCCCACGGGAGAACATCAGCTTCGACCGGCCCTGACCCGACGGGCGCTCCCGGGCGGGCCGGGTCAGGCCTCCTCTGCATCCCCGACGGCGCGGCCGTCGTCGGCGTCCGCGGGAGTGCTCCCCCCCGCGGCGTCGTCACCCGCGGCCGCGCCTTCGCCGACCCCGCCGCCTCCCGGCCCCGCTGGCGTTGCGGTGCCTTGGGTCGGGGCGATGGGCGGAGTCGGGCTCGCCGGGGTGGTCGGGCTGGGCGTGGTCGCCGGCGTGGTCGGACTGGTCGGGCTTGTCGGGCTGGTGGTGGGCGCCGCGCAGGGCTGGAACACGCGCCGGAACCGGTCCGGTACACCCAGTTGCTCCAATTGCTCGCGGCACACGTCGGACGACGGCTCCGCCAGGAAGACCCAGGAGTCCTCACGCCACGAGAGCAGCTCGAGATCGCCGTCCCGGCCACTGATCAGCAGAAACCGCCCGTCGCACTCACGCACGGTTGTTCCGTCGCCCAGCTCCCCGGCCACGAACTCGGGGGAACAACGCTCGGCGACCCCGGGCGGGCCGGTCGTGGTGGGCGTGGTGGGACGAGGGGTGGTGCGGGACGTCGAGGTCGTGGTCTCGGTGGTGGTCGTGGGTGTGGCCACAGGTTCGCGGTCGCCGCCCCCCGCCGTGACCAGCCACACGATCAACCCCGCGACCAGTGCCACCGCGAGCAGGATCGCCACGACGATCCACGGGGTCTGACCGCCGCCGGGTCCGTCGCCGTCCCAGCCGTCGCCACCGTTGCCGGCGTCGCCCGGGGGCGGGACATCCCCGGGCGGAGGCACGTGGGGTTGTGACGGCAGGTCACCGGCCGGGTGAGCGCCGGCCGGGTAAGCACTGGTCGGGTAGGCGCTGGTCGGGTAGGCGCCGGTCGCCCCCGCTGCGGCGGACCCGTCGGGGTACTGCGACCACGCGGTCCCGGTGCCCTCGCCCTCGATCGGCGGGAGATTCTCGGTCGGCGGATCGACCGAGCGGGTCGGTTCGGTGGGCGGGTCCGCGGGCACGTTCGGTTCGGTGGGAGGGTCCACCTCGCCGCCGCCACCCTCACCGCCGTCGCGCGGCCCGGTCACCGCACGACCTCCGCGGCCGACTCCTCCGCGACCGACTCCTCGGGGGCCGATTCCTCGGCGGCCGACTCCTCGGTGATCCTGCCGTTCGCGAGGACGGGGATCTTCTCCCGGATGACGGCCACCTCGTCGTCGTTGATCTCGAACACCACCAGTTCCGCTCCGGGGCCCGCCTCCTCGCGCACGGTCCCGTCCGGCCCCACGAGCACGGAGTGCCCGACGCCGGTCGGGGCGCCGCGCCTGACCTCCACTCCCTCCGCCTCGGGGTCGGCCTGACCCACGGCGACCAGGAACGTGGTGGCGTCGAGCGCGCGGGCGCGGGCCAGTAGCCGCCACTGGTCCACCTTCCCGGGGCCCGGTCCCCACGACGCGGCGCAGATCGTCACGCGCGCCCCCTCGGCGGCGAGTGCCCGGTACTGGCCGGGGAAGCGGATGTCGTAGCAGACGCTCAGGCCGATCCCCACGCCGTCGACGGTCACCACGCGGGTGCTGTCGCCGGGTTCGACCGTGTCGGACTCGGCGAACCCGAACGCGTCGAACAGGTGGATCTTGTCGTAACCCAGGTGGAGGTCGCGGTCGGGGCCGCCCGCGGCGTCGCCCCCGGCCGGTCCGGTCACCAGGAGTGTGTTGCGGACCCGGCCGCCCTGGCCGGGCGTGAACATCCCGACGACGACGACGACCCCGTACTCGCGGGCGATCGCGGCGACCTCGCTCGCCCAGGGGCCCTCGAGGGGCTCCGCGACCTCGTCGAGCCGGCCCGCCCCGAAGGCCCGCATCGTGGCCTCGGGCAGCACCACGATCCGGGCCCCCCGGGTCGCGGCCTCCGCCGCGGATTCGCGGACCATGCGGAGATTGTCCGAGGGGTCGCGACCGGACAGGATCTGGGCTGCAGCGATGCGCACGGCGCTCCTCCTGGGGCTCTCGGGGTCGGGCGGGCTGGCGGCCGGGTGCTCGCCCCCGACGCTACCCGCGCCGCAGCGCTCGGGCGGCCTGCGGTGCGGACCTCCGCACCGCGCGGGCACCCCGCTCCCACAGCGCCCACACGAGCAGCCCCACGACCACCGACGCCGCGAAGGACAGCCACACGTGGCCGGCGTCGCGGATCGGCGGGTAGACGAGGAAGTGGGTGAGGTAGATGAACAGCGAGGCCGCGGCGAGCGGGGTGAGCACCCGGACGACCGGGCGCGGCAGCCGGACCGACGGGATCCAGATCAACGCGAGCAGACCGAGCACGATGACGACCTCGCGCCCCGTGTCACCGAACCACCCCGGAACGCACAGCACGGCGACGGCCGAGCATGCGAGGCGCAGCCACAGCGCGCGGGAGGGAGAGACCGTGCGGGTAGGAGAGTCCGTGCGGCCGGGGGCGGCGCAGCGGGCGATCGCCCAGCCCAGGCCGAAGAGCCACAGCACGGCCGGCGCCGAGTACCAGACCTGCGGGCCGCCGCCGAGGTCGATCAGCCCGAACCGCACGGTGAGCCCGGCGGCGATGAACGCGGCCGGGAGCGCGAGCGGCCACCGGCGGTCGAGACGACTCACCGAAGGGACGGCCATGAGGGCGGCCACGAGCAGGAGCCCGTAGACCACCGCCTCGATGAACCACATCTGCCACGGGTTCCACCAGCGGTCCTCCCACCACGAGCGGGGCCCGAACAGGTTGGTGGCCAACAACGGCGAATACCAGTGGTAACGGCTGGTCAACGGGGTGACGATCAGGAGCCACAGCATCGCGGGCACCGCGATGCGGCCGGCGGTGCGCAGGACCCCGACGGCGCGGTCGCGGGCGCCAGTGGCGTGGAGGCGGAACCTGGCCAGCGAGTACCCCGCCAGCGCCACCAGGACGTGGGCGCCGCCGATGATCGCGATGGCCCGCGTGTGGGACCCGACGATCGCGAGGATGAACAGCGCGCGCAGGACGATCGACGTGTCCACCCGCGCCCACGCGCGCCACGGCGCCCACCACCGGGCGGGCGCGGGAACGCAGACGCGGGCCAGCTCGTCGAGCTCTCCGCCCGGACGCAGGTGCCAGTCGCGGGGCAGACCCGGCACCCGGTCCTCGAGTCGCGTGGACAGCACGACGTAGGTCAGCGAGTCCCCGCCGAGGTCGACGAAGGTCGCGTCGGGGTCGATCCCGCCGGGGTCCAGCCCGAGGGCGTGCGCGATGAGTTCACCGGGAGTCCCGTGCTCGTCTGCGGGGGCGGTGCGCCCCCTGCCGGCGACGAGCTCGCGCAGAGCCGGTTGGTCGATCTTCCCCGCCGGGGTCCGCGGCGGCTCGTCCACCACCAGGACCTCGATCGCGGAGGCGGGCAACCCCGAGGAGGCGGCAGCCACCGAGACCGCGTCCTGCGCGGGCGTGTCCTGCCGGGTCACCACCACAAGTCGATCGGGTTCGCCGACACACCAGGCGTCCAGGCCGCGGTCGGCCAGAGCGGCCTCGACCCGCCCGAGGTCGATCCGGTGGCCGAAGATCTTGGCCTCGCGCCCCATGCGGCCGACGATCTCCACCAGGGCGTCCGGGGCGATCCGCGCGAGGTCCCCGGTCCGTAGCTCCGTCAACTCGGGACCGCGGGACAGGTCGGCCGACTCGCGGGCGTAGCCCATCATCACGTTGGGGCCGGTGTAGACCAGTTCTCCGGGGGCATCGGGATCGGTACCGTGCGGCCGGTCCACGCGGAAGGCACCACCGGGGATCGCGACGCCGATCGCCCCGGCGCGGCTGCGGGCGAGCTGCGGGGGGAGGTAGCCCATTCGGGCGGTGGCCTCGGTCTGGCCGTACATCACCACGAGCTCGGCGCCCCTGGCCTCGAGCCGCTCGGCGAGGGTGCGCACCTTCTCCGGTGCCAGTCGACCGCCGGCCTGGGTGAGGTAGCGCAGGCGGGTGAGGTGGTCCAGCCGGTCCAGACCCACCCGCTCGAGCAACTCGACGGTGTGGGGGACGGCGGCGAAGGTCGTCACGCCGTGGGCGCCCGCCCGTTCCCAGAACTCGTGGCTCGCCACGGAGTCCTCGTTGAGCACCACCGAGGCGCCCGCGAGCAGGTGGCTGTGGATCACCGACAGCCCGTAACAGTAGTGCGGCGGGAGGGTGGTGATGGCGCGGTCGGCGGGCACGATGCGGAGGTACTCGGCGATCGCCGCGGCATTCGACAGCACGGCCCGGCGCGACTGCCGGACGAGTTTGGGCGACCCGGTGGACCCCGAGGTGCTGAGCAGCAGAGCCAGGTCCGGGTGCAGGTCGTGCCGCGGCGGGGTGTGGTGCGCGGAGGCCGGGATCGCCTGTCCCGCGCCCGCGAGGACGTCCGGGGTCCACGACTCGACGAGAGCCCGCGTGGCCGCGCTCTCCGGTGGCAGGAGCAGGACGGCATGACCCGCCTCGTGCGCGGCGAGATAGTCGATGAGGAAGTCGGTGGTGTTGCCCCCGATCAGGCCGATCATCCGACGTCCCGTGGCGACCGACGGGTACTCGGCCGCCCGGGCGCAGACCCGGAGGGCGAGATCGGTGTAGGTGAGGGTGGTCTCGTCGCTGATCACGGCCACCGCGCGGCCTCGGGCGGCGAGAGGTCCCGCGAGTCCACCCACCCGCCCGGTGTGGCCTACCTGCTCGATCGTCACCGGACCACTGTAAGAGGTAAGCCTATCCTAGGACAATTCGTTCATCATCCACAGGATCGCGACGTCAGTGGTCCCCGCGCTGGTGGCGAGGGCGCCAGACCACGACCGAGGTCGAGCGCGGCACGTGCACCAACTCACCGCCGACGCGCCCCCGGGCCGAGCCGGAGCGGAGCTCCGCGAGTTCGTCGGCCAGCTCGCGGACCCGGGACTGGAGGGCGTCGACCTCGTTGGTGAGTTCGATGATGCGTTTGATGCCGGCGAGGTTGACGCCCTCGTCCTGGCTGAGCCGCTGGACCTCGCGCAGCATCGCCACGTCGCGCAGGGAGTAGCGCCGACCGCCACCGCTGGTGCGTTCGGGCGTGACGATGCCCAGCCGGTCGTAGGTGCGCAGGGTCTGGGCGTGCAGGCCCGACAGCTCGGCGGCCACGGAGATCACCAGGACGCTGTCGTCGGGAGCCAGGTCTCCCACGTCCCGCCGGGGGCTCATGCCGACCCGGCCCAGCCAGACCGCGGATCGAAGCCGGCCGCCCGCAACGCCTCGTCATAGGCGGCGAGCTCGGCCTCGGCCATCCCGGCGGGCGGGGTGGCCACCCGGAGGGTGACCTTGAGGTCACCGGTCCCGGACTTGCGTGCGATTCCTCGCCCGCGGACCCGCAGGATCTGCCCGTCGCGGGACCCGGCCGGGACCTTGACCGTCACCCGTCCGGTGAGCGTGGGCACCGACACCTGGGCGCCCCGGACGAGCTCGGGATAGGAGACCGGTAGCTCCACGAGCAGGTCCGCGCCGTCGCGATCGAACACGGGGTCCTTCGACACGGTGACAGTGACGTACAGGTCGCCCGACGGGGCGCCGCGGAAGCCAGCCTCGCCCTGGCCGGAGAGCCGGATGCGTTGTCCGTCCTGGACCCCGGCGGGCACCTTGACGTTGATCGTACGGGCACGGTCGGTGACGCCGCTGCCCGCACAGTCCGGGCACGGGTCGTCGATCTTGGATCCGGTGCCGCCGCAGTCCGTGCAGGGTTCGGCGAAACCGAACGCGCCCTGTGAGCGCTGGGTGACCCCGGCCCCGTGACAGGTGCTGCACACCTTGGGGCTGGTCCCCGGTCGCGCGCCGCTGCCGTGACAGGTCAGGCAGGGCGAGGCGGACGAGAGCCTGATCTGCACGGTCTCGCCCAACGCCGCCTCGCGGAACGACAGGGTGAGAGAGGTCTCGACGTCCTGCCCGCCCTGCGGCCGCTGGGCCCGGCCGCGACCCGCGCCGGGGGCGCCGCCGCCGCGGCCCTGGGTGAACAGCCCGCCGAAGAGGTCGGAGAATCCCCCGGATCCCCCGGCGCCGCCGGCCCCGGCCGCACCTCCGAAGAGGTCGCCGATGTCGAAGTCGCCGCCGCTCGTGGTGAACCTGCCGCCCCCCGGGGGTGCGAAGCCACCGAACCCTCCGGAGGAGACCTGCGCCCGGAACTCGTCGTACTCCTTACGTTTGGCGGGGTCACCGATGACGCTGTTGGCCTCGCCGACCCGCTTGAACTTCTCCTCGGCCGCCGCATTCCCCGGGTTCTTGTCCGGGTGGTTGTCGCTCGCGAGCTTGCGGTACGCCTTGCGGATCTCGTCCGCCGTGGCGTTCTTGGAGACGCCCAGCTCGGCGTAGTAGTCCTTCTCGACCCATTCGCGCTGACTCACCAGACGCCTCCTTCCTCGATCGGGTCCTACGATTCTCGAACACTCATTTTCCCACCCCGGCCGCCGGTGTGCAGGTGACCACACACCGGCGGTGGGGCGGAACAGGTCAGCGGACGGTGACCATCGCCGAGCGCAGTGTCCGCTCGCCGTGGCGGTAGCCCTTGCGCAGGATCGTGCCCAACACGGGCTCGGAACCCTCCGACTCGTCCTGGACGGCCTCGTGCACCGACGGATCGAACGGGTCGCCCTCCTCGCCGAAGGGCTCGACCCCCTGGGAGGCCAGGACGGAGTGGATCCTGTCGGCGAAGGCCTTGAGCGGCCCCTCCTCCAGGTCTCCGTGCGCCCGTGCCCGCTCCAGGTCGTCGACGATCGTCAGCAGTTCGGTGAGAACCGACCCCTTGGCCGTGTCGATGATGGCCTGGCGGTCCCGCTCGACGCGGCGGCGGTAATTGGCGAACTCCGCCGACACGCGCTGCAGGTCCGCCGTCCGCTCGTCGAGCTGGGCCTGCAGCGCGGCCGAGGGGTCCTCCGACGACGGCTCACCGGCGCCACCGTCGGTGGCGCCATCGGCGGACGGGGCGGGATCGTCCTCGACGATCTCCCCTTCCACCGCCTCCGAGGGTGCGGCGCCGGACTCCTCGTCCACCGCCCGGGCGGCGGCCACGTCCTCGGCGTCACCACCGGCCCAGGCGGCCTTGTCCGTCTCCGGACCGTCAGCGTGTGGCGTGGTCACTGGAACTCACCCCTGACTGTCTCGTCATCTTCTGCCGCGGCCTCGACCTCATCGGGAGCCACGTCGGCCGCGCCTTCGGCCACGATCTCGGCCTCGGGGGCGACGGGGGCGTCCTGGACGTACTTCTCGTCCACGGCCTCCTCGTCGGTGGCTTCCGGGTCGCCGGGATCGGGTACTCCGGTCACCTCCGTCACTTGTCGCCCTCCTTCGGCTCGTCCTCGTCCACGACCTCTGCGTCGACGACGTCGTCGTCAGCCGAGCCCGTGGAACCGGGGTCTCCGGCCTCGGCGCCCTCGGCCGCGGCGGCCTCGTAGATGGCCTGGCCGACGGCCTGGGCCTCGGTGTTGACCTTCTCCACGGCGGCCTTGATGGCGTCGACGTCCGAACCCTCGAGGGCGGACTTGGCCTCGTCGATCGCGGCCTGGAGGGACTCCTTCTTGTCCGCAGGGACCTTGTCCTCGTTCTCCGAGACGAACTTCTCCGTCTGGTAGATGGTGGACTCGGCCTGGTTGCGGGCGTCGGCCTCCTCGCGGCGCTTGTGGTCCTCCTCCGCGTGGGCCTCGGCGTCCTTGATCATCTGGTCGATCTCCTCCTTGGACAGGCCCGAGCCGTCCTGGATGATGATCGTGTTCTCCTTGCCGGTGCCCTTGTCCTTGGCCGTCACGTGAACGATGCCGTTGGCGTCGATGTCGAAGGTGACCTCGATCTGCGGCACCCCGCGCGGCGCGGGGGCGATACCGGCGAGCTCGAACGAGCCGAGCAGCTTGTTCTGAGCCGCCATCTCGCGCTCACCCTGGAACACCTGGATCTGCACCGACGGCTGGTTGTCGTCCGCCGTGGTGAAGGTCTCGGACCGCTTGGTGGGGATCGTGGTGTTGCGCTCGATGAGCTTGGTCATCACGCCACCCTTGGTCTCGATGCCCAGCGACAGCGGGGTCACGTCGAGCAGGAGCACGTCCTTGACCTCGCCGCGGAGCACGCCGGCCTGCAGCGCGGCACCGACGGCCACGACCTCGTCCGGGTTGACGCCCTTGTTGGGCTCCTTGCCCCCGGTGAGCTCCTTGACCAGGTCGGTCACGGCCGGCATACGGGTCGAACCGCCGACCAGGACCACGTGGTCGATCGACGAGATCGAGATCCCGGCGTCCTTGATGACGGCCTGGAACGGCTGACGGCAGCGGTCGAGCAGGTCCTGGGTGATCTTCTGGAACTCCGAGCGCGTCAGCGTCTCGTCGAGGAAGAGCGGGTTCTTCTCCGCGTCGACCGTGATGTAGGGCAGGTTGATCGAGGTGGACTGTCCGCTGGACAGCTCGATCTTCGCCTTCTCGGCGGCCTCACGCAGGCGCTGGAGCGCCATCTTGTCCTTGGTGAGGTCGATGCCGTTCTGGGCCTTGAACTTGTCGACCAGCCAGTCGACGATCCGCTGGTCCCAGTCGTCGCCGCCGAGGTGGTTGTCGCCGGAGGTCGCACGGACCTCGACGACGCCGTCGCCGATGTCGAGCAGGGAGACGTCGAAGGTGCCGCCACCGAGGTCGAAGACCAGGATGGTCTGCTCCTTGTCGCCCTTGTCCAGTCCGTAGGCCAGCGCGGCCGCGGTGGGCTCGTTGACGATGCGCAGGACGTTGAGGCCGGCGATCTGGCCGGCGTCCTTGGTGGCCTGTCGCTGGGCGTCGTTGAAGTACGCGGGCACGGTGATGACCGCGTCCGTCACGTCCTCACCCAGGTAGGACTCGGCGTCGCGCTTGAGCTTCTGCAGCGTGCGCGCGCTGATCTCCTGCGGGGTGTAGTTCTTGTCGTCGATCGAGGCCGACTTCCAGTCCGTGCCGATGTGGCGCTTGACCGAGCGGATGGTGCGGTCGACGTTGGTGACCGCCTGGTTCTTCGCGGGCTGGCCCACGAGGACCTCGCCGTTCTTGGCGAACGCCACGACCGACGGGGTCGTGCGCGACCCCTCGGCGTTGGCGATCACGTTGGCCTCGCCGCCCTCGAGGACGGCGACGCAGGAATTGGTGGTGCCGAGGTCGATGCCGACTGCACGTCCCATGATGTTCTCCTTCTCTCCGCGTACTCGACCGCGGACGGGGGTGGACCGAAATACCGTTGTTAAGCAGACCCGGCTCAAGACTCGGATCAGTGACACCACACTGCCTGTCGGAGCGGATGCCGTCAACCTAAGTTGAGTCTGGCTCGCTGAGGTTTGACGCCTCGTACAACTACCGACCGGGCGGATCGATTCCCATTATGACTCAGATCACGCCAAAAACTGCGCCCACCCGACTCAAGCTGCCGTGAAGCCCCTCCATGCGCCTGCCCGCCCGCACGCCCCGCACGCCCGCACGCCCCGCACGCCCGCACGCATCCTCAACGACAAGAGCGTTCCGCACACCTGCCTCTCGGGCGATGCGTGCGGAACGGTCTTCCCGACGGGGGAATGGACGGGTGCTAGATGACGCCCTGCGCGAGCATCGCGTCCGCGACCCGGCGGAAGCCGGCGATGTTCGCCCCGGCGGCCAGGTCACCGGGCATCCCGTACTCCTCGGCGGTGGCGGCCGTGGTGGCGTGGATGTTGGTCATGATGCGGTCGAGTTCCGAATCGACGCGCTCGAAATCCCACTGCAGTCGGCCCGCGTTCTGTCGCATCTCGAGTCCACTGGTTGCGACACCGCCTGCGTTCGCGGCCTTGGCGGGGCCGAACAGGATGCCCTTGTCGTGGATCACCTCGACGGCCTCTTCGGTGCAGGGCATGTTGGCGCCCTCGGCCACGAGCCGGCACCCGTTCGCGGCCAGTGTCCGCGCGGCGTCGCCGTCGAGTTCGTTCTGGGTCGCGCAGGGGAGAGCGATGTCGCACGTCACCTCCCATACCGGGCGCCCCTCGACGAACTCGCAGTCGCCCCGCTCCTGCGCATAGACCGAGAGCCTCTCCCGCCGGACGTCCTTGACGTCGGCGAGCAGGTCCAGGTCGAGGCCCTTCTCGTCGACCACGTAGCCGGAGCTGTCCGAACAGGCCACGACCGTGGCTCCCAGCTGCGTGGCCTTCCTCGCCGCGTACTGGGCGACGTTGCCGGAACCGGACACGACCACCCGCGCCCCGTCGAGCCCGAAGTCGGTCTCGCGCAGCATCTCGCGGACGTAGTAGACGAGCCCGTACCCGGTGGCCTCGGTCCTGGCCCAGGACCCCCCGTAGACGACCGACTTGCCGGTGATCACTCCCGCCTCGTTCCGGCCGGTCACCTTGCGGTATTGGCCGTACAGGTAGCCGATCTCGCGGGCGCCCACGCCGATGTCCCCGGCCGGGACGTCCAGATCCGCCCCGATGTGATGGGCGAGTTCGGCCATGAACGACTGACAGAAACGCATGACCTCGCCGTCACTCCGGCCGTGGGGGTCGAAGTCCGAGCCGCCCTTGCCGCCGCCCAGCCCCAGGCCGGTGAGGGCGTTCTTGAAGACCTGCTCGAACCCGAGGAACTTCAGGGTGTCCTCGTCGACGGACCGGTGGAACCGCAGGCCACCCTTGTACGGCCCCAGGTCCGAACTGAACTGGACCCGGAAACCGCGCTGGACCCGGATCGCTCCCGAGTCGTCCACCCACGGCACGCGGAAGGACACCACGCGTTCGGGCTCGACGATCCGCGTGAGGATCCCTCCCTCGACGTACTCCGGATGCTGCCGGACCACGGGGGCGAGGGACTCGAGCACCTCGTGCACGGCCTGCCGGAAGAGTTTCTGCCCGGGGTTTCGGGCCACCACGGACTCGAGCGCGTCGTGCAGTGCGGCGTCGGCGTCGGCGTCGGACATGGGACCTCCGGTGTAGGGGCTGCGGTTCGGGATGCGGTTCGGGATGCGGTTCGGGATGCGGTGTAGGGGATGCGGCCTGAGGGGCACGCGGCGTGGGCCACCCGCCTCGGGCGCACACCCGGTGCCGAACCCCGAGTAGGCCCGTGCCACGGCTGGAACGGCGTCGCCGCCGAGCCGCAGCCTAACCGCTGACCGAACTGGTCACCGAGTCAGGTCACGCCGGGAACGCGCGCTGTACTGCCCGGGCCGAAACTGCCCGCCGACGCCACCGCGGTCCTACGATCGACGTTCACCGGCCCGGCCGGCCCCACCCCGCCCCCAGAAGAACAGTGGCCCCCATGCGACACCACCCCCGCCGCCGATCGACGCTCGGCGCCATGCTCGCCGTGCTCGTGATCGCGACCCCGGTCGCCGCCCAGGCACAGCCCCTCGACCAGACACAGCCACGCGACGGGGTCCCGGCAGTGGACGACTCGCGCGCCCAGAGTGTAATTGGTCACGAGACCCTCGAGGACGCACTCGCGGAGGTCGGCGCCACCCCGGCGGCATTCCGGTCCCAATCCGTCCTGGCCGACCGCCTGGCCGACGCCTCGGACGACTACACCGCCCGGTTCCCCGAGGCCTTCGCGGGCGTGCAGATCGTCGGAGCGACCGGTCAGGTGGCGGTGGTCCGGGACTCCGAGCGCTCGGAGATGTTGATCGCGGACGCGCGGTCCCGGGGGTTCTCGGTGTCCTCCGCTCCCGCCCCGGCCCGGCAACTGGACGAGACCGCGGAGCGGGCACAGGACTGGGCGGACTCCCTTCCCCCGGGCCAGCGGGACGGCGTGAGCGCGATCGAGGTCGACCCCTCCACGGGCGACGTCACCGTGGTGGTGGAGGACTCGGCTACCGCTCCCGCGCCCCCCGCCGACCTCGGGGCGGGCGTGCGCGCCGCAGGCCTGCGACCCGCCCAGGGGTCGCTCGGGTCGGGAGCGGCCATCCTCGACGCGCCGGACCCCCCGAACCCGGACCCGGGCACCCTGTTGTCGAACTCCATGGTGGGCGGGACCCGCATGTACGTCCTGTCCCCCTCCCGCACCGTCGCCAACTGGTGTTCCCTGGGTTTCAACGGGATACGTGACGGACGGGTCGTCAACATCACCGTGGCCCACTGCAGTTCCTTCACCGACCAGACGACGGGCCAGTCGGTGTTCCGCCCCGGCACTGTCTCTGAGGACAGCAGGTCGCCGAGACTCGGAGCCTTCACCTCCGCCGAGGCCGACGAGGGCATGGACGCGGCGCTGATCACCGTCGACCCCGAGGTCCGCCCGCGATTCCGGAACTCCCACGTCCTCGGCGAGAACGCGCTGCCCATCGCCCTGTCCGGCACGCAGTCCCCGGTCAGGGGGCAGATCCTGTGCAAGTACGGCCAACGGACGGGTCACACTTGCGGGTCGGTGTCCGGCGTCGACTCGGCGACACCGGGTGGGGTCAGGAACGTCACGATCAACCTGTGCGCGATCGCGGGCGACAGCGGAGGGGTGGTGTTCTCCGCGACCCGTGCGGTCGCCGTGACCAGCCTGTCCAACGCCTTCGACAGGTACGACCAGCCCTACCCCAACTGCGAGGCGGCCCGGACCGACCTCGCGCTCCGCGGAACGGTCCCGACGATGGTCGGGGTGACCGTCGGGGCGATCTCGTCGCGCTTCCCGGGCCTCCAGGTGGGCGCCGCCTGACACATCAATCCCACTAATCACACGTGTCGCACTGGACTCAGTAATCACATCTTCGTAATCTTGGCCTCAACTGGGCGACCTGAAGTCGTCCACCGTGCATCACGGAAGGCCACCATGCGCACCACCACGAGACTCGCCGCCCTCACCGCCGCCGCGGCCCTGGTCGTCACAGCGGCCCCCGCCGGCGCCGCCCCCTCCCCTGCGCCCGCCGCCCCCGCACCGGCGGACTCGCAGGTGCTACCCACCCTCGACTCCGCCCTGGGGTCCCAGTTGACCTCGCTGGTCGAGGCCCTTCGCCGGGACCTGGGGCTGACCCCCGAGCAGTTCCTGGACCAGGCCGGTATCGGCGAGCGCCTCGCCGAATCCCGGCCTCGCTGGGAGAAGGCGTTCCGCGACTCCTTCGGCGGCGTGTGGTTGGACGAGGAGGGCACCGGCCTGGTGGGCGTGGTCGCCGGGGAGGCGGGCGATCTGCTGCGCGCCGAGGCCACCGACGCGGGGTTCACCGTGCAGGACGTCGCGCTGACCACCGAGGAGCTCTCGGCCCGTGAGCGGCAGGTGAGCAAGATCGTCACGGACCTCCCCGAGGACCTCCGGGCACTGGTCACCGGGGTGCGGGTCGACCCCACTCGCAACACCGTCGTCGTGTCCACCCGCGGCGGAGAGGCCGCCCAGCTGGGCAACCTCACCGCGCGACTGAAGGACCTCGCCGAGATCGACATGACCGAGGCACCCGACCCCGCATGGGACACCGCGCCCTTCGGCAGCGAGGACGGTGGGACCCAGTCCGACGGCGCGCCGAACACGGCCGGGCTCCAGCCCGCCACCACCCGCGCGGGCACACCGGGCCAGACGCCCGCCGGTGGCGACTCCGGATCGCTCGGCAGTCTCGCCCTGCTCAACCAGACCGGTGTGATCCCCGAGGGCCCGATGCGCACCGTCGTCGAGCTGCTCGCCGGACTGACGCCCGGCACCGGCTCGATCATCGACGGGATGAGCCAGACGATGTCCGACCCCGTCACGCCGGTCCCCCAGAATCAGACACGTGCCGACGGTCCCGCCCCCACCGGCCCCATCGCCGGGGGCACCGCCTACTCCGTCGCCGTCCCGGGAGGGATCCTCGAGTGCTCGACCGGATTCAACGGTGAGCTCGACGGCTCGCCCGTCGTCATCACCGCCGCGCACTGCGCCGGCGCGGACGGCACCCGCGCCGCACTCGCCGACGGCGAGGAGTTCGGCACCATGACCCGGACCCAGCGGGAGGGGATCGACACGGCGCTCGTGGCCGTCGACCCGGAATTCTCAGACCGCTTCCGCACCAACCTCGTCGGCGCCGGTCCCGATACCACCCAGGCGATCACCGGGAGCGCCGAGCCCGTCGTCGGCCAGAAGGCCTGCAAGACCGGATTCCGGACCGGTTTCTCCTGCGGCACCGTGTCCGAGGTCGGCGCGACGATCGACGTGGCCGGGTCCCGAACCATCGCCAACGCGTTCACGGTCGACCTCTGCGCCCTCCCCGGCGACAGCGGCGGCGTCGTGTTCTCAGGCGACAAGGCGCTGGGGATCTCCAGCGCATCCAACGTCGCCGAGACCGGGACCTGCGCCAACGCGGACGCGGTGGCCAGGGAGAACGGGTACGTCCCGCGCCTGTCGGCGGTCCCGATCGCCGACGTCATGGCCGCCCATCCCGGTCTGACACTGCGTACCAACTGACGTCACCAACCTCGCGGGCCCCGTTCCACGAGTCGAGTGCGCTCCACTTAGGGCGACCTCAACTCGGTGAACGGGGCCCGCGTGGCTTACCTTTAACGACAAGACCGTCGGCGGGCACCCCAGGGGTCGTCAGGTGCTCGTGCGTCGAGAAGTGCGACGAAAGGCCGCGAACCATGTCAGGCGTGACCATCACTCTCGGGACGATCGGTGTCCTGCTCAGCCTATTTGCCTGGGCCTCGTTCATCGGCGGCCTGTCGCAGATGGTGCGGAGCATCATGCTCGGGCAGAAGGACGGCTTCAACCGATTCGGCCCGGTATTCGCACGGATGAAGAACACGATTATCGAGGTCGGCGCCCACACCAGGATGGCCAGGAAGCGGTCGGTCGGCTTCTTCCACTGGTTCGTCATGATCGGCTTCATGCTCGGCTCGATCGTCTGGTTCGAGGCCTACATCCAGACGTTCAACCCGCGCGGCGGCTGGCCGTGGCTGTCCGATCAGACGTGGTACCACGGGCTCGACGAGTTCCTCGGCCTGGGCACCGTCATCGGCATCACCGTGCTGATCATCATCCGCCAGGTCAATCAGCGTCGGGGCCTCAACCGCTTCAACGGTTCGGACCGCCGGGCCGCGTACTTCGTGGAGGCCGTGGTCCTCCTCGAGGGCCTGGGCATGATCTTCGTCAAGGCCGGCAAGCTCGCGCTGTACCGCGCCGAAGGCCAGGACTTCCACTGGTCGACCGACTGGGTCTCCGGCCCCATCTCCACGGTCCTGCCAGCCAACGAGCTCATGGTCTCCATCTTCGCGCTGATCAAGCTGCTCACCGGCATGATCTGGCTGTACGTCGTCGGCCGCAACATCACCTGGGGCGTCGCCTGGCACCGCTTCTCGGCCTTCTTCAACATCTACTTCAAGCGCGATGCCGACGGTCGCACCGCGCTCGGCGCACTCAAGCCCATGACCATGGACGGCGAGGCGCTGACCATGGAGAAGATCGAGGAGCGCACCGAGGCGGACGAGGACTTCGAGCCGGTCCTGGGCGCGGGCGCGATCGAGGACTTCTCGTGGAAGGGCTGGCTGGACTTCTCCACCTGCACCGAGTGCGGACGCTGCCAGGAGCAGTGCCCCGCCTGGAACACCGGCAAGCCGCTCAGCCCCAAGCTGATGATCATGGCGCTGCGTGACCACGCTCACGCCAAGGCCCCGTATCTGCTCGCCGGTGGCAAGACCACGATGGGTGAGGAGACGGGACTCGTCGACGCCGAGGGCAACCCGGACGAGAAGAAGCTCGCCAGGATCCCCGAGGCCGCCCGCGTGGAGGCCCAGCGCCCCCTGGTCGGCCACACCACCGCCGACGTGTCCGACGACCCGACGGCCGCCGGCATCATCGACCCGGAGGCCCTGTGGTCCTGCACCACCTGCGGCGCCTGCGTCGAGCAGTGCCCGGTGGACATCGAACACGTGGACCACTTCATCGACATGCGCCGCTACCAGGTGCTCATCGAGTCGGAGTTCCCCACCGAGCTCGCCGGCCTGTTCAAGAACCTCGAGAACAAGGGCAACCCCTGGGGGCAGAACAACGCGGGCCGCGACGAGTGGATGAAGTCCCTCGACTTCGACATCCCGGTCATCGGCTCCGACATCGAGGACTTCTCGGACACCGAGTACCTGTTCTGGGTCGGCTGTGCCGGAGCCTTCGAGGACCGCGCCAAGAAGACCACCCAGGCCGTCGCCACCCTGCTGCACACGGCCGGCGTGAAGTTCGCCGTCCTGGGCCAGGGTGAGACCTGTACCGGTGACTCCGCCCGCCGCGCGGGCAACGAGTTCCTGTTCCAGATGCTCGCCGAGCAGAACATCGAGACCATGAACAACGCCTTCGACGGGGTGCCCACCGGGCAGCGCAAGGTCGTCGTGACGTGTGCCCACTGTCTCAACGCGCTCAAGAACGAGTACGGCGACTTCGGCGGCGACTACCAGGTCGTCCACCACACGCAGCTGCTCAACCGCCTCGTGCGCGAGAAGCGACTCGTGCCGGTCGCACCGATCGATGGTGGCGTCACCTACCACGACCCGTGCTACCTCGGCCGTCACAACAAGGTCTACGAGGCCCCGCGCGAGCTCATGGACGGTTCCGGTGTGACACTCACGGAGATGCCCCGCCACGGCCAGCGCTCCATGTGCTGTGGCGCCGGTGGCGCGCGCATGTGGATGGAGGAGACGGTCGGCAAGCGCATCAACATCGACCGTGTCGACGAGGCGTTGTCGACCAAGGCCACCAAGATCGCCACCGGCTGCCCGTTCTGCCGCGTCATGCTCTCGGACGGCGCGACCGCCCAGACCGACGGCACCGAGCAGGAGGGCCAGGTCGAGGTCGTGGACGTGGCCCAGTTGCTGCTGGAGTCCGTCACGCGCGACGGCGGCCTGCCGGAGCCTCGTGAAGCCGCGTGGCTGGAGCAGCCGAAGCGCGAGAAGACCGCGGCCGAGAAGGAGGCCGACGATAAGGCGGCTGCACAGGCCGCCGCGCCGGCCGAGGCCAAGACCGCTGTCGCCGAGCCCGCCTCGGCCCCGGACAACCCGGTCATCGACGAGGGCGAGGGCGCCGAGGTGGCTGCGGCCGGCACCGCGGGCACCGTCAGTGCCGCCGAGTCCGGCCCCTCGGCCGCCGATTCGCAGGGCGCACCCAAGTCGGGCGGACTGTCGCTCGGTGGGGGCGGAAAGGCGCCCGGCGGGCCCAAGGCTCCCGGCGGGGCGAAGGCTCCCGGTGGGGCGAAGGCACCGGGCGGAGCCAAGGCGAGCGGTGAGTCCGCGACCGAGGCGCAGTCCGCGGTCAAGGACGCCGAGCGCACCGAGGAGACCAGGGAGGCCGCCACGGGGTCCGCGCCGGGCACCACCGGGGCTCCGAAGTCCGGCGGTCTCACCCTCGGCGGCGGCGCCAAGGCCCCGGGGGCGCCCAAGGCTCCCGGCGCAACCGGCGCACCCAAGGCACCCGGGGCACCGAAGACGGCGGCCCCGGCTCCTGCCGAGGCCGAGGCGCCCGAGCCCTCATCGGCGCACCCCGCCGGTGACGCCTCCGCTGACGCCGAACCCGCCACGCCGGCCAAGCCCACGGTCGGGCTGGGTCTGAAGGGCGGCGGCAAGGCCCCCGGTGCACCCAAGGCCCCCGGCGCGCCCAAGGCCCCCGGCGCACCCGAGGCGTCGGCCCCGGCCGCACCGGCCGAGGAGTCGCCCGCCGAGAAGTCGGAGACCGAGGAGCCGCCAGCTGAGACGGCGGATCAGAAATCGGAGACCGAGGAAGCGAAGACCGACACCCCGGCGGCCGATACCCCGGCCACCGAGGCGGAGGCACCGGCGGCGTCCGGGAAGGCCAACTCGATCCCCCGGTCGACGAAGCCGGGCGGCTACGGCCTGTCCCTCGGCTGACCTCCCGTCACACGCACCGCGGCCCGTGATCGACACCTCGATCACGGGCCGCAGTGCATTTCCGGTCCCGCCGTCAGCAGGGGTGATGAGCCCGCTGGACCTCGTACACCTGGGTGGGCACGCCCTCCATCCTCGCCTTGAGCTGCAGGGCGAGGTACTTGGAGTAGTGCCGTGACTGGTGCAGGTTGCCACCGTGGATCCAGAGCTGGTCGACGTTCGTCGGCTTCCACATGTTGCGCAGCTCCCCCTCCCAGGGCCCGGGATCCCGGGTGGTGTCGGAGCCGTAGCCCCAGACCTTGCCCACCCGGTCGGCCACGTCCTGGGACACCAGATCGGTCAGCCACTGGTTCATCGAGCCGTAGCCGGTGGCGTAGACGATGAGGTCGGCGGGCAGGATCCTCCCGTCGTCCAGCTCTACTCCGTCGGAGTGGATCCGCGTCACCTGACCGCGCGCCAAGGCGACCTCGCCGTCGATCACCAGCTGACTGGCACCGACATCGATGTAGTACCCCGATCCGCGACGGAGGTACTTGAGGAACAACCCGGAGCCGTCCTCCCCGAAGTCCAGCTCGAATCCGGCATCGCGGAGCCTGCCGTAGAACTCGGCGTCCTTCTCCGCCATCTGCTCGTAGACGGGGATCTGCACCCCGGGGAGCAGCCGGTAGGGCCAGGAGGCGAAGAGCATGTCGGCCTTCTCGGTCGTCACGCCGGCCTCGAGTGCCTCCTCGGAGTACAGGGGTCCGAGCGCGAGAGACATGAGCGAGTCACTTCTCGCGATGTGGGTGGAGGAGCGCTGCACCATGGTGACCTCGGCGCCGTGGTCCCACAGTGCGGCGCAGATGTCGTGCGCGGAGTTGTTCGAGCCGATCACCACGGCCCGCTTACCCTCCACGTCCCCCTCACCCGTGAACTCGGAGGAGTGCCACTGGTCCCCGGCGAACGACTCGGCACCCTCGACGTGAGGGATGTTCGGGTAACCCGAGACGCCGAGGGCGAACACCAGCTGGGTGGGTCGGAGCTCGACCTTCTCACCGCGCCGGTCCACCTCGACACGCCAGGTGCCGGACCGGTCGTCGAAGTCGGCGTTGAGACACTGCGTGCCGGACCAGTAGTCGAGCTCCATGATCGCGGTGTAGTGCTCGAGCCAGTCCCCGACCTTGTCCTTCGAGGGGAACACGGGCCAGTCGTCGGGGAACGGGATGTACGGGAGGTGGTCGTACCAGACCGGATCGTGGAGGTGGAGCGACTTGTAGCGCTTGCGCCACGAGTCGCCGGCCCGCTCGTTCTTCTCGATCACCAGGGTCGGCACGCCCAGTCGCTTGAGTCGGGCCGCGAGCCCGATCCCGCCCTGTCCTCCGCCGATGATCACCACGTACGGCTGCTCGGTGTAGCCGAGCGTCTCCTGGCGTTCCCGCTTCTGTTCGAGCCAGGTCTTGCGACCCCGCCGGATGACGTGTTCGACGCCCTGCTCCCGGGTCCGACGCCTTTTCTCCTCGTGGCCTTTGAGCTCCTGCATCGTGGTCAGGAGGGTCCAGGCCTTTCCGTCGCGCAGTCGGAGGTGGGCCCATCCGCGGCCGGCCACGGTCTCGAAGGTCACCCACGCCTCGACCACACCGTCCGACGCGCTCGCGGGTTCGTCGAGCGACCAGTCGCAGGGCGAGACCGCGGTGAGCTGGGAGTCGAGCATCCGGCGGATCTCCTCGCGTCCCTCGAGTGTCTTGAGGTTCCAGGTGAAGGCCACGAAGTCGCGCCAGTAGCCCTCGGGCTCGAACAGCTGCGCGGCCCGGTCGGAGTCCCCCGCCCGGAGGGCATCGTCGAACTCCGCGAGCCAGGCGGTGATCGTCTCGTCCGGCCCACCTCGCCCGGTGGGGACGACTGTCGTCTGGGTCATATCCGCTCCTTCGTGTCGTGTAGCTTCGGCAATGACGTAGATCACACTTTTGTCCCCAGGGGGTGGCAATGTCGTTGCACCCGGCCCTACGGTTCTCCGACCCCCGGGCCTTCGCCGAGCGCTCCATCCGGGCTCACGGGATCGCGCTCGCCGGGGGCGCGACCTCGGACCTCGACACGCGGGTACTGCAGGCGTGGAGGCGGAGCGGCGCGGCCGGGATATCGCCGGATCAGGAGCTGCCGACGCGGGTCCTCACCCGTGAGCAGGTGGCGGACGCGCGTGGGCGCACGCCCCTGCGGCACATCGCCGCCGACGTGGTGGCCTCGGTCTCCGACACGTCCGTCGCGGGCCGGCACCTTGTTGTGCTCACGGATGCCCGGGGATGCCTGCTCTGGAGATCGGGCAGTCCCGAGGTGCTCCGTCGCGCGGACGCGATCGCGTTCGCCGAGGGAGCGGACTGGTCGGAGCGGGGAATCGGCACGAACGGCATCTCCCTCGCGTTGGAGACCGGGACGTTGACCCATGCCACCGCGGGCGAACACTACGTGCGAGCCCACCACGGGTGGACGTGCACGGCCAGTCCCGTCCGCGACGCCGGCGGCAGGATCCTCGGCGTGCTGGACGTCTCCCACCCGGTGCGATTCTCGAGTTCGGAGACCGCGGCACTGGTCCGCTGCGGTGTGCGGCTGGCCGAGACCCTCCTCGCGAGCGGGGCGGGGGGACCGGGCACGGGGGCCCCGGTGACCGAGATCCGTCTACTCGGGTGGCGGCCGTCGGTGATCCGCGCCGACGGGTCGAGTGTCGACCTCACTCCGCGACGGGCGGAGTTGCTCGCACTGTTGGCGTCCCGGGAGGCGTGGACGGCGCGGTCCCTGTCCGAGGCGCTCTACGGCGACAGCGACGCCACGGCCACGGTCCGCGGGGAGGTACGCAGACTCCGTCAGCTCACCGGCCTGTCGATCGACTCCCAGCCGTACGCCCTGGCCCCGGACGAGAGGCGATGCGTGGACTACCTCTCGGTGGAGCATCCTGACGACCTCCTGCCCCATTCGGATATCCCGGCCATCATCGACCTGCGGCACGGGATCTGACGCCACGGGGCTGACGCCAGTCGAACCCCACCGGGTCGGCGCGACCGAAGCAGCGTCCGCCCGGGGTGGCACAATCTGCAGACATGACGCCTGAGACCACGGGACGCACGCTCCACCAGCCGCGCACGCTCGACCAGTCGTCCAAGCTCAAGGACGTCCTCTACGAGATCCGTGGCCCCGTGCTCGCGCGGGCGAACCAGCTCGAGGCGGAGGGCCACCGGATCCTCAAGCTGAACATCGGCAACCCCGCGCCCTTCGGGTTCGAGGCACCGGACGTCATCATGCGCGACATGATCGCTGCTCTCCCCCACGCGCAGGGATATTCCGAGTCCAAGGGCATCCTGTCGGCCCGTCGGGCGATCTTCACGCGTTACGAGTTGGAGCCCGATTTCCCCCACCTGGATGTGGAGGACATCTACCTGGGCAACGGCGTCTCCGAGCTCATCACCATGACGATGCAGGCCCTGCTCGACGACGGCGACGAGGTCCTCATCCCGGCGCCGGACTATCCGCTCTGGACCGCCATGACCTCTCTCGCAGGAGGCAGGCCGGTCCACTACCTCGCGGACGAGGACGACGACTGGAATCCATCACTCGAGGACATCGCCTCGAAGATCACGCCCAGGACCAAGGCCATCGTGGTGATCAACCCCAACAACCCCACCGGGGCGGTCTACTCCCGGGAGGTCTTGCAGGGGATCGTCGACCTGGCCCGCGAGCACAGTCTGCTCATCCTGGCCGACGAGATCTACGACCGGATCATCTACGACGAAGCCCAGCACACCTCCATCGCCTCGCTCGCGCACGATCTGCTGGTCCTGACCTTCAACGGACTGTCCAAGACCTATCGCGTGGCGGGTTACCGGGCGGGCTGGGTGGCGATCACCGGACCCAAGGCGCACGCGGCCGGGTTCCTCGAGGGGCTGGAGCTGCTGGCCTCGACGAGACTGTGCCCCAACGTGCCGGCGCAGCACGCGATCCAGGTGGCTCTGGGCGGGTACCAGTCGATCGACGAGCTGATCGAGCCCGGGGGACGGCTGCACGAGCAGCGCGGCATCGCGTGGGAGAAGCTCAACTCGATCCCGGGGGTGAGCTGCGTCAAGCCGATGGGAGCCCTCTACGTGTTCCCCAGGCTCGACCCGGAGGTCCACGAGATCCACGACGACCGCCTGTTCGCCCTGGACCTCCTCGAGCGCGAGCGCATCCTCGTCACCCAGGGCACGGGGTTCAACTGGCCGGACCCGGACCACTTCCGGGTGGTCACCCTGCCGGCCGGCCGTGACCTCGCCGTGGCGATCGAGCGGATCGGCAACTTCCTGGCCTCCTACCGTCAGTAGGCGGGCGAGCGCAGCGGGCGGGCACCCGGAAGCGGCCCGCCGCGCTCACGCACGCGTGCCGATCGTCGCCCGGTCCAGTTCCTCCGGGGTCACGTCCCGTGAGAGCCACACCGCGGCCGCGGTGGTGAGCGGGACGCACAGCGCGAGCGCGATCGCGCCGACGAGCGACCGCATCAGCTCCACCGCCACGACGTCGGAGGTGAGGATCGACAGCGGCGAGCGGGTTCCCAGCGAGAACAGCAGCAGCAGGGGGAGCGCCGACCCGGTGTACGCCAGCACCAGGGTGTAGACCATCGAGGCCACGTGGTCGCGTCCGACGCCCATCGCGGACCGGAACACCTCGACGGGGCCGGCGTGGGGGTCGAGGTGGCGCATCTCGAACACGGTCGCGGACTGGCTCACGGTGACGTCGTTGAGCACGCCGAGCGCGCCGATGATGAAGCCGGCGAGCAGGAGCCCGGTGAGCGAGACGTGTTGCACGAACACCTGGACCTGGGTCGTGGAGTCGCCACTGAGCCCGGTGATCCTGGTGGTCTCGATGACCACCCAGCTCAGTAACGCCGCCGCCAGCATCGCGGACAGCGTTCCGAGGAGGGCGGCGTGGGTCTTGAGGTTGATGCCGTGCACCACGTAGATCACCAGGTAGAGGACGGCGGAGCCGCCGATGACGGCCACCAGGATGGCCGGGTTGCCGTCCAGGATCGAGGGCAGGACGAACCCTACGACGACGACGAGGGCCACCACGATCCCGATGAGGGCCCGCAGCCCCTTCCATCGCCCGACGGCGACCATCACCGCGGCGCCCACGAGGAGCCACAGGGCCATGGGCACGGTCCGCGTGAAGTCCTCGAACGCGTAGATGTCGGTGGCTCCCTGGGGTGAGCGGCCCAGCTGGATCTGGTCACCGGCGCCGAGATCCGGGGATCCGGGCCCGGGCGGTATCTCCAGCAGCACCTCCCGGCCGGCGTCCGGGCCGGTGTCGAGCCGCACGATCGAGCGCGGGCACTCGGGGCCGGGGAACCGGGGGTCGAGCGGCGGCCCGGGCAGGACCCGCCCGTTGTCCGGGGAGCCGCAGGGCGCCATCTCGGTGGACACGACCTCGCCGCGCTCGGTCATCACCGAGGCCCCGGACGCCTGGGCGAAGTACGGGTCCAGCTCGGGGTCGGTGAAGGTGGGCCAGAGGAGCGCCACCCCGATGAGGGTCGCGATCGCGCCCAGGGTCAGGGCGACCACCGTGATCCGCCCGGCGCTGCCGGACGGCACGAGGCGGGTCCCGCGAGGGGCGCGCTCGACCCGGTGCCGGTGCCTGTGTCTGGGGCTAGGGCTGGGAGGGGTCGCCGACCGGTCGCTCACGCCGGTAACCCTAACCCGGACCGCGCCCGCCGGCAGGGGCAGCACGATCGCCGGCGCGACCGGTCAGGAAACGGCCACCCCGCGGCCGAGGGCGCGGTAGGTCCAGCCGGCCGCGCGCCAGGCCTCGGCGGGCATGCAGTTGCGCCCGTCCAGCATGATCCGCCCCCGCGCCACCCGGGCCACGGCCGCCGGGTCCAAGCCGAGGAACTCCGGCCACTCGGTGGCCACCAGCACCACATCCGCGCCCTCACACGCCTCGAGCGCCGACCCCGCGTACGTCAACGTCGGGAACAACGCCCGCGCGTTGTCCAGCGCCTGCGGGTCGTACACCACCGCCTGCGCCCCCTTGAGCGAGAGCATCCCCGCCACGTTCAACGCCGGGGAGTCCCGCACATCATCGGAGTCCGGCTTGAACGCCGCCCCCAGCACCGCGACCGTCTTACCGATCAACATCCCCCCACACGCCTCGGTCGCCAGATCCACCATCCGCTCCCGGCGACGCATGTTGATCGAGTCCACCTCCCGCAGGAACGACATCGCCTGATCGGCACCCAACTCCCCCGCGCGTGCCATGAACGCCCGGATGTCCTTGGGCAGACACCCCCCACCGAACCCCAGCCCGGCGCCCAGGAACCGCCGACCGATCCGCGGATCCATCCCGATCGCATCCGCCAACACCGTCACATCAGCGCCCGCCGCCTCACACACCTCCGACACCGCGTTGATGAAGCTGATCTTGGTGGCCAGAAACGCGTTCGCGCTGACCTTGACCAACTCCGCCGTGGCCAGGTCCGTCACGATCACCGGGCACGGATCGGACTCCAGGATCGGCACGTACGCCCCCCGCACCACCTCCTCGACCGGACCACCGGGCTCCCGCACCCCGATCACGATCCGATCCGGCGTGAGCGTGTCGGCCACCGCGAAGCCCTCCCGCAGGAACTCCGGGTTCCACACCACCTCCGCCCGCACACCGGCCCGCACCCGCTCATCGGCGATCTCCTGCAACCTCGCCGCCGTACCCACCGGCACCGTCGACTTACCCACCATCACCGCGTCCGCGGTCAGCAACGGCGCCAAGCGGGCCACCACCTCCTGAACATGCGAGGTGTCCGCCGCGAACTCCCCCTTGCGCTGTGGGGTCCCCACCCCGATGAAATGCAGATCCGCGAACTCCGCCGCCTCCGCATAATCCGTGGTGAACCGCACCCGACCCGCCTCGACCTGTCGCTTCAGGATCTCCGGCAACCCCGGCTCGTAGAACGGCACCTCCCCGCGACGCAGCCGATCGATCTTCGCCTCGTCCACATCCACACCCAGCACCTCATGGCCCAACTCCGCCATACACGCGGCATGAGTCGCACCCAGATACCCGGTCCCGAACACCGTCATACGCATGGCTTACTTCTACTGCCTTCGGACGACATCCCGGAAACGCCGGGGTGAACGCGGGACGAGCGTCCTGCTGCGGGTGCGGGTGCGGGGGCGGCCCGCTTCTCGGACGGGCCCGGTCCGGAGGCAGGGCCGGTCAGCGGAAGTTGAGGTACGCCTTGGAGGCCGTCGGCCCGCGCTGCCCCTGGTACTTCGAGCCCGTCGCCGCGGTGCCGTAGGGGACCTCGGCGGGGCTGGACAGCCGGAACAGGCACAGCTGGCCGATCTTCATCCCCGGCCACAGCGTGATGGGCAGGTTGGCCACGTTGGACAGCTCGAGGGTGATGTGCCCCTCGAACCCCGGGTCGATGAACCCGGCGGTGGAGTGCGTGAGCAGACCCAGTCGGCCGAGCGAGGACTTGCCCTCGAGTCGACCAGCGAGGTCGTCGGGCAGGCCCAGACGCTCGAGAGTCGCCCCGAGGACGAACTCTCCCGGGTGCAGCACGAACGGGTCCCCCTGGGCGGGTTCGACGAGTTCCGTGAGGTCGTCCTGCTGCTGTGCCGGATCGATGTGGGTGTAGCGCGAGTTGTTGAACACGCGGAACAGACTGTCCAGACGGACGTCGATGCTCGACGGCTGGATCAGCGAGGAGTCCAAGGGGTCGATCGTGAGCCGCCCGTCGGCGAGCTCGGAGCGGAGGTCACGGTCGGAGAGCAGCACGGTCTAGAGGGTATCGCGACCCCCCGGCGAGCAGTCGGAGCTGGGTGCCCAACTCCGTGACCCCCACGCACGCCTCGGCGAAGGGCAGCCGCTCGCGGTGGATGCGCCCGTCGCGACCGACGATCTCGATATCCACCCCCGCCCGGTCGATGCCGACCAGCAGCGGGCGCTCGGCCGGGAGGCATCGGCACACGCGCAGCGCCATACGCGGCACGACCTGGCAGCGCGGGTCGTTGAGGTGGGCGAGCCAGTGTCCCTCGAGGTCGGAGAAGGGGTCGGGCCCGGAGGTCGCCAGATCCTCGGGGTCGATGTCGGTCACGCCGTCATCGTCGGTCAGCACGATCCGCTCGGCCCGGAGCCGCACCAGCGCGACACCGGTGCCCACGTCCAGCAGGACGGTGTCGGGGAGGTCGCGGGCGATCTCGCCCGCGGTGCGGCGCTGGGCGCGCAGGCCCGGCAGTTCCACACGACCCTCGACGACGACGATGCGTCGACACCGCCCCTCGGCCGCGCCTCCGATGATCTCGTCCAGGACTTCGAGTCGGGCCGTCGCTCCCCCGACACCGATCACGCTCGCGTGCGCCATCGGGAGCGCCACCCAGAGGTCGGCGGTCCCGGGCACCTGGTGCACCAGGGTCACCTCTGGTGCGGGCGCGGCGGATGCGGCGGAGGGACTGCTCGGGGTGGAGAGAAGTTCCAGTGTCGCCCGGGGGCACCGGCGTAGCGCCGAGCTCACTCGTTCCGCGGGCTCGGGCACAGGCCCCACCAGTGATCGCATGCCAACTCCTCGTGGTCGTTCCCGCACCGTTCCGGCGCCTCTGGGAGGAGCGCCGGAACGGTCCGGGGGCGGGGACGTGACTACCCGCAGCGACCAACTTAGGTAAGGCTTACCTCTTTGGCAAGGGTTTGGGTCGAGGTGGTGTTTTCCGGCCTTATCCCCCGAGGGCGGCGATCTCGGCCAGAAGGTCTCCGGAATCGCGGCAGACCTGCGAGAACGGCAGTCGTTCGACCACTCTGGACCCGGTCGCGGCCCCGACCGAGAGATCCAGGCCGGCGCTGTCGACGCCGACGATCCACGGGTCGGTACCCGCGATCTGGTGGCCACCGCGCAGCGCGAGCCGCGCCGCGAGTGCGGAGTCGGATCCGAGACGGCGCAACCACGCCTGCTCGTCGACACCGATCGGGTCCACTGCTGCCGCCGCGAGCTCACCGCGCGCGATCACGTACGCCCCGTCGGCACACAGGTAGGAGATATCGAGCGGCCGCACCTCACTCAGTCGCAAGGCACCGGTCTCGCCGCCGTGCCCCGACCCGCCCTCGGCGGCGACCAGCCTGCGCCGCCGCGTCGGCGAGGACGCCGTGACGATCCCGGCGATGGTCACCACGCCTCGAACCACGGCGCACTCGTCATCGCATCGGGTGGACCCGGTACGGCCGTCCACCGCGAAGGATGGTCCTGCTCCGACCCGACGACATCGGCCGGTGCACACCGTGTCGACGATCTCGGCGGACGCTGATCCACCCGTGGACGCCACACCGCCCGACTCGCCCCCGTCGCGGGACATGCCGCCGACGTCGACGACGAGCACGATCACACCGTCGTCGCGGACCCGCGCGGACCGTAGTGGCCGGGTCAGCAGCCCTGAACCGACCGTGCCCGCGGCCCCGCGCGCCAGGACGGTGCGCACTCGTCGGGCGATGGGCCGCTCCGTCACGTCCTCCATGCTCGTCCTCCCCGGGAAGAGTCGTCCGTCGACCGGTGACCGGCCACTGAAACGGGTTCTCACACTATTCCAGCGTGAACGGCCACCGGATCCATACCCGTGGGCGCGGCAAATCGTCGTGAGAACGGCCACACCACCGGTCCCGGCGCAGACCCCCGGACCGCGCGGATATGCGCCGCGCCCCGCGCACGTGGTGCAATCGGGGGTATGGACGATTTCAGGGAAGAGCCCTCCAAGTACATCTGGCGATGGACCATCTGGTCCTGGGTGTGCGTGGGCATCGCCGCCCTCATCGTGGCGATGGGACTGACCGGCGGCGGTTCACTCACCCCGTGGGTCTTCGGCGCGCTCGCCGTTGCCGTTGTCGGCGGGGTCGGTTTCGGGTTCGTGCCCCGCGCCTCGCTCGCACAGACCCGGCGACCCATGACCACCGGAGCCAAGCGAAAGGCCGCCCGCAAAGACCCCCGGAATCGCTGACGCCCGGAGCCTTCGTGCTAATCTGAACCGGCCTTCGAGCGGCGACGCCGCGTGAAGTGCACTGCCGATGTAGTTCAATGGTAGAACTTCTGCTTCCCAAGCAGACGGCGCGGGTTCGATTCCCGTCATCGGCTCAGTTATCGAGGCCCTCCCCCCACGGGAGGGCCTCGAGTCATCTGGCGAGCCGATTCCTTCGTGACCCTGCTCCCTCGCGACACCCCGCCGCAATGGTCGCGATCAGGCGCCTGGCGTGGTCGTGCTCGGCACGGACGACCCGCCCTTTCCGTTACCGTTCTCGCCCCCGCGGCGCCGCAGGAGCTGGAACCCGGGAATGCCCTTGACCGCCTCGAGACAGTGCTGCGCGACCTCGAGGATCTGGTGGACCTCCGGTGCCACGGTGTCTAGCGAAGCGATCACGGGCATCACGTCGTTCTCGAGACTGTCGCCCAGCGCGGGCAGGTGGTCGATGAACTTGACGACGGCCCTGATCTCCTCCGGCTCGACCGATTCGAGTATCTCGTCGGCGATCGGTTCCAGGAGCGCGATGGTCTTGTCCGCCCACACCAGGACCTCGGTGAGGCGGGTCGCCACCTGCCCGGCTGTCTCCGGGGAGAGCTCGGCATCGACCAGCAGGGCCTCGACCACAGGCTTGACGGGCGCCAGGGCCGAGTCGGCGATATCCAGGAGTGGCTCCACTCGTCCGATGAGTCCACCGGCCTCGATCACCAGGTCGTCGGCGACGTCCACCGTCGCACTGACCCGTCCCACCACACCGTCCGCGGAATCCACAGTCGACCCCACTCGCGCCACGATCCCGTCCGCCGACTCCACCGTCGACCCCACCCGCGCCACGATCCCGTCCGCCGACTCCACCGTCGACCCCACCCGCACGACCGTGGAGTCGGCGGAGGAGACCGTGCGCTCGACGTCGTCGATCACCGCGTCAGCCCGCGAGACGGTGGTCCGCACCCCGTCGACGGTCTCCGCGGCCGTCAGCACGATCCGGTCGATGGAGGACACGGTCCGCTCGACCTCGTCCAGAAGACGCTGGACCCGCCGGACGACGGACTCCACGTCCTCCAGGAGGGCCATCACCCGCGCCGGCAGGAGGAGTAGCTCACGCGCCACCGAAAGCTCCCACTCCACCACTCGGAACGCGCTGTTGACGAGGGATGACGCGGAGGGCACCCGGACCTGCAGTTCAGCCATGGATCGATTCTGCCCGAACATCCCACGCGGGGCCTCCGGATCAGCGCACCATGGAGAAAGCAGCGGGTGGATGGCCCCCATGGCGCTCCCGGAAGGAGTACGAGATGAGCGCACGACAGGTCGTGACCTTCGACGATCTACGACTCGATGACTCACCCGAGTACGGAGGCAAGTCGGCCAATCTCGGGGAGATGACCGGTGCAGGACTCGCGGTGCCACCCGGTTTCGCGATCGGCCAGTCGGCGTATCTGGAGGCGATGGACGCCGGAGGCGTCCGCGCACGTCTGCACGCCGATCGGGTTCCGGAGGAAGGACTCACCGAGGCCGAGCTCATGGCGAGGTCCGCGGAACTGACGCGGACCGTCGCGGACGTGGACATGCCGGTTCCTCTGCGCGAGTCGGTCCTGGAGCACTACCGCGCGCTGGGACACGACGTCCCGGTCGCGGTCCGCAGCTCCGCCCCCGCCGAGGACGCGGGCGACACGTCGTTCGCCGGCATCCACGAGTCCTACACCGACGTCGTCGGCGAAGACGCCCTGCTCGATGCAGTCCGCAAGTGCTGGTGCTCGCTGTGGTCGCCGCGAGCGATGACCTACCGGGCGGTGTCGGGTTACGACGAGGAGCCGTCCATCGCGGTGGTCGTACAGCGGATGGTCCGCTCCGACACCTCAGGGGTGGCCTTCACCGCGGACCCCCGCACCTCCCGGACCGACCGGGTGGTGATCGAAGCGGCCTTCGGCCTCGGGGAGGTCGTCGTGGGCGGCAAGGTCGAGCCCGACACCTACGTCGTCGACAAGTCCGACCTGGGCGTCCTCTCCGCCCACGTGGGCCGCAAGCTCACGCGGATCATCGCCGGCCGCACAGACGACGGACTCGTGCCCGTTCCCGAGGAGATGCAGACCACCCGCGTCCTCGACGACGAACAGGTGCGAGCCGTCGCCCGTCAGGCCATGGCGTCGGAAGCGCACTACGGCACGCCTCAGGACACCGAGTTCGCATTCGAGGACGGCGAGCTTTATCTCGTCCAGACCCGCCCTATCACCACCCTCGTGGACCGGGCGCCGGACGGTGATCGGGGTGCGTCGGGTGACGGCCGGTCCGGGGGCGACGTGGAGCCGCTCGTCGAGGGACTGGGCGCCGGACCGGGCACGGCCACGGGGCGGGCCCGGGTCCTGCATGAACTCGCGGACGGCGCCGACCTCGCACCCGGCGAGATCCTGGTCGCGACAATGACCGACCCGGACTGGTTGCCGATCCTCAAACGGGCGGCCGCGATCGTCACCGACGAGGGCGGGGTCACCTGCCACGCCGCGATAGTCGGTCGCGAGCTGGGCCGTCCCGTCATCGTCGGCACCCGGTCGGCGACCACGGACATCCACGACGGGCAGACCATCACCGTCGACGGCACGGCCGGCGTCGTCTACCCGGGCACCGTCCGTCCGGCCGCCGCCGAACAGGCTCCCGCCGACGTCGGTCGGACCCCCGAGGCACGGACGCGCGAGGTCACCGCGACCGCGGTGTACGTCAACCTCGCGACCCCCGACGCCGCCGCCCGCGTGGCCGCGATGGACGTGGACGGCGTCGGCCTGCTGCGCGCGGAGTTCCTCATCACCAGCGCACTGGAGGGCGTCCACCCGCGCACGCTCATCACCGAGGGGAGGACAGCCGACTACGTGGACCGCATGGCGTCCGGGATCGCCACGATCGCCGCGGCCTTCGACCCCCGGCCCGTGATCTACCGCGCGACCGACCTTCGCTCGAACGAGTTCCGTGGCCTGCTCGGCGGGGAGGTCGAGGCCGAGGAGCGCAACCCGATGATCGGCTACCGCGGGTGCTTCCGGTACACCAGGGAGCCGGACCTGTTCCGACTCGAGCTGGATGCGCTGGCCCGGGTGCGCGAGAAGCACCGCAACCTGCACCTGATGATCCCGTTCGTCCGCACGGCGTGGGAGCTCCGCGCCTGCCTGGACATCGTCGACGGCCACCCACTGGGGCGCGACGCGGGACTCAAGCGGTGGATCATGGCCGAGGTCCCGTCGGTCGTCCACTGGATCCCGGAGTACGCGGCAATGGGCATCGACGGAGTCTCGATCGGGTCCAACGATCTCACCCAGCTGACCCTGGGCGTGGACCGCGACTCCGAGGTGTGCGCGGAGTTGTTCGACTCCATGGACCCGGCGGTACTGGCGTCCATCGACCAGATCATCGACCGCTGCCACGAATCGGGGCTCACCGTCTCCCTGTGCGGCCAGGCGGCGTCGACCGACCCCGCGATGGCCGAGCATCTCGTGCGCCGGGGGGTGACGTCGGTGTCGGTGACACCCGACTACGCCGAGATCACCCGGCGGACCGTGGCCCGCGCCGAGAAGTCGATCCTGCTCGATGCGGCCCGATCGGCGACACGCCGCTCACCTGCGAAATAAGAGCCTTTCCTCACCTTGGACGGATCGCTGACAACGCACTAACATCTGTCTTGTTACCGACGGGTAGGTTCCGGTGAGCACATGGCATCGGTGCCGTCCCGCGCGGCCACCTCCATTGCCACGACACCGCACTCCGATCGGAGAAGACCGTAATGGGTCACTACAAGAGCAACGTCCGCGATCTCGAGTTCAACATGTTCGAGGTCCTGCGCATGAACGAGGCACTCGACGCCGGCGAGTTCGGCGACATGGACACCGACACCGCCCGGGGAATCCTCTCCGAGGTCGCCACCCTCACCGAGGGCCCGGTCGCCGAGTCCTTCTCGTCGGCCGACCGCAACCCGCCGGTCTTCGACCCCGAGACCCACTCGGTCTCCCTGCCGGAGGATTTCAAGAAGTCCTTCCGCGCCTGGTACGAGGCGGGTTACTGGTCGATGGGCCTGCCGGAGGACCTCGGTGGCATGCCCGCTCCCCGCGCGTTGGTGTGGGCCGCCGGCGAGATGATGCTCGGCGCCAACCCCCCCGCGTTCATGTACGGCGCCGGACCGTCCTTCGCGGCCGTGCTCTACGAGAACGGCACCGAGGAGCAGAAGCAGTGGGCCGCCACCTGCGTCGAGCGCGGCTGGGGCGCGACCATGGTGCTCACCGAGCCCGACGCCGGATCCGACGTGGGCGCCGGTCGCACCAAGGCCGTCAAGCAGGACGACGGGAGCTGGCACATCGAGGGCGTCAAGCGGTTCATCACCTCCGCGGACTCCGACGATCTCTTCGAGAACATCTTCCACCTCGTCCTGGCCCGCCCCGAGGGCGCCGGACCGGGCACCAAGGGACTGTCGCTGTTCTTCGTCCCCAAGTTCCACTTCGACTTCGAGTCCGGTGAACTGGGCGAGCGCAACGGCGTGTTCGTCACCGGCGTCGAGCACAAGATGGGCATCAAGGTCTCCACCACGTGTGAGCTCACCTTCGGTGGCCACGGCGTGCCCGCCAAGGGTTGGATCGTCGGCGACGGAGAGCTCAACCTGGGCATCCGCCAGATGTTCGACGTGATCGAGCACGCGCGGATGATGGTGGGCACCAAGGCCATCTCCACCCTGTCGACCGGTTACCTCAACGCCCTGGAGTTCGCCAAGGAGCGCGTGCAGGGTGGCGACATGGCCGAGATGGCCGACAAGAACGCACCCCGCGTGACCATCACGCACCACCCGGACGTGCGCCGTGCACTCATCCGTCAGAAGGCGTTCGCCGAGGGCCTGCGCGCGGTGTACATGTACACCGCCGCCCATCAGGACGTCGAGATCGCCCAGCGCGTCTCGGGCGCCGACGGTGAGCTCGCCCACCGCGTCAACGACCTGCTGCTGCCGATCGTCAAGGGTGTCGGGTCCGAGCGGGCATACGAGCTGCTCACCGAGTCACTGCAGACCTTCGGCGGGTCGGGCTTCCTCCAGGATTACCCGATCGAGCAGTACATCCGCGACGCCAAGATCGACTCCCTGTACGAGGGCACCACCGCGATCCAGGCGCAGGACTTCTTCTTCCGCAAGATCGCCCGCGACCGCGGCACCGCCATCGGGCACGTGTCGGCGCAGATCAAGAAGTACATCGAGACCGAGGGGCCCGCCGAGTTGGCCAGCGAGCGCGAGGTGCTGGCGACCGCTCTCGCCGACGTCGAGGCGATGGTCGGCACCTGCTTCGACCACCTTCTCGCCTCGCAGGAGGATCCCAAGCACCTCTACACCATCGGTCTGGCCTCCGTCCGCCTGCTCATGGCGTTCGGTGACCTCATGATGGGCTGGCGTCTGCTCGTCGGCGCCGAGGTCGCGCTCGCCGCGCTGGAGGGCGCGTCGGACGCCGACACCGCCTTCTACAACGGCAAGATCGCCGCCGCCAAGTGGTTCGCGAACAACGAGCTGCCGCTCCTCACCGCCACGCGCGGGATCGTCGCCGGCCTCGGCGGCGAGCTCATGGAGCTGGACGAGGCCGCGTTCTGATGAACCGCTGAGCCGCTCCCCGCGATCCCCGGGGGGTGTGCGTCTTGTTGGGTCCCGACACGACGCACACCCCCCGGGGATCCGTGCATTTCGGGCGCGCACCTCGCGCGGGGGCGGGCGGTCAGTTGCCGGGCAGGACCGGGATCCGGAACTCCGGCAGACCCGGGATCCGTATCGCGTCGTCCGGCACCGGCGGCGGCGCGACCGGGCCGGGCGGCTCGGCGGTGGGTGACGGGCTCTCGACCCGACACTCGACGCGGACGCGGGGCGCATACGTCGAGGACACGGTGTCGGTGCTGACCGTCTCCTCGCCCCGCTGGACCACTCGGGTAACCCGGGCCGTGTACCCGTCGGCGCCCGGGTCCGGGGTGCACCCGGGGCTGGTGAGGACACGGGTCTCGGCGCGGCGGAGGTCGGCCCGCGGCGCGGTCGAGATCCGCACCGTGTACTCGCGGGTCCCCCACAGCCGTACGGTGACCGAGCTGCCGCTACCCGAGGCGTCGATCACCAGCCCCGTGCCCTGTTCGTTGCGGAAACCCACGTCCTCGGACGCGGTGGCGTCGCGACCGGCGGGGAACTGCGCCCCGTCGACCCCTCGGCCCGTCCTGACCAGTCCCTGCGCCCCGGACTCGAACGCGGCGTTGAAGAGCGCGGTGGCCACGGCGTCAGCGGACACGTCCCCCGAGACGACACCGGCGACGTCGGACATCGAGAAGGACTCGCCGGCGGGGATGAAGTGCCCGGCGAGCGAGGCGATCATCGACTGCGCCCGTCCACTGGCGCCCACCGCGACGGTGAACTCACCGACGGGCTCGCGGATCCCGGCCCTCTCGGCCTCCTCGGTGGTGACTTCCGGGTCCCGACCCACATAGGCGACGGGCAGCACACGCGGGCCCTGGACGTCGGTGAGCTGACCCGGGAGCGCACCGAGGAGCGGCCCCCACGAGACGGTGCGCCCCTGGACGGCGGGGACGACGGAGGCGGTCGATCCGCTGAAGGAGAACGAGGCGTCCCGCCCTTCCTGCTCGGTCTCCTCCAAGAGGGGCTCCAGGATCCCCTTCGCCGCATCCGCGTCGAACCGGGGCTCCAGCACGGCCCCGTCGCGCACGAAGGTCAGGTACTCGCCGATCCGGTCCCGCGGGAAGAGGACGGGCACGGCGTGCGGGTCGTCGGGGTCGACCATCTTCAGCTCCCGCTCGGCGGGAACCGCCCGGTCTCTGCCCGGGGGCGGCGGCGGGGCCGGCAGCCTCGTCGTGACGGTGGTGACGGGCGGTTCCGTCCCGTCCTCACGCATCCGCGAGGCCAGCAACGTCACGTCGCGCCCGGCGGCGGGCTCGGCCACGTCGCGGATGAGCGCACGCACCTGGTCCGCCTGGGTCTCAGTGGGGGTGTAGTCGACGACGAGGTCGACCCCGTCGTCGTCGAGCCAGTGGGCGAGCACGGCATCGCGCGAGCTCTCGATCCGCAGGCGCTGGCCGTCCAACGGAATGGCGGAGCGGACCTCGTCCCGGTCGAACCAGATGGCGCCCTCCCGCGGTTCGAAATCGGCCTGCAGGGCGAGCTTCTCCAGGAAGTCGGTCAGTCGCGCGTCGGGGATCACGCTCGCGATGCCCACCTCGGTGGACCACACCAGGCTGATCAGGCGCGTGACGGGGTTGAGGGGTTGCTCTCCCGCGCGGTCCAGGGTGCCCTGCCAGTCCACGGACAACCCGACCGACTGAGGATCGAGGGTGGTCGACACGACGCCGGCCCGGAGGTCGACCTCCTCGTCGACCCGTGGGCCCAACTCACGGATGAGGAGCTGTTCGGCGTCGGCCGTGCGCATCCCGCCCACCTGGATCCCGGCCACTTCCGCACCGCGCGGCACCCGGCCGATGCTGTGGACGAGGTCGAATCCGTAGAGCACGGCCAGTCCCATGAACACCCCGACACCGGTGTGGATCCACCTCGACCGCACGCGGTAGCGTCGCCGGTCGGCGGCCGCGGGATGCGGGCCGTCCCCCTCGAGCACGACGGGCCGGGCGGGGCCGGCGTCACCGGTGGTGGTGGATTCGTCCACTGGTTCTCACGCCTCCTCACGAGCGGGGGACTCTCGACCCGGCGGGGCGCCGACCGGGGTTGTCCCACCCGAACCACTGTGGCGTCCACTATGACGGACCGGCACCGATGAGTGCAGCCCCCGCGCCGTACGCGGGGGCTGCACTCAGGAAAACCAGCCGGGTGCCGACCGGGTCGGCTGCGGGGTCAGCGTTCGACGATCGCCGTGACGCCCTGACCGCCGGCGGCGCAGACGGAGATGAGCGCGCGGCCCGAGCCCTTCTCCTCCAGCAGCTTGGCGGTGGCGGCCAGGATGCGGGCTCCGGTCGCCGCGAACGGGTGCCCGGCCGCCAGCGACGAGCCGTGGACGTTGAGCTTGCTGCGATCGATCGACCCGAGCGCCGAGTCCAGCCCCAGGCGCTCGGTGCAGTACTCCTCGGACTCCCAGGCCGCGAGCGTGGCCAGGACCTGCGAGGCGAAGGCCTCGTGGATCTCGTAGTAGTCGAAGTCCTGCAGGGTCAGGCCGTTACGCGCGAGCAGACGCGGCACGGCGTAGGTCGGGGCCATGAGCAGACCGTCCGGGGTGCGGCCGTCGTGACCGTGGATGAAGTCGACCGCCGCGGTCTCGGAGTCCACCAGGTAGGCACGGACCGGGAGCTTGTTCTCCTCCGCCCAGGCCTCGCTCGCCAGCAGGACCGCCGAGGCGCCGTCGGTGAGCGGCGTGGAGTTGCCGGCCGTCATGGTGGCCTCGGTGCCGTGGGCCTCGGCGTCACGCTTGCCGAACACCGGCTTGAGCTTCGCGAGCTTCTCCTCGGACGAGTCGGGACGCATGTTGTCGTCACGCGGCACGCCGAGGAACGGGGTGACCAGATCGTCCTGGAAGCCGGAGTCGTAGGAGGCGGCGAGGTTGCGGTGGCTCGCCGCGGCGAGTGCGTCCTGGTCCTCGCGGGACACCCCGAGCTCCCGCGCGGTGATGGCCGCGTGCTCGCCCATCGACAGTCCGGTGCGGGGCTCGGCGTTCTGCGGCTGCTCGGGGACCAGCGACTGCGGACGGATGTCGCCGAGGAGCTTGACCCGGTCCATCGTGCTCTTGGCCGAGGCGACCTTGATGAGGATCTTGCGCAGGTCGTCGTTGACGGCCAGCGGGGCGTCGGAGGTGGTGTCGGTGCCGCCCGCGATTCCGGCGTCGATGCGCCCGACGGCGATCGCGTCGGCCACCTGGATGGCCGAGGCCAGGCCGGTGCCGCACGCCTGCTGCACGTCGTAGGCCGGGCTGGACGAGTCGAGCACCGAACCGATGACCGACTCACGGGTGAGGTTGAAGTCACGGGCGTGCTTGAGGACGGCCCCCGCGGCGACCATCCCGACACGCTTGCCCTGGAGGTTGTAGCGGCTCGCGAGGCCGTCGATCGCCGCGGTGAGCATGTCCTGGTTCGAGGCGTCCGCGTACTTGCCGTTCGATCGGGCGAAGGGGATTCGGTTGCCGCCGACGATGGCGACCTTGCGGGGGCTGGTGGTCACGTGTGTCACTCCCGTTTTATCTCGGTATCCGGTGGCCCGTAGCGCGGCCCGACGAGTATTGTTACTCAGCGGTAAGTTACTTGTCGACCCGTACGACCGCACCTCTCCAGGAGATGATCGCCATGGCACAGGGCAACCTCGACCTCTACTCGCAGTTCGTGACCTCGGCCCCCGGGTCGTTCATCGCCGGCAAGGTCGGCCTCCCGCAGCCCGAGCAGCTCCGCCGTTACGAGGCCGGGCAGCCGGCCCTCCACGGCCCGGTCCTCGTCGGGGGCGAGGGCCGCCTCGTCGAACCGGTCCGCGCAATCCTCGAATCGGACTACGAGCTCGCCGGAGCGGACGCCGAGGGCAAGTTCGCGGGCCTGGTCTTCGACGCGACCGGCGTCCGCCGCGCCGAGGACCTCAAGGCCCTGTTCGACTTCTTCAACCCTGTCGTCCGCCGCGTCGCCGCCTCCGGCCGCGTCGTCGTTCTGGGGACCCCTCCGGAGGAGACGGGCTCGGTGGAGGAGCGCATCGCCCAGCGCGCGCTCGAGGGCTTCACCCGCTCGCTCGGCAAGGAGATGAAGCGCGGCACCACGGTCCAGCTCGTCTACGTCTCCGCCGACGCCGACACCGGCGCGTCGGGCCTCGAGTCCACTCTGCGCTTCATCCTCTCGGGCAAGTCCGCCTACGTGGACGCTCAGGTGTTCCGCGTGGGTGCCGGCGCGGCGACCGCCCCCGCCTCCTGGGACCGCCCCCTCGAGGGCAAGGTCGCCGTGGTCACCGGTGCGGCCCGGGGCATCGGCGCGGAGATCGCCTCCGTACTCTCCCGCGACGGCGCCCACGTGATCTGCTGCGACGTCCCGGCGGCCGGTGAGTCGCTCTCCGCCACCGCCAACAAGGTGGGGGGCACCTCGCTGCCGCTCGACGTGACCGCCGCCGACGCCGCCGAGGTCCTGGCCAAGCACGTCCAGGAGCGCCACGAGGGCGTCATCGACATCCTCGTCCACAACGCCGGCATCACCCGGGACAAGACCCTGGCCGGCATGGACGCCGCCCGCTGGGACGCGGTCATGGCCGTCAACCTCATCGCCCCGGAGCGGATCACCGCCGAGCTCGCGGAGAAGGGCGTGCTCACCGAGGGCGGGCGCGTGGTCGGCGTCTCCTCCATGGCCGGCATCGCCGGAAACCGCGGCCAGACCAACTACGCCGCCTCGAAGGCCGGTGTGATCGGATTCGTCAACGGCGCCTCCGCCGAGCTGGCGTCCAAGAAGATCACGGTGAACGCCGTGGCCCCCGGGTTCATCGAGACCCAGATGACCGCCGCCATCCCCTTCGCCACCCGCGAGGCCGGCCGCCGGATGAACTCCATGCAGCAGGGCGGCCTGCCGGTCGACGTGGCCGAGACCATCGCCTACTTCGCCAGCCCCGCCTCCTCCGCGGTCACCGACAACGTGATCCGCGTGTGTGGCCAGTCCCTCCTGGGCGCGTGATCGCGGTGGAGTACACCCGCCTGCCCGCCATCCCCAACCTGCTCGCCCAGTACGGCAAGGCCGCCGTCGGCTCGGCCCCCGTCGTGGGCGGCAAGCGCGACGGCAAGTCGATGCCGGAGAAGGGCGTCGAGGTGGAGGGTGTCCGCGTGGACACGGCCAACCTCGCCGCCTACACCCGGGTCTGCGACCTGCGGTTCGGCGACGCACTGCCGCTGACCTACCCCTTCACGCTGGCCTTCCCCCTGAGCATGCAGCTCATGCTGGACCCGGCCTACCCGGTCCCGGCAATGGGCTCGGTGCACCTGACCAACGAGATCGAGTCCCACCGTCCGCTGCGGGTGGGCGACGAGCTGTCGATCCGCGCGCGGGCCGAGAACCTGCGCGAACACCCCGCCGGCCTGCTGCTCGACATCGTGACCGAGATCCGCACCGGCGACCACGATGAGCCGGCCTGGGTGCAGAGGTCCGGGCTGCTCTCCAAGCGCAGGACGTCCCTCACGCCGCCCAAAGACGCGCCGCGGCCGCCGAAGCCCGAGCCGCCCACGGCGGCGGAGATCGGTGATCCCACGGTGGTCAGGTCGGTCTCCGAGTCGCTGATCGCCGAGTACGCGTCGGTGTCCGGGGACCGCAATCCCATCCACGTCTCCAAGGTGGGCGCCAAGGCGTTCGGGTTCCCGAATGTCATCGCGCACGGGATGTGGACGGCGGCGACCCTGCTCGGTGTGGTCGAAGGGGCGATCCCCGAGCGGGCGCGTTACTCGGTCGAGTTCGGCAAGCCCGTGATCCTGCCGGCGAAGCTGGGCATCTACGCCCGGCGCGGTGCCGGTGCCGACGATCCGGCCTGGTCGCTGCGGGTGCGCAACCCGCGCAAGCTCGGAACCGTCCACGCGACGGCCACCATCGAGGAGCTCTGACCCCACGACCTCGACCCCGGTCATCCGCCCCGAACACGGGCGGGTGACCGGGGTTCGTCGTCGGTCCGGTTCCGCTCGACCGCGAATGGGCATATGTTCTGGGTCACACCGATTCTCGACCGCAGGGAGACCACCGTGCCCTTCTCTCCACCCACGTCCGCCGACCGATCCCGACCGAGCCCCCGGCTCCGACCGAGGTCCCGATCCGTGGCCGGCGTCATCGCCGCGGCAGCCCTCACCCTCACCCTGCCCGCCACGGCCGTGGCCCAGTTCGGCTCCCTCGGCGGCGGCTCGGTCGACACGGGATCGGTCCCCCCGGGCGTCCTGTTCCCCCCTGCGGTCGGCGTCGGTGCCGGCGAGGGCGTCGAGGTGGTCGCGGGCCCGGCGGTCCGTGCCACGACGGTGATGGACCGGCTCAACGTCCCGTGGGACGTGGTCCGCACCCCGGACGGAACCATCCTCACCGGGGAGCGCGGCGGCCGCGTGGTGGCCCAGCCCGCGGGCGGTCAGCGTCGCGACGTCGCGATCGACCTGCCCGGCCTGGTCCGGCAGTCCGAGAGCGGCCTGATGGGCATGGCCGTGGACGCCGGATTCGCGCAGAACCGCGAGATCCACGTGTGCTACTCCCAGAACGCGGGCGGGACGCGCGACAACCGCGTCACCACCTTCCGGGCCGCCGACAACTGGTCGGCGCTGACCAGGGTCCGCGACGTCGTGACCGGCATCCCACTGGGAGCCCAGGGCATCCACAGCGGGTGCCGTCTGCAGGTCGCCGCCGACGGGTCGATCTACATCGGCACCGGCGACACGTTCAACGCGACCGGCCCCCAGGACCCCGCCTCGTTCGCCGGCAAGATCCTGCACGTCAACCCGGACGGCACCCCGGCCACCGGCACCTCCCCGATCCTCACCCTCGGCCACCGCAACGTCCAGGGCCTGGCCGTCCAGCCCGGCACCGGCCGCGTCTACTCCGCCGAGCACGGCCCGGACGTCGACGACGAGGTGAACCTCCTCGCGCCCGGCGCCAACTACGGCTGGGATCCCAACGTGAACGGCCAGTACAACCAGAACGTCCCGATGACGGACACCACCCGTCACCCGGACGCTGTCGGGGCGGTCTGGTCCTCGGGCAGTCCGACCCTGGCGAGCGCGGACATCGAGTTCCTGCGGGGCTCCGCGTGGGGCGAGTGGGAAGGCGCGCTGGCCATGGCGAACCTCAAGACCCAGAAGCTGGTCCTGCTGCGCCTGTCCGAGGACGGACGGTCGGTCCGCGACGCCGCGGTCCTGCTGGAGGGCGACTTCGGTCGCCTCCGCTCGCTGACGCCGGAGCCCGGCGGCTCGCTGCTGGTCACCACCTCCAACGCGGACAACCGGGACCTGGTCTTCCGCGTGAGCCCGGCATGATCCCCACCGGGCCGGGGCGCTAGAGCTCCAGGACCCGCCGGGCGGCGTCGGCCAGCGCGACCGCGTAGCCGGCGCCGTGGCCGGCCGAGTGAGTGGCCAGCGGGTGCAGCTGATGCAGCGGCACCCGCTGGCGCCACCCCGGCCTCAGCGGGTGCCGCTCCTGGTAGCCGCCGAGGATCTCGTTCAGGTACGGGGCCCCGAACAGCGCGAGCATGGCCAGGTCGGTCTCGCGGTGCCCGCCGTGGGCGGCCGGGTCGATGAGCACGGCCTCCACGGACTCGACCGCGCCGACCCCGGACGCCGCGGGAGCGGGCGCCCACAGCACGTTCCCCGTCCACAGGTCGCCGTGGATGCGGGCGGGGTCGTCGCCGGGGTGGTCCAGCTCCCCGGCCGCGATCCGGTCGCAGGCGCGCTCGACCACCGCGAGGTCGGCTCCGCCCAGCACCCCCATGTCGACCGCGATCGCGACGAACGGTCGCACACGCTGCTCGGAGTAGAACTCGCCCCACGACCGGGTGGGGCGGCACTCCTGGGGGCGGTCGCCGATGAAACACCGGCCCGCCCAGTCGTCGGCGGGTGCGCCCCAGGCGGCGGCGCCGGCGTCGTGCATCACCGCGAGTGTCCGCCCGAACCGACGAGCCGCCTCCGCGGTGGCTCGACCGGCGGGAACGGGCTCGAGGGCGATCTCGTCGTCGTCGACCCCCAGGACCTCCACCACCCGGGGCCCGCCGGGCGCCGCGGCGAGCCAGGCCAGGCCGGCGGCCTCGTGGCGGTAGAAGTCGGGTCCGTGGCGCGACCCCCTCTTGACGAACGCCCCGGCCCCTCGTGTCGCGCTCATGCGCGCACCTCCCGGGCCCGCGAGGCCCGCTCGCGTCCGAGTAGCCGCCCGGCCAACAGGACGATCACCACCCCTCCGACGAGTACCGGCGCGACGGTCCAGCGCATCCCGGCGTGCTCGGCGATCAGACCGACGAGCGGCGGTGCCGTGAGGAATCCGAGGCGCATGACCCAGTTGAGCACGGCCAGCCCCGTCCCCGGGGACAGACCCGGGACCGAGTCGGCCCCCACCATCGCGCCCGGGATGACGGTGGCGATGCCCCAGCCCGCCAGCGCGAAGCCGGCGAGCACCACCGTCAGCAGGGCGGGACCGTCGAGGACGAACGAGCCGACCAGCGCCGCGCCCGCGCCCGCCACCACACACATCCCGCCCGTGCGGCCGACGTGCGCGGCGCCGATGCCGTCGACCAGACGGTCCCCGGCGAGCCGCCCGATCAGCTGCGCGCCCTGCACGGCGATGAACCCGAACCCGGCCACCCCGGCACCGGCCACCGCGACCTCCCGGAGGTAGAGGGCCGACCACGTCTGAGCGAAATCCTCGACGACCGCCGCGGACGAGGCGAGGAGGCCGAACGCCACCAGCAGGAGCAGCGTCCGGCCGCCCGGGAGCCGGCGCTGTGGACTCTGGCGCTGCGGGACCGGGTCCCGCGAGACCCTGCGCTGCGGGGCCCGGCGCTCGCCGGACGACCCCGCGGCGCGCAGTCGCAGGGGGTGCGCGGCCAGCGCGGCGAGCGCACAGGCGACACCTGCCGCGCTCATCTGCACCACGACCGACGCCCCGATGCCGGCGGCGAACGACCCCCCGGTGGCACCGAGGACCGCCCCGAGCGACCAGACGGCGTGAAAGCGGTTGATCAGGGAGCGACCGTGCCGCAGCTGCACGCGGATGCCGTGGGCGTTCATGGCCACGTCGGTGACGGCATCGCACACCCCGAACACCAACAACAGACCCGCGAACGCCCCCACGACCGGGGAGAGCGCGAGCAGCGCGGCGGCGAGCGAGGTCAGCACCATCGCGGCCACCGCCACCGCCCCGTCCGAACGCCGACGCATCAGCGCGGGGGCGAGCAGTCCCCCCACCAGGGCGCCCGCCGGGAAGCACGCCATCGCCAGACCGAAACCGGCCGGCCCCAGGTCCAGCGCGGACTTGAGATCCGGCAGGCGGGGGACGATGGCCCCGAAGATCGCGCCGTTGGCGACGAAGAGCAGGACCGTGGCGGCCACCGGCCCGCGCAGTCCGGTCCCGCCTCCGCGCGGGCCCAGCGGCCCTCCCGTCGCGATCACGACCGTCAGACTACGTCGTGCACCCACGCCGGTAGCGTTGACGGCGGTAACGGTCGGACGGGCGGCGGGAGCGCGACATGTACGGGGTGACGGCAGGGATCGAGGCCACGGACGAGAGCCGTCACGTGGTGTGCCGGGTGCCGCTTCCGGTGCCGCCGCAGGTGGTGTGGGACGCGGTCTCCACCGGCGAGGGGATCTCGTCCTGGTTCGTGCCCTGCGCGCTGGAGCCGCAGGTCGGCGGGCGCATCGTGCAGTTCGCCGATCCCGGCGCCCCCGACCCCACGACCGGTCCGGAGGCCGCCGCCGAGGCGATGCTCACCGCGACGGTCGGTGAGATCACGGTCTTCTCGCCCCCCGCCGGTGGTGTGCCGGGGGAGTTCGCCTTCGAGGAACATCACTGGATGGGCGAGGGGATCCCGGTTCCCCCGTGGACGACCTCGTGCGAGATCGCCGACGACGGCGAGGGCGGGACCGTCCTGACACTGCGGTCCGGGTTCGCCTCGGGTGGGCAGCTCGCGGAGGAGTCGATCGACGGCAGCGTGAGCGGGTGGGCCCAGTCCCTCACCGTCCTCGCGCACCGGCTCACCCACCGACCGGGCGACGGCGTGGTGACCGTCCACGCGGCCACCGACCCGGTCGCGTCGTCGGTTCCCGAGGTGTGGTCCCGGGTGCTCGGCCGGCTGGTCGCGCCCGCGGCCGGTACGGGTGCCCGGTCCGGCGAGGTCGCCCGGTCCGGCGAGGTCGGGGGCATCGTCGCGGCGGAGTCCGAGGCCTCCGCGGTGGTCATCCTGTCCGCACCGGTCGACGGTGTGATCGAGCTCTACGGGTTCCCCGCCGGGGACACGCCCGAGGACGCGACGAGCAGCGCCGCCGTCGCCGTCCGCGTGTACGAGTACGTGGAGGCCCCGGGCGGCTCCGGCGACCCGCTGGGCGCCGCCGCGGTCGACGGGGTCGAGCCCACCTGGGACGCCGACCGCTGGCGTGGGTGGCTCGAGGGCCTGGTCTCGGACTGACCCCCGGCGGCGGGCGGTCGGCGACGAAACATCGACGTCCGGTGCGACGATGTCCACCGAGACGGCAGTACTGTAGCGGAAGCACCAGCCGTGCGACCGGCACGTACTGAACGCGGCCCGGACCGCACACCGCATGAACCGCACACCGACGAGGAGCACCAGCTGCAATGGCGGATTCCAACGACACCGTGACCATCGCGACCAGCGAGGGCGCGTCCGGCACCACTCTCCTGGGCATCGGCGCCTACCGTCCACGTCGCGTGGTGAGCAACGAGGAGATCTGCGAGACGATCGACTCGAGCTCGGAGTGGATCTACGAGCGGTCGGGAATCCTCAACCGTCGTGTCGCGGGACCGGATGAGAGCATCGTCTCCATGTCCAGCGAGGCCGCGAGGAAGGCCCTGGCCTCGTCCGGAATCGATCCCGAGCTCATCGACGCGGTGATCGTGTGCACCTCCACCAACTGGACCCAGGTCCCGCACGCGGCCCCGCAGGTGGCCACCGACCTCGGGCGGAACGGGATCGCCGCGTTCGACCTCACCGCCGGCTGCGCCGGGTTCGGCTACGGCCTCGCCGTGGCCACCACCATGATCCGGGGCGGCGGCGCCCGGTACGTCGTGGTGGTGGGCGTGGAGAAGATGACCGACGGCATCGACTTCTCCGACCGCAACACGGCTTTCATCTTCGGTGACGGCGCCGGCGCAGTGGTGGTGGGCCCCTCGGAGGTCAACGACGTCAGCCCGGTGATCTGGGGGTCCGACGGAGCGCAGGGCAGCGCCATCCGCCAGACCAAGGATTTCAAGCAGTACGTCGACGAGGTCGACGCCTCCGCCGCCGCCGCGCGCGAGGAGGCCGTGCTCCAGCCCTACCTGGTCATGGACGGGTCCAAGGTCTTCCGCTGGGCCGCGGTCCAGGTGTCCAAGGTGTGTGCACAGACGTTGGAGGCGGCGGGGGTGACGGCCGAGCAGATCCAGGCGTTCATCCCCCACCAGGCCAACGGCCGCATCAACTCGGCCATGGCCAAGCACCTCGGGCTGCCGGACTCGGTGGCGATCGCCAACGACATCGAGCAGACCGGTAACACCTCGGCCGCCTCCATCCCGTTGGCCATGGAGGCCATGCTCCGCGACGGAGAGGCCGAGCCGGGTCAGATCGCGTTGTGCATCGGCTTCGGGGCGGGACTGTCCTACGCGGGGCAGGTCGTGCGGCTGCCCGCCAAGCCGCCCGTCGACTGACGCCACACGCCCGTCGACTGACGCTCCACGGCCCCGGCCCGGCGGAACCGGGGCTGTGTTCCCCTCTCATGGACAGGTGTTCATGAGAGAGTGATCCCATGCACACCTCACGCCTCCGTCGCAGCGCGGGGCCGGCGTTCGCCGGCGCCGTGGTGGCCTGCGCCTCCGCCCTCCTGGCGTCTCTCGTCTCCCCTGCCGTGGCCGCGTCGACGCCGGCGATTCCCGTCGCGCCGCCGCCCACCGGCTCCACGATCGAGCAGGCCGGCGGATCAGCCCAGACGCTGGGCCACAACGTCGCGGGTCAGCTCAGCGGCGCCGGCCTCGGCCCGTCCGTCTATGCCGGGACCGGCGGGGGTCCGGCGCGCTACGTGGCGCTGGGTGACTCGTATGCCGCGGTCGGCAGGGTTGCGCCGGGGTCCTGGGGCGCCGGCCCCGTGGCGTGCGTGCGCACCGACGACGCCTACCCCGCGGTCGTGGCCCGCGAGCTCGGTGTGGGGACGTTCATCAACGCCAGCTGCGGCGGGGCCACCGCGGACGACCTCTGGGAGCCGGCGCGTCACGGGGCGCCGCCCCAGCTCGACGCCCTGGACGCGCAGACCGACCTGGTCACCCTGACCATCGGCGGCAACGACGTGGGGTTCGCCGCGGTGATCGTGGCCTGTGCCCTCCGACCCAACACCGCCCCCGAACTCCTGCCCGTGGTGGACTCGATCACCTCGGGGCTCGCCGAGGGATTCGACGCCACCGCCGGGTGCTCCGATGTGATCGACCGCCAGGCCACCCGCGCCCTCGAGGAGCTCGACACGCGGATGGACTCGGTGTACGCCGAGATCGCCCGGCGCTCACCCGCCGCCCGCGTGGTGACCGTGGGGTACCTCTCCGCGGTCCCGGACGACCAGACCCTGCTCTCCTCCCCCGACTGCGCCCCGTTCATCGAGATCTCCGACGCCGAACGGGACAAGGTCCGCGGGTTTCAGCAGGGCATCAACCGGGTGGTTCGCGACGCGGCCCTGCGGAACGGCGCGACTGTCGTGATCCCCGACGAGCCCGGTCACTCGATGTGCACGTCCCCGGACACCCGCTGGGTCGACTTCACCGGCCTGCAGACCGCGTCCGTGCCCGTCCATCCCACGTCCGCCGGGCACGCACACGTGGCCGGTCGCGTGGTGTCCGCGCTCTCGGGGTAGCGACGACGCCGGCTGGTGAGAGCAGGACGCGGAGTAGAAGTTGCTTAGTTGTCAACGACGCGGTCGACGCCGCCGCCCCCCGCGATGAACTCCTGCGTGAGCTGATGCTCGCGCGAGGGTTCATCGCCGGGGGCGGCTGCGTGTCACCTCATCCCTCGAACAGCCCCTGACCGACGTACCCGCCCTCCGGTGCGCCGGGCGGGAGGGCGAAGACCGCGGACCCGATCGGGACGGTCCACGTGTTGAGCGCGTCCTGCTCGGCGAGCCGCTGCTGGACGGGAATGTAGGTGCGCACCGGGTCGGCCTGGTACGCGGTGAAGATCAGACCGCTGTTGCTGATCTTCCCCGGCTCCGGCGGGTCGTCGAAGTTGTACGGCCGCCGGAGCATGGCCTCCCCTCGGTGGCGCTGCCGGGCCCGGGCCATGTGCGACTCGGGCGGGATGACCGGCAGGCCCACGTCGTCGACGGCGTCGAAGTCGGCGGGGTCGTGCTCGTGGGTCCCGGTGAGCGGCGCACCGGTGTCGATCCGTCGGCCCACGCTCAGCTCACGGGAGGTGCGGTCGATCTCCTCCCAGGTGTCCATGGTCATGCGGATGCGGCGCAGGACGAGCGAGGAGCCGCCCCGCATCCACCGCTGGACCTGCCCGTCCGCGGACCTTCCGTCGGAGAACACGACCTGGTCGTAGTCCACGTCGTCGGGCCTCGGGTTCTCGGTGCCGTCGATCTGCCCGAACAGGTTCCGCTGTGTGCGACCGGTCGGGTCGGTGCCCACGGCCTTGCGGAACCCTCGCTGGGCCCATTTCTGCTCGGCCACGCCGCGCACGCCGGAGGCGAGGGTCCGGGCCGCGTGGGAGACGACCAGCGGGTCGTCGGCGCAGATCTGGAGTAGCAGATCCCCTCCCGACCACCTGTCCTCGAGCTGATCGATCTGCGGGAACGCCGGCAGCTGCCGCAACCACGCCGGACGCCGCTCGGGCATCCTCACCGCGTCGAACAACCCGGGCCCCAGCCCGATCGTGACCGTCAGCCTCGCCGGGTCCCGGGCCAGTTCGGGCTGGAGATCGGCCAGACCGCCGCGGCCTGAGGTGAGCCGGGCGGCGTCCTGCGACCAGGCCCGCAGGACACCCTGGATCTCGCCGCGGGTGGCCCCCGTCGCGAGGTCGAACCCGATAAACGCCCCGTGGGCTTGCGGAGGTGTGGTGATGCCGGCCTGGTGGGGTCCGTGGAAGGGCTCGGTGGCGGCGCCCACGACCCGTGAGTCCGCGACGGTCCTCCAGTCGGGTGCGGCCCCGTCGTCGTCGAGGATGCCCCGCCCCGCGTACCCGGCGGCGCCACCGAGCAGACCACCACCCACCACGGCTCCCGCGCCGCGGGTGAGGACCGACCGCCGCGACAGGGGGCGGGGGGCCCGGTCAGCCATCGTGGTTCATGCCCCCGTGGTCCATGCCCCCGTGGTCCATGCCGCCGTGGTCGCCCCCGACGTACTCTTCCTCGCCGCCGCGGAAATCGCGCGCGGAGACGGTGACCTCCTGCTCGGTGCCCCCCTCCCGGGCGCCGCCGGCGAACTGCAGGGTCAGTGCGATCTGCTGGCCGGTGGTGATGGGCTGGTCCAGGTCCATCAGCATGATGTGGTCACCGCCGGGCTCGAGGATCAGCTCGCCGCCGGCCGGGATGACGAAGCCGTCCTCCTTCTCCTGCATCATCATCCCGCTTCCGCCGGGGACGGTCTCGTGCAGTTCGGTGCGACCACCGAGCCCGCTGGAGACCCCGGTCAGGTGGAGGTCGACGTCGCCGGGGTTGCGGAGGGTGCCGAAGACACCGGACATGTCGGTGTCCGTGGCCTTGACCCAGCCGTCGTCCAGTGTCACGACGCCCGCGGCCTCGGCGCCGGACGTCTGGTCGGCGGCGACAGAGGTCTGGGCGGGGTCGTCGGAGGCGCAGGCCGCCGTGGTCAGGGCGAGGGTCAGTGCGGTGGCCGCGGCGAAGGCGGCACGGGTGTAGGTGCGAGTACGCATGGGTGGTCCAGTCCTTGAGGTGGTGTGTGAGGCCGCCCGGCGGCGAGAACGCGCACCGGTGCGGATGATGGGGTCACACAGCCACGGGCGGTGCCCGGGTGCCACCGCCGGTCAGGAGGAACCGGTGGAGCGGGGTGTCGGCGTCGTAGGAGCAGACGAGCGGGGCGACGACGACGAGGTGCGCGGCCACCCGGAGCGGCGTCACCCGGGCCGCAACCCAGGCCAGGGTCCCGGACAGGATCGCCACGAGGGCGAGAGTCACGGCGATGGCGGCGACGTGGGCGCCGAGCATCCCCGGGGTCAGCAGCGCCGCCGGACCGAGGGAGAGACCGGTTCCCGCCCCGTCCATCGCGGCGCGGACGAGGGTGGGGTCGGTCATGTGGTGGCCGAGAGCCGCGTGTGAGGCGCCCGGGCTGCCCGAGTGGGTGTGCCCGGAGGCCAGGAGGAGGTGCACGACCCCTTGCCCCGCGATCAGACCGGCCGCGGTGACCGGGATCGGGGACCGCTGCCGGGCGACGGCAGCGGTGGCCGCCCCCACCCCCGCGCTCGCTGCGGCGATCAGCAGGATCTGCCCGGGGCTCGGCGCCACCGCGCCCGTACCGGCGGCCAGACCGTGAGCCGCGATGCCGAACACCGCGCTGACCAACGCCACCACCATGCCGACAGCCGCGGTCACCACGGGTGGGACCTCGGTTCGCACTCGGTCGGCGGGCACGATCCGATTCTAATGGGACCCCGTGGCCCGGCTGGACTCGGTGGCCGGGCTGGACTCGGTGGCCGGGCTGGACTCGGTGGCGAGCTCGATTCGCGCGCGTTCCTCGTCCGCGAGTCCCGCCTCGAGCCGGGCGAGCATGTGGGGACGCATCTCGGGCAGGTCATCCACCGCGAACCAGCGGACGTCGGTGTTCTCGCCGTCGGCCGGGCGGGGGTCACCGTCGAGGTAGGTGCAGGCGAAGGTGTGGTCGATGTACTGTGCGCGGTCGCCGTTGGCGTAGGTGACCATCCTGGAGACGCCGAGGGACGCGACGCGATCCACGCGGATGCGGACGTCGGCCTCTTCCCGTGCCTCGCGGACGGCGGTCTCGGCGGGGTGCTCGCCCGGGTCGACGATGCCGGTCACCGGGGTCCACCAGCCGTTGTCGGCCCGTCGCACGAGCAGGACGCGCGCGTCGTCGGGGTCACGGATGACGGCGGTGGCGCCGGCCAGCCAGAGGGGCGCGGTGCCCACGTGGCGGCGTAGTTCCAGGACGAAGTCGGGGACGGACATGGCTCTGAGGGTATCCAGGTCCGGAGAATGCAGCGATCCCCGCCGACCGTGTGGTCGGCGGGGATCGGTGGTGTACTACCCGGACGCTGACTCGGTCAGCGTCGAGGGGTCAGAACCTCAGTTCTGCTCCTCGACGGGCTCGCACTCCTGGCGCTCCATGGAGCCGTTGTCCTTGAGGAACTCGATGGCCTCCGGCGGGAGGTTGCAGACGAGCCCGACGTTGACGCGCGGGAGCGGCGGCAGGGTGACGCCACCGGACACAGCCAGGCCGATGCCGATGCCGGCAGCAGCGAGCGAGCCCAGCGCGAGGAGGGTGCCGGCGTCGACCGAGCCGCCCTCGAGCGAGCCTCCGTCGACCGAGCCCTCGACGATCGTCTCGGAACCCTCGAACGTGGAGCCGAGGTCCGAGGAACCGAGCTCCGAAGAGCCGGCCGTGATGGCGGCGAGGATGCCCTCGAGCGAGCCCGCGTCGAGCGAGCCCGCGTCGAGCGAGTCGGAGACCGAACCAGCCTCAAGCGAACCGGCCTCGAGCGAGTCCGAAAGCGAACCAGCCTCAAGCGAACCGGCCTCAAGCGAGTCCGAAAGCGAACCAGCCTCGAGCGAACCGGCCTCAAGCGAGTCGGAGACCGAACCGGCCTCGAGCGAAGCCGGATCAAGCGACTCGGTGTCCAGCGAGTCCGAGGCCGAACCGGCCTCGAGCGAAGCCGGGTCAAGCGACTCGGTGTCCAGCGAGTCCGAGGCCGAACCGGCCTCGAGCGAAGCCGGGTCGAGCGACTCGGTGTCGAGCGAGCCCTCAGCGGACGCGGCGTCCAGCGAACCCGGGTCGAGCGACTCGGTGTCGAGCGAGCCCTCGGCCGAGCCGGTGATCGCGTCGAGGATGCCGGTGAGCGAGCCACCGTCGAGTGACTCGGTGTCCAGCGAGTCCGAGGCCGAGCCGGCCTCGAGCGAAGCCGGGTCAAGTGACTCGGTGTCCAGCGAGTCCGAGGCCGAGCCGGCCTCGAGCGAAGCCGGGTCGAGCGACTCGGTGTCCAGCGAGTCCGAGGCCGAACCGGCGTCGAGGGAACCGCTCACACCCTCGAGCGAACCGGTGTCCAGGGAGCCGTCCGCGCCCGCGGAACCGAGCGCGGCACCGAGGTCGAGGCCGAGCTCGGCCGAGCCTTCAAGAGCCGCACCGAGACCGAGGTCGAGGTTGAGGCCGGCGCTCTGCGCGTTGGCGACACCCGGCATGGTGCCGAGCGCGAGTCCGGAGGCCGCGATGACGGCGATCATCCGCTTGGAGTTCTTCATAGGAACTGCCTTCCTGTTCGTTGGTGACAATCCAGCGACCCGGGTTCTCCCCCTCGTCGCCCGGTCCAGCGCGCGGCCCAGGGGCCGCTCACCGTCGGATCGTGTCATCACCCTATCGAGCAATTTTCTGGACTTGTTACAAGAAGTCTCGTTCGGGCACAGCTAAAACCCAGCCATGCATGGGTGCGAAGTCGGCGGGATTCACGCAATGAGTGCTGCTAAAGACCCCCTAGCCCCCTACTACCTCGACTTATGTGAACCTTAATAAGTGAGCGACAGCTTATAGAAGTCCGCCGCGCCGCCTAATTAGTGACGTTGATCACTTTTCACCTTCGTTTGCCTGACTCGCCGCCAACTCGTCGCCCCGCGGGCTCAGACGTGGCTAAATGTGAGGTTGACCTCGCATAAATCCGTCCCCGATCCAGGAGCGTTATGACACCCAACAGCAGCGGCGTTCAGTTCCCCGCCGACTCATCCGGAAACCGCTCGTCCGGACGGCTGGCCAAACAGGTTGTCGCCGACGCGCTCGCCACCGTGGACCCGGCCGCGAGTGAGCGGGTCCTGAAGATCAAGGACTGGCGGAAGGGGTACATCCAACCCTTCACGGAACTGGTCAGTGTCGGCGTCGCCGACGCGGCCGCCTGGGACGGGGTCGCCCGGGCCGCCCTCGACTCACTCCAGACCAAGATGGTGGGCGTTCACGAGGTCGACGGCGAGGCCGTCGAGACCCCGATGAAGGACTACCTCGCCGTCGTCGCGCCCCGATCCACTCCGGGGACCGAGACGGTTCAGGGCACGGCGGCCCCCGCCACGGAGCTGTCCATCCCCTACCGCGGCGAGGAACTGACCGGCGCGATGCTCCGAGCCCGGCTGGACAAGTGGGTGGACGCCGGGGTGATCGAACCGAGCTGCGCGGACGCTCTCAGGGTGGTGCAGGACAACCCCGAATGGCTCTCGCTGCCGGGCCGCGCGATGCTCGTGCTCGGCCTGGGGTCCGAGATGGGGCCCGCTGCCCGGTTACTACGGTGGGGCGCCGACATCCTGGGCGTCGACCTCCCCTCCAGCCCGGTGTGGGACCGGTTCCGCCAGACGGCCGCGGAGTTCGCGGGACGGATCCACTTCCCCACCGACGAGGACGGTCGGCCGGGCGTCGACCTGCTCACCCAGCTGCCGGAGCTCGCCGCATGGGCCCGGGCGGCCGCACCGGCCCCGCTCACGGTGGGCAGCTACTTCTACGCGGACGGCGGCACCCACGTCCAGCTCTCCTCCGCGGCCGACGCCCTGGTCGTCGACCTCCTGCAGGACGGGGCCGCTGATGCCCTGGCCTACCTGGCCACCCCCATGGACACCTTCGTGGTGCCCGCGGACGTCCGGCAGGCCTCGGACGCGGCGCTGAGGGCCCGCAAGATCACGGACATCAAGAGGATCGTCGGCACCCTGACCGGCCAGAAGGTCTTCCACCGCAACTACGAGAAGGGCAGCGGTCCCGCGGTACACGACGCCCTGGTCCCCCAGCAGGGCCCCAATTACACGCTGGCCAAACGGGTGCAGCGGTGGCGCGCCACCACCGCGTTCGCGGACGGGCACACCGTCTCGATCAACGTGGCCCCCGCCACCGACACCCGGTCGGTCACCAAGAACAAGATCCTCGCGGCGACCTACAAGGGGGCGCACGCGTTCGGCATCGAGATCTTCGAACCGGCCACCTCGTCCGCGTTGCTCGCGGCACTGCTGGTCCACGATCTCAACGTCGGCCGGCCGGACGTCGGGGTGCAGTGGGAGCACGAGTCGCACGGGGCCGCCTCGGGAGGCCTGTGGCGTCAGCCCTACCTGCCCCGTACCGCGCTGCCGGTGGCCGCGCTGCTCGGTACCGTCAAGAGGTAGGAACACGCCACGGGTCGGCCTTCCGGCCCGCGCCCACGGTGCCGACAGTTAGGACCCCGCCATGCCGAACCCGTTCTCCAAGAGCTGGAACTACCTCAAGGCCTCGCTAGACAAGAAGGTCGACGACAACGCGGACCCCAAGATCCTCGTCCGCCAGGCCATGGACAACGCCCGCCAGCAACACAAGGCGGTGACCGACCAGGCGGCCTCGGTGATCGGCAACGCCAAACAGCTCGAGATCGCGATGGGCACCAAGTCCCGCCAGCTCGACGAGGTGCAGGGCCAGATCCGTCAGACCCTCCAGGTGGCCGAATCGGCCCGGGCGGAGGGGGACACGGCCCGCGCCGGCCAGTTCGACGCGCAGGCCGAGCAGCTCGCCTCGAAGATGGTCACGCTGGAACAGGACCTGGAGAACACCAAGCAGCTGCACGGGCAGGCGGTCCAGGCCGCCGAGCAGGCCAAGCAGGCGGTCAAGGAGTCCGACCAGAGACTGCGGGAGACGCTCGCGCAGGAGGACCAGCTGCTCCTCCAGGCCACGCAGGCCGAGATGCAGCACCGCACCGTCGAGTCCGTGTCCTCGCTGGAGGGCGGCGGCGGTGGCAACTCGCCGACATTCGATGAGATCCGGGCCAAGATCGAGGGCCGCTACACCACGGCGCTGGGCAAGCAGGAACTCGCGGAGGCCACGGGGGCACCGTCCACCGCGCAGCTCGACGCCGCCGCGTTCACCCGCGAGTCGGAAGGGAAGAGCAAGCTCGAGCAGATCCGGGCGTCCATGGGCCTGAACAGCGGCGGGACCGCCGTCGAGGGAGCCGGGGCGGCCGGCGCGACGGACCGTCAGCTGACCGAGGGTGCAGGGGCCGACGGTTCCGCGGGCGCCACGGACGCCGCGACGCGCGGCGAACAGACGGAACCCTCGGGACCCACCCCGCAGGACGCGGGGACCCCGGAGCCGGGCCCCTCCGATCTCTCCGGCGGGCCGACCCTCCCCCGCGACACGAGGGACTGACCCGTTCGCGCTCGTCTTCGGCAGCAATGAGTCCGGGGCGATTTCTGCTGGTCCCACGCGGCCGTGCGCGGTATTCTGGCGGTCGGCGTCGCCGTGAGCCCGTCCACGGCGTCGGCCTGATCACCAGGAGACGCCATGCCCACCGCACCCACGCCCTCCGGCCGTCTCTCCGAGTCGGGAGCGGTCGTGTTCTCCCGCCGCCTGCCCCGGTCCCGTGCGGAGGCGTGGGCCGCAGTGACGGACCCGACGCGCACCGCCCGGTGGATCGGGCCGTGGTCGGGCGACCCGGCGTCCGGCACCGTCCAGCTCACCATGACCGCCGAGGAGGGTGACCCCGTCGACGGGGTCGAGGTGGTCACCTGCGACGCGCCGGGGTTCCTGGTGGTGCGGACCGGACCGGGCGGGTGGTTGCTCACCGTGAGAATCGAGGGCGACGACGACGAGGGCAGCGGCAAGGGCAGCAACGAGGCCGTCATCTCCCTGGAGCAGGACATCGCGGACGCCGAGTCCGCCGCGTCCATCGGTCCCGGGTGGGACTACTACCTGGATCGCCTGGTCGAAGCGGAGGCGGGACGGGATCCGGACGCCCTGCGCTTCGAACCCGACTACTACCCCGGCCTCGCGGAGTACTACCGGAACCTGGTGGGCGGCTGAGCGGCCTGTGCCGCCTCGCTGGGCATCACACCTCGCTCTGCTCCCTCCCATTTCTCCCACCCCCGTCTCTTCTCCCACCCCCGTCTCGACCCCACCTCCCTTGCCACCGCTGACGCCGCTGCCCCCGTAGCCCCGGCCGCTCTGACCGCCCCGGCCGCGATATGGGCATCTGTCGTGGTCAGAGCGCCGTGTCGTACCCCGTTGCTAGTGTTTCCCTATCGAACACAGGAGCGATTACTTGGCTCCCGGGATTATCTGGCTACAGGGAAGGGGAGGCGGATGTCGGCAGAACACGGTTCGGGGATCGCAGCGGCCGGGCTGGCCGCCCTCGATGCTCTCCGCGCCGAGAACCGCGCTGCCGCAGCCCGCCTGCAGGCCTGTCACGATCTCCTCGCATTGTGCGAGGAGGAGCAGTTCGCCCGCGATGTCGAGGCCGGCTACTACGACCCCGATGGGCCTCCGCGTCCGCGCGACCACGCCGTGCTGGACCCCTTCGACGTCGCCTGCGCGGAACTGGTCGCCACCTACGGCGTTCATCACCACCGTGCGTCGGCGATGCTCACACTGGCCCGGGACCTCGTCATGGGGTTCCCCGGGATCGTCGAGGCCATGAGGTCCGGCCTCCTGGACGAGCGCACGGCGGGGATGCTCGTCAGACAGATGCGGACGGTCGACCCCTCCGTGCTGGACGCCGTGCACCGGCTGGTCGTGGACTGGCTGCTGGGCTCCATCGAATCCGGCGAGCGGCCCGGCCGCTCCGCGATTCTGGCCAAGACCGACAGCATCATCGCGGCCTTCGACCCGGAGGGCGTTGCCAGACGGTGCGCCGCTGCGCGGCTCGAGCGTGGAGTCAGCGTCCGTCGCGGGGCGGACGGGATGTCAGAGCTGCGCGCGCACCTCACCTCGACCGAGGCCAGCGCGGTCCACGACGCGCTCCAGCACACTGCCGGACAGCGGCTCGAGCAGGAGAAGCAGGCCCGGATCGACGCCGTCCGCAACGGCACCGGGCCGGCGTACGACCCGCACGCTCGCTCACGCCAACAACACCGCGCGGACGCCCTCGTCGACGCGATCCTCGGCACCGGAGACTGTTCTGACGCCGGAGACTCGGGCCGCTTCGCACCCGCATCCGCCCCGCAGATCAGACCGGTCATCACCATCCTGGCCCCTCGCGGTCCGGGCGAGGAGCCGGAGGTGTACGTCCCGCGAGGCGGGCCCGCGTCGATCGACGCGCTGATCGCTCTGCTCGCCCGCAGCGTCGGAGCCCATATCTCCCTTCCCGATCCCGAAGCCGGGTCCGCGGACTCGATCGACGGTGCGCGCCGCTACCGGATCAGCGCCGAGCTGGCCCGCCGGATCCGGTTACGCGACGGCACCTGCCGCCACCCCGGATGTTCGGTCCCCGCCGAGGACTGCGACGTGGACCATGTCGTGCCCTTCGACCACTCGGACCCGGAAGCCGGCGGTCAGACCATCGAGGCCAACCTCATGTGCCTCTGCCGGCGGCACCACAGGTTCAAGACCTTCCACACCTGGTATTACCAACTACTGCGGGACGGAACGCTGACCATCGTCACGGAGAGTGGTCACACCATCACGACTCTCCCCGACGGCCCCCTGGCGAAGTGGCGGGACCTGACCCGCAACGGGTTCGCCACGCTGCCCGGCCCCGGTTCCGCGGAGCGACCCTGGCTCCGGCCCCGGCCCCTCAGCACCCACTGGTATCGACGGGCGTGCCGCATAGCCGCCCAGCGCCGCGAGAACGTCGCGGCGTCGCGGGGCGACGGGCCGGACGTCGACGACCGCGATCCCCCGCCCTTCTGACGCCACGGCGTGAACGCCCGCGGCCCGCCCGGGTCAGCGGTGCTTGAGCAGAACCGCGCGGATCCCCTCGTGGAATCCATCGCGCAGCCGAACCCGCTGCGCCTCGGTCAGGGTGAACTCGTTGAGCATCTGACACGCGAACTGCAGCAGCGGGCGGTCCACCGCGGGCGGGAGCACTCCCCCGGAGAGCAGGTGGGCCTGATCGCGCTGCTCCTCGGTGGCGGCCTGTTCGTACCACCAGGTCGCGTACTGCTGGCCCACGTCGAACGGCGTCTGCTCACCGGACGAGGTCCACACCTCCTCCGACAGGGGGACGAACTTGGACCGCAGCGGGCGGCGATGGGGCGCCATCATCGACGGGCTCGGACGCGAGGACCCGTTGGACTGGGGGCCCGGCGTCGACGCCTCCGCCTGAGACCGGTCCGGGGACGGCGGTGGGGACTGGTCGTCCCTGGGCTCGGTTCCGGGTGCCGTGTCCACCGACTCCGACCCGACGCCCGACCGCACCCCACGCTCGGCGATCGCCGCGCAGTCCTGTGCGTCGGCCGCCTGCTCCTCCGCATCGGCAGCTCGCTCCTCGTCGGCGATCGTCAGGCGTGTCTCATCGGCCACCGAGGTCGCCGGCGCGCGGTCGGGGCGCAGATCCACCTCGACCATCCCCACCGACTCCTCACCCTCCGGCTCGCTACCGTCATCACCCGGCGTGGAGGGACGCTCGGACGAGGACCGGACCTTCGGTGGGATCGGCCCCTCGAGAACCCTGATCTGCATGGCGTCGTGAAAATCAGTGCGCGGATCCAGCACCAGCGTGGTGTCGCAGGCGTGCCGCAACGCCGAGGAGATGGAATCCCACCCGAAGCCCACCAGATGCATGCGCACCCCGGCGTCCACGGCGACCCGGACCCCGGGGATCATGTCGGCATCACCGGTGACCAGCACCATGTCCGAACACTGGCCCTTGTAGGCGGCCTGGATCATGTCCGCGACCAGGAGTGTGTCGACGGCTTTCTGGGTGCGCCGCTCGCCCCACTCGATCAGTTGACCTGCACGCAGCTGCACGCCCTCGATCACCCGGAGCGTGCGCTGGTAACGGTGCGGGCCGGAATCCGGAATCCCGTCGTACCAGTTCTGCCGTTGCACCGGCTGGTCGACGAGACCGTGGGCAACCTGATCTAAGCGGTGCACGACCGTGGCCAGGGATATCTCCAACTGACCGCGCGCACCCTCCTCCCACGAGTTGTAGAAGCTAGCCAAGAGATACGAGGTATCCACGAGGACCAGAGTCCGTTCGAGCATGATGATCACTACCTATCACTATGTAAACGTCGGACTTCCAGCATGCCGCAGGGCGGAAGACCCCGCAGGGGCCGCCACCGATCACAGGAGGACACCCACCATGTCGAGCCCCACCACCACCCCACCCGAGTTGACCGGAAAAGTCGTGCTGGTCACAGGTGCCGCCCGCGGCCAGGGCCGGGCCCACTGTGAGGCGTTCGCGGCCGTCGGATGCGACGTGATCGCCGTGGACCTGTGCCGGGATATCGAGACGGTCCCCTATCCGATGGCCGGGCCTGAGGACCTGCAGGCGACCGCCGAGGCGGTGCGGGCGCTGGGCCGGAGGTGTGTGACCGCCGAGGTCGATGTCCGCGATCTCCAAGGGATGCGCGATGCCGTTGATGCAGGGGTCGCCGAGCTGGGTGGACTCGACTTCGTGGTGGCCAACGCCGGCGTCTCACCCGAGCCCGCCGCCTCCTGGGAACGCTCCGAGGAGGAGTGGGACGCCACCTTGGACATCAACCTCAAGGGCACCTGGGTCACCACGACGGCCGCGATCCCCCACATCCTGGCCACCGGCCGGGGCGGGTGCGTCGTGATCATCAGTTCCATGGTCGGCCTCCGCGGCGCGCCGTTCACCTCCAGCTACACCACGTCCAAGTGGGCGGTCCGGGGGCTGGCCAAGTCGCTGGCGGGCGAGCTCGGCTTCTCGGGCGTGCGATGCAACTCCCTCCACCCCGGCAACGTCCGCACCCCCATGATCGAGAACCCGTCGATGATCGCGATGATGACCGGGGGCGAGGGCACCACGCTCGAGGACGCCGCCGAGACCTTCAGCGGGATGAACCAGTTGCCCGAACCATGGGTGGAGGCGTCGGCGATCTCGTCGATGGCCGTCTACCTCTGCAGCGCCGCGGGAGCGGGCATCACCGGCGCCTCCATTCCCATCGACCTCGGCGGCAGCGAGAAGTTCGGGCTCTGACGTACCGGAACGCGCTACGACCCGGAACGCGCTACGCCCCTGAACGCACGGCGGCCCGCCTCCCGGATGAGAGGCGGGCCGGTGCGGTGCGCCGAGGCGCTGGGCCGGGATGAGTACCCGGCGGCGTCCGATCAGGCGGACGGGGTGGGCGACACCGGGCGCGGGACGCTGACGGTCGATCCGGTGGCGGTCCACACCAGGGTCCAGAAGATGTCGACGATGGGCTGGATGGCCTGCAGGAAGATGTCGTTGGCGCTGCTCATGATGTGTCCCCTTGTGTGTCGTACTTCGAGCGTACTGGCGTAGCTGGCGGTCTGGTGGTCTCGTGTGCCGCCAGCCGGGCTCAAGGGACAACCTCGAACCGGCCGCGGCGCGTGACAACCCGTATGTCGTCGCGAACGCGTCCGACGTTACACAACCGTGACAAATGATGTCGCATCGTTGCGCTCCACCGCTGGCCAGAGCGTCGTACCTTTGTCCGCAACGGCGACCCCCGTGGCCCCGATCGAGCGCCCCCGCCACCGCTCTGTCACCGAGGATCGGTGTGATTCACCCGACGTAACCCTACCTACGCGACCGTAACCTACGGTACCGTAGGTTCATGGCTATCACGGACATCCCGGAATTCGCACACCTCACCGAGGCGGATATCGAGGCCCTCGGCGAGGAACTCGAGCAGATCCGCCAGGACATCATCGGCTCCCTCGGCGAGCGGGACGCGACCTACATCCGCAACACCATCCGCTTCCAGCGCGCCCTCGAGGTGGGATCTCGCGCGTTGCTGATGGTCGGCTCGCGCAATCGCACCGCGTGGGCCATCGGCGCCGGCGCGCTCGGGCTGTCGAAGATCATCGAGAACATGGAGCTCGGGCACAACATCATGCACGGGCAGTGGGACTGGATGAACGACCCCGAGGTGCACTCCACCACGTGGGAGTGGGACATCGTGGGCACGTCCGAGCACTGGAAGCAGACCCACAACTACATCCACCACAAGTACACCAACATCGTCGGCCTGGACGACGACGTCGGATACGGTGTGCTCCGCGTGACGCGCGACCAGCGCTGGCACCCGTACTTCTACGGCAACCTCGTCTACAACGCGGCCCTGGCACTGCTGTTCCAGTGGGGTGTCGGTATCCAGCACCTCGAGCTGGGCAGGGTCGCCAAGGGGCGTGACGACCGCCCCGAGACGATGAACAAGCTCCGCGTGTTCGCGCGGAAGGCAGGACGCCAGCTCGCGAAGGACTACGTGTTCTACCCGGCACTCTCGCGCAAGGGGTGGAAGTCCACGTTGACGGCCAACCTCGCCGCCAACGGCATCCGCAACGTGTGGACCAACGCGGTGATCTTCTGCGGGCACTTCCCCGACGGCGCCGAGAAGTTCACCAAGAAGGACGTGGAGAACGAGACGCGGGCCGAGTGGTACCTGCGGCAGATGCTGGGTTCCGCCAACCTCACCGGCGGGCCGGTGATCGACTTCCTCTCGGGCAACCTGTCGTATCAGATCGAGCACCACATCTACCCCGACATGTCCTCCAATCGACTGGCCGAGGCGTCGGTCCGCGTCCGCGAGGTGTGCCGCAAGTACGACCTGCCGTACGTGGCGGGCCCGCTGCCGGTGCAGTACTTCAAGGCGTGGCGGACCATCGCCAAGATGTCGCTGCCCGACCACATGCTGCGCCGCACGGCCGACGACGCCCCGGAAACGCACTCCGAGCGCATGTTCGCCGACCTGCCCAAACCCCTTCCCGCGCAGGAGGAGGGCCAGCGGGCCGGCCTGCAGACCGCGCTCAAGTACGCGTCCAGGCGTCGCGCCCGGAAGCTCGCCTCCGCGGCCTGACCTGCCCGACTTATTCTCAGACGCCCCGTCACCAGAACCGGTGGCGGGGCGTGCCGTTATTTCGATCCAGGATCGGGATCCCGGCGATAGGCTGACCCTCTAGTCGGCCCACCCGCGCTACAGCGGTCGAGCCGAGGGACTGTGAATCACGACGACGGGAGCCACTATGGAGGACCGGCGCATGCTGATCGCCGATTCGGCGATCGAGGTGGTGGCCAGGGACGGCGTCCGCGCGCTGACCCACCGCGCCGTCGACTCCGAGGCCGGACTGCCCTCGGGTTCCACCTCCTACTACTGCCGCACCCGTGCGCAGCTCCTCTCCCTCACCGTCGACCGCCTCACCTCGCTCCTGCGTGGATTCGTCGAGGTCTCCGGGATCCAGGAACTCGCCTCCTCCGACGCGGACGACGTCCTGTCGACGCTCACGCGGATGATCGAGGGACTCCTCGCCGACTACCGCGGCGAACTGGCAGCCCGCTCCGCACTCATCATGGAGCTCACCGGCAAGGACGACACCACCGATCTCGTGGCCGCCCTGCTCGACCCGAGCGACCTCACCGGGGCCCTCGACGCGGCCGGACTGCGAGACCCCGCCGCCGCATCCCTGGACCTCCTCGCGGTGTACGAGGGACTGCTCTGGGAGCGTACGGTCGGCCGTCTCGCCGACGCCGAGATCGACCGCGAGCACGACGCCGACCTCCTCGGGTCCGCGCTCTCGCGCCACGAGCACCGCGGCGGACGCCTCTTCGGCCTCCTGCGCTGACCCCTGCCGCTTGCGGCACACTCCACCACCACACGCACGCCCGGACGCGGCTGCCCTCAGCCCTCAGCCCGCGCTGCCTCGCATCCTGACTTAGGTTCACCTTGCTTGCTACTTAAGGTTCTCACAGTCTAGAGTTCCCGCCCAGAAGCACAATGACATGTCAGTCAACTGCCGAGACTGCAGGATTCGTGCCTCTCTTACCCCTCCAACCGACCGTGTGCACCTGCGACGAGAATCGCTGTGCTGGTCCATGTTTCCGCTGTTTAGTTGAACAGATGGGCTGTGCGTCTTGAATCGAGCGGGGCCGATCGCCGGTCCGCGGCGGTTTCGGACCGTGCCCGGGCGAGGCGGCGAGGCGAGCTGAGGCAATGAATTAATCAGTTTGTTTTGACAAACTCTGTTGATGTGCCATAGTGATTCTCGTCACTGATTCACACCGAATCGGACGCCCCCCTCCCCTCGGGTCGACCGACCCCCGCACCAAAGGACGGTTCATCATGAGCCAGGTTGCTGCATACTTCTTCACGCTCTACGCCCTCGTGAGCGACCGCTTCGAGGACCGCAAGGACCGCGGCGCTACGGCCGTCGAGTACGGGCTCATGGTTGGGCTGATCGCGGTGGCGATCATCCTGGTCGTAACCGCCCTGGGCGGCCAGCTCCAGACCCTGTTCCAGAACGTCACGGCTGCGATTCCCAACGGAACCCCGCCGCCGGCCGGCGGCTAGAGTTCGGCGATCAGCCTCCGGCGCAGTGCCCCAGCACCGGGCACTGCGCCGGAGCCGTCTCAACCCCTCCCAATCCCCCTCACCCCTCACGAGGACCGTCATGACCAGATCGCTCCCCGACCGCGGAGCCGCGGCAGTGGAGTTCGCTCTGGTCGTGCCGGTCCTCCTCACTCTCGTTCTCGGAATTATCGAGTTCGGCCGCGCCTACAACATCCAGACCACGCTCTCTAACGCCGCTCGCGACGGGGTGCGAGTCATGGCGCTGCAGAACGACGTCGACGCCGCCAAGTCGGCCGCGACGAACGCCGCCACCGGGTTGGGCATCCCCGCGTCCGACGTCGTGGTGACCCCGCTCAACTGCGCCCCCGAGGATTCGACCCCCACCGCCACGGTCACGGTCACCTACCAGTTCGAGCCGCTCAGCGGGTTCCTCCCATTGGGCGACTTGACCCTCACCGGCACCGGGAGCATGCGATGCAACGGCTGAATGCGATTCGGGCGCAGAGCGACAGGGGTGCGGTAAGCGTCCTCGCCGCCCTCCTCATGGTTCCCCTCATCGGCTTCGCGGCCATCTCGATCGACATCGCCGCCGTTCACTCCGACAGGCAGAAGCTACAAATGGGCGCAGATGCCGCCGCTCTGGCGATAGCCCAGGACTGCGCGCGGAGCGACTGCGGAACCTTGCGGGCCAGAACGACCGCCCGGCAGCTCGTGGACAAGAACACCTCCGCCACCGAGAGCTCGGTGTCCGTGGACCTCGTAGCCGCGGCCGGCAAGGTCACCGTCGATACCTCCGACACCCGAGACCACTGGTTCGCCCCCGTCCTGGGCATCAACGAGTCCGAGGTCGGTGCGACCAGCACCGCGGGGTGGGGCTCCCCGATCAGCGGCACGTCCGCCCTTCCGCTCGCCTTCTATGTATGTGAGTTCTGGGCGCAGACCGGCGGAGGAATCCCCTCGGACAGGATCGAGCGGACCATCGAGTTCACCAAGACCTCCAACACGGACTGCCCTGTGCCCTCGGGAAACCTGGTCCCGGGGGGGTTCGGCTGGTTGGCCCCGAACGCAGGGACGTGCCAGGCATTCACGAGGATCGGTCAGGAAGTCCAGGGGGCCCCCGGCAACAAGGGCGGCACGAGTTGCATGTCGTCCCTCCACAACAAGACGATCCTCCTCCCCTTGTTCGACGCCTACCGAGGCCAGGGCAACAACGCCTACTACCGCGTCTACGGGTACGCGGCATTCACGATCACCGGTTACCACCTGTCCGGCGCGAACTGGAACAGCCCGTGCAGGGGAAACGAACGGTGCATCAGCGGCTACTTCACGGAGTTCCTCGATCGCTCCGACGACTTCGAGTACGGGCCGAGCACGCAGAACCTCGGTGCCACCGCCGTCTACCTCCTCCCCGATCAGTAAGTGAGTTGACGTGAACCGTCGTGTCGTGGCCGTCGCCGCCGCAACCCTCCTGGCGCTGCTCGGCGCCGCCCTGTTGATCCGCTACGTCGGCGCCGCGGACGAGCGAGCGCTGGCGGACCTCCAGCCCGTGACCGTTCTGGTTGCGACCCAGTCGATCGCAGAGGGCACTCCCGCCTCCGCCCTCGGGGAATTGGTGGAGGAGCGACAGCTCCCCGCCTCCTCCGTGGGCCCGAACTCCGTCACCGATCTGCGGGAACTCGGGAGCATGGTCGCGGCGACCGACCTCGCCGCCGGTGAGCAGCTCCTGGCCGGGCGCTTCGCGTCACTGCAGTCGCTCCAGCAGTTCGGCGGCATCCCCGCACCCAAAGGTTTCCACCAGGTCACGATTCCGCTCAACTCCGCGCGAGTGGTGGGAGGGACCATCACCCCCGGCGACACGGTGGGGGTCTTCGCCTCGATCGGGGACCAGACCCATCTCATGCTGCACAAGATCCTCGTCCTGCGGGTCCAGGGCGGGTTGTCGCCGTCCGCATCCGGAGTGACCGAGTCGACCGATCCCGCCGACGCCCCTGTGCACGAAGGTGGGGTGATGGTCACCCTCGCGCTGACCGCCCCTGACGCGGAGAAGGTCGTTTACGCGGGGGAAAACGGCTCCATCTGGCTCTCGCTCGAGGACGCCGCCACGCCGGAGGACGGCACCCGCATCGTCAACCCGGGGAACGTGTACCGATGAACAACATCCTCCTGGCCACCGACTTCGTCGATCTCCGCGACCGCTTCCGAGCGGCCACCGGGCAGGCGATCCCGGCGCTTCCCCCGGGCCCCCTGCCCGCGAGTCCCGCGCAATTGTTCCAACAGCTCGGCGGCGGAGACGTTCCCGAGGTCGTGGTGATCGACGAGCGTTCCGGGACAGAAGCAGCCCTGGAACTGGCCTCCAGACTGAACGCGGAATGCCCGGGTATCGCTGTGGTCCTGGCCAGCGACCGCGCCGCCGAGCTCGGCCTCGCGGCGATGCGGGCCGGCGTCAGCGACATCGTCTCCACCGAATCCGACGAGGACGAGATCCGCCACGCCCTCGACCGAGCTGACAGGGCCGCACGGCAGCGCACCCGGGTAGGACCCGGCGACCGTGACGACTCCCGCACGGGTTCCCGGTCGACGCGTGGTCGTGTGATCAGCGTGGTCTCGCCCAAGGGCGGTGTGGGCAAGACGACGATCGCCGCGAACCTTGCCGTCGGGCTGGCCCGGGCGGAACCCCATTCCACCGTCCTCGTGGACCTGGACCTGCAGTTCGGAGACGTGTCCACCGCCCTCAACCTCGCACCCGAGCACACGATCGTCGACGTGGTGCAGGGCGCGGCCGCGAGAGATTCGATGGTGCTCAAGACGTTCCTGACCCAACACGAGTCCGGACTAACCGTGGTGTGTGGACCCCACTCACCCGTAGAGGCAGACCTGGTCGGCGTCGACGAGCTCACCCACCTGTTGCAGACACTGGCGGCGGAGTTCCGCTTCGTCGTCATCGACACCGCACCGGCGATCACGGACCACGTCCTCGCCGCGCTCGACCTGACCAACGATCTCGTCCTGGTCACCAGCATGGACGTGCCCGGCGTGCGGGGTCTACGAAAAGAGATGGACATCCTCCGCGACCTCGGGATGGCGTTCGAGCGCCGCCACGTGGTGGTCAACCTCGCCGACCCGCACTCCGGACTGACCCGATCAGATGTAGAGGCCACACTCGGCACCGGCGTCGACCTCGTGCTCCCGCGGTCCCGGGGCGCCGCGGTGTCGATCAACCAGGGTGTCCCCCTTCTCCAGAGTGACGTCCGCGATCCCGCGGCCAAGAAGCTGCGGCGCCTGGTGGACCGCTTCGCTCCGGCCCCGAAGAAGGAACCCCGCCCCTCACGGGAGAAGGCCGGGTCCCGATTCGGCGGCCGCCACCGTCTGCAGAGGAAGGGCGCACAATGACACTGAGCGATCGCCTGCGCGCCGCCCGCGGGGAAGCCCCGGTGCAGGAGGCCGCCCCGGATGCTCCGGGCGCCACGCTGCCCGTAAAGCCGGTCGTCGCGGCCACGCCGTCGTCGACCGGGGTGTATCCCTCCGCCCCCACCACTCCGGCGGCTCCCGCGATTCCCGAGCCCGATGCGTTGATCTCCCTCAAGGACCGTGCGTCCGCCGCGCTGTTCGAGCGAGTGGGGGCCAGACTGAATAATCCGTCGCTCACCGAGGAGCAACTGCACGCGCTGGTGCGCACCGAGCTCAACAAGGTCGTCGAGGACGAGACGGTCCCGCTCACCGCGGAGCAGCGTCAGAGGCTCATCAGCGACATCCAGGACGATGTCCTGGGGCACGGTCCGCTCGAACGACTCCTGGCCGACCCGACGATCACCGAGATCATGGTCAACGGTCCCGACATGATCTACATCGAGCAGCGGGGACGCCTCACCCGCAGCTCCGCGCGATTCACCTCCGAGGAGCACCTGCGCCAGGTCATCGAGCGGATCGTCTCCCGTATCGGTCGGCGCATCGACGAGTCCTCGCCCCTGGTCGACGCCCGTCTAGCGGACGGGTCCCGTGTCAACGCCGTGATCCCCCCGCTGGCGGTGAACGGCTCGTCGCTGACCATCCGCAAGTTCTCCAAGGATCCCTTCAAGGTCAACGACCTGATCGGGTTCGGCACGCTCACGCCCGAGATGGCCGAACTCCTCCGGGCCTGTGTCGAGGCCCGTCTCAACATCATCGTCTCCGGCGGCACCGGCAGCGGTAAGACCACACTGCTCAACGTCCTGTCCTCGTTCATCCCCGAGGGCGAGCGCATCGTCACCATCGAGGACGCCGTGGAGTTGCAGATGCAACAGGATCACGTGGTGCGGCTCGAGGCCCGGCCGGCGAACATCGAGGGAAAGGGCGAGATCAGCATCCGCGACCTCGTGCGCAATTCCCTGCGCATGCGACCCGACCGCATCGTGGTGGGCGAGGTCCGTGGCGGAGAGACCCTGGACATGCTGCAGGCGATGAACACCGGCCACGACGGGTCCCTGTCCACGGTCCACGCCAATTCGCCCCGCGACGCGGTGGCGCGGCTCGAGACTCTGGTGCTGATGGCTGGGATGGACTTGCCGCTGCGCGCCATCCGCGAACAGATCGCCTCGGCCGTGGACGTGATCGTCCAATTGACCCGGCTACGTGACGGCACCAGGCGGGTCACCGCGGTCACCGAGGTCCAGGGGATGGAGGGCCAGACGGTCACCCTGCAGGACGCGTTCCTGTTCGACTACTCCGCAGGTGTCGGACCCGACGGCAAGTTCCTCGGCAAGCCGGTCTCCACCGGCGTGCGTCCCCGCTTCACCGATCAGTTCGAGGAGATGGGTATCCGACTCTCTCCGAGGGTGTTCGACGTTCCCACCGGGAAGGGGCGATGAACGTCTCGGCGACGCAGGTGCTCACCTCCCCCGCCGGTCTCGGGGTGATGGCACTGTCGCTCGCGGTTCTCATCATCGCGTTCCTCGTGTTCTCCCCTCCCCCGGGCCGGATCCCCCGAGCCAGGCGGCGGCCGGGCGTTCACGACGGGCCCGGGATCATCTCGCGGATGGCGACATCCGCCACATCGGCGATCGACACCACTCTGAGCCGCCGCGGCGCCCCGGGCGCAGGCGCGCTGGAGCGGGCCGGGGTGAAGATGGGTCTGCAGGACTTCGTGTTCCTGGTGGGGGTCGCGGCGGTCGTGACGTTCGCCCTCGGCCTGGTGGCGGTGGGTCCGGTGACGGGCTTCTTTCTAGCCCTTCTGACACCTCTCGGCGCCAAGGTGTTCCTCGATGTCCGTGCCTCCCGCCGCCGGGCCGCCTTTGCCGATCAGCTGGATGACTCGCTGCAGCTCATGGCCAGCAGCCTGCGGGCGGGACACAGTCTGCTCCAGGCATTGGCGTCGGTCGCACGCGAGGCCGAGGAACCCACGTCCGAGGAGTTCGCCCGCATCATCAACGAGACCCGGGTGGGCCGCGACCTCGCGCCCGCCCTCGAGGAAACCGCACGCCGCATGGGCAGCGAGGACTTCGAATGGGTCACCCAGGCCATCGCGATCAACCGCGAGGTCGGCGGCAACCTCGCCGAGGTGCTCGACGGCGTGGGGAACACCATTCGCGAGCGCAACCAGATCCGCCGTCAGGTCAAGGCGCTGGCCGCGGAGGGCAAACTCTCGGCATACGTCCTCATGGCGCTGCCGTTCGGCATCGGCGGGTTCCTCTTCGTGAGCAACCCCGAGTACATCTCCAAGTTCTTCGAGAGCCTGCTGGGTTACACACTCATCGGCATCAGCGTCGTCCTACTCGTGGTAGGCGGGCTCTGGCTACGCAAGGTCGTCAACATCAAGTTCTGAGCGCATCGCGCGTTCTGGAAGGAGCATTCCGTGGCACCGATGGCATGGCTCGCCGTCTCGGTCCTCACCGCATCGGTGTTCCTGGTGAGCTGGGCCGTTCTCTCGGGCCCCGGTCGCGTCCGCCAGCGCACCGTGGAGAACCTGCACCGGGGATCGGGGCCCGAGCCCGCCATCGAGGCCGTGCTCCCCGACGAGGAGGAGTCCGGCGGCACTCTGGCCACGATCGCCCGGCGCCTGACCCCGGGGCCGTCGGTTCGATTGCTGGAGAAACTGCTGATCAAGGCCGGCAGGCCGCAGGGGTGGCCGCTGGAGAAGCTACTGGTGTCCAAGATCGTTCTGGGTCTCGTGGCGGTGACCCTCAGCATCCTCTTCCTCTCGGGTACCTCCGGCGGGCTCCCGGTGCTGATGGCCGTGGCGGTCATCCTGGTCTGTTACTTCCTCCCCGAACTGCTACTCCACAGCCGGGGTCAGGAACGGAGCCAGGCCATCCAACTCGAGCTTGCCGATACCCTCGACCAGATGACCATCGCCGTGGAAGCCGGGCTCGGTTTCGACTCCGCCATGGCGCGGGCCGGCAAGAACGGCAAGGGGCCGCTGGCCGATGAGTTCACCCGCACTCTGCAAGAGATCCAGGTGGGTCAACTGCGCCGCCACGCCTACGAATCGCTCGCCCGTCGCACCGACGTCACCGACCTGCGCCGCTTTGTGCGCGCGATCATCCAGGCCGACGCCTACGGCATCTCCATCGCCGACGTGTTGCGCACCCAGGCCTCGGAGTTGCGAAGCAAGCGCCGACAGCGAGCGGAGGAGAAGGCCATGCAGATCCCGGTCAAGGTGATCTTCCCGTTGATGGTGTGCATCCTGCCGGTGCTGTTCATCGTGCTCCTGGGCCCCACGGCGATGAACATGATGGAAGCCTTCTCCTAGTGCTCACCAGCAGTGCCGTGCTCGTGATCCTCACCGCGATCGTGTGCGGGGCAGTCGCCGCGGCGCTGACCGGGTGGATCCGGTCGATCGCCGACTCCGACTCCCGCTGGTTGCGCTCCGGTCTCCCCGTGGGACTGGCCGCGGCGGGGGGCGCGGGGGCCGCGGGTCTGGCTGGCACCGTTCCCGAACTGGTGGCGTTCGCGGCCCTGGCCGTGGCGTGCGGGCTCCTCGTGCCGATCGACCTGGCCGTGCACAGGCTGCCCGACGTCGTCGTCGTCCCCCTCTACCCCGTCCTCCTGGCGACGCTGGGCGTGGCGGCGATGGTCACCGGCGACTGGGGCGCGCTGGGGCGCGCCGCCGCCGCGGCGCTGGCACTGCTCGCCCTCTACTTCACCCTGGCGTTCATCAACCCGTCGGGGCTCGGGCTGGGCGACGTCAAGCTCGCCGGCGTCCTGGGTCTCTTTCTGGGCTGGCTGGGTTGGTACTACGTGCTGGTCGGGACGCTGGCGGCGTTCGCGATCAACGCGGTGGTGGCACTGGTGTTGCTCGCCAGCCGTAGAGCCAACCGCCACACCGGCATCGCGTTCGGGCCCGCGATGATCGCCGGTGCGGCGGTGGCCGCGTGGCTCTCGGTGGGAGATTAGGCCCGCCCGGGCCCGCCTAGTCCGAGATCGCCTCCAGCGGGTCGGTCTTGGCGGCCCGGTGCGCCGGCCACAGCGAGGCCAGCACACCCACGACCGCGGAGGCCACCAGCACGACCCCGATGTTCCCCCATGGGATGGTGGTCTCGCTGAGCCCGCTGTCCGCGAGCACCGAGACGAAGGCCCAGCCCAGATAGACCCCGACGGCGGCGCCGATCAGGGCCCCGAACACCGCGATCTGCGTGGATTCGAGGTTGATCGTCCGCCGGATCTGGGACCGCTGCATGCCCACGGCCCGCAGCATGCCGATCTCCGTGCGCCGCTCGATCACCGACAGCGCGAGGGTGTTGACGATCCCCAGCACCGCGATGACCAGGGCCAGTCCGAGCAGGGCGTAGATGATCGTCAGCAGCTGGTCGATCCCGCCCGACTGGACGTCGATGTACTGCTGCTTGCTCTGCACGGTGGCGATCGGGGTGTCGGCGAGCTCCTCGGTGACGGCGGCCAGCACCTCATCCGGCGAGGTCCCCTCGGCCGCCTTGGCCAGAACGATGGCCGTCGAGCGGAGGTTCTCCGGCACCAGCCGCTCGTACACGTCAATACCGGTGTAGAAGGGGCCGAGGATCTGGGCGTCGTCGTAGACGCCGGTCACCCGGAGGGTGGACTCACTGCCGTCCGGGCCGACGAGCGGTACCCGGGTGCCCATGGTCCACCCGTTGTCGCGCGAGACCTCCCGGGAGACGACCAGCGAGTCCTCCTGGGGTTCGAGCGAACCGTCGAGAACCGTGGCCTCGAGCAACTCCCCCACCGGCCCGCCGGCGGCCGCGAGCGCCTGGGGTTCTCCGCCGAGCTGTCCGAAACCGAACGCGAGCCACGCCACGTCCCCGACGCCGTCGACGCCCGCGATCTGGTCCTCGATCCCGCCGGCCAGCGGGGTCGGCGGACCCTGTGAGGCCACCCCCTGGACGATCACGTCGGCGGTGATCCCCTGGTCGATGAGGCCGCTCACGCTCTCCTTGGTGGTGGCGCCGAGCGTGCCGAACGCCGCGACCAGGGTGAGCCCCAGGGTCAGGGCGAACGCCGTGGCGGCGGTGCGGCGGGTGTTGCGGCCGGCGTTGGTGGCCGCGAGCTTGCCGACCGCACCGAAGGGCGCGCCGATGATCCGCCCGATCCCGCCGGCGATGGGCCTGGCCAGGGCGGGCATCACCAGGAAGCTGCCGACGATCAGGGCCGCGGCTCCGACGCCCACGGTGATCGCACCGCTCCTCGTGGTGTCCTGCCAGGTGCCGATCAACGCGAGCATGACGCCGCTGACCACGGCCAGCAGCCCGACGGACGTGCGCCAGCCTCCGCCGGCCTCCGAGGAGGCCGCGCCGACCCGCATGCCCTGGACCGGCGCGACGCGGCCGGCGCGGCGGGCGGGGGCCCACGCGGAGAACACCGTGACGACGAAACCCAACACCAGCGGCGTGATGACGGACATCGGGGTGAGCGCCAGGCTCCCCGAGGGGATGCCCAGGTCGAAGGCGTCGAGCACGGCGAAGATGACCCTCGCCAGCCCGAACCCGGCGAGCACGCCGATGGCGGACCCGACCAGACCGGTCAGCGCGGCCTCGGCCAGCACGGACCGGGTGAGCTGCCCGCGCGTCGCACCGATCGCCCGCAACAGGGCCAGTTCGCGCATCCGCTGCGCCACCAGCATGGAGAAGGTGTTGTAGATGATGAACGTGCCCACGAGCAGCGCGATCAGCCCGAAGGCCACGAAGAAGTAGTTGACGAAGTCGAGGACGGTCGACAGCTGCGCGGAGAGCCTCTCCTTGACCTCCTCGCCGGTGCTCACCTCGTACCCGGGGAACTCGGCGGCCAGAGTGTCGCGCATCTCCTCCTGGCTCACGCCGGGGACTGCACGGACCGCGACGTTGCTGGCGTTCTCACCGTCGGTGAACAGCGCGCGGGCCTGCGCGGGGGTGAAGCCGACCCCGACGTACCCGCCGACGTCGGTCTCCGAGGAGTAGGCGCCCACGACCGTGACGTCGATCATCCCCTGGGAGGTCGTGTACACCCGGGCGGGGTCACCGATCGCGAGTCCTGCGTTGTCCAGCACCGACTCGGGGAGGACGACCTCGCCGTCGGCGGCCGGAGCCCGCCCGTCCGAGATCCAGTCGCTGCTGCCGACGGACTGGTCGGGGTCGACCCACTCCAGCCCCTCGGACGGTGCGCCACCCGACTGGTAGGGGGTGCCGTCCGCGTTGAACAGCACCACGGTGCCGGTCACCCCGGGGGTGACGGCCTCGACGCCGGGCAGCCCGAGGGCGCGGTCGGCGACCTCGAACGGCACCCCGGCACCACGGGGGTCCTCGGGCTCGATCATCGCTGACAGGTCCTGCGTCCCCTGGTCGAGCAGCGCGTCGAACGTGCTCTTGAGGGTCGAGGTGAACACGAGCGAACCGGTGACGAACGCGGTGCCCAGCACCACGGCGAGAACGGACAGGGCCAGGCGCAGTTTGTGCGCGGCGATGTTGCGCAGGGACACCCGGAGCATGGGCCGGGCATGGGTGGGCGCCTGACCGGGCGCGTGACCTGCGGAGTGTCGGGCGGAGTGGCGGGCGGCCATCATCCCTCCTCGAGCGCGCCCATGGCCGCCAGGATCTCGTCGGAGGTGGGGTGGGAGAGCTCACGTACGACCTTGCCGTCGGCGAGCAGCAGGACGCGGTCGGCATAGGTGGCGGCGCGCGGGTCGTGGGTGACGATCACGACGGTCTGCTGGAAGTCGTCCGCGGCGCTGCGCAGGATCGACAGCACCTCCGCCGACGAGGTGGAGTCGAGGTTGCCGGTGGGCTCGTCCCCGAACAGGATGTCCGGGCGCCCCACCAGGGCCCGCGCGCAGGCGACGCGCTGTTGCTGCCCGCCGGACAGCTCCGAGGGGCGGTGCGAGAGCCGGTCCTTGATGCCCAGCCGCCCGATCACCTCGTCGAACCATGCGCGGTCGATGGAGTGGCCCGCGATGTCCTGGGGGAGGGTGATGTTCTCCTCGGCGGTGAGGGTGGGAACCAGGTTGAAGGACTGGAACACGAATCCGATCCGGTCGCGGCGCAGCGCCGTGAGTTCCTTGTCCGCCAGGCCCACGATCTCGGTCTCGCCCACGCGTACCGACCCCGACGTCGGCCGGTCCAGTCCGGCCATGCAGTGCATCAGCGTGGACTTGCCCGACCCGGACGGCCCCATGATCGCGGTGAACCGTCCGCGCTCGAACGAGGCGCTGACGTGGTCGAGCGCGCGGACCTCGGTCTCGCCCTCGCCGTAGGTCATGACGAGGTCGGTGGCGACGGCGGCGAGGTCCGCGCCCTCCGCCCGGTGCTGGGTCTCGGCCTGCGTGGTCATGTGCTCCCCTGGATCGTGGTGGTCGACCTAAAGCATGCAGGAGTTCGGAGCGGGAGCCGATGGGGGATGGCCCCGATCTTTCGCCTGGGGCCACCCCGACGGCCACTCCTCGAGCGATCTGCGGGTCCGGAATCTGCGAGCGGCCCCGGAGACGGGATCGGTGAACTCGAGCGTTTCCGCGAGCAACTGCAGGGGCCGGGAGAAGTCACCGGGGGCGACCGTCCGAACCCGCGGGTACAGGTCGTCGCCGAGGATCGGTGTGCCGAGCGCGTTCATGTGCACCCGGAGCTGGTGCGTGCGCCCGGTGGAGGGCTCGAGGCGGTACAGGCCGAGCGGCGCGTCCCCCTCCCCCTGTCCAGACGCACGGACGTCGAGCAGGGTGATGCGGGTGTGGGCGTCCGGCGGTCCGTCGACCTCGGCGGCCTGGAGCACCCCGCGGGTCTTGACGATCCGGCTGGACCGCTCCCGGACGCGCGGGGTCCCCTCAGGCGCGGGCGCCACGGCCAGATAGGTCTTGGCGACCCGTCGGGCGGCGAAGAGGTCCTGGTAGGCGGCCCGGAACGCGGGGTCGACGGTGAACACCAGGACCCCGGCGGTGAGCCTGTCGAGGCGGTGCGCCGGTGCCAGGTCCTCCAGCCCGAGGTCGCGGCGGAGCCGCACCAGTGCGGTCTGGGTGACGTGCCCCGCGCGGGGGGTGGTGGCGAGGAAATGCGGCTTGTCGACGACGACGAGGCGGTCGTCGGCGTGCAGGACCTCGATCCCGAAGGGCACCTCCACCTCCGGCTCGGGGGCCCGATACGTCCACAGGTCCATCCCCCGTTGACGCCGGGTGGCCTCGGTGACGGCGACCCCGTCGGCGGTCACCACCTGCCCGGAGGCGAGGGCCGCCTCGAGCTCGGCGAGCCGGTCGGGGAACCTCCGGCGCAGCTCCTCGGGGATGCTGCGGGGCCCCCGGCCGGGGTCGGCGAGCCGGATCCTGACCGGGTCCACACCGTCACGCAGAGGCAGCGGCCGTCGCGGACGTCCGGATTTCGGCATGTGCGGAGTGTAGTCGGTGGGTTACACTCACTTCTCGCCCCAGGCACCACATGCGCCACTTGGACGCCAGCTGCCCCGTTCGCACCAGGAGTACCCATGATCGACGCCGTTGTCGACTTCTTCCTCTTCGGCCCCGGCCGCGCCTTCCTCCCGGCGTTCCAGGGCAGCTTCAACATGGCCTACCCGTCCAACGCCCCCTTCCCCGACGGGGTCTGATCCACCCGGCCCGAGAACGCATCGGGGATCGCGCCACGGCGGTATTCTCGGGGTATGGCTTCACTCGAGAATTCCGTGATCGTCGGCATCGACGGTTCAGCCGCCTCGACCGGCGCCGTCGCCTACGCAGCCCACACCGCCGCGACCCGGCGGATCCCGCTCGTGTTGGTCACCAGCTACACGATGCCGGCCGCCATGTTCGCCGAGGGCATGGTCCCGCCCCAACCCGTCTACGACGAGTTGGAGAAGGAGTGCCAGCCGATTGTCGAGCAGGCCCGGGCCACCGCCCTCAAGGTCGCCCCGGACATCGAGGTCTCGCACGCGATCGTCGAGGGCAACCCCTCGCAGGTTCTGATCGACTACTCCCGTAAGGCCAAGATGGTCGTCCTGGGCTCGCGCGGTCTCGGCGGGATCAAGGGGATGGTCCTCGGGTCCGTCTCAGCCTCGGTGGCCAGCCATGCGTACTGCCCGGTCGTGGTGACCCGTGAGGACACCGACGACCTCGACCGGACGGGCCCTGTCGTGGTGGGTGTGGACGGTTCGGAGGTCAGCGCCAAGGCCACCTCGTGGGCCTTCGCCGAGGCCTCCGCGCGGGACGCCACGCTGATCGCGGTGCACACCTGGATGGATCCGCAGGTCCAGGCCGCCGCAGCGGGGATCGCGTTGACCGACGAGGACTGGCGGCAGCTCGAGGAACAACAGCTGGAGACCCTCTCCGAGCGGCTCGCCGGATTCTCGGACCGCTACCCAGATGTGAGGGTGGAGCGGGTCGTCACCCGCGATCGCGCGGTCCGGGCCCTCGTGGAGCGGGCCGAGGACGCCCAGCTCGTCGTCGTCGGATCCCACGGGCGGGGCGGATTCACGGGCATGGTCCTCGGCTCGACCAGCCGGGCGCTGCTGCAGGCGTCGCCCTGCCCGGTGATGGTCGTGCGTCCGGAGTCGCACTCATGAGCGCTGACGAGGACGTCCGGGTGAGACGCGACCCCGCCGCCGGCCGCTTCGAGATCGTGGTCGACGGCGTGGTGGCGGGTTTCGCGGACTACAGCGACGCGGACGGCGTCAGGACGTTTCCGCACACCGTGGTCGATCCCGAGTTCGGCGGTCGCGGGCTGGCCGGTCGGATGATCGGGGAGGCACTGGAGGTCACCCGCGACGAGGGACTGCGCGTCCGACCCGCCTGCGCATTCGTCGAGCGGTACGTGCAGAAGCACCCGGAATCGGCGGATCTCGCCTGAGGATCCCGCTCACATGACACCTGAGGCGCAGGTGAGTAACGAATAAGCGACGATTAACCCCACACACGGTCCCACCGGAGGCGCCCGGAGCCCAGCCGTGTTCTCCTGAGGGGGCGGCTCGCACACGGGCCGAGTACCTCTCGGGAAAGGACTACATCATGGGCACGATTATCGCCTGGATCATCATCGGCGGACTCGCCGGATGGATCGCCTCCAAGATCATGAAGCGTGACGCCCAGATGGGCATCATCGCCAACATTGCCGCCGGCATCGTCGGCGCCTTCATCGTCGGCTGGCTCGTCTCGTTCTTCACCAACAGCGAGGGCGGAGCGATGCCGCAGGCATTCTCCATTCCCGGCATCCTCGCCGCCATCGTCGGCGCCTGCCTCGTGATCTGGCTCGTCAGCCTCGTCAGCGGTCGCAGCAACCGCGGCACCCGCGTCTGACGGCGCACTGACGCCAGGAGACGCACGAACTCCGGACGAGTCCGAACGGCCCGGCCCCGCACGACAGGGCCGGGCCGTTCGTCTCCTCACCGCGAGCACCCGACGAAAGGACCGGACATGGGTCTGATCGACAAGATCAAGAACATCGGCAGGAACCCCGCCAGGCTCAACTCGGCCGTCGCGAAGACCGGGGACTACCTGAACGACAAGGCCGGCGGCGCCAACAAGAGGCAGCAGGACAGCGGGGCCGACGGCCCGGACAGCAGCCCGGCCCACGACCCGGCCGACGTGCAGCCTGACGACACCGTGACGGGTGACCGCCCTCCCGCCGGGGGACAGCCCCCGGCGTGAACCGGGCCATCGGGTCCGGTGTCGCCTGACACGGCACCGGTCCCGCCGAGACCGCGGCGCCAGCCGATAGTCTGTCACCTGTGACGAGCGCACGGTCGACCAAACCCGGACCGCGGGAGCGGCTCCTGGCCACGTCGACTCGTCTGTTCTCCACCGACGGGATCCGGGCGGTGGGCATCGACCGGATCCTCAGGGAGGCCAAGGTCGCCAAGGCCAGCCTCTACAACACCTATGGCTCCAAGGACGAGCTGGTCGTGGCATACCTCAGAGCCATGGCCGAGCGGGACCGCGCCCTGTGGCAGCGACGGGCGGACGCCGCGCCCGATTCGCGGGGGCGCATTCTCGCCCTGTTCGACCTCGTCCGCGAGCGCGTGGAGCCCGCGACCCCCGGGTCGTGTCACCTCGCCGCCGCCATCGAGTTCCCCAGCCCCTGCACCGACGGTGAGCGCGCCATCCGGGAGGCGGTGACCGACCAGCGGGCGTGGATCGCCTCCACGCTCCGCTCCGAGCTCGCCGGCATGGGGCTCGAGGACCCAGACAACATCGCCGACCTGGCGGACCGGTTGGCGATCCTCCACGACGGCTCTGTCACCGCGGCCATGCTCGGCGAGGTGGAGACCTCGGCGATGACAGCACGCAGCATGGCCGAGCTGATCCTGGGGATGGTCTCGGAACCGTCGTGAGGCGCGCGGCGGGTGTGCTGGGAGAGGTGCTGGTGACGCTCGGCGTCGTGCTGGCACTCTTCGTGGTCTACCAGGTGTGGTGGACGGATCTGGACGCGGCACGCGCCCAGTCCGCCGCCGACGCCGACCTGGACCGGCAGTGGGACACGGCGGACAACCCACGGATGCGCGGCGGGGTCCCGGAGGACGCAGAGGACGCGGAGGAAAGGGACCCGGCATTGTCCGGCCTCGCGGACGGGACCGCGTTCGCCCGCCTGTACATCCCGGCGTTCGGTTCGGACTACCGGTTCGCCGTGGTCTCCGGCACCAGCGACGCGGCTCTGGAGACCGGGCCCGGGCACTACACCGGGACACAGGGCCCGGGGCAGCCCGGCAACTTCGCCGTCGCCGGTCACCGGGTGGGCCGTGGATCGCCGTTCAACGATCTCGACGCCCTGCGCTCCTGCGACGCCCTGGTGTACGCCACCGCGGACCGGTGGCTGATCTACCGCGTACTGCCCGTCGACGCCCCCGATCCCGACTCGGCGCGCGAGCAGGCCGCCGAATGTCTGCCCGCAGAGCTCGCCGACCGCGCGACCTCGGGACCATACGAGGGGCTGTCCGGGATGTCGGTGGTCCGACCAGAGGACGTGTGGGTGATCGACGCGGTGCCCGGACGCGCCGAGCCACCCTCCCCCGAGCTGCTGCCGCTGACGACGCTCACCACGTGCCATCCGCAGTTCTCGGCCGCGGAGCGGCTCGTCGTGCACGCCGTGCTCGAACGCAGTGAGCCGCGGGTGGCCGGCGAGGCCCCCGTCGAGTTGGGGGGCCGGTGATGTACGCCCGGCTCTACCGCAGCCTGCCCGGACCGACGCCGGTCCGGATCGTGCTGCTCCTCGCGCTTCTCGCGGCGGTGGTGCTGCTACTCATGGAAGTGGTGTTCCCCGCGGTCGAGTCACTCATGCCGTACTCGCACGTCGCCGTCGACCCTGCAGACTGAGTCAGTCGGCTATGCGGGGCGCGACGAGTTCGGCCACCCGCTGCACCTTGACCGACTGCTCCTGCGTGGACTGCACCGCCAGGACCTGAGTGCCTCGGGCCAGGACCACCAGGGCGCCACCCGGGCCACCGGTGCGTCCGCCGGTCCATCCTCCCTCGACGTCCGAGCGCTCGGACTCACCGACGGGGGCCGAGTCGTCCACCAGCTCGGTGGCCCGCTCCTCGGACGCGACCGAATACACGGTCGTCGTGAGCTGGACCGCCCCGTCCGCGCCGTAGAAGAAGCAGGCGGCGGGGTCGACACGGTCATCGATCCGCACGTCGGTGGCCAGCTCGCCGTTGAGCCTCGACGCCTCGTCGACAGACAGGTACGGGCACTGCTCACGAGTCACGGGCTCGACCTGGGGGATCTCCGGCTCGCTGGTCTCCGGCGGCGCGGTCCGGATGGTCCCCATCTCCGGTGCCGGATCGCCGTCGCCACCGCCGCACCCCGCCGACACACCGAGCAGGACGACGGCCATGGGGGCGAGGAAAGTCGTGGTGGCGATACGCATGATGCCCAGGATAGGACCCAAACACCTGGGTAGGGTCATCACCACCGAGCGGAGACCACCCACCCGCACCGACGACCCACCAGCACCGACCACCCACCCGCACCGACGACCGACGGGGAGGCGCCACATGCCCGGCCCATCCACGCACGGAGAAGGCGCCGACCGCGTCGGGAGGCGCCGCCGCGAGCTGCGCGAGACCATCTCCTCCGTCGCACTGGACCTCGCCCTCGAACGGGGACTCGACGCGGTGACGGTGGACCAGATCGCCAAGGCCGCCAACGTGTCCCGCCGCACGTTCTTCAACTACTTCCCGTCCAAGGCCGCCGCGTGCATCCCGGATACCTTCCCCCCGGGCCGCGACGCGGTGCACCTGTTCCTCACCGACCGGTCCGTATCCACGCTGACCGCGCTCACCCGCCTGTTGTGGCTGCAGGTCTCCATGGCCCGGCAGGAGACCCCTCTGTTCAACCGGTTCCATGACATGTGGCGGCAAGAGCCGGGAATCCGCACCGAGGTGTACGCGATCCTGTCGCGGACCGAGGAGGAACTCGCCGCGCTGGTGGCCCGCCGAGAGGGCGGCGAGCCCGGGTCCGTGGAGGCCGCCACCGTCGCGGCGGCCTCGATCGCGATCGTCCGGGTGGCGGTCGAGCAGTGGCGCACCGACGAATCGCCGACTCTGCTGGAGGATCGGATCCGGGAGTCGTTCGACGCCGTCATCCGGGCGACCGAGATCGTGCCCGGCGAGCCCTGAACCCGCGCGGACAGGTGCTCGCGGACCGGCCGGGAGCCTGCATCGAGCCACGACATCGTAGGATCGGTCCATGCGATCGCAGCGACCCCGCACCGCCCCGGGGGGACGAGTCGCCCTGGGATCGGCGGCGTCTGCGGCGGTCCTGGCGATCGCGGGGTGCTCGGCGTCCGGCGTCGCGGGTAACGGGGAGACGGGCCCACCCCGGATCTCGCCGGCGCCACAGCCCGACATCGCCGCCGCGATGATCGAGGGACGCCCCGCCCCCGATGACCGGTTGAACGCCTGCGAGCTCCTCGATCTGCCGACCGATGAGCTGATCGAGTTCACCGGTGCCGACATGCCCGAGATCGAGCCCATCGGCTCCGGTGATCTGGGCCTGATCTGCACCTACGGCGGCCCGGGATCGCTGGAGCTGTACGAGATGCAGCAGTCGGAGGCGACCACCGAAGAAGCAGAGGACGCCGACGGGTCCGACACCGCCGACGACGACACAGCCGACACAGCCGACACCGCCACCACGTCCACCGAGGTCAAGCCCATGCCCACGACCTCGCCCACCTCCCCCCGGACCGCCGCCGCGGACCGGGACGAGATTCCGGATACTTTTGCCGCCGGGGTCGTCAAGCCGCGTGGTGGCCCCCAGGCCGCACTCCGTGGACAGCCCGCGCTGCTGGGGGTGCGATACGCCTGCTCGGAGGTCCGCGGCGATGAGTCGGCCTCGATCGCGGATGCGCCGCCGGGCGCCCCCGAGGCTCCCGCACCGGTGCTCCCCGAGCTCGGCACCGCGTACATCGACTGCGCGGCGGCCCCGACCGGCGGCGGTGTCGAGGTCCACACGATCCTCATCGCGGACAACGATCTGTGGCACATCACGCTGATCAGCCCGGAGACGCCCCGGTCCCCCGACGCCGAGGCGCGAGCGCTCGCGGGTCTGCACAGGGTCGCCGAGCACATCCTCGACTGACGTTCCACTGGAAATCAGAAACGGCGCCGGAGCCCCTCAGCATCCGACGCCGTTCCCTTTCAACGGACTGCGCATCGCGCCTTCCGGTTTCCACGCGCGCCCCGAAAGGCGGCGGGCCGACACCCCCCCAGGTGCCCCGGTAATGAAACCGGCCCCTCATCGTGAAGTAACAGCCCCTCATCCGTTCTTCACCTCGCCACCGCACCCCCCGGCCGGTGACTGGTTGAACTCTATGTTGCACTCGTTCCGCTGGCAAGCCCATGAACAGCAGTTCTTCTGTTGACTTATGGTCAGTACGGGGAGCCGGTTGGCTCACCTGCACTTTTGTGAACACCGTTACCAACGAACGATGGAACCAACCCTCTCCGATCGGGCCCCCTCCGATCCGGTCCGCAGGACCGCCCCAGTCCGGCGCCCACACATCCACTGCCGCACTCACCGCGCCCACGGGGTTCTGTTACGTATGTTTCCTGTGTGACAATTGTGGCTAAGCTGAGTCCTGCGGATTCACTCACCGCACCTGTGGCTCACCCCCGTCACCGCCCGAAACGTCACCAGTGCCCGGCTGACCGCGGCCCGAAGGAGAACGATGACCCGCCGAACCCGCTTCCTCGCGTCCCTCCTGGTCACGACCGGCCTCGCCACCGGCCTCACCGCCGGACTGGCCCCCGCCGCGTCAGCGCAGTCCGTCGCCTTTCCCGGCCTGGAATCGGCGCCCCTTCCCCAGGTACCCGGGGTGGCCGCGCAACCGGTCCTCACGATCCCCGTGCCGGCACCGCCGCGCCCCGCGGTGGAACCGGTGGCGTCGGTGTACCCCACCCGCGACGAGACCGTGGGGGTGGCGCAACCCGTCATGATCCGGTTCGACCGGCCCGTCGCCGACCGCGCCCGGGCGGAGGCCTCCGTCGGGATCCGAACGGCACCGTCCGTCCAGGGGAGGTTCTACTGGGTCGGCGACTCCGAGCTGCGATGGCGGCCCCACGAGTTCTGGCCCGCCGGCACGGCGGTCACCGTGTGGGCCGGCGGGCAGGAGAACACCTTCCGCACCGGCGACGCGGTCGTCTCGACCTACGACGACGCCACCCACCTGGTCACCGTCACCCGCAACGGCCAGATCGTCCGCACGATGAGGGCCTCCGCCGGGCGGGACTCCTACCCCACCCACAACGGCATCTATTACAACGGCTGGCGTGCGCGCGAGGTCCGGATGGACTCCTCCACCTGGGGACTGTCCAGGACGGCGGGCGGCTACGACACCACCGTCGAGAACGGGGTGCGGTTGAGCTACGACGGCATCTTCGTCCACTCCGCGCCGTGGTCGATCGCCGACCAGGGGGTCCGCAACGTCTCCCACGGCTGCATCAACCTCAGTCCCGAGGACGCGGCCTGGTACTACGACAACACCCGCAACGGCGACCCGTTCATCGTGGTGGGCGGACCGGGTCGGCAATTCGGCGAGTTCGACGGCCAGGGCGACTGGAACTACTGAGTCGATCGCCAACGGGTGAAACACAATCGGTGCGGACCGCGACACCCTAAGAGAGTCCTCCGCCTAGGCTGAGAGGAACCCCTCGCCTCCGTCGTCCCCAGGAGTAGCAATGACCCGTTCGCCCCGGATCCCGGCCCTCACCGCGATCCTCGCCGCGGCTGCCCTCCTCCTGGGGCTCGCCCCGGGGGCTCACGCGCAGTCCGTGATGCCGCCGAGCCCGCCCGGCATCCCGCAACTGGAGAACGCCCCGCTGCCCACCCCGCTCATCCCGGGAGTCGGGGCGATGCCGGTGCTGACCTACCCGGTGATCGGTCCCGACCGACCCGCGCCGGAGTACGGCGACGTCAACGTCTTCCCGACCCAGAACGAGGTCGTGGGCGTGGCGCAGCCGGTCATGTTCTTCTTCGACCGGCCCATCGCGGACCGGGCCCGCGCGGAGGCCACGCTCGGCATCCGCACCGAACCGCCGGTGGCCGGGAAGTTCTACTGGGTCACCGACTCCCAGGTGCGGTGGCGCCCGCACTCCTTCTGGCCGGTCAACACTTCGGTCACCGTCTGGGCCGGCGGCAAGCGGCAGCAGGCGTTCCGCACCGGTGACGCGCTGATCTCGGAGTACGACGACCGCACCAAACTCGTCACCGTCACCCGGAACGGCCAGCACGTGCGCACCATGCGGGCGTCCGCCGGGATGCGCGGCTGGGAGACCTACAACGGCGTGTATTACACCGGGCAGCGCGGACGGCAGGTCCGGATGAACTCCGAGGCCTTCGGGCTGCGCATCGAGAACGGCGGGTACGACTCGATCGTCCACGACGCCGTCCGGCTGAGCTACGACGGCATCTACGTCCACTCGGCCCCGTGGTCCGTCGCCGACCAGGGCGTCCGCAACGTCTCCCACGGCTGCATCAACGTCAGCCCCGAGGACGCGCGCTGGTTCTACGACAACACCCGCAACGGCGACCCGTTCATCGTCAAGAACGGCCCGGGTCGCCAGTTCGGCGCCTTCGACGGCCAGGGCGACTGGAACTACTGAGCGACCGGAACTACTGAGCGACTGGACCTACTGAGCGGCGGGGACTACCGCGGCGGCACGGGCGCGAGCACGCCCAGAAGCTGATCCGCCGGCACGCACCGCGGCGGCCGCGCGTCTCCGGCCTCGGCTGCCGTGCCACCCAGGGCGTCCGTGACCAAGTCCACCGCCCGGGGCGAGGCCAGCACTGTCAGATGCCCCGAGCGGTCGGCCTCACAGCCGTCCTGGAGCCTGACGACCCGCAGATCCACGAAGTCCGGGACCACGGGCGCGGTGACGGGGCCGGTGAGTTCGTCATAGTCCGAGACCACCGCGACGTACCGGACCCCGCGCGCGAACGGCACGCCCTCGTCCCCGAGCCACGCGAGGGTGGCCTCGGCGTCCCGCCGCGCGGTGCCGGGAGAGATCACCTCGAGGAACTCGGTGACGAACTCCGGCGGCCCCTCGCCCGACCGGGCGGGGTCGACCCCCAGCGTGACGACGGTGCGCACCGCGTGGGCCCGCGTGGTGGCGGTGACGTAGGAGGCGATGATCGCTCCCTGGGAGTGCCCCACCAGGTCGACCTCGTGGGCCCCGGTCAGGGCGCGGACCCGGTCGATCTCGGCGGCGAGCTGCGGCGCCGAGGCACCGGTCAGCGAGTCGAATCCTCCCGTCGAGCCGAGGCCTGGCGGGGCCCCGACCGTCGGTGCCCATACGCAGTAGCCCTCCGCGGCCAGTGCCGCACCATACGTGGCCCACGAGTTGCCGCCGTTGAGCCCGGTGCCGTGGACGAGGATCACCGGAACCGGATGGCGGGGACTCGGCCGGCAGTCGTCACGGTTGATCCCGGGCGGGTCCGCCAGGCCATTGGTGAGCTGGTGTGCCGCGCCGTCCCACCAGCGCCACGGGACCTGCTCGGTGGCGGGAGACGCCGTGGCTGGCCCGGAAGCGACGACGACGAGGGCAGCAGCCGCGACCAGGCCCGCGACCCCTGTGACCGCCCGGCGCGCGCTCACGAGCCCGGTGGGGCCGGGATCGGACCCAGGTAGGGGGCGATGGCCTCACACCGGGGCGCCCGGGGATTGGCGGGATCGAGCGCGTTGAGCACGAAGTCCGCCGCCCGCGGGTCGGAGGCGATCGCCAGGTGTTCGGCGTGGTCCTGCTCGCACCCGTCCTGGATCACCACGTTGGTCGTCATCGGCCCGGGCACCAGCCCGGAGGTGTAGGGCGTGACCAACTGGTCGTACCGGGTGACGACGTTCAGGTAGCGCACCCCGGGGGCGTAGGGCGAACCCCCGCTCCACAACAGCTGTAGCACCTCGGAGCCGGGGGACATCTGGGACAGGGCGGGGATCTGCCCCAGCTGCTCCGACACTCCCGGGACGCCGTCCAACGACCTGCGCATGCCCCCTCCGGAGCCCTCCCACAGCGGGGCGATCGAGGCCACGGTGTGCACCTTGCCGGGGCGGCCGACCTTGGCCACGAGGCCGGAGACCAGGGTGCCCTGCGAGTGGCCCACGAGGTCGACCTGCTGGGCGCCGGTGGCGGCCAGGACCCGATCGACGAACTCCCCGACCTGCGGCACCGAGACCGCCGTGATGTCCGAGAGCCCGCCCAGCACACTCACCGGCCACGGGACATCAGGCAGGGCGCCGTAGGTCAGCGTGAACACGCAGTAACCCTCGTTGTGCAATAGCGGACCGTACGTAGGCCAGTTGGTCACGGCGCCACCCGAGGTGCCGTGCACCAGCACCACCGGACGTGGCTTGGCGGCCGAGGGCCGGCAGGTCCAGTCGTTCGCCCCGGGGAGTTCCGCCCCGGGTTGGGTGAGCGCCATGCCGGCGCCGGTCAGGAAGCTGTAGGGCACCGGGATCGGGGCCCGCGAGGTCGGATCCGTGGCGTGGGCGGCGCCCGTGCCCGTCACGACGAAGGCGGCCGCGGCCACGGCGGCCACTGCAGCGCGGGCGGCATCGATTATGTTCATCTTCTCATTAAGCCACGCCCTGTGATCATCGGCAGGTCCTTTGCGTATACAAGCCCGGGCTCGGCTTCGACCACGGCCTCGACGGCGTTGACCAGCCGCATCGCGGTGACGAGCATTCCGGATTCGTTGTGGTCGCCGTGTTCGGCGTGGTGGGTGAACTCCACCCGCATGGACGGCTGACCATGGATCTCGATGCGGTAGCACCCGTCACCGTGATCGGGCCTCGGCCAGTCCGGCGCCTGGTCCGCGGCCGTGCGGGTGACGTGCTCCAGGACGATGCGGTCCTCACCGTCGACCTGACCCGCGACCTCGAACCGTAGTGCCGCCTGCGTGCCGGCGGGGACCTCGCACGCCAGCAGGGACAGGTCGCGCTCGGCGGGCAGTCGCTCGTGGCGTTCGACCAGGGGTTCGTCGAGGGCCACCCCGACCGCGGCGGCGAGCTGCCGGACCACCGACCCCCAGCCGGCGGCGAGCATGCCCGGCCTGAGGAGAGGGGGGAGCGACTCCATGGTCTGTCCGAATCCGAACAGCCGCCGCATGGTCTCGCCCTGGTGGTACACCGAGTAATCGGCGATCTCGCCAACCCGGATCAGGTCGATCCGCCGGGACAGGCTCGTCATGACCATCGGCAGTACGTCGTTGGCGAATCCCGGGTCGATCCCGTTGACGTGCAGGGTCGCACCGCCGCCCCGCCCGGCCTCGTCCAGGGCGGAGATCATTTCCGCCGGCAGGATGCCGTGCGGGTACTGCAGCAGCACGGGCCCGGAGGCCACCACGTTGATCCCCGCCCGCAGGAACGCGGTGAAGTCCTCGATCGCCTCCATGAACCGGGACTCGGTCTCCGCGGTGTAGACCACGGCGTCGGGTGCGAGCGCGATCAGCTCCGCCCGGTCGTCGGTCGCGTCCACTCCCAGATCGCGGTCCAGACCGGCGAGCCGGCCGGCGTCGAGGCCCACCTTGGCGGGGTCGGAGACGAAGACGCCGACGAGCTCCAGTTCAGGCCGGGCGTCGATCGCCTCGACCGCCATCCTGCCCAGGTAGCCCGTCGACCACTCCACGACCCTGATCGGCACATCCCGCTTCGACATGATCGGACGATAACCGTATCGAGCCCGCGCCGGGCCGGGCTCACCAGATGCTGACGCGTTCCTCCGGGGCGAGCCACATGCCGTCGGCCTCGGTCACACCGAACGCCTCGTGGAAGTCGTCGAGGTTCTTGACCACCTGGTTGCAGCGGAACTCCGGCGGCGAGTGCGGATCCACAGCCAGACGACGGGCGGCCTCCTCGGCGCGGGTCTTCGTGCGCCACACGATCGCCCACGAGGCGATCAGCCGCTGCAGTCCGGTGAGACCGTCGATCTCCGGCCCCACCCCGGTTCCCACGGCGGGCTCGCCGTCCTGCCCGTTCGCCAGGCGGTAGGCGAGGATCGCGATGGTCAGTCCGCCCAGGTCGCCGATGTTCTCCCCCACCGTGAAGGCGCCGTTGACGTGGTCCTTGGCCGGATCCAGACCGTCGGGGGTGAGGCCCTGGTACTGAGCGATCAGCGCCTCCACCCGTGTTCCGAACGCGCTGCGGTCCTCGTCGGTCCACCAGTCCACGAGGTTCCCCTCGCCGTCGTACTTGGACCCCTGGTCGTCGAACCCGTGGCCGATCTCGTGCCCGATCACGGCGCCGATCGCCCCGTAGTTCGCGGCGTCGTCGGCGTCGGCGTCGAAGAACGGCGGCTGCAGGATCGCGGCCGGGAAGACGATCTCGTTCATCACCGGGTTGTAGTAGGCGTTGACCGTCTGCGGCGTCATGTGCCACTCGCCGCGGTCGACGGGGCCGCCGAGCTTATCCAGTTCGTAGTTGTGCTCGAACTCGGCGGAGCGGCGCACGTTGCCGAGCAGGTCGTCGGAGCGCACCTCCAGCGCCGAGTAGTCGCGCCATGTGTCGGGGTAGCCGATCTTGGGCACGAACGCCTCGAGCTTGGCCAGCGCGCGCTCGCGCGTGGCCGGGGTCATCCACGGCAACCGGCCGATGGAATAGCGGTAAGCCGCGGTGAGGTTCTCGACCAGCTCGACCATCCGGGCCTTGTGGCCGGGCGGGAAGTGCCGGGCCACGTACTCCTTGCCGACCTCCTCGCCGAGGGCCGCCTCGACCGCGCCGACGCCGCGCTTCCAGCGGGCCTTGTTCTCCTCGGTGCCGGACATCACGGTGCCGTAGAAGCGGAAGTTCTCGTCCACCAGCTCGGCGGCCAGGTAGGGCGCGCGGGAGGAGACGGTCCGCCAGCGCAGCCACTGCTTCCAGGTCTCCAACGGCTCGGTGGCCCACAGCTCGGCCACGGCGGCGAGGTAGTCGGGCTGCATCGCGACGAGCCGCCCGAAGGTCTCCTGGCTGCCGCCGACCTCGCGGGCCCAGTCGTGCCACGGGAAGCCCGGTGCCAGCTCCGGCAGTTCCTCCCACGTGACGGGGTTGTAGGTCTTGTCCGCGTCTCGGCGGGCCACGACGTCCCAGTGGGCGGCGGCGATGCGGGTCTCCAGATCGACGATCAGCTCCGCGGTGCGGCGGGCCGCGCCCTCGCCTTCCGCGCTCTCGACAAGCCCGGCGAGCTCGAGCATCCGCGCAATGTGGTCGGTGTACTGGTCGCGCAGCTCCGCGTACTGGTCCTCGCGGTAGTACGACTCGTCCGGCAGCCCGATACCGTACTGCACCAGGTAGAGGATGTACTCGCTGGAGTTCTTGGCGTCGTTGTTGACGTACGCGCCGATCAGGCCACCGACGCCCACCTTCTCCAGGCGGGCCATGGCACGAGCGAGCGCGTCGGGGTCGGCGGCGCCGTCGATCTCGGCCAGGTCGGGTGCGAGGGCGGCCACCCCGGCGGCCTCGACCGCGTCGGTGTCCATGAACGAGGCATAGAACGCCCCGATCTTCGAGTCGACCGGGGCGTCGGTGATGATGTCGCGCACCCGCTCCTCCGACAGGTCGCGCAAGGCGAGAAACGCGCCGTCGATAGGCCGATCGGCGGGGATCACATGGTCCCGCAGCCAGGTACCGTTGACGTGCTGGTACAGGTCATCTTGCGACCGCACGTCGGGATCGATGTACTGGAGGTCCAGGCCCGAGGGGCGCGGGGCGTCGGCGGTGGGGATCTCGGTCGCTGTCATGCGACCAGGTTACTGAAAGGGGCGACGAGCAGTCCCTCAGTAGAAGCCGTTCTCGAGGTTGCGCTGCTTGGCCCCCGAGTAGGCGTCGACCATCCCCCAGACCCAGAACCCGAGCATGATCGGGATCCCGATCAGGACCACGGACAGCAGGATCCCGAGGAAGTACCCGGTCATGATGCCGATCCCCTTGCCCGCCTGGCCGTTGATGATCGTGCCGAGCCCCGGCAGGAAGAAGGACAGCACCAGCGAGAGCGCCGGCTCCTTGCGCGACGCACCGTAGTTCGTCGCGTACGGGTGCACAGCGCCGGCACCAGGGGCCCCGTAGGGCTGGACACCGAAGTGCTGGGCCCCGTAGGGCTGGTCCCCGTAACTCGGCATTCCGTAAGGTTGAGCCCCGAATTGCTGAGCCCCGAATTGCTGGGCGCCGTAGGGCTGATCGTGGAACGGCTGGTCGGCGAACGGCTGCTGGCCGTACCGGGGGGACGTGTACCCCTGACCGCCGAAGTCGGTCGACCCATAGGGCTCCGTGCCATACGTCGACCCGAAGTCGTCGCGGTCGCGGCCGTAGGGCTCGTGATTCTCCGACGGGGTAGTCATGCCCCCACAGTAACGCGGCGCAGCGACATGCCGGTTGCGAGCCGGTATCAGTTGCGCGCGGTCATCCCTGGACGAGCCCAGATGTCGGCGCAGTCGACGCAGGCGTCCTCTGACACGACCCCGACGCGCTGCAGTTGCCCGTACATCCAGCACCCGAGGCAGAACCCCAGAGAGGCCTCGGCGAGAGCTGCGGCCACCAACACACCCAGCACCACGACCCCCGCCGTCGTGAGCCCGCCCAGGAACAGTCCGAGCGCGACCGAGGACATGACCAGGCCGATCGTCTGGGCGAACCGCTTGGGCGCACCAGCGACCAGCTTGGGCTCGGAGCTGACCCTCGGGGCGAGCACGTGCACCGAGAGCCTCCCGAACGGTGAGTACCGCGGGCCTCCGGCCACCCGGAGGGCGAAGCCGACGACCAGCGCCGCGGCGAGCCAGGTCTGCGCGGGCGGCGGTGCCAGCATCGTCCCCACCGCGAGCGCCACCACCAGACCGGCGGTGCACCGGGCGGCGTAGTCATTGACTACCTCTGGAAACGCGAACACCTCTCGCAGGCTCATGCCCGACCTCCTCGACCTCTCCGTAGGTTCCGTACCGGCACTTAGGTAGACAGATCTGTCTGTCAATGCCTCCGAGGGTACGCCTGAACCGGCCGAAGTCCCAGTCCGGTCGTCACGGGACCAGCCGACCCCGGGGCACCCGCACCCCGCTCCTAGGCTGGCGCCCGTGCCCCACACCTAGGCTGGCGCCCGTGCCCCCACCGCTCCGCCGCCGTTCCGGTTCGCCCCGACCGCCCGCCGCACCGTCCTTGCCGCGTCGGGACCAACTGCAGACCCCGAGGTCCGATCTCGAACCGGACGGTCTGTGGGATGGCGTGTGGGCCAGCGCCGAGGACGCCCCTGCGCCCGCCGAGGGCGCGGTCCAGATGGGCGGTGCGGAGATCCGTGAGTCGATCCTCCAGGACATCCGGCTGAGCAGTGCCAGGGCCGACTCACTGCGACTCACCGATGTCGAGCTGCGCGGGTGCGACCTGTCCGGCATGGTCGCCGACGGGGCCACGTTGACGCGGGTCAGATTTGTGGGCTGCCGCCTCACCGGCGTAGTCCTGTCCGACAGCAGACTCACCGACGTGTCCTTCGACGACTGTCACGCCGACATGATCAACCTGCGCATGGCCCGGTTGCACCGGGTGCGGCTGTCCTCGACCCGCTGCAGGCAGGCCGACCTCATGGAGGCGCGGGTGGCGGACCTGTCGACCGACGGCGCGGACCTGCGCGGGGCGACCCTCGACAAGGCGTCGTTCGCGGCGGCGGACCTCCGCGGGGCCGACCTGGAGGACCTGAGGGGAGCGTCCGCCCTCCGGGGATCGCTCATCTCGCCGGAACAGGTCCTGGGGGTCGGCCTGGCGCTGATCGCCGAGGCGGGCATCAGGGTTGAATGACTTAGGGCGAGCAGACGGGGCCGAGCAGACGGGCCGAGTGAACGGGATGGGACGAACGCTCAGGGTAGGTGGGTGGCCGCGTCGCGCCACTGGTTGACGGCCCGGTTGATCATCGCCTGGAGGCGGAGCACCTGGTCGCGATCCGTCAGGGTGACCCCGTCGACCCCGGTCCTCAGCACGAGTTCGGGCGTCCCGCGGCCTGCGCCGTTCTCGTCGAGCACCACCGTCTCCGTGACGGTCACCTCGAGAACCGCGTCGTCGGCCGGCCCGTCGACTTCGGCGACGAGGTCATGCCTGTAGCGGGGGGTCGAGAAATCTACTGCATCGGTCACGAGGGGAACTCCCGACTGGGAACGGAGGGATTTCTTCCACCATAGGGGCGGCGGGAGAGGTGATCGCACCAGTGGGACAGCGTGTTACCGGTTGTGACGGATCCGTGACCCACACCACCACCGCCCGGTTGTCGCACACCGACGAATTGTGAGGAAAGTTGCGCGAGTTGCTTGTGTGATTGTTGTTACTACTTGATACTTCCCCCATGACACCAGCCGGTCAGCCGTCGCGCCATGCCCTCCTCCCCCGCCTCATCGTGGCCCTGGCCTCCGCGGTCGCTCTGGCCCTCGGCCTTCTCGCCGTCGTCATCTCCCCCCGCGCCGACGCCGTCGTCCCCCTCTCCCCCGCGTTCGACAGCCTGGCCCGCGGCGTCGACTCCTCGAGTTGGCAGCATCCGCACGGCGCACACGTCGACTGGCACGCGGCCGCCGCATCAGGCCAGTCGTTCGCCTTCGTCAAGGCCACCGAGGGCACCGGCCCCGCGAACCGCTACTACGAGGCCGACGTGGAAGCCGCCCGCGCCGCGGGGATGGCCGTGGGCAGCTACCACAAGGCGCGGCCCGCGATGGATCCCGCGATCCAGGCGCGCGCCTTCGCCACCCGGGTGCAGTCGGTGGGCGGCGAACAGTTGCCGCCGGTGCTCGACATCGAGACCGACGAGGGCAAGAACCCGCAGGAGCTGATCGAGTGGACGCGGGTCTTCCTCACGGAACTGCAGCACCTCACCGGTCGGACGCCGATCGTCTACACGTACCGGTTCTTCTGGATCGACCGGATGGCCAACACCACCCAGTTCTCCGAGTACCCGCTGTGGCTGGCCGAGTACGGGGTCCCGGAGCCGACGCTCCCCGTGATCGGCGGGTGGAACGAGTGGCTGTTCTGGCAGAACTCGGAGACAGGCGAGGTGCCGGGCTTCACCGGTCCCGTGGACCTCAACATCTTCGCCGGGACACGCGAGGATCTCGGGGCGTGGATGGGGCCTGTCACGCCGGGCGAGGCGCCGGCGCCCGCACCCGAGGCCGCGCCAGCTCCGGCGCCGGCGCCCGAACCGGCACCGGAGATCGCGCGCGTTCCGGATCCCGCACCGGTCCTCGATCCCGCTCCCGCCCCTGTCGCCGGGGGACGCGCGGAACCGGTCACCATCGTGGTCCCCGAAGGTCTCCCCGCGCCCGACGGCGTCAGGCTGCCCGAGACCGTCACCGTCCCGGCCCACATGCTCGACCAGATCCCGCCAGAGTTCCGCTAGACCGCCCGGCGCCGGGACACCGCCGCCCGCAGCGCCCGCCAGCCCACGAGAAACACCCCGGTGGCGAGCGCGGCCACCACCATGAAACTCCAGTGCGGCACCCGCCCGTCACCCAGACCGCGGATCACCATCCCGCCGACGAGCGTGCAGGCCCACACCACGACACCGGCTCGGACCCTCGCGGGGTCGCGGCGTGCGATCAGCACCGCGATCCACCCCACCAGCAGGCCCACCAGGAAAGGCCACGCCGTACCCCATACCTGGCCGATACCGAGGCCCTCGGAATGGGCACCGCGCCCGAAGGTCGCGAACACGACCACCGACACCGCGTCTAACAGGAATACCAACGGAAGCGCCACCGTCGTCACGACTCCTTCTCGTCTCGTCGCGTCGGGCCACTCACCGCACAGGAGTCCTCGTCGGCCTCGACATGGGTCTCATCGCGGGCCCCGCGGCCGCTCCCGTCACCCTCGCCCGGCTCGCCGGGCTCGCCCGTCCGCGTCCCGTCATCGCGGACCCGCAGGAGGGGGATCGGACCGGAATGGCCGTGGACGGTCGGGCGCCACGGCGTGCCGTGCAGCGGCCACATCGCGGCGATTCCGGCCGGCGGGGCGGCGACGACCGCGGACCGGTCAGGGTGGCCAGTAGTCGACGACGACGGGCGCTCCGGAGGGGGAGAGCCGTCCTCGTGGGCGACATCGGGGTCGACCTCCACTGCTCCACGGTAGAAGAGGAAGAAGACCACCCACCCGGCCAGCGCCACCAGGACAAAGCTGACGATGCGGTAGAGGAACACCGCCGCGAATGCCTGATGCGCACCGAGTCCGCCCGCGGTAAGTGCGGTGATGAGCGCGAACTCGACCGTCCCGAGCCCGCCCGGAGTGATCGGCGCGGAGGCCACGATCTTGCCGGTCACATAAGCGATGCACAGACCTCCGATGCTGGGCTGCGCGCCGACCGCGTGGGCGGCCGCCCACAGGCAGCCGACATCGGCCACCCAGTTGAGCAGCGAGAACGCGAAGGCCTTGGAGAACTGGGTCTTGGTCATCTCGACCGCCTCGGCCTGCTCCACGATCTTGCGCACACCGGCGGCGCCGTGATCGGCGGACTTGCGTCGCCGCGCGTTGACCCAGGCCAGGAGGGTCAGCAGGGCCTCCTCGATCCTGTCCGGGTTCCGCGCGGCCCACTGCACCACCACCACGATCGCCACGAGACCGACGGCCGACAGCATGAGCAGGAACGGGTTGGACACGCGGCCCACCAGGAAGAAGCCCGCCAGCGCGAGCAGCACGATCCCCACCGCCGACAGCACCCCGGAGATCACCAGCTGCCACGACGCCACGACGCGGGTCGCACCCCACTGCCGGGTCTTGCGGTAGGTCAAGGTGGTCCCGAAGACCTGACCGCCGGGAATGCACGTCGAGAACGCGTTGGCGGAGAAGACCAGGCCGACGCTCCCCCAGTACCCCACCCTGACCCCGGCCGACTGGAGGAGCACCTTCTGCACGGAGCCGTAGCTGGACATGGAGAGGTACGAGAACACCAACGCGACCGCGACCCATCCCCAGTGCGGATTGACCACCGCCGAGAACCCCTCGGCGAAGAACGGCATCTGTCCGCGGAGCCAGTAGAGGACGAAACCCAGGACTGTGAGAGTGGCGATCGCCTTGAACCAGGGGTTGGCCAGGACCATCCGGACACCACGGCGAAGCGTGGTGCCCCGCGTCCCCTTCATCACGCCACCATAACCCGCGGGACGGCCGGGACCCAGGTTCACACTCCGGGGGCCGGGCCGGGCCTCACGCGTCGTGATCGCGTTCCCTCTCCCGCTCCCGTTCCCGCCGGAGCCGGGCGATCAGCTCTGCCGCGGGGATCTTCTCCCCCGCGCCGCCGTCGTCCCGGCGACGGGGTTCGGATCGGGGTGCGGGCTCGGATCGGGGTGCGGGCTCGGGCTGCGGTGCGGGCTCGGGCTGCGGTGCGGGCTCGGGCTCGAGGACCCCCACCGCGGTCGCCGAGCCCTGCGCCTCCACCGCGTCGGAGGTCGCGGAGGTCGACCGTCCGTCCACGGGCCCGTCCGGGGCGGTGACCGGCGCACCGGCGCCCGCCGACCCGACCCGTCCCGGGCCTGCGACCAGGAGCTCGGGCTCGTCGTCGATCTCGGCCTCGCCCAGGCCGACGCGCTCCTGGACGCGCTTCATCCACTTCGGCGCCCACCAGTTGTCGGTGCCGAGCATCTGCATCACCGACGGCACGAGCAGCATACGGATGACGGTGGCGTCGATGATGAGCGCGGCGATCATGCCGAAGGCGATGTACTTCATCATCACGATGTCCGAGAACGCGAACGCGCCGGTCACCACGATGAGGATGAGCGCCGCCGAGGTGATGATCCGACCGGTGTGGGCCACCCCGTTGCGGATGGCCTCCGCGGTGCGGGCCCCGCGCGAACGCGCCTCCACCATCCGAGACACCAGGAACACCTCGTAGTCCGTGGACAGGCCGTAGATGATCGCCATGAGAAGCACGACCACGGGCGAGGTCAGCGGCCCCGGGGTGAAGCCGAGCAGGTCGGCGAGGTGGCCGTCGACGAAGATCCACGTGAGGATCCCGAGCGTGGCCCCCAGCCCCAGCAGGTTCATGATCGCGGCCTTGATCGGCAGCACCAGCGAGCCGAACGCCAGGAACATGAGGATGGTGGTGGCGACGAGGACGTAGAGCACGAACCACGGCAGCCCGTCGACCAGTGCCTCCACCGAATCGCGCTCCATGGCCGGGTTACCGCCCACGTAGACCTCGGTCCCGGCGGGGATCGGGAACGCCTGCAGGTACTCGACGGTGTCGGTGGCCGCGTTGCGGTCGACGACGCCGGTCTGCAGGACCACCACGTCGCGGCCCTGCGCGTCCTGCTGGCCGGACCTGGCGAACTGGAACGGCCCGGTCAGGCCCGGCGCCTCGTTCGCCGCGGAGCGGATCTGCGACAGAGTGGTGCCGTCCGACCCGATCACGACGAGTTTCACCGGATCCGTGCGGGTTCCGGGGAAGTTCTGGTCGTATTGTTCCTGCGCCACGCGGGTCGGGTTGTCCGGCGGGAGATAGGTCTCGTTGATGCCGCCGAACTTGACCCCGGAGAACGGGATGATCAGCGCGACCAGGACCACCACGACCGGGACCGCCACGGCCACCGGGCGCTTCATCGAGAAGTCCGCGATGCGACCGAACAGTCCGTTCTCGACCTCCTCGCGTGAGCGGTGGCGCTGCAGGCGTTTGATGCCGAGCATGTCGACGCGGTGTCCGAGCATCATCAGAACGGCCGGCAGCAGGGTCACCGACAGAACTGCGGCGAGGATCACCGCGGCGATCGCGCCATAGGCCACCGATTTGAGGAAGTCCTGCGGGAAGATGAGCAGACCGGACAGGGTCACGCCCACCATGACCGCGGAGAACACCACCGTCCGACCGGCGGTCGCCACCGCGCGACGCACCGCCGCGTCCGGCGGATACCCCTCGGCCATCTCCTCCCTGAACCGGCTCACCACGAACAACCCGTAGTCGATGGCCAGGCCCAGACCGATCAGGGTCACCACGTTCTGGGCGAAGGAGTTCACCGGCGTGACCAGGGAGAGCAGGTGCAGGGCACCGAGCGAGCCCACGATCGTCAGCACACCCACCGCGACGGGCAGGAACGCGGCGACGACCCCGCCGAAGACCACGATGAGCAGCAGGAACACCAGTGGGAGCGCGATCAGCTCCGCGCGCACGAGGTCGGCGTCCATGCCGTCCTGCAACGCCCCGGCGACGGCCTGCACACCCGCGACGTCCGTCTCGATCCCGTCGACGTCGATCCGGTCCTCGATCACCCGGAAGTTCTGGAGGATCTCCTCCTCTTCTCCGGCGATCTGGATGGAGGCCACGGCGATGCCCTCGTCCCGGTTGACCAGGGCGGGGGACTGGTTGAACACGAAGCTGGTCACGCCGGTGACCTCGTCCGGGAACTCCGTGCGGATCGAGTCGAGCGAGGCCCGGATAGGCTCCTGGAACGCCGGATCGTCGACCGTGGTGCCCTCGGGGGCGTGGTAGGTGACGACGACGTCGCCCAGCGCGTCACGGCCGTACGCCTCCTGCTCGAGCCGCTCGACCGTCGCCCACCCGCTCTCCGGGTCCTCGAAGCCGCCCTGACCGAAGGCGTTTCCGAACATGCTGCCCGCCACGCTGAGCGCGGCCATGACCACGACCATGAAGACCGTGACGAGGATGCGGCGGCGGGCGACGAGACGCCCGAGTGAGTTGAACACGGCTGCGCGCTCCTAACGCGAGGTGAGCAGGGCGGTGAGTGGCCGGAGCGGCTGCAACCAGGCCCCCTCGTCGGGCAGGTTCTCGAGGCTGACCCGGGGCAGGGGCTCCCGGAACACACCCGGGATGTCCTCCAGGTCGAGGAATCGGATCGTGTCGTGCTGGACTGCCCAGGTGGCGTGCTCCCGGAAACCGATGACGGTGACGGGGATCTCGTCAGCGAGATCCTCCAGCGGTTCGCGGAACGCCTGCCCGTCGGCGGAGGCCACCACCACGCCCGCGAGTCGACCGGACTCGGCGCGCCGGTCGATGTGCTCGAGCATGTCGTCGTCGACATCCGAGTCCTCGCTGGTCTTGGGCTTGGCAAAGACCGCGAAGCCGACGTTGCGCAGGGCCTCGACCCAGGGGCGGACATTGTCCGAGGTACCCGGGACGATGTTGGTGAAGACGGTCGCCTCGGCCTCGAGGGTGTCGCCCGAACTCACCGACAGGTCGCCCGCGTACCCGAGCAGCCACCGCCCCAGCGCGTCGAAGCGCGGCCGGTAGAGGGCCGTCGGGCGTCCGCCGAGGATCGACCCCAGCCCCATGTCGACATTGGGCGCATCCCAGACGAGCAGCACCAGGCCCGGGTCGTCGGGCGGCACCACACCGGTGATCTCGTGGTCGTCCGGTCCGTCAGGTGGGGTCATCTTCTACAGCCTCGGCCTTCTCGGAGATACGGGTGTGTCAGTCTCTGCGGCGCCAGAGGAACTCGTTGATCGCTCGTTCCTCCTGAAGACCCTTGCCCTCGAACTTCGTCACGGGTCGTTTCAGACTGAACGGTACGTGTCCGTCCCCGGTCGTGGCGTCGAGCCGCTCGAGAGACGGTTCGGCATCGCCGGTCTCGGCGATCCAGTCGGCGTAGTCGGCGTGGTCGGTGGCCACGTGGAGCACACCGCCGGGACGCAGGCGCGAGGAGATCAGGGCGAACGTCCCCGACTGCAGGAGACGGCGCTTGTGGTGGCGCGCCTTGGGCCACGGATCCGGGAAGAACACACGGACCCCGGTCAGGCTCGCCGGCGTGATCATGTTGGTGAGTACGTCCACCCCGTCGCCGCGGATCATCCGGACGTTCTCGAGTCCCTCACGCAGGATCATCCCCAGGAGCTGGGCCAGGCCGGGCTGATAGACCTCGACAGCGATCACGTCGACCTCCGGCTCCTCGGCCGCCATCGCCGCCGTGGACGTCCCCGTCCCGGAGCCGATCTCCACGATCAGTGGCGCGACCCGGCCGAACATGGCCTGCGGATCGATCACCTCGTCCGCGACGTTGCGGCCGTAGGTGGGCCAGTGCTCCTCCCAGTTGCGTTGCTGGCCCGGGCGCAGGGTGCCGCGCCGGAACCGGTAGGCCGTGACCCGGGGGAACAGACGCGGGTCGTGATCAGGGGTCGATCCGTCCGCCGATCGGGGGCTTTCGCTCTGGTTCACCCGGTCATCATCGCGTAATCGGGGGCCCGGGTCCGAATCCAGGGGAAGGTCTTGCCGCGGGAGCCCGGCCGGGACACCATGACCTCGTGCCGATCGTGACCCAGGACGCCGCCACCCGAACCAGGGTGCGGCCCCCTGGCGCCGACCCCGTCTCGCGGGTCCGACGGATGGTCGGTTCCGCCCGGGAGCACGGTGTCGGCCACGCGGCCGGAGACGGCCTCCGCGAGCTCGAACGGGCCCTCGACCGCGTCGACGCGCCGGTGGACATCCGCGTACGCGGCGGACTCGGGTCGGGTCGACGCACCCTCGCCGCGGCCCTGCGGACGCGACGGGGGTGGCGGCCCACGGTCGAGGACCTGGACGTGCTGGCCGCACCCGGGCGACCGGTGGGTCCTGCACCCGATGCCGAGATCATCTGCCTGCGCACGGCGCCCTGCCGCCACGAGGAGGCCTGGATGCGGCGGCCTCGCGCGCACTCCCTGCTGGTGGTGGCCACCGGCGTCGACGGTGCCGACCCGCCCCGGTGGGCCCGTGAGTTCCCCGCGGTGGACGCCCGGCAGCCGTCCGATACGTCTCTCGACGCTGTCGTGGCCTTCCTCGACCGGGCCCTGGAGAGCCTCGCCGCCGTGCGTCTGGCCCGCCTGGAGTCGGAACTGGAGACTCTCGCGGTCGACGACCGCGTCGGCGACCTCGCCGAGGCGGCGTTGTGTGCACTGGGCCCGAAGGGCAGGACATGAGCGGGAACCCGGCGGACCCGCGCGGACGGGGCGCCCTGACCGTGGCCGTGCTCGGCGCGCGGGACTCCGCCGCGCCGGCGGTCGCCGAGGCCCTCGGGGCGGTCGCGGGCCAGCCCGGTGCCGACAGCGGCCGGCACATCCGTGTCCTCGTCGACGCCGGACCCGACGAGCGGCCGGACGCGGCGGTCCTCGTCGTCGACGCCGTCTGCCCGATCCGTCCCGACGACCTCGAGGTCGCCCGTGGCGTGGCCTCCCGCGTCCCACTGGCGGTGGCCCTCGCCGGGGGAGTCGGCTCATGCCACCCCGACGCCCTGGCTCAGACCCTCGACGTCACCACCCGACGACTGGCCGAGGCGGGGGTGACGGCACCCGTGCGGGTGGTGGACTCCGACCCCTCCGCCGCGGCCGACCTGCTCCGGGTGGTGCTCGACGCCCCTGCCCCGGGGCCCGCCGCCGCGGGCACGGCCGGGTCGCGCGCGGGTCGGGGCAGCCTCCGCGGCGGAGCCGATCGGGCGACCGCACCGGACCCGGGCCCGGACACCGTCGACTGGCTCCTCGCGCGCCGCACCGAGGCGATCACCTCGCGGTCACAGGCGCTGCGGCAGGACGTCCAGGCATTGCGTATGGAGGTCGTGCAGGACCTGCACCGGTCGATGCGCGACCTCGGCTCGCGCGTACGGGAGGAACTCGCGGCCGCGCCCAGATCACGAGTCGACGGGATCGTCCGGGCGCTGGCCTCCGACGCCGATCGCGCGATCGCGGGGACCATCGTCCGGGCGGACCGTCGTGCGGACGCTCTCGTGGCCCGACACCTCGGCGCCTCCGCACCCACGACGCCGCGGATCCCCGCACCGACGGGCGGCATCACGCCGGGTCGTCCGCCCCGGAACACCGCGGAGGAGTCGATCGTGATGATCATGGGTGCCGCCGGCGGGACCGGCGTGGGTCGCATGCTCCTGGCACCACTCGCCGAGGTCCCCGGACTGTCGGTGGTGGTGATCCCGTTGGCACTGATCTGCGGCGTCGCGCTCGGGTGGACGACGGTCACGGTCCGCCGGACCCAGTCGCTCCGGACACACACGGCCGCCGTCGTGACGGAACGACTCGCCGCCCTGCGCGCGGAGGTGGAGCAGTCCCTCGGCGCCAGGATCCTGGCCGCGGAGTCCACCATCACCGACGGCTTCGCTCACGACCCGGGCCCACGGGTCGCCGACCTCGAACGCCGTATCCGCCGGTCACGGCTCGCCGGGAGAGCCCCCGGAACCACGCCGGCCGCAGTCTCCCCGGATACCGTTGGCACTCCCACGCCCGCCCTCGCCACCCCAGGGAGCCCCTCGACATGACCGACCCCTTCCCCGGTTCCGAACCCTCCGACTTCAGTGCCAGACCCGACGTGTGCGGCCTCGACGGTGCCCCGCTCGCCGAGGCCTCGTCCCTCGGCCTGCACGTCCCGGTCGGTGACGGTGTCCTCGATCTCGGTTCTCCCGAGGCGGATCTCGACGGCGACGGGTTCATGGAGGCCGTCACCCGGGGGGACGGCCGGGGGCTCACCGTCTACACGGACGTCGACGGCGACGGGACGGTCGACCATGTCTCGACGGTCCGGTTCGACGGCAGCTACGACTCCTGGCGACTGGCCAATCCCGCGGAGGGGGTCCCGTTCGGGGGCTTCACCAACGAGGCCCGTGCCGGGTCCCCCGAATCGTCACCGACCCCGGCCCGGTGGGAACGCATCGACCACGGCCACATCTGAAAAGTTGAGGCATTGCTCACGTCGGGGCCACGATCGGGGCCCGGAAGGCGGCGGGACCATCGGGTTGACGATAGTGTGTGATCGATACCATGCACCGTGTACGAGGAGCTGTGATGACCACCACCACCATTCCCGGCCTCGAGGGTCAGGCGCCAACCGATCACGCGGAGATGCTCGCGTGGGTCGCCGAGGTCGCCGAACTGACCCAGCCGGAGCGGGTCGTCTTCGCGGACGGCTCGGACGAGGAGTGGGACCGCCTCACGACGGAACTGGTGGAGCACGGCACCTTCGTGAAACTCGACGAGTCCAAGAAGCCCAACTCGTTCCTCGCCCAGTCCGACCCCAAGGACGTCGCGCGGGTCGAGTCGCGGACGTTCATCTGCTCGGAGACCGCGGAGGGCGCCGGCCCCACCAACAACTGGCGGGACCCGGCCGAGATGCGCGGCCACATGACCGAGCTGTTCCGCGGCAGCATGCGTGGTCGCACGATGTACGTCGTGCCCTACTGCATGGGCCCCCTCGAGGCCGAGGACCCCAAGCTCGGCATCGAGCTCTCCGACTCCGCCTACGTCGTGGTGTCCATGAAGATCATGACCCGCATGGGCACCGCCGCGCTGGAGAAGATCGGCTCCGACGGCGAGTACGTCAAGGGCCTGCACACCGTGGGTGCGCCCCTCGAGCCCGGCCAGCACGACGTCCCGTGGCCGTGCAACGAGGAGAAGTACATCACCCATTTCCCGGAGACCCGAGAGATCTGGTCGTTCGGATCCGGGTACGGCGGCAACGCGCTGCTGGGCAAGAAGTGTTTCGCCCTGCGGATCGCCTCCGCGATGGCCCGTGACGAGGGCTGGATGGCCGAGCACATGCTCATCCTCAAGCTCATCTCCCCGGAGGACAAGGTCTACTTCATCGCCGCGGCGTTCCCGGCCGCGTGCGGCAAGACCAACCTCGCCATGCTGCAGCCGACCATCGAGGGGTGGCGCGCCGAGGTCGTGGGGGACGACATCGCCTGGATGCGCTTCGGCGAGGACGGCCGACTCTTCGCGGTCAACCCCGAGTACGGCTTCTTCGGTGTCGCCCCCGGCACCAACTACTCGTCGAACCCCAACGCGATGAAGACGCTGGAGGCGGGCAACTCGATCTACACCAATGTCGCCCTCACGGACGACGGTGACGTGTGGTGGGAGGATCTGGAGGGAACCCCGGACCACCTGATCGACTGGCTCGGCAACGACTGGACGCCCGTGGGCGACGGCGGGGCGGGCAACGCCGCCCACCCCAACTCCCGCTACTGCGTGCCGATCAACCAGTGCCCGGTCACGGCCGAGGAGTTCAACTCCCCGGAGGGCGTGCCGATCTCGGCCATCCTGTTCGGCGGGCGCCGGGCGGACACCGTGCCTCTGGTGAGCGAGGCACACTCGTGGAACCACGGCGTCTACATCGGGGCCACCCTCTCCTCCGGCCAGACCGCGGCCGCGGAGGGCAAGGTCGGTGCGGTCCGCCGGGACCCGATGGCGATGCTGCCCTTCATCGGATACAACGTCGGTGACTACTTCCAGCACTGGGTGGACATGGGCGAGCGCGGTGGCGACAAGATGCCCAAGGTCTTTCTGGTCAACTGGTTCCGCAAGGGCGCGGACGGCCGCTTCCTCTGGCCCGGTTTCGGTGAGAACAGCCGCGTTCTGAAGTGGGTCGTGGACCGTATCGAGGGCCGCGTCGAGGCGGACGAGACCGTTGCGGGGTTCACCGCCCGCGCCGCGGACATCGACCTCACCGGACTCGACACCCCGGTCAAGGACGTCGAGGAAGCGCTGGCGATCGACCCCGAGGAGTGGCGCCGCGAGCTCCCGCTCATCACCGAGTGGTTGGACTTCTGCGGGCCCAAGGTCCCGTCCGAGGTGCACGAGCAGTTCGCCGCACTCAAGGAGCGCCTGGGCTGACGGGTCGGGCTGACGGGCCGCACCCTGCGAGGGTGCGGCCCGCCCGCGATCCGTGTGACCGACGCCCCTTTCCAAGATCCCCGATCAGTGAGACAGTGGTCGCGTCATCAATACACTGGGCGCATGAGTGGAGAAGTGGGATGAGACTCGCCGCTGTCGGTCTCATCGCCGTCCTCGCCGGAGGGGTGGGGGTCGCGGCGGCAGCCGTGGTGCTCGGCCCCGTGGACACCCCGGCACCCCCCGTCGATGAGGTCGCCGACCAAGCCGCCGAACCGCGATCGGACCCCCTGGCCGACAGCGGTGGCACCCTCATCGAGGGATCGAGACCGCACCTGACGGTGCGTTCCGGTATGCCCTCGGTCATGCTCGCCGGCACGATCCCGGGATTCCTCGCACTCCTGCCCGCCTCGGCGAGCACGCTGCCCACCCTCGCGCCGTTCTCGGACGCGACCGGCGGGCCGGGTACTCCCCTCCCCGCTCGTCGAGCGGGTCCGTCCGCCGTCACTCCGGGGGTCGGGAGCCCGACCTCCACGAGCCGGATCCCCGCCCCCGCACCGGACGGCGGCGCCACCTCCGCCCCGTCGGCGGCGGCTCCCCGACCCCCGGCCGTCGGGGGTCCGGCCATCCTCTCGACAGACGTCGAGGTGGCGCCCGTGGCGGTCCCACCCGCGGTCGGAGCGCCCCCGATGGACCGCCCACCACCGCCGCACGCCGCGGGCACCGGTCGCCCCGACCACGCGGGTACCACCGGGCCTCCGGCACACGCCGCCGTCACCCCGCGCGGCGACGGTCCACCCCGCGACTCCTCGCGGACCGACGCCCGGCCCACACCGGGGTGACCCCGCGGCTCGGCAGCGCTCGCTCGGTCCGGTGGTGGTACTCGGCACGCCTGCGCATCACGCTCGGCATCACGCTCACCTCGGCGGCCGTGTTCACCGCGATGGTCCTGTTCACCCTGCAGGTGCTCTACCTCACGGCTGAGCGGACGACGGACCTGCGACTCAATCGGGAGGCCGCCGACTTCACGACCTTCATCGACGCCGGGGTGCTGCCGTCGTCCGAGACGGAGGACCCCACCACCGAGCAACTCATCCGTGCCTATCTGGCCCAGCAGTATCCGTCGTCCGAACTGCTCCTCGTGGGGACCGCCACCACGTCGGGCACGCAGTTCACGCTCTCGAGGTTCAGCGCGGAGGACGACACACTCTTCCCCCCGTCCATGCGGTCCCAGATCCAGCGGATCGGTCTGGTGTCAGACGAGGGGTCGGGAGTCATCAACGGCACCGTGCGCTGGCGGAAGGCCGAGGTCGACGGCCCCGCGGGCCCGGCCAACATCGTCGTCGCGATCAGTGACGCCCCCACCCGGGAGGACACCGACCGCGTCGCCGACCTGCTGCTGAGCACCGGCGCCGGCGGCATCGTCCTCAGCGCGCTCGTGGCCTGGCTCCTGGCCGGCCGGATGATCGTCCCGGTCCGTCGGATCCGCGAGGCCGCGGAGACGATCTCGGCCGCAGACCTCTCCCGTCGGGTCCCGGTCGACGGACCCGACGAGATCGTCTCACTGGCCGACACGGTCAACGCGATGCTCGAGCGCGTGGAGGAGGCCTACCGGACCCAGAGGGAGTTCCTCGACGATGCCGGCCACGAACTGCGCACCCCCCTCACCGTGGTGCAGGGCAACCTCGACCTCATGCCCGAGGACCCCGATGCCCGGGCGGAGACGACCCGGATCATGCAGGACGAGTTGTCGCGGATGACCCGGATCGTCGAGGACCTGCTCACCCTCGCGCGGTCCGATCGGCCGGACTTCCTCCGGACCGCCCCCACGGACGTGGCGGAACTGGTGTTGGACGTCGAGGCCAAGATCGACGTGATCGCGGACCGGGAGTGGACGGTGCTCCCGTACGCGGAGGACATCGCCCTGCTGGACCAGCATCGGATCACCCAGGCTCTCATCCAGTTCTGCTCCAACGCCGTCCGGTTCACGGGCCCGGGCGACGTCATCGAGATCGGGTGCCGCGCCATCGCCGCCGGGGACCCGACGGTCACCGACGACATGGCGGCGGGCCCGCTGCCCGACCCGCCGGAACGCGAGACCTACCGCCGACGCCTGTTGTGGTGGGTGCGGGACACGGGGCCCGGTGTCCCACCCGGCGAGGAGGAGAGCATCTTCGAGCGGTTCCACACCGCCCGCGGGCAGCTCCGCGACGGGCGCGGGGGTACCGGGCTGGGACTGGCCATCGTCGCGACGATCGCCCGGGCACACGGCGGGCGTGCGTTCGCCTTCAACGCCAAGGGCGGGGGGGCCGCCTTCTGCATCGTCGTCCCCTGTGTCCCCGCGAGCAACGACCCAGGGGACGACACGGACTGATGTGACGCTCGAAACACGGGTTCCCCGTGGGATACTCCATTGTCGGAGAAGGAGGGTTGCATGACGAATGTTCTCGTCGTGGAGGATGACGATCTCATCCGCTCGGTACTGGTCAAGGCACTCGGCGGCGCCGAGTACACCGCACTCGAGGCGGTGGACGGGGAGAGCGCGCGGTCCATCCTGTCGACCATCTCCGACATCGACCTGATGTTGCTCGACATCGGGCTGCCGGACGTCGACGGCCTGACTCTGCTCCGTGAGGCGCGCGACCGCGGCTTCGCCGCACCCGTCATCATCCTCACGGCCCGCGACACCGTCGCGAACACCGTGGAGGGACTGGACTCCGGTGCCAACGACTACATGGTCAAGCCGTTCCGGGTGCCGGAGCTACTGGCCCGCATCCGGCTCCGTCTGCGCGAGCACGAGGCGTCGGAGGATCCGGGGATCCTCGAGCACGCCGGGATGCGGCTGGACATCCGCACCCGCCGGGTCGAGGTCGACGGTCGCATCCAGGAACTGACCAACCGTGAGTACTCGCTGCTGGAGATGCTGCTGCGCAACAAGGGCGAGACCATCAGCCGTGAGCAGTTGCTCGAGAGCGTGTGGGGCATGGACTTCGACCCCGGTTCGAACATCGTCAACGTCTACATCCGGTCGTTGCGACGCAAGATCGGCGAGAACAAGGTCCACACCGTGCGGGGCGTCGGCTACCGCGTGGAGTGAGCTCGCGGGTGACCGCGTCGGCCCCGGTGGCGGGCCGGTAACCCGGTGGGGTCCCGGCCCGCCGGTGGCGTGGCGCGGTCAGCCGCTCACCGCGTGGGGGGCTCCCACCCGAACGGCATGAGCACGCTCTGCAGTTCGCAGTAGGCGTCCAGCCCCTCGGGCCCGTTCTCGCGTCCGAGTCCGGAGTTCTTGAAGCCGCCGAACGGCGCGCTCGGGTCGAAGGCGTACCAGTTGATGCCCATCGTGCCGGTGCGCACCCGCTGCGCCACGGCGAGCGCGGCGTCCGGGTCGGCCGAGTAGACGGCGCCGGCGAGGCCGAACTCGGAGTCGTTGGCGATCTGCACGGCCTCGTCGACGGTGTCGTACGCGATGACCTGGAGCACGGGCCCGAAGATCTCCTCCTGGGCGATGGTCATGGAGTTGTCGACGTCGGTGAACACGGTCGGCTGGACGAAGGCGCCCTCGGCGACGCCGGCTGGCAGCCCCTCGACCCGGCCGCCACCGTAGGCGAGGGTCGCGCCCTCCTCGACACCCGTGCGGATGTACCCTTCGACGCTGTCCTTCTGCTTGTGGTTGGCCAGCGGCCCGAACGCGGTGCCCTCGTCGGACGGGTCTCCGACCGGCATGGCCTTGACGTTCTCCACCAGCGCGTCGACCACCTCGGCGTAGCGCGACCGGGGTGCGAGGATGCGGTTCTGGGACACGCACGCCTGTCCGGAGTTCATCAGCGCGGAGAACACCATGGTGCCCGCGTGGGCGGCGATGTCCGCGTCCTCGAGGATGATCGCGGCGCTCTTCCCGCCGAGCTCGAGCGAACACCGGGTGAGGTTCCGGGCGGCGATGCCGGCGATGTGCTTTCCGACATCGGTGGATCCCGTGAACGAGATCTTGTCGACCTCCGGGTGGGAGACCAGGTGGTCGCCCACGGAACTGGGGCCGGTGACGACCGACAGCACCCCCTCCGGCAGCCCGGCCTCGCGGAACAGGTCCGCCAGCCACAGGGCGGAGAGCGGGGTCGCGGAGGACGGCTTGAGGATCACCGAGCTGCCCGAGAGCAGGGCCGGGCCGAGCTTTGCCGAGTTGAGGTAGAGCGGGACGTTCCACGCGGTGACGGCGGCGACCACCCCGACGGGCTGGCGGGTCACCACGGAGGCGCCGAAGTCACCCTGCCGCACCTCGGACCACGGGAAGTCGGTGGCCAGCCCCGCGTAGTAGCGCAGCACTGCGAGGGTGGGCGTCACCTGGATCATCGCAGCCGTGCCCGTGGGAGTGCCCATCTCGTCGGAGAGGATCCGGCAGACCTCTCCCTGGCGCTCCTCGAGCATGTCGGCGACCCGGCCGATCAGTGCGCCACGCTCCGCGGGCGGGGTGCGCCGCCACACGCCCGACTCGAAGGAGTCGCGGGCCTGGTTGACCATCTCGTCGACGTCCTCGGTGGTGGTCTCGGCCACCCTCCCGACGACGGCGTTCGTGGCCGGGGACGTCACCTCGAGAACACCCGTGGTGATGGGATCGGTCCAGCGGGTGCCGGAGAAGAGTTTGTCATGGACGACGACCACGGGGACCTCCGCGAGGTAGAAAACGAGAACACGTTCCACCCATGGTAGACGAGTGTCCGACTTCGCGCGGCGGCTAGGAGCGTGGGTCAGTAACACGCCA
>NZ_NTGA01000016.1 GCF_002289575.1 Dietzia natronolimnaea
GGAAACCCTCCACGATTCGGGGGGAACCACATCGGTGCGCGCTAGACGCCATGCCGGCGGGCGCCTGCGCCGCCTGCTACCGGAGCGGTCCGCCGACCCATTCCGAAAGCCCGGCCCCGCAGTCGCCCGGCCGGCCCGGCAGTCGCGGCAAGACCCTCCACACCCCGCGCCCCCTCCACAGCCGGGACGGATCACGCAGTCCGACGCCGCAGAAGCCGGGCCGGCGAGACCGATACTGCGTGTCCATGAGCACAGACCGACCTCGCCCACCCGTCATCACCTCGTCCGAACTACTCGCCCGGGGTTACAGCCGCCGAGCGCGGGAGCACGCAGAGCGCACCGGACAGCTCTACCGTCTCCGTCACGGTGTCTACGTGCCCGCCGCCGACCTGCCCACCGGTCCCGACGAGGCCGAAGCCATCCTCGAGATGCGCTCGCGCGCCTCTGCGAGGTTCATCAGCCCCGGCACGGTGATGTCGCATACTTCCGCGCTCGTGCTGCACGGTCTGCCCGCCCAGGATCTGGACACTCGGCGGGTCACCACGACAAGGCACCGTCCGGGCAGCGGGAGCAGGCGGGGCGAGAGCGCGATCTGCCACAGCCTGGATCTCGGTGACGCTGTGACGGAGCTCGATGGCATCCCGGTCACGACTCCGGCGCGGACGATCGTCGACGTGGCGCGGACGAGCCCGTTCACCGGCGCCGTCTGCGCTGCCGACCAGGCTCTGCGTCACTCTCTGTGCACCCGGGCCGAACTGGCGGCCGAACTCGACGCCGCCGCCGGGAGAGTCGGCATCGCGCGGGCCCGCGCAGTGGTGGCATTCGCGGACCCGGGTGCCCACTCGGTGCTCGAGTCACTGAGCCGGGTCGCCATCACCCGCGCCGGGCTCCCCATGCCCCGGCTCCAGCATGAGTTCGTCCTCCCGGACGGCTCGCGGACCTTCGTCGACATGTACTGGAAGGAATGGGGACTCGTCGGGGAGGCGGACGGTTCGGGGAAGTACGGGATCGACGACGGCGAGGCGGGCGTCCGCCGGAAGCTACGCGATGAGAAGAATCGCCAGAACGAGATTGAAGCGCTGGGCAACATCTTCAGGAGATGGCAATGGGAGGACTACCGGCGTGGCCGGATCGTGCCCCTCATCCGCGAGGCGATGAGACTCCAGGAGTCACTCGGCCGGGGGCCGCGCCGCGGGGCCTGAGGGCGATTGCAGTATGCGTACCGTCGACCACTCGGGGAAGATCGCCGGCCACAACACTCGCCGGCCCGTGCAGGCGCTGATGCGCCTGGCGTCTCGCGCACGCATCTGGCGTCTCGCTCGCGCGCATGCCCATCTGTACCGCAGCCGCCCGTCGCGAGGGCGTCCCGCCTGCGCATCGGTGCGCGCCAGACGCCATGGCGGCAAGCGGCTCGGGACAAGCGCGGGGGTGGCAGCTCAGAGCAGGGCGTGGCAGCGGCGGATCCGCTCCAGCCACCAGTCCCGGCGGTCGGCGCTCGCTCGCAGGCCCTCCAGCCTCGCCGGGTCCGGGGCCACCGCTGCCACCGGGAGATGGCCGTCGACCAGCGAGAACACGCCGGGCTCCACCACGTCCTCCACGAAGAACCCGCCGGTAGCCAGTCCGGCGGCGGGGAGGTCATCGTCGCCTGCTGCTCCGCCGCCCGCTGCTCCGCCGCCCGCCGCTCCGTCGCCCGCCGTTCCGCCGCCTCCCGCTCGGCCAGCCCCGGAGCGGACACCCGGGAGCGCCGCGGCCGCAGCGACCCCGGCCGCGACCCCCACCGCCGAGTCCAGCGCGCTCGAGACGGTGACGGGCACACCCAGTTCCGCGGCCACGGCGAGGAGTCTGCGGGGCCCGCCCAGTGGGGCGACCTTGACCACCGCGCGGTCGGCGCCGCCCGCCCTCACCACCCGGAGAGGGTCCTCGGCCCGGCGGATGGACTCGTCGGCGGCCACGTCCACGTGCACCCCGTCGGCGGCCAGACGCGCGCGCAGCTGCACCAACTCATCGACGGTGGCGCACGGCTGCTCGACGTACTCCAGGCCCAGGCCGTCCAGGGCGACCGGCCCCGTGCCCGGAGCGCGCCGGGAGTCGACCGCTCGGACCGCCTGGTCCAGGACCCGCACCGCGTGCGCGGCCTCCGCGACCGTCCATGCCCCGTTGGCGTCGACCCGGACACGGGCGTCGGGGCGGGCCTGCAGGACCGCGGCGACCCGCGCGACGTCGTCGACGAGCTGCTGCCCCCTCTCGGCCACCTTGATCTTGACCGTGCCGCACCCGGGGAACCGCTCAAGGATTCCCGCCACCTCGCCCGCCGAGACCGCAGGGACCGTCGCGTTGACGGCAACCCGCGAGCGCAGCGCCAGCGGCGGGCCCTGCCACGCCATCTCCAGCGCGGAGCGCAGCCAGTGGGCGGCCTCGGGGTCCTCGTACTCCGGGAAGGGACCGAACTCGCCCCACCCGGCCGGACCCTCGACCAGTGCCACCTCGCGTTCGGTGACGCCGCGGAACCGGACCCGCATCGGCAGGGCCACCACGTGGACGCGGGCGAGCAGATCGTCGATCGACTCGGGGCCCGGTACGGATGTCATGGCTCCACGCTAACGTCGAACCCATGACCGAGAGCAGCGCAGCGCAGGGCGAGACCGCGAACCCGTTCGATCCGTCGCAGTGGCGGGAGGTCGAGGGCTTCCGGGGCGGCAAGGACCTGACGGACCTGACCTACCATCGCCACGTCGGCGAGAGCCGGGCCGACGGGATCGTGCGGATCGCCTTCGACCGCCCCGAGGTGCGCAACGCCTTCCGTCCGCACACCGTGGACGAGCTGTACCGGGTGTTCGACCACGCCCGCCGCTCCCCCGATGTGGGCACCGTGCTGTTCACCGGCAACGGACCGAGTGCCAAGGACGGCGGCTGGGCGTTCTGCTCGGGCGGGGACCAGCGCATCCGTGGGCGGTCCGGGTACCAGTACTCCACCGAGCACGACTCGGACGTGGCCGGCGCGACGGCCGACAAGGTCGACGAGGCGCGGGTGAAGGCCGAGGGCGGGCGGCTGCACATCCTCGAGGTGCAGCGGCTGATCCGTACCATGCCCAAGGTCGTGATCTGCCTGGTCAACGGATGGGCGGCGGGCGGCGGGCACTCGCTGCACGTGGTGAGCGACCTGACCCTGGCCAGCCGCGAGCACGCCCGGTTCAAGCAGACCGACGCCGACGTGGGGTCCTTCGACGCCGGGTACGGCAGCGCGTACCTGGCCAAGCAGGTGGGCCAGAAGTTCGCGCGCGAGATCTTCTTCCTTGGTCAGGCCTACACAGCCGAGGAGATGTTCCAGATGGGCGCCGTGAACCGGGTCGTGGACCACGCCGAGCTCGAGAACACCGCGATCGAGTGGGCGCGGCAGATCAACGGAAAGTCGCCCACCGCGCAGCGGATGCTCAAGTTCGCGTTCAACCTCACCGACGACGGCCTCATGGGCCAGCAGGTGTTCGCCGGCGAGGCCACGCGTCTGGCGTACATGACCGATGAGGCCGTCGAGGGCCGGGACGCGTTCCTGGAGAAGCGCGCCCCGGACTGGGACGACTTCCCCTACTACTACTGATCAGAGAACCGAACCGGTCCATGCCCGCCACCCGCGACCTGCGCGTTGTGCCCGTCCCCGGCGGCACGGCGGTGGCCGAGCTGTACCCCGAGTTGGAGCAGCTGCTCGACGACCGCGGCCCGGCCCTGCTGCCTGTCCCGGCCGATGATCCCGTGCGCACGCGCCTGCTCTCGGACGCCATGCGGCCCGGTGACCCCGTCGACGACCGCACCGCGCTGGTGGTGAGCACCTCGGGCTCGACGGGCACTCCCAAGGGGGCGATGCTCTCGGCCTCGGCGTTGGCCGCGTCAGCGTCCGCCACGGATGCGTTCCTCGGCGGGCCGGGCCGCTGGCTGCTGGCACTTCCCGGGCACCACATCGCCGGCCTGCAGGTGATCCTGCGCAGCCTGCGAGCCGGTCTGGAGCCGGTGGTGATGGATGTGACCGGGGGATTCGATCCGGCATCCCTCCCGGACGCGGTGGACGCCTGCCGGGCGGGCGCCAGCACCGGGTCGGGCGTTGGCGGCGGTCCCACCCGCGCCTACACCTCCCTCGTCCCCGGCCAGCTGGCCAAAGTCCTCGACGACGGCCCGCCCGAGGCCGTGACCGCCCTGGCCTCACTCGACGCCGTGTTGCTGGGCGGAGCAGCGGCCGCCCCGGAGCTGCTCGCCCGCGCCGCCGCCGCCGGCATCCGGGTGGTCCGGACCTACGGCATGAGCGAGACCGCGGGCGGATGTGTGTACGACGGCGAACCGCTCCCCGGGGTGACGGTGGAGATCGACGATGACGACGGTGGCCGCGTCTGGCTATCCGGCCCGCAGGTGGCCCTGGGGTACCGCAACGCACCCGGTCACCCGGCGTTCGCCCGCGCAGGATGGTTCCGGACCGACGACGCCGGACGGGTCGGTGAGGACGGCAGGCTCCGGATCCTGGGCAGACTCGACGAGGCGCTGAGCGTCGGCGGGCTCACGCTCCTGCCGCAGGCGGTCGAGGACTCGCTCCGTCAGCACGCCGCGGTGGTCGACGTCGTCGTCGTCGGGATCCCGGATGCCCGCCTCGGCACCCGGCCCGTCGCGGCGGTCACCCTGCGGACCGCGGTCACCTCGGACGAGCTCCGCTCCCACGTGACCTCTTTGCTCGGGGCCCACGCGGCGCCCGCCGCGGTGGCCGTCGTGGACGCACTTCCCCTGTTGCCGGGCGGCAAGATCGACCGGCGGACCGTCGCGGCGCGGTTCGTCGATGGGACAATCGGAGGATGACCCGCGAGACCGACTTCTCCGATGCCGCCGAGCGCCCCGAGGACCCCGAGCACCCCGAGCACCCCGAGCACCCCGAGTATCCCGCCAGGCCCGCCGGCGCCTCCCTGTCCGACTGGCTCCAGGGGGCCCGACCACGGACGTGGCCCAACGCGTTCGCCCCGGTCCTGGTGGGTTCGGCGGCCGCGGCGCTGGCCGGAGGCTTCGTCTGGTGGAAGGCGCTACTCGCACTGGTGGTGGCGTGGTCGTTCATCGTGGGCGTCAACTACGCCAACGACTACTCCGACGGCATCCGCGGAACAGACGACGACCGCGTGGGCCCGCTGCGTCTCGTGGGGTCGGGACTCGCCCGCACCCAGGCGGTGAAGTGGGCGGCGTTCGCGTTCCTCGGTCTGGGCGGTCTGGCCGGGGTGGCGCTCAGCGTCACCTCGGCGCCGTGGCTGATCGCCGTGGGCCTGCTGTGCATCCTCGCCGCCTGGTTCTACACGGGCGGCAGGACCCCCTACGGGTACCGCGGGCTCGGCGAGGTGGCGGTGTTCGTGTTCTTCGGCCTGGTGGCCGTGACCGGCACCCAGTTCACCCAGCTCGGGTCCGTCACCTGGTACGCGCTCGTCGCGGCGGTGGCCGTGGGCAGCTTCTCCTGCGCGGTCAACCTCACCAACAATCTGCGGGACATCCCGTCCGACACCGAGGCGGGCAAGATCACGCTGGCCGTCCGGCTGGGCGACTCACGAACCCGGGGCCTGCACGCCGTCCTGGAGTTGCTGGTGCCGCTCCTGGCCACGCTGGCGCTGATCCCGGCGACGCCGTGGGCGCTGCTGGGTCTGTTGGCGATGCCGGTCGCGTGGAAGGCCAACGCGCCGGTCCGGGCGCGCGCCACGGGCGCCGGGCTCATCCCCGCGCTCACGGTGGCCGGGATGGCCATGCTCGCCTGGAGCGTCCTGGTCAGCGCCGGGATGCTGATCGCCTCCCTATAGCACTACTTGCCGAGCGACCCCTCGGGCACGGCGTCCCAGGCCGCCCGGATACCGTCGTTGATCGCCAGCGCGGCTCCTCGGAGAGCGTCCCTCACCTCGATCGGCAGCGGGAGCGCGTCGATATCGGCAATGGCGATGGTGCCGGGCGCAGGCGGTGCCGCGGGGGCCGGGGCAGGGGCGGGCGGCGCCACGGGGGCGGGTGCCGGAGCCGGCGCTCCCCCGCCTGCACGTCCGGTGATGGTGACGGTGGTCGTCTCGGTCCGCACGGGGATGCCGCCGATGTAGGCGGTCGCCACGGGCCGGTACACACCCGGGGTGGTCGGCACCCCCTGGATGGCGGTGGTCCGCGGGTTGTAGGTCAGCCCTGGCGGCAGACCCTGGAACTGCAGTGTCGCGCCGGGCGGGAGAGTCACCTGATCGCTGACGCGGTTCTCCATGTAGACGCCCACCGGGAAGCTCAGCGACGGCAACGCGGCCGGCGCAACCTCGGTGGCCTCGATCACGACGGGCGCGGCGTCAGGGGACTCCACCTGCCCCGACGCCACCCCGATCGCTGCCATGGCGGCCAGGGCGGCGGCGGAGGCGATGACGGGACGGGTGAGGTGCATGCGTGCCTTCCGGGGGTCGGGTCCGAGTGCGATCCAGGCCACCGTAACCCACGAATGCACGTCACCCCGAGGCCTTCTCATCATATGAGAGGGACTCGGGGTGGACGTGGTCACCGGCGGCCTGCGCGGCCGCCGGGAGTTCGTGGGTCTCAGCCGCGGCCGTTCGCGACCGTCGGACCCGGGGCCTGGACGGTGCTGGGCGCACCGGCCGCGACGGTGGGGGCGGTCGATCCGGCCGATCCACCACCGTTGCTCGAGCCCCCCGTGGATGTGCCCGGAAGCGCGGGGAGCAGCGAGGAGGTGCCCGGGGCGGAGGACCCGCCGCCCAGTGCCAGGCCGAGTCCGGCGAGGCCCAGCAGGGCGATCCCCGTGAAGGCGAGGCCGGGCGCGAGGGCCCCGAGGGACCCGGAGTCGACGGGCGAGGAAGAGCCGGGCACCTCGACCTGGCCGACGGTGTTCAGCCCACCGCCCGCGGTGAGGTCGCCTCCGGTGGTGGTCTCACCTTCCGTGGTCGACCCGGTCTGACCGCCGGTGTCGATCAGTGAGCCCAGCGGCCCCAGGCTCTCGGTGTCGATACCGCCGGTCACCTCACCACCGGCCTGCCCGCCCGCGTTACCCGCCGACCCGAGCGGCGATCCGGCGTCGGGGGTGGTGTCGTCACCCGGGGCGCCACCGGCCAGGCTCCCCAGGTCGAGCTGCCCGTTGGCGTCGCTGCCGAGCGGCGCGGAAGGGGTCTGACCCGGGGCGTCGGGGGTCGTCCCGCCGGTGCCGAGCGATCCGGTGACCATCTCGCCGGCGGACTCCCCTCCGAGCGAGGTCACGATGCTCACGACGGCGCCGAGGATGGCATCCGTGCCCGCGGAACCCGTGGTGATCTGCCCGCCGGCCTGGGCCTCGCCCCCGAGGCTGCCCTCGACGGCGGCGGCGGACCCGGCCTCGGCCCCGATCGGAGCGGTGCCGTCGGGGTTGTTGACGGTGAGGGTCACGGGGATGGTGACCGGCTGGCCGCCGAGGGTGCCGACGACCGACACGGTGTAGACGCCCGCGGCCGCGGTGGTTCCGGAGATGACGCCGTCCGCGTAGGTCAGCCCCTCGGGCAGACCGTTGACCTCGGTGATGACGATGCCACTCCACTCGCCGGCCCCGACGAGACCCTGGAGATCGAACGAGTAGGAGGCGCCGGCGTTGAACGCCGGGGCCGAGACGGCGACGGTCTGGACGTCACCGCGGACCGTCGGGGCGTCGGGGGTGGCGACGACGACGCCGCCCACGAGGGCGACCGCGGCCGCGGCTGCGACGGGGGCGACGAGGCGACCCCGGACGATACGACGGGGGCGGGCGAGGCGAGCACGCATCGGCTGGTTCCTTCCGGAGGGGTTCGGATCGCTCACTCCCCGGATATGGGAGCGCAGACCATTACAAGAATCACTCTAACCCCGTACACATCAACTGTCTACTTCTGACTCAATAGTCACAGAATTCTCCTGAGTCTCACTAGTCACACACCCAGTGGGGTATTCACTCGCGGATGGGTCCGAACTTATCGCCGCGCCGCCACCAACTCCCCGCTCAGCCCGGACCCCCCGCTCAACCCACGACATGACCGCCCAGGCCACGACAATGACCGCGGCCCGGCCCCCTGAAGGGGACCGGGCCGCAGGCTCGGGGTTCTGGACCGGAAGAAAGTCGCCGCTCAGGCTCCGGGGGTCGGGACGCTGGTCGGCAGTGCGACCGCTCCGGTCCGAGACGCCGGGACGTCACCCGCACCCTGTCCGACCGGGCCGGCGGTCCAGGTCGAACTCGAGGGGGAGGTCGAGGTGGACGTGCCCGACCCACCGCCGAGGCTGCCCACTCCAGAGCTTCCTGTGCCGTTGGGGGCGACGGTCCCGGTGACCGTGGTGACCGGGTTACCGTTCCCGTCGACGATGACGGTGACCGGCGGCAGAACCATCTCGCCGCCGAAGACGGCCGTGCAGAGCGGTTCGGTCAATGATCCGGTCTGCCCCACCAGAGTCGCGCCTCCACCGGGCCCCGCGACCACATCGAGCAGGTTGGGGAAGCCCCCCAGTGCGGAGGTGACGAAGTCGAGGACGGCGGTCGGGACACCCGAGATGCCGAACAGCGGATAGAACTTGGCGACCGAGCCGCCGAGATCGGGCAGCTGACACGTCGCCTCGGACTCCGGCGCGAGGTCGCCCACGCTGGTGTCCTCCGCGCTGTCGGTGTCGAGGCTGCCCTCCTCACCGACACTGCCGTCATCCACACTGCCGCTTCCGGAGCCCTCGCCGCTCCCGCCCGGGAGGCTTCCGGAGTCGCCGCTGCCCCCGATGAGGCTGCCGAGGTCCAGGCTGCCCGTCGCCGAGCCGTCCGGCCCGTCGCCCCCCGCCTGGGCACTGACGATCGGGACGGAGAGCGCGACCGCCATCAGGGCGGCGGCGGAGGCGGTGACGACCCTGCGGGCGGACATGGCGATGAGACCCCTTAGCTGGAGACGGACCAGGATGCGACGAACGCGGTCACACGCCATCACGGTTGAGTGGCGCCTGTTCTCGACAGGAGGACTGTATCCCGATCGGCCGGTGTCCGGTAGAGCTTCGGCGAAGCGTCAGCGATCAGTCTCCGAGACTCCCCGCGCCGGTTGTGAACATCCCGAGCAACGCAGCCGGGGCACTGCCGAGAGCCGCCCCTCCGGTGGCCTCGGCATCGGCCCCGCCCGAGGACTCGCCACCCAGCAACGACGGCGAGAGGGTGCACAGGATCTGCCCGGCCGACCCCAGGTCCTGGGTCGAGCCGCTGTCCCCGAGGATCGACGGGAGCATGTTCACCACGGCGTTCACCAGGACCAGGAGCAGTCCGGAGGTCTCCGCGTCCCCGCCTCCGGTGAGAGCCGGCAGGAGAGCGCCCACCGAGGCACCGTCCACCTCCCCGTCACCGAGGGCGGCGCACAGGTCGGGCGTGGTGCCCGTCTCGTCGTCGGTGGAATCGAGTTCGGAACCGTCGGGCTCCACGGCGTCGGCCGCCGGGATACCGGGCACGGCGGAGAGGGTCGGGGCCGGCTGCGCGGTGGTGGTCGCGGCGTCGGGAGCGGTGGTGGTCGCGGCGTCGGGAGCGGTGGTCGGCGCGGGGTCGGCGGTCGCAGCGGGAGTGGTCGTGGCCTCCTCGTCGCCGACGGTCGCGGTCGACGGATCGACCACGGTGACCGTGAGCTTCTCGGACTCGGACACCGGTCCGTTGGAGACGGTGACCAGCACCTCGTAGTCTCCCGCCCGGGTGGGCGTCCCGGAGATCACCCAGCCGTCCTGGGTCAGACCGTCGGGCAGTCCGGTGACCTGGATGGAGGTGCCGGCCGGGATCGTGCCCCCGGCGGCACGGGCCACCACGGGTTCGAGGTCGAGGTTGACCGGGACCCCGAGCTCCATCTCCTGGGCCGTCGCGTCCTCGGCCGCGGGGTCCTGGACCCCTGCATCCTGGCCGGTCGCGTTCTGCGCCAGCATGATGTCGCCGGCGGCGACGCCGGTCGGCGCGGACACGGCGACGACGGTCCCACCCCCGACGACGGCGAGCGCGGCCAGCGCGCCTCCGAGAGCGAGGGAACGAGTGCGGGGGGCGGGGCTGTGGGGGCGGCGCTGGAACATGGATTCACCTTGTCGTCCGGGGGGCGGGGCACGACCGGGGCAGCCCAGTCACCTGTGCACCATACGTCACATCAGTCACACTGACCACACCCGTGCGCCGGGTGTCGGGGTGCCGGGCACTGGGTGCCGGCGTGTCGGGCACTGGGTGTCGGGGTGTCACCCGGTCAATACACTCGGCGGCGAACGCCACGCCCGAACAGGCTGACGCCGTGCCCGACGGAAGGACCCCCGTGACCCCACCTCCCGAGATCGCGATCCGGGCGCGCGGCCTGCGCAAGACCTACACGCGCGGCCGGGTGCGGGTCCGGGCCCTCGACGACGTAAACGTGACGGTGGACAAGGGGCGGTGGACCGCGATCATGGGCCCCTCCGGCAGCGGCAAGTCCACGCTCATGCACTGCCTGGCCGGCCTCGACACCCCGGATCAGGGCACGGTGTCCATCGGGTCGACCGACATCACCCGCCTCGGCGACGCCGGGCGGACGCGCCTGCGGCGGACCAGGGTCGGGTTCGTGTTCCAGTCCTTCAACCTGGTCCCCTCGCTCTCGGTGCGCGAGAACATCGCCCTGCCCGTCCGGATGACGCTGCGCCGCCCGGACCGCGCCCGGTTCGACGCTCTGGTGGGCGAGCTCGGGATCGGCGACCTGCTCCGCCGACGACCGCACGAGCTCTCGGGCGGCCAGCAGCAGCGGGTGGCGATCGCCCGCGCATTGCTGCCCCGACCCGACGTGGTCTTCGCCGACGAGCCCACCGGCAACCTCGACTCCGAATCCGGGGAGGCGGTGCTCGGTCTGCTCGGTGCGTGCGCGCGGGAGAGCGGCCAGACAGTGGTCATGGTCACCCACGACACCCACGCCGCCGCCTACACGGACACGGCGTTGATCCTGGCCGACGGGCGGATCGCCGACGAGGTCGACTCCCCCACCCAGGACACCGTCGACGCCGCCATGCGCACGCTCGCCGGCCGGCGCGCGACCCCCGCGTGAACCCCCGGCTGGTTCTGGGCCAACTCCGCGCGAACGCGGTCCGCTACCTGGGCACGGTCCTGGCCATCGCCGTGGCGGTGGGGTTCGTCCTGGCCTCGGTGGGCGTCCTGCGCACGATCTCGGCCAGCGCGGACGCCACCTTCGGCCTGCGCTACGCGGGCACCTCGGTGCTCGTGCAGAACCTCGGCGACCGCACCTCCGCCGGTTCCGACGCCGGGCGCGCCGAGGCCGCCGAGGCGCAACGGCTCGGCCTGGAGGCCATCGCCTCCACTCCCGGGGTCCGGGCGGTCACGGTCGACACGCGATCGTACGTCCGGGTCCGTGTGGAGGGTCGGGCCCAACAGATGACGACGGCGACGGCGCTGTCCTCCGACGACGACCTGCGGTGGCAGAGGCTGGCCTCCGGCAGGCTGCCCGACGGGCCCGGTGAGGTGGCCGTGCGCGCGGACTCCGACATCCCCCTGGGGGCGTCATTCGAGGTCCGGCCCTCCGGCCGCTCCGACCCCTCCCCCGTCACGGTGGTGGGCCTGTTCGACCTGTCGGGCCAGCCCGATCTCGAGGCGGCGTTCCCGCTGTACACCGTCGACGATCAGATCCAGCAGTGGTCCCAGGCGGGCGCCGGCGGGGACGTACGCGTGGCAGGGGACGGTTCGGTGCCCGACCCCGTCCTCGCGGCGCGGATAGCCGAACGCCTCTCCGACCTCCCGGGAACCTCGGCCGTGGAGGTCTCCACCGGCACGGCGGAGGCCGAGGCGCTCGCCGAGTCGTTCGTGGGGGGCCGCGACGTCTACACCCGGGCCCTGCTCGCCTTCACCGTCCTGGCCGTGGCGGTGGCCTCACTGGTGATCGCCACGACCTTCGCCGTGGTGTTCGCCGCCCGCGTCCGCGAGACCGCGCTGCTGCGCTGCCTGGGCGCCTCGCGGCTGCAGCTGCGCCTGTCCGGGGCCGCCGAGGCGCTCGTGGTGGCCGCCCTCGCCACCGGTCTCGGACTGGCCCTGGGCCGGACGGGGGTCTCGGCGGCCACGGAGCTGGCCCCGAGGCTCGGGGTGACGATCCCGCTCCAGGAGGTCACCGTGCCTCCGGGTGCGTACGCCCTCGCCGCCGCGGTCGGGCTGGGGGTCACCCTGCTCACCGCCCTCCCGGCGTTGTGGCGGGCCACCGCGGGTAGCCCGCTCGCGGCCCTCCGACCGACCGACGTCCTCCCCGACCCGTGGTGGCGCCGCCTCGTGATGGTCCTGGCGGGGTCCGCCGTCGCGGCCGCGGGGTGGACGGCGATGGGATCCGCGGTGGACTCGCGGTCGGTGGTCGAGGCCGGGGCATGGGGGGTGCTCACGTTCCTCGGGGTACTTGCGGTGACGACCGGGGCCCTGCCCACCCTGCTCGGCGTCATCGGCACGGCCGTCGGGCCGGCCCTCGGCCCCGTCGGTCTTCTCGGCGCCCGCAACACGGCGCGCAGCCCACGCCGCACGGCCGCCACCTCGGCCGCCGTGCTGGTCGGTGTGACGCTCACCTCGACCATGGTCACCGGGATCGCGCTGTTGGGACCCGCCATCGAGTCCCGGTTGGTCGACCGCGTCCCACTCGACGTCGCCGTCACCTCACCCGACGGGATCCTGCCCGGCGCGCTGCCCGAGCAGCTGGCGGGGCTGGACGGGGTGGCGGAGTCCCTCGTCGTCGTCGACATGTACGCCCGCGACGACGAGGGCAGACGAACGGTCCTGCGCGTGGCCGACCCGGCCCGGGTGGCGGAGGTGATGCGCCGGGAGATCACACTGCCCGGCCCGGGCGAGATCGTCCTGCCCGAATCCTCTCCCGTGGCCGCCGGCGCACGTGACGGGGACACCGTCCGGTTCCGGTTCTTCACCGACGACGACGCGCGGGACCTGGTGGTCCGTCGCACCACCGACCAGTGGGCCCTCGCCGACCCGGGCAGCGTTCCCGACTGGCCCCCGGCGCTCACGCCGGACGGGGCGCCCTGGCCGGAGGGCCTGGAGGTACCCCAGGAGTTCGTCCCCCGCACCGAGCAGTGGCTCCGGATGGAGGGCGGGCTGGAAGGCGAGCGGCTCGAGGCGGCGCTCGACGGGGTGCGGTCGGCGGTCGTGGAGGCCGACCCCTCGCTGGCGGTCACCGAGACGTTCGCCTCGCGGGAACAGGTCGCGGGATCCGTCCGGACCGTCCTGACGTCCAGTGCACTGTTGCTCGCGGTGGCGGTGGCACTTGCCCTGGTGGGGGTGGTCAACACGCTCACGCTGTCGGTCCGGGAACGGACGCGCGAGATCGGCCTCCTCCGGGGCGTGGGCGTCACCCGGGCCGGCGTCTGGCGGATGCTCGTCCTGGAGACGGCTCTGGTGGCGTTGAGCGCCTCGGCTCTCGGAGTGGCCCTCGGTGCGGCGTTCGGCCGACTCGGCGCGGTCGCGATGACGGGGCCTGCGAACGCCGGTAACATAGCACTGCCGGTGAGCGATCTGGTCACCGTGGGGGTCGGCGGAGTAGCGGCCGCCGTTCTCGCCGCCTGCCTGGCCTCGATCGGGGCGGCGCGGACACGGGCGGCGGAAATCTGACCGATGATGACATGACGCACCGCCCCGACCGGTAGCCATCCTTTGACAGAACTGAGACACTATCGTTATGCGAACTCGGGTGCTCCTGTCCGCCGGCGCGATCGCGCTGGTGGCGGCGTCGTGCGCACAGCCGGAACCGCAGGTCCTCTCCGAGGCCCCGCGGTCCGCCTCTGCCACCGACCTCACCTCCGCGGCCGAATCGAGCGAGCGTGATACCCCGCCCGGCCGCTTCATCGCCCGGTGCGCCACCGAGGCCGACGGCGGCACACCGGGGATGACGGTGTTCACCGATGGCAGCCAGAGCGTCACGGACCACTGCCTGAGCCGGTACTACATCGGCGTGCAACCCGCACCGGGGGCGCTGTACGTCACCGACGACGAGACGGGCACCTACGCACCGCCCCGCCAGCCCGAGACGGGCACCACGGCCACACAGTGGACTCCCGCCCAGCCGCGGACGGATGCCGGGGAGCGGGATCCGTGGCTCGACGACGACGAGCCCACCACGGACCGCAACGAGCCGACCGAGAGCGGCCCGGGCGAGCCCGCCGAGGAGACGACCCCGGATAGTCCGACGACCCCACCCGAGGGGACGACGCCGCCGACCACCCCGCCCACCAGCCCGCCCACCAGCCCGCCCACCGGTCCCGGGGACGCCGAGACCACCACCCCCAACGCTGGCGAGACGACGGCCGCGGACCAGGTCGGCCAACCCACCACCGGATCCGCCGAACCGGCGCCGACCGCGGTGCCGACCGAGACGGGAACCGACGCGGCCGTTCCCCCGCCGCCTCAGGCGCCCGGGTGGCCGCCGTTCGGGTGGATGGGATCCCATGACCCGAACGGGTCATTCGGCTCGGAGTGGCTCCCCTCCCTGCCCGCTCCGGTCAGCTGAACGACCGCCGGCCCGATCGACTCGGGTCCGACCCGGGAGGACTCAGGCCTCGCCCATCCGACGATGCAGGTCATCCCGCTTGACGCGGCGGTTGGCGTCCACGGCCGAGATGTCGGAGTTGATCTCCGCACGCAGGCGCGTGAACAGGACCATCGACAGCGGGAGCGCGATGACCACCGAGATGATCGCCGCGACGAGGACCGGCACGTCGACGCCCGCGAGACGCCCGATCCCGATGACGATCAGGGTCAGTGCGACGACCATCAGCAGCCTCAGCACCGTGTAGAACATCATGTTTCGGGCCAGGCGGGCACCGGGGCTGGTTCCGGCGGGCGCCTGTGCCGGGATTGCTGACTCGTCTCGCTCGCTCATGACCCCCAGGATACGTATCGTGGTGGAAAGGAGGTTCGAGTGATCTGGCTGTTCGCACTCATCGGAGTGGTGACCGTGGCGATTCTGCTGTGGCGGGCCTTCGGGCCCGGTTCACGGCCGGCCCCGCCCCGCGTGATCGCACCGGACGACGACCCTGATTTCCTTCGGGATCTCGACGGGCGTAAACCCCTGGACCCCTAGCCGGGCATCACGCCCGGCGGGCCAGGAGATCGACGATCGAGTCGACCGCGTCGCTGATCTGCGTCCCCGTCCGGTCGAAGACCTCCGGTTCGCGGCCGATCGGGTCCTCGATGTCCCACGCCGGGTCGTCGGTGTCGACGCCGAGGCGAGCCCGCGCCAGGCCCGGGAGCGTCAGTGCCCGGTCCGAGTCGGCCAGATGGGCCGCCTCCAGCAGCGTATAAGTCCTCTTCCACAGCAGCGGCGCCATCTCCTGGACGGCATCGCGGTGGGCGCGCGTGGCGGTGAGAACCAGATCCTGGCCCCCGAGCACTCGCGGCGACAGGAGCCGGGCGCCGAAACCCTCCGCGCTGCCGCCGTACGCCTCGAGCACCCGGCGGGTCTCGGCGTGGATCTCCACACCGTTGACCGCCCTGGTCCCCGCGGACTCCACCGCCACGTCGAGACCCGCTCCCGCGGCGCGCGCGGCGAGCAGACGCTCGGCCAGCGGTGACCGACACATGTTGCCGGTACAGACCGTCATCACCCGGATCGCCATGCCGCAGATCCTAGTTGGGCGCCGTCACGGCCACGATCCGCGTGGACCCCGCCTCACTCACCACGCCACTGCGGGGTGCGCTTGTCCAGGAACGCGCTCATGCCCTCCTGGGCGTCGCACGTCATCGCGTTGGTGGCCATCGTCTCGGCCATCTCGCGGTACGCCTCGCCCTGCGGGAGATCGATCTGGCGATAGAAGGCCTGCTTGCCGATCTCCAGCGTCAGCGGGCTGGCGTCGACGATCCGGGTGGCGAGCTCGTCGACCCGGGCCCGGAGCCGGTCGGCGGATACCGCCTCGTTGACCAGGCCCCAGTCGACCGCGGTGGCGGCGTCGATCGTCTCACCGGTCAGCAGCATCTGGAGTGCGCGCTTGCGGCCGATGCTCCGCGAGACCGCCACCATCGGGGTCGAGCAGAACAGGCCGATCCGGACGCCCGGGGTGCCGAACCGCGCGGTGTCGACGGCCACCGCGAGGTCGCAGGTCGCCACGAGCTGACACCCGGCGGCGATGGCGTGGCCCTGCACCTCCGCGATCACGGGCTGGCGGATGGCCTGGATCGACTCCATGAGATCCACGCAGGTGTCGAAGACCTCGCGCTCCTCGTCGAGGGTGCGGTCGATCATCTCGCCGATCTCGTGCCCGGCGGACAGTGCCGGGCCTGACCCCGTCACCACGACCACCCCGCAGGACGGGTCGTCGCCGAGGTCGCGGATGGCGGCCGTGGCCTCGCGCATCATCTGCATCGAGAGGGGGTTGCGGCGCTCGGGCCGGTCGAGGGTCACTCGCGCGATCGGGCCGCTGCGCTCGACGAGGACGTAGGGGGTGCTCACTGGGGGCCTCCGGGAGGGACGGGAGTACGTGTCCCCTGGTTCTACCCCGCCGGAGGGGTCCGCGACCCCGGACCGGAGACCACCGCCCCCGCGGGTGGACGACCTCTCGCGCCGGACTAGCCGGCCGGGGCCGGGTGCTCACCCCCGCACCACTGCTCAGCGGGGACGGCGGCCTTGACCTGGTCGACGTGCTGACCACAGCCGTCCCAGGTGGTCTTGCCGCAGACGGAACAGGCGACGGGGTAACACATGGCGTTCTCCTTCAAGGGGGTTCTCGACCCGACCGGGCATCGTTCGATACCCCCTAGGGTATGTCAGTCGGCGCCAGGACGCCACTCCTCGTCCACCCGCGCGGTGGCCTCCCGCAGACGCTCCACGTGCGCCTCGCAGTCCTCCCACCGCGGCAGGCGACCGGCGGCCGCGGCGTCGAGCAGGCTCGGCGCGTCGCGGTCCTTACCGCTCATCACGTGCGTGATCGGGGTGCCGTCGAGCGCCACGGAGGGCCAGTCGATGGCGAGGTGGGGGTCGAAGGCGTCCACGCCGTGCTCGGCGCCCGGTCGCCACCCCTCCGAGCACAGGTACATCACGGTGGACTGCGGCTCGAGGGAGAGGAATCCGTGCGCCACGCCCTCGGGGATGTACACCGCACGCTGATCGCCTGAGTCGAGGATGACCCCGGACCACTCCCCGAACGTCGGCGAGCCCACACGCACGTCCACCACCACGTCGAAGACCGTTCCGGACGGGCACATCACATACTTGGCCTGGCCGGGCGGCACCTCGGCGTAGTGGAGGCCGCGCAGGACCCCCTCGCCCGAGACCGACACGTTGACCTGCGCGAGGTCGAAGCGGTGCCCTGTCAGACGGCGGAAGGCCGCGTCGGTGAACGCCTCGTGGAAGACCCCGCGGTCATCGGAGATCCGGCGGGGGGTGATCTCCCACGCCCCCGTCACGCTCAACTCGCGTAGCCGCACCGGCGGTCCCGCCTTCCTGTCCACCCGACTCCTGACCCGCCCACCCTAGCGGGGCACGCCGTGACCGCCCGAGGCGTCAACCCCGCATGGCGCCGACGATCTGCCCGGCCGTCCACTCGCCGATCATCAGGCAGTCCATGGCCGAGTCGTGCAGACCCGCGTCCTCGCGCCACCCGGTGACGACGAACTGGAAGACGTAGGTCGCCTCGTCGTCGCTCCATCCCACGATCAGGCTCGAGGTGGCCATCTCGCCGGGCTCGGCGGTGTAGGTGCCGCGAATGAAGCGATAGACGCTGCGCACGGCGCCCGCGTCCTCGTCGCCCTCTCCCGCAACCTCCTCCAGCAGGGTCCAGTCGGTGAGCACCTCCGCGGTGGCCACGATCATCGTCACAGCGTCGTCGGTGGACATGGCGGGGGCGACGCGGGCACAGGTGGCCACGGCGTTGGGCGAGAACCCGTCGCGGTGCGCACCCGGGTCCACGTAGATCACGGCCGACGGCTCCGGCGACTCGATCCGCTGCCACGGCTCGTTGTCCACCCAGGTCAACGGTTGCGCCGCGACCGCCATCGGCGGGCTCGCCTCGAGTGAGCGGCCCGTCGAGGCGCAGAACTCCTGTATCGAGGCCATGTCAGCCCTGCAGTCCCGCGCCGACGATGTGCGCCCCGCCGTCCACGACGATGGTCTGCCCGGTGATCCAGTGGGCGTCGTCGGAGAGCAGAAAGGACACGGGGCCGGCGATGTCGTCGGGGACCCCCAGCCGGCCCGCGGGCAACGCGGCGGACATCTGCTCCTCGCGGCCGGTGTAGAGCGCCTCGGCGAAGCGGGTCTTGACCACGCCCGGGGCGACGGCGTTGACCCGGACGGCCGGTCCGACCTCCACCGCCAGCTCCTGCGTCAACCGCATCACCAGCGCCTTCGTGGCGCCGTACCACCCGATCCCCGGAGAGGGCGCCAGGCCCGCGATCGAGGCCACGTTGACCACCGCCCCACCCCGCTCGCCGAGACCCGAGTGATAGACCTTCTGCGTCCACGCCAATGTGCCCAGCGCATTGACCTCGGTGATCTTGCGGGCGGCCGCCAGGTCCGCGTCGACCGTCCGACCGAACACCGGGTTGATGCCGGTGTTGTTGACCAGCAGGTCCACGGGCCCGAAGGTCTGCTCGGCCCGGGCAACCACCTCGCGCTGGTGGTCCTCGTCGTCGGACTTGCCCGCCACCGCGAGCACCCGCTCCGGCGCACCCAATTCGGCGACCGCCTCGTCGAGCCCCTCCTGCCCGCGGGCGGTGATCACCACGGACGCCCCCTCGGACAGCAGGCGCCGCGCGATTCCCAGGCCGATCCCCCGGCTCGCGCCGGTGACGAGGGCCGTCCTCCCGGCGAAGCGGTCGGGCACGACGGGGCCGGTGCGGGGGGCGGGAAGGGGGGAAGGGTTCACGTGGTGTCTCCTGGTGTGATTCAACGCTCTCTCGGGTGTGCACTCCCAGCCTAGAGGCCGTGTCGCAGTCGTACGTTCACGGGATTTTCTCAGCCGCCCCCAGAGAATCCCGTCCGACAGGCGGGACGGGAGTTACAGTCGTCGTCAGGACTCAACCGGCCGTCACACACGGCACAACTACCCCAGGGCGTGCTTATGACACCACTTGCCCCACGCGGTGCGGCGGATACCCCTGTGTGCTCGATCCTGGACATCCCGGGGCCCCGCTGGTTCGGCGAGGGCGACCCCATCTGGCGTGTCCACGGCGATGCGGCGACCCCGATCGGGGTGACCACCGGACTACTCATGCTGGCGGCGAACCCGGCCTACGCGTCCACATTCGCCGCCGCGGGGGCGGTCGACGACCCCTGGTCGGTGGACGCGTACCTGCACGACCTCATCGAAATCACCACGTTCGGCACGGTCGACGACGCGATGGTGACGATCGAGAACTCCCACCGCGACCGCGCGTTCTCCGGCACCACCGAGCACGGTCAGTACTACTACGGTTCGGACCCCGAGCTCGTGGAGTGGGCGCACGCCGCCACCACGTGGGCCCTTCTCGCGGCCTACCAACGCTTCGCCGCGCGACCGCTCACCCCGGACGAGTCCGACCGGTACGTCTGTCAGACGGCCGGCGTCGCGCACCTGCACGGCTGCCGGGTCTCCCCCACGACGGTCCGCGAACTCGAGCAACTGCTCCGTTCGTCCCGTGATCGCGCCCGTGCGACCACCGCCGGCCGGAGCGTCGCGACACGGCTGCGCGAGACGGCGCGCGAGTGCAGGGGCCTGGAGCGGACGTCCGTGACCGCCCACCGGTCGTGTGTCACGGTGGTCCACGCCGCCGCGAGCCTCGTGCCGTCCGACGTCCGTCGAGCCCTCGACCTCCCCCACCGCCCCATGGACCGCTCCGCCGTCTTCGGCCGCATCACCAGGGCGCACGAGGGCCTGGGGGCGCCGATGCTCACAACCCGCGCGCCCATCGCCGCGCCCTCCGCCATGAGGGCGCGACCCGCCTGAGCTGCCGCTGTCAGTAGTCACTACCAGTGGCCGTTGAGCCACCCCTTGGCGAACCCCGCGATCTCCCAGACCAGGTGCACCGGGAGCATCGGCCAGTCGATGCGCTCGATCGGCGTCATCCGCACCTCTACCCCGGTCGCCGCACGCATCCACTGACCGGCCCGCAGGGTGTGGGGCCGATTGGTGACGACGAGGATCCGCTCCCATCCACGGGCCCGGGCGATGGCGGCGACCGCCTGCGCCTCACCCCACGTGGTTCGTGGCTCGGGAGCGAAGCAGGCCACCTCCGCACCGGCCGGGCGGCCCGCACCCGTACACAGCCGCCGGGCGATGCGTTCCGAGTTGCCTCCCGGGTTGGAGACCACCAGCGTGTCGGCGAACCCGGCCTCTACCAGCTCACGCGCATAGGCGTGCCTGCCGTCATTCGCGCCGGCGAGCATGACCACCGCATCGGCGGCGACCGGCTCGTCCGCGCGCGGGTGGAGTAGGAACACACCCCAGGCGGACAGGGCGAGGGCGGCGGTGATGCCAATGGCTCCGGCGGCGAACGCCGCGCGGCGCAGGCGTGGACCGCGGCGGGAGCGAGAGTCGCGGCGGGAGGGAGTCATGGCGCCGAGGACACCGGCGGGCTCACCGGTCACGACCACCGCGCGCGCGGTGTGCGTGCTCGGCGATCGCGGCGGAGAGGTCGGCCCGCCAGTCCGGTAGTGGCGCGAGTCCCGCCGCCCGCCACGAGGCGTCGGACAGCACGGAGAAGGTCGGCCTCGGCGCCGGGCGGGGGAACTCGGAGGAGCTGCAGGGGCGGATCCGGTCCGGGTCGGCCCCGTACCGGCGGAACGCCTCGCGGGCGAGCTCGCACCAGGTCGCGCGCCCGCCTCCGGCAGCGTGAAGGGTGAGACCTCGGGTGTCGACCCGGCCGGCCTTCTCGGCGGCCAGCATTTCCAGCAGACCGCCGGCGAGCGCCTGCGTCGAGGTGGGCGAGCCCCACTGGTCGTCGACCACGGTGAGCTGGTCCCGCTCGCGCTCCAGCCGAACCATGGTGGCCACGAAGTCGCTACCGGCCAGGTCGATCTTCTCGCGATTCGGCCCGGTGTAGAGCCAGGCGGTCCGGACGATGGTCGCCTCCGGATGCGCCGAGAGCACGGACTGCTCACCGGCGAGCTTGGTGCGGCCGTAGGCGGTGCGGGGGGCCGCTGGATCGTCTGGTTGGAGCGCAGGGGCGGTGGCCGGGTCGCCGCCTCCGGGGACCTCACCCGAGAACACGTAGTCGGTGCTGATGTGGATCAACCGGATCCCGCGATCGCGGCAGGCCACCGCCAGCGACCCCGCGCCGTCGGTGTTGATCGCCCGGGCCCCCGCCTCGTCGGACTCGGCGCCGTCGACGTCGGTGTACGCAGCGGCGTTGATGACGACCTCGGGATCGTGGCGCTCGAGGGCCGCTGCAATCGACGCGTGGTCCGTGATGTTCAACTCGCCACGGCCCGGGGCGTGGGCCACCCCGGAGAGCGCATGCCCGAGTTGCCCGCGACCCCCTGTGACGAGGATCCGCACCAGCCCGGTGGGGCGATAGGAGTCCCCGGAACCCACTGCATCCGCTCCTCCCGGACCGCCGGCGCTCACTGGTGCCGCCCCTTCTCGCGGCGGAGCACGTCGAGGAGGTACGCGCCGTAGCCCGACTTCGCGAGATCGTGGGCCCGGCCGGTGAGCTCGTCGTCGTCGAGATACCCCATCCGCCACGCCACCTCCTCCGGGCAGCCGATCTTCAGGCCCTGCCGGTCCTCGATGGTCCGGACGTAGTTGCCCGCGTCGAGCAGCGAGTCGTGGGTGCCGGTGTCCAGCCACGCCGTACCCCGCGGGAGGACCTCGACCTGCAGCCGGCCCTCCTCCAGGTAGTGGCGGTTGACATCCGTGATCTCGTACTCGCCGCGCGGCGACTTCTCCAGGTTCCGCGCCACCTCCACCACGTCGGCACTGTAGAAGTAGAGGCCCGGGACGGCGAAGTCGGAGGACGGGTTCTGAGGCTTCTCCTCGAGACTGATCGCGCGACCGTCCGAGTCGAAATCGATCACCCCGTAGTCGCCCGGATTGGACACGCGGTAGGCGAACACGGCCCCGCCGTCGAGGTCGGCGAACCGACGGAGCTGGTTCCCCATCCCGGGACCGTAGAAGATGTTGTCGCCCAGGATCAGCGCCACCGCCTCGTCGCCGATGTGGTCCGCTCCCAGGACGAACGCCTGCGCCAGCCCCTCGGGGGCGGCCTGCTCCACGTAGCTCAGGGTGATGCCGAACTGGGTGCCGTCGCCCAGAAGCCGCCGGAACTGCGGCGCGTCCTCGGGCGTGGTGATGAGCAGGATGTCGTGGATGCCCGCCAGCATGAGCGTGGACAGCGGGTAGTAGATCATCGGCTTGTCGTAGACGGGCATGAGCTGCTTGCTGGTGGCCACCGTGAGCGGGCGCAGACGGGTGCCGCTGCCGCCGGCCAGGACGATGCCCTTCACAGCACCTTCTCCGTCTGCGCGTACCTGGCCTCGACGCGCTCCTTGACCGGCTCCCACCAGTCGCGGTTCTCGCGGTACCACTCGATCGTTCGGCGCAACCCGTCCCGGAGGTCGGTGTGCTGCGGCTCCCACCCGAGCTCCTCGCGGGTGGCGGTGGCGTCGATCGCGTAGCGCAGGTCGTGGCCGGGACGATCGGTGACGTGGTCGAAACCGGGATCGCCGTCCGTGCCGGTGGCGCCCATGAGCTCGCAGATCATCTGCATGACCTGCAGGTTGGAGTGTTCGCCGTCGGCCCCGATGAGGTAGGTGCGGCCCCGCTCGCCACCGGCCAGGATCCGCAGGACGGCCGAGTTGTGGTCGTCCACGTGGATCCAGTCCCTGACGTTGGCCCCACTTCCGTAGAGGCGGGGGCGCTGCCCGGTCAGCAGGTTGGTGATCTGCCGCGGGATGAACTTCTCCACGTGCTGGTACGGGCCGTAGTTGTTGGAGCAGTTGCTGATCGTGGCGCGCACGCCGAAACTCCGTACCCATGCACGCACCAGCATGTCCGCACCGGCCTTGGTGGCCGAGTACGGGCTCGACGGGTTGTAGGCGGTGGCCGGGGTGAACTTGGCCGGATCGTCCAGTTGCAAATCGCCGTAGACCTCGTCGGTCGAGACGTGGTGCAGACGCACGTCGTGGAGGCGGCACGCCTCGAGCACCTGGTAGGTGCCCACGATGTTGGAGTGGACGAAGGGCCCCGGGCCGGCGAGCGAGTTGTCGTTGTGGCTCTCGGCGGCGAAATGCACCACCGTGTCCTTCGGTCCCGCGAGCTGCGAGACCAGATCGTCGACGACACCGGGGACCGCGCAGTCGCCCTCCACCAGGTCGACGCGGTCCGCGGGGAGATCGGACAGGCTCGCCCGGTTGGCCGCGTAGGTCATGGCGTCCAGCACGGTGACGTGGGCGTCCGGGCGCTCGCGGATGACCGTGTGGACGAAATTGGCGCCGATGAACCCGGCTCCCCCGGTGACGACGAGGCGCATGCCACCAACCCTACCGTCGCAGCCGTGCCGCCTCAGTGGGCTCCTCGGGCTCGACCGTCCCCACGGGCTCCGGCTCGGCCGTCCCCACGGGCTCCGGCTCGGCCGTCCCCACGGGCTCCGGCTTGGCCGTCCCCGCGGGATCCGGCTCGCGTCGGAGGCCGCGGTACTCCTCGAGCATCCTGGCCCGCCTGCGAGCGAAGAAGTCGCTCGCGGTGGTGTCCCGCGGGGTGACCCGCACGTTCTCCTCTGCCGGGATGCCGGACCGGAGCTGGCGGATCCGCAGCACCTCGGTGTCCAGACGTGCGCCGTAGAGCACCGCCATGTTGACCAGCCACAGCCAGACCAGGAACACGATGATCCCGGCGAGGGAACCATAGGAGCGGTTGAAGTTGCCGAAATGGGAGACGAAGAAGCCGAACCCGGCGGTGGCGACTCCCATGATGAGCAACGCAGCGGCCGCCCCGAGGGACACCCAGTGGAACTTCCGTCCGGCCACGTTGGGCGCGAATCGATAGAGGATCGCCAGCGCGAGAACCGCGGAGACGAGGGCCGCGGGCCACTTGGCCAGACCCCACACGGCCAGAGCCGTCTCACCCAACCCGATCCACCCGCCCACGGTCTCGGCGATGGGCCCGGTGAACACCAGCGCCAGTCCGCCGACTGCGACGAGGACGACGAGCAACGCCGTGAGCAGCAGACCGACGGGCAGCAGCCGCCACGGCGGGCGCCCCTCCTCGATCCCGAACACCAGGTTCATCGCCCGGCCCAGCGCGCGGACGTAGCGGGACGCGGTCCACAGCGCGATCACCGCACCCACCACGAGCGCCGTCCCGGCGGCCTGCGTGGTGACGACCGCCTCGACCGGGTCCCGGATCGGATCCAGTATCTCCTCCGGGGCGATGTCGGACAGCATGCCCATGAGGGCGTCGACCGTACTGGCCCCCTGACCGAACACCCCGAGCAGCGAGACCACCACCAGGAGTGCGGGGAAGAGCGAGAGGACACCGTAGAAGGTGAGCGCCCCCGCCTGGTCGGGGCCCCGGTCGCGGAAGAACTCACCCACCGAGCGTTCGAGCACCAGGCGAACGGTGCGGAGACGGCGTCGGGCGGTCGGCGCGGTGCCGCCGGAGGAGTTCATACACCGATTGTGGCCGCTCGACAGTGCGGCGCGCCTCCCGCCGCGCGGCACCGGGCTCAGTGAGGAGGCTAAGTGACGGGGCTCGGTGACGGGTTCAGTGGGACTCGCGCGCCTGCTCGGCCTGGGCCTCGCGACGGATATCAGCGGACTCGTCGATGGTCTTCTGTCGCTTCTCCTCGGCCTTGTCGCTGGCTGCGGTGTCGCGCGGCGGCAGCTGGATGGTCTCCTCGGCGTGCATTCCGGCCTGCAGCTCGCGGGCCCGTTCGACCTCGGCGTCGACCTCGGCCCCGAACAGCAGCGCGTTGTTGGTGATCCAGAGCCAGAGCAGGAAGATGATGACGCCGGCCAGCGACCCGTACGTGGCGTTGTAGCTGGAGAAGTTGGACACGTAGAACACGAACCCTGCGGTGGCGACGGCCCAGACCAGCAGCGCCACGATCGCACCGAGGGAGACCCACCGGAACTTCGGCTGCTTGACGTTGGGCGCGAACCCGTAGAGCGAGGCGAGGATCACGACGACGACGAGGATCAGCGCCGGCCACTTAGCGATGCCCCATACGGCCACCGCGGTGTCGCCGAGGCCCACGAGGTCACCCACCCAGGCGGCGATCGGTCCGCTGACGACGAGCATGAGTCCGGCCAGGCAGACCAGGAGGAGGAGCACGGCGGTCAACAGCAGCATGGCGGGCTTGAGCTTCCAGAAGGGCCGACCCTCCTCGACCTCGTAGATGCGGTTCATGGCCCGCCCGAAGGCACCCACGTACCCGGACGCCGTCCAGAGCGCGCCCAGCAGGCCGGTGACGAGGGCGAGGCCAGCGGCAGGGGTGTTGACCAGAGACTCGATCGGCCCGCGGAGCGCGGCGAGCGTCTCCTCCGGCGCGGCGCCCTCGAACAGGTCCATCACGGCGTTGACGGTCTCCTGCCCCTGACCGAACACACCGAGCAGCGACACCACCGCCAACAGTGCGGGAAAGATCGAGAGCACCGCGAAGTAGGTCAGCGCGGCGGCCAGGTCCGTGCACTTGTCCTTGGAGAACTCCGCGGCGGCGCGCGTGAGACCGATCTTCCAGGTGCCCGCCTTCAGCGAGGTGGGCGACTCGGGTTTGCCCGAATCGGGGTCGGCCTCCGGGTCGGGCTTGTCGGTGATGTCTCGGGTGCTGTTCGCGCTCATGCAGGTAACTGTTCCACCGGTGACCCCCGCGCGCATCCTCTGGGGTCGATCTCCACCGGGGGTGACGTGCCGGTCATGTGCGTTACCCTCGTCGGTGCCACATCACCAAAGCGTGACTTCACCTGTGTCGCAGCACACGCGACCCCGACCTCTCAGGAGCATTCCATGAGCCTGTCCAACGCCATCCTCCGCGGAGTCACCGGCGCGTTCGTCCTCAACTCGGGCCTGTCCAAGCGCGACCTGCCCACCGAGGCCGCCCAGGGACTGCAGGGCTTCGCCGCCACCGGGGTACCGCAGGTGACCACGATGGAACCGGACACGTTCGGGAAGTTCGTCTCCTACTCCGAGATCGGTATCGGCGCGGCTCTGCTCACGCCGTTCGTGTCGCCGCGCCTCGCCGGCGCCGCACTCGGAACCTTCTCGGCAGGTCTGCTGTCGATGTACTTCCGCAACCCCTCGATGACCGAGGCCGACGGCGTCCGCCCGTCCCAGGAGGGCATGAGCCTGGCCAAGGACGTGTTCATGGCGGCCATCGCGGGGGCCCTGATCACCAGCAAGTGACCCCTCACGCCGACGCGATGGCCTCCAGGATCGCCCCGGCCAGGTCCGAGCGGCACACCACCAGGTCCGGCAGGTAGGTCTCGGCGACGTTGTACTCCAGCGGGGAGCCGTCCACCCGCACCGCGACGAACCCCCTCGCCAGAGCCACGCCCGCCGGAGCGGCCGAGTCCCACTGGTACTGGCCGCCCGCGTGGATGTAGGCGTCGGCCTCCCCGCGCACCACGGCCGCGACCTTGGCGCCGGCCGAGCCGAGGGGCACCAGATCCCCGCCCACGGACTCCGCGACCGCCTCCGCGAACGCCGGCGGGCGGGAGGCCGAGAGCACGATTCTCGGCCGCGAGCCCGAGCGTGGCGGGAGGAGGCCACCCCCGTCCACCCCGCCGTTGCCCACGGGCGGCGCGTAGACCTCGTCGTCGTCGACCCCCATCACCACCCCGAGCGCCGGGAGCGAGACGGCGGCGGCGGTCAGCCGCGCTCGTGCGGGGTCCCCGGACCGCTCCCACAGCGCCACATGGACGGCCCAGTCCGGACGGTCGCCGAGCCCGTACTCCCGCGTGCCGTCGACGGGATCGATGATCCACACACGGTCGGCGTCGACGCGGGCCAGGTCGTCACTCGACTCCTCCGACAACACCGAGTCATCGGGCCGTTCGACGGCGAGACGCTCGAGGAGCAGGGCGTTGGCGCGGCGGTCCCCGAGGTCTCCCAGTTCGCGCTTGGTGGGCCCCGACGACCGGAGCTCCACCAACAGGCGACCGGCATCCGCGGCGAGGTCGACGGCGAGCTGCTGATCAGAGGAACGCGTGGGTGCTGTCATGACCTCCACAGTAGAAGGCCCGATGCGGCAGCGGATGCGGGACGACTATCGCCGGCGCATACGCAGGCCCCGACGTCGGCTGCTCCCGTACTCCCGGACCACGCGGGCCGGCTCATCCGGGCAACGGTGGGCGTCGGCGGCGACCCGCGCCGCGCCTCGCGAAGGCAGCGTGCCGCTGGTCGCGCCACAACGACGGCAGCCCCAGACGGCGCCGTCGGAGGTCTCGTGGACGTAGCAGGTCCGCTCATCCGCCTCGTTCATATCGCTCCTCGGAGCAGGGCGCCGACCCTGAACCGGCGCGAATTCGGCCATTGTGTCACAAAACTCTCATGTTGACGCCCGCCAGACTCTCCGGCGCCGCTCCTCCACCCCGGTCCGCGGCCGATCCGGAGATCCGCCCACATGGGAGACTGTTCCCATGAGGGTCACCGCGAAATCGGACTACGCGCTTCGAGCGCTCGTCGAACTCGCGACCGCCCAGCGGTCGCACAGCGGCGACACCCCCCGCGAGAATCCGATCAGCGCCGAGGAGCTGGGGCGACTGCAGGACATCCCGCACGGCTTCCTGCAATCGATCCTGTCGGACCTGCGCCGGGCGGGCATCGTGGCCAGCCGCCGGGGCAAGACCGGTGGGTGGACGCTCGCCCAGGACGCGGCCGCCGTCAGCGTCGCCGACGTCCTCCGTGCCGTCGACGGCCCGCTCGTCAGCGTCTACGACGTGCGCCCCGAGGCGGTCGACTACAACGAGCGCGCGGCCGTCCTCCAGCACGTGTGGATCGCGTCGAGGGCGTCCCTGCGGCGGGTCATGGACGCGGTGTCCCTCGCCGACCTCGCCGAGGGGCGGCTACCGGGCGACGTCCACGCCCTCACCCTCGACCAGGACGCCTGGGAACCCCGGTGACCGTAGGGCCCCACCTCTGCTGCTGACCTACCGGCCCACCGTGGTGGCCAACACCAGGCGTCGCTGCTAAAGTCTACTGAACTACTATGTTTAATGCCCTACTGTTTGCCGACCCGCGCCGGAGGACCCCCCTCGTGCCCACCCTGATCATCCTCGGCTTCGCCGGACTGCTCGCCCAGCTGGTCGACGGCTCGCTCGGCATGGGATACGGCGTCACCTCGACGACCATCCTCGTGGCCGCCGGGATCGCCCCCGCGGCCGCGTCGGCAGCCGTGCACTTCGCCCAGATCGGCACCACCCTCGCGTCCGGCGTCTCCCACCACAAGTTCGGGAACGTGGACTGGCGCATCGTGGCGATCCTCGCGGGCCCGGGCGCGGTGGGCGCCTTCATCGGCGCCACGGCCCTGTCGTCGTTGTCCAGCGCGACCGCCAAGCCCATCGTCGCCTCGCTCCTGCTCGCGCTGGGGTTCTACGTCCTCTACCGCTTCCTGCGGCTCGGGGGCAGGCGGCCCCAGTTCTCGGGCCAGATCTCGGCGCGCTTCCTGGTGCCACTCGGCTTCGTCGGCGGAACCCTCGACGCCTTCGGCGGCGGCGGATGGGGCCCGGTCGGGACCACCACCCTGCTCTCCTCCGGCCGGGTGGAACCGCGCAAGGTGGTCGGATCGATCAGCGCCTCCGAATTCGTGGTGGCGGTGAGCGCCTCCATCGGATTCCTCTTCGGGCTCGGTGCCTCGGGCATCAACTGGGCGTTCGCCGCCGCGCTGCTCGTCGGTGGCGTGATCGCCGCTCCGTTCGCCGCCTGGATGGTCCGGCACATGTCGGCCCGGGTCCTGGGCACGGCCGCGGGTGGCCTCATCATCATCACCAACACCTTCACCCTGCTCAGCGCTGCCGGTGCACCGGCGATCGTGATCGGACCCGTGCTCGGGACCCTGTTCCTGGTGTGGATCGCGCTGGTGGTCCACGCGGTGCGCGCCGTCCGCCGCGAGCGGACACCCGATCCGGAGCTCGTCACCGCCTCCTGAGCGGCCCGCCCTGTGCGCGAGTCAGGCGCGGGCGCGGTCCTGCGCTGCCGGGTCGCCGAGATGCACCGAGTACCTGCGCACCAGCGCCCGCCAGACGAGCGGCCCGCCCGTCACCAGCACCAGGGCGATCACACCGATCAGAGGCGGCGACGCCCCGAGCATCGCCGAGGCGGTGACCGCCAACACGATGGTGATGCCCCGCCGTATCAGGCCCTGCGGCACCCGGCCGGCGACCCGGGAGCCGAAGAACGTCCCGATCGACCCACCGATCAGCAACGGCACCAGCAGGGCCCAGTCGACGCCGGTCACCATCACGTGCCCGATGGCCGCCGCGATCACCAGCGGGACCGCCTGCACGAGGTCGGTGCCCACCAGCCGCAGCGCGGCCAGGGTCGGGTACAGCAGCATGATGCACATCATGATGACCGTGCCGGAGCCCACCGAGGTGATGCCCACCATCAGTCCGCCGATCACTCCGACCAGCAGGGTGATGAGCGGCTTGACGGGCGGGTTCGGGTCGCTGCCCCTACGGATCTTGCCGGCCATCTCGAAGAACGCGCGCAGGAAGTAGGCGGAGGAGGCCACGAGGAGCGTCCCGCCGATGGCCTTCTTCAACAGCCCCTGCACGTCATCGGCTCCCACCGCGTGCACCAGCCAGGCCCCCAGGTACGCGGTCGGGACCGAGCCCAGGATCAACCAGAACGCGATCTTCAGGTTGGGTTCGCCGTGCTTCCAGTGGACGCCGGCGCCGATGACCTTGTTCACCGCGTTGACCACCAGATCGTTGGCCACGGCGGCGGTGGGAGGGATCCCCACGAGGATGAGCGCGGGCGTCATCAACGCCCCGCCGCCCATCCCCGTCAGACCTATGACCACGCCGATCACCGCGCTGACGACCAGCAGCCCCAGTGAGTCGTAGGACCAGAGCGCCTCGGGCACCCGCTCAGACGCCCAGGATCGAACTGACGATCCGCTGTGCCACCTCTTCCGCGGTGCCGTCCTCCGGACGGATGTGCAGGTCGGGGGTCAGCGGCGGCTCGTACGGCGCGGAGACGCCGGTGAACTCCGGGATCTCGCCGGCCCGCGCCTTGGCGTAGAGCCCCTTGGGGTCGCGCGCCTCGCACTCGGCCAACGGCGTGTCCACGAACACCTCGGTGAAGGGCAGGTCGGCCGCGGAGTGGACACTGCGCGCGGCGTCGCGGTCGGCGCGCATCGGGGAGATGAGGGAACAGATGACGACGACGCCGGCATCGGCGAACAGCGCGGCCACCTCCGCGGTGCGACGGATGTTCTCCGCCCGGTCCTCGGCCGAGAACCCGAGGTCGGCGTTGAGGCCGTGCCGCAGGTTGTCCCCGTCGAGGATGTAGGCCGGGTGGCCGGACTCGATGAGCAACCGCTCCACCTCGGAGGCGACCGTGGACTTGCCCGAACCCGACAGGCCCGTGAGCCACAGCGTGCGGCCCTGCCCGCGGTCGCCGCGCTGGACGGCGCCGGCGTGCCAGACCACGTTGGACCCGGTGGTGGCGGGCCCGATGATCATGCCCGCGCCCACGGTGTTGCCGGACAGCTCGTCCACGAGGATGAACGCCCCGGTGTCCCGGTTGCGGCGGTAGGGGTCGTACATCAACGGCGTCTGGGTGCGCAGGCCGATGCGCCCGATCTCGTTGAGCCCCAGTTCGGTGGAGTCGGGGTCGCGGTGCAGGGTGTTGACGTCCAGCCGGTACTCCAGGCCCGTGACGATCGCCTTGGTGTCGCGGGTGGTGTGCTTGACGACGTACCGCTTGTTGGGCGTGAGAGTCGAGTCGTCGGCGAACCAGCAGACCATCGCCTCGAGCTCGGTGCCCTGGTGCGGCCGGTTGCCGGGCCGGGCGATCATCTCGCCGCGGACGATGTCGATCTCGTCGTTGAGCGCGATGGTCACCGCGGCCGGCGCCGCCGCCTCGTCGAGCTCGGCGCCGCCCGGGCCCCAGATGGCCTTGATGGTCGACTGCCGACCGGACGGCATGACCACCACCTCGTCGTCGACCTTCATGATCCCCCCGGCGACGGTGCCGGCGAAGGACCGGTGGTCCAGGCCGTCGGCCCGCTGGGGGCGGATCACGTACTGCACCGGGAACCGGACGTCGGTGAGGTTGCGGTCCGACGCGATGTGCACGTTCTCGAGGTGGTCGAGCAGGGCCGGGCCCGTGTACCAGGGCATGGCCTCGGACCGGTCCACCACGTTGTCACCCTTGAGGGCGGACAGCGGGACGAACGTCACGTCGTGGACCTCGAGCTTGGCCGCGAAGTCGGTGAACTCGGTGCGGATGGCCTCGAAGATGGCCTCGTCGTAGTCGACCAGATCCATCTTGTTGACGGCCACGACCAGGCGCGGGATGCCCAGGAGCGCGGACAGGAACGCGTGCCGGCGGGTCTGCTCGAGCACCCCCTTGCGGGCGTCGACGAGGATGATCGCCACGTCGGCCGTCGACGCACCGGTGACCATGTTGCGCGTGTACTGCACGTGGCCCGGGGTGTCGGCGATGATGAACTTGCGGCGCGGGCTCGAGAAGTAGCGGTATGCCACGTCGATCGTGATGCCCTGCTCGCGCTCGGAGCGCAGCCCGTCGGTGAGCAGCGCGAGGTCGGTGTACTCGTCACCGCGCTTGGCCGAGGTGGCCTCGATCGAGGCGAGCTGGTCCTCGAATATCCCCTTGGAGTCGTAGAGCAGACGCCCGATGAGGGTCGACTTGCCGTCGTCGACCGACCCCGCGGTGGCGATGCGCAGCAGCTGGGCGTGCTCGGACATGGTGCTCAACTGCTCCGGGGTGAGAGTCGAGGCGGTGGCGAGCGTCGGCCCGCTGGTCGCGGACGATGCCGTGGTGGCGGAGCTCATCAGAAGTAGCCTTCCTTCTTGCGGTCTTCCATGCCGGCCTCGGAGATCCGGTCGTCGGCACGGGTGGCGCCGCGCTCGGTGACGCGGGTCCCCGCGACCTCGGCCACGACGGCGGCGTTGTCGGCGGCGTCGGACTCCACACACCCGGTGCAGGTGGCGTCGCCGACGGTGCGGAAACGGACGAGCTCGGTGCGCGCCTCCTCGCCCGGGAGGGTCTCGAGGAACCGCGTCTTGGCCAGGAGCATCCCGTCGCGCTCGATCACCTCGCGCTGGTGCGCGTAGTAGATCGGCGGCAGGTCGATGTCCTCCCGCTCGATGTACTGCCAGATGTCCAGCTCGGTCCAGTTGGACAGCGGGAACACCCGGATGTGCTCGCCCTTGCGGTGGTTGCCGTTGTACAGCTTCCACAGCTCGGGGCGCTGTGCGCGCGGGTCCCAGGCGCCGAACGCGTCACGGAAGGAGAAGACGCGCTCCTTGGCGCGGGCCTTCTCCTCGTCGCGGCGGGCGCCGCCGAACACGGCGTCGAAGCGGTTCTCCTGGATGCCGCGCAGCAGGGCGGCGGTCTGGAGTCGGTTACGGCTGGTGCCGACGCCCGTCTCCTCGACCACGCGGCCGGCGTCGATGTCGTCCTGGACGTACGACACGAGCAGCTGGACCCCGGTCTCCTCGACCACCCGGTCCCGGTACTCGATGACCTCGTCGAAGTTGTGACCGGTGTCGACGTGCATGAGCGGGAACGGCATGGGCGCGGGCCAGAACGCCTTGCGCGCCAGGTGGAACATCACCACGGAGTCCTTGCCGCCGGAGAACAGCATCCCCGGACGTTCGAACTGCGCGGCTACCTCGCGGAAGATGTGGACGGACTCGGCCTCGAGTGCGTCGAGGTGCGAGAGCGTCACCGCCGTCCTCGCTGTCATGCGACCTCCAATGTCGTGGGCTCGTCCGGCGTGACCGGACAGCAGACCGCAGACAGGTCTGTCTGCGGTCCGGCTCGGAGACCATCGTGCTCCCCGAGCGGCCCGATTTACATCTCGGAGACGGCAATCCCGGGCAGATCGTCCGCATGTCGACATAGGCTGTCGGATATGCGACACGAACCCACCCACCGTGTACTCTCCGTGATCGAGGCGCTGTCGATCGAGGGCCCGCCGTTGCCCCTCGCCGAGATCGCCCGGGCCACCGGGGCCAGTCGCTCGACCCTGCACGCCGTGCTCGCCGAGATGCAGGACGAGCAGTGGGCCGAGAAGCTCGAGGGCGGGTGGCGCGCCGGGCCCCGGATGCGCTCGGTCGCCGCGTCGCTGTCCGCCGAGGTCGACCTGGCCCGGGCCGCCCGTCAGCCCCTGGAGCGGCTCGTCGACGACACGGGGATCGCCGCCGTGGTGTTCGAGACGCGCGACGGCATGAGCGAGGTCGTGGACGTGGTGGGGGCGGGCATGCGCACCGCCTCGCGACCGGACATCGCGGTGGGCCACGTCGTCCCGGTGCGGGCACCCTTCGCCCGTGAGCTCGTCGCCCGACTTCCGGTGGTCGACCAACGGCGGTGGCTCTCGGATTCCGGCGGGCTCACCGAGGCGGCCAGGGAACGGTTGGAACTTGTGATGCCGCAGATCGCGCGGCGTGGCTGGTCCATCGAGCGCCTCACGCCGGCGCGCCGCGAACTGCTCCGGATGGCCGACTCCCTGGAGTCCTCGGGCGTGGGAGCCCTCGTGCGCGACCGGGTCTCCGAACTGTTCGTGGAACTGTCCGAGATCGACGTGACCGACGCCGAGCTCTCCGCCGCCGCCGACCTCGCCGTGGCCTCGGTGTCCGCCCCCGTGCTGCGGACAGACGGCCGGGTGATCGGATCGGTGGCGGTGACCCCGGGTCGCCGCATGACCGGCAGGGCCGTGGGGCGGGCGGTCGAGGCGGTGACACGGTGCGCGGACGAGGTCTCCTCCCGCCTCGCCGCCCATCCGCGCCCCGCCCGGGTGCCCTCGCTCCCCTCGCATCTGGTGCACCCGGCCCACGCCGCCCGGAGCAACTGAACCGTGCCACTGAACGGTGCCGCCGAACCGTGCCGCCGAACCGTGCACCGCCCTGAGCCCCGGATCTGCTCCACGCACCGCGCGCGTATGGTGTGGGTCACACCCCTTGTCCGGCCGGAGGTGCCCCGTGACCCAGACCGTCCACTCCCCCTCCGTCGCGCCCGGCGAGGACCCCGTGGACCTGTCCTGGCGGCGGTCCGCCTCGTGCGGACTGACACCGAAGAGCGCCCGCCCCGGCGCCCCCGACCCGCTCGCGTCGCGGTCCCACCGACTCGCCGAGGCCGCGCGCCCGGTGATGGACGACCTCGACGACGTCCTCAAGGACACCGGGGCCATGCTCCTGCTCGCCGACCGCGAGGGCCGGGTCATCCGCTCGGTGCGCGACAGCACGCGCATCGCGCGCATGCTTCTCAAACGAGGGGTGGACGACGGTGCCACCCTGACCGAGGACGCGGTGGGCAACAACGGCATCGGCACGGCGCTCGAGACCCGGGCCGGGGTGTTCATCCACGGCGAGCAGCACTTCGCCGAGTCCCTGCGGGACTTCGCCTGCTACGGACACCCGATCATCGACCCGCTCACCCGCCGCCTGGTCGGGGCGGTGGATCTGACGGGGATGAGTGCCGACGCCTCCCGCATGTTCGCCCCGTTCGTGCGGAAGATCGTCGCGGACATCGAGGCCCGCTACGTCGACACCGCCCGCGCGGACGACCGGGAACTCTGGCGCCGCTTCGTCGAGCGCACCCGCTCCTCCGACACGGCCACCTGCGCGTTCGGTGACGAGGTGGTGCTGGCCTCGCACTCGAGCCTGGAGAGACTGGACTCCCGGGACCTCGCCCGGCTCCGGCGGCTGGCGGAGCAGGACGAGATGGGCGACGCCGTGGAACTCTCGGTGGGGACCGTACGGGTGCTGTCCAGCCGGGTCGGCCGACGCGGCCACCTGCTCGACCTGACGTTCCCCGAGCAGCACCCCACGCCCACCCCGGGCACGTCGTCCCCGCCCGCTGTCGGTGCCGGACGCGACGTCGGTGGCGAGGACGGTCTCGACGGGGGAGACGGTCTCCCTGCGGGCGACGGTCTCGAGACGGGGGACGGTGTCGGCGCCACGACCCGATCCCACGCCGTGGTCGGTCCGTCCGGGTCGGGCAGGACGACGACGGCGACGACGATCGCCGGCCCCGACGCCGTGCACGTCCGACTCGCCCACGCGGACAGCGCGGACGCGGCGTGGCGCGAGCTGGCGGTCCCGGCTCTACGCGAACTCGGCACCCGGGGCCGACCGCTGGTCCTGGACGACATCGACCTCCTGGAGGACGCCGATCTGCGCCGCCTGGCAGCACGCCTGGGATCCGCTGGAGACGCCCTCGTCGTCGTCACCAGTCGCGAGGACCCCCGCCCCGCGGTGACGGAGGTGCTGGACGTGTGCGGGGCGCGGACCGTCCTGCGACCGTTGCACGAGCGCGGCGAGGAGGGCGGAGGGATCGTCCGCCGGATGGTCGCGGACCTCGCCGCCGCACGCGGACTCGGGGCCCCGGCCGTCACTGTCCGCTTCGCGGAGGCCGTCTGTGCGCTGGACCTGCCCAACGGCCTGGTGTCCCTGAGGTCGGTCCTGGCGGACTGCCTCACCCGGACCGCGAGCAGGGGGCTGGCCACCCTCGATGTGGACTCGCTGCCCTCCTACGCCCGCTCCACACGGCCGCCGCGGGCCGGTGAACTCGCCCGGGGCGAGTACGACGCGATCGTGGCCGCGTTGGCGGACTGCGACGGTGTGCGCGCCCGCGCGGCCAAGCGCCTGGGCATCAGCCGGACCACCCTCTACGCCCGCATGCGGGAGTTCGGACTGTCCTAGAAGGTGTCCAGAAACTGAACACTCCGGGCCCCGCCCACGACCCCATGATGGGTTGTGACCGGACTCACACCCGAGCCGGTCGGGATCTTTGGAGGACAGACATGACCGGCACACTCTCCCGGGGCAGCGGCACCACCACCCAGGTCGACGAGCGGCTCGGCGCCGAGGCCCGCGACTTCCTCGGCCGCCCGCACCAGCTGTTCATCGACGGGCAGTGGGTCGACGCCGCGGACGGCCGCACCTTCGGGACCAACGACCCCGCCACCGGGGCCGAGATCACCCAGGTCGCGCACGGCGGACCCGAGGACGTGGACCGGGCCGTCGCCGCCGCCCGCCGCGCCTTCGACGACGGCGCCTGGGCCACCATGAAGCCCAACCAGCGGGAGCAGATCCTGTGGCGCATCGGAGACCTGCTGGACGCCAAGGCCGAGATGCTCGGCCAGATCGAGGCCCTCGACAACGGCAAGTCCGCCGCCATCGCCACCGCCGTGGACGTGGCCTGGGCGGCCGACGTGTTCCGCTACTACGCCGGCTGGTCCACCAAGATCGAGGGCTCCACGGTCAACGTGTCGATGCCGTTCGCCGGCGACAAGCAGTTCCACGCCTACACCCAGCGCGTCCCCGTGGGCGTGTGCGGACAGATCATCCCGTGGAACTTCCCCCTGCTCATGGCCGCATGGAAGCTCGCCCCCGCCCTGGCCACCGGCAACACCCTGGTCCTCAAGCCCGCCGAGCAGACGCCACTGACCGCGCTGCTGCTCGGCGAGATCGTCGCCGAGGCCGGGGTACCTGCCGGCGTGGTCAACATCGTCACCGGCTTCGGCGACGCCGGCGCGGCCATCTCCGCCCACGACGGCGTGGACAAGGTGGCCTTCACCGGCTCCACCGAGGTGGGCAAGCTCATCGTCGACGCCGCCAAGGGCAACCTCAAGAAGGTCTCCCTCGAACTGGGCGGCAAGAGCGCCAACATCGTCTTTGCCGACTGCGACTTCGACGCCGCCGTGGCCGGCTCCGTGGCCGCGTGGATGTTCAACCACGGACAGGCCTGCACCGCCGGCACCCGCCTCTACGTCGAGGACTCCATCTACGAGAAGTTCACCCAGGCCGTCGCCGACGCCGCCTCCCAGGCCACCATCGGGCACGGACTGGACCCCGCAACCGAGCTCGGCCCGCTCGTCGACCAGGACCAGTTCGACAAGGTCTCGTACTACCTGCGCGCCGGCATCGAGGACGGCGGGCGGGCCCTGACCGGCGGCGGCCGACACGGCGAGACCGGTTACTTCGTCCAACCGACCGTGTTCGTGGACGTCGAGCCCGATCACCGGGTGGTCACGGACGAGATCTTCGGCCCCGTCGTCTCGGCCCTGCGCTTCACCGACGTCGACGACGCGGTCCGTCAGGCCAACGACTCGATCTACGGACTGGCCGCCGGGGTCTGGACCAAGGACATCTCCAAGGCCCACCAGGTCGCCAGCCGCCTCCACGCCGGCTCGGTGTGGGTCAACCAGTACAACGGCTTCGACACCGCCATGCCGTTCGGCGGCTTCAAGCAGTCCGGGTGGGGCCGCGAGCTGGGCCAGGGCGCTCTCGACCTCTACACCCAGACCAGGTCGGTCAACATCCAGCTCTGACCCGGCCGCGTGCCATACGCGACACACCCCCCTCCCCCGACACCTCACCCAGTCTCCGCTCTCCGCTCCCCGCTTCCCGAAAGGAACACCGCCGTGAAGACCAAGGCAGCAGTACTGTTCGACCTCCACAAGCCGTTCGAGATCATCGAGCTCGACCTCGACGATCCCGGCCCCGGCGAGGTCCTGATCAAGTACACGGCCGCGGGCCTGTGCCACTCCGACCTACACCTGTCCGACGGCTCCCTCCCGCCGCGCTTCCCGATCGTCGGCGGACACGAGGGTGCCGGCGTCATCGAGGCCGTGGGCGTGGGGGTGACCAAGGTCAAGCCCGGCGACCATGTGGTGTGCTCCTTCATCCCCAACTGCGGCACCTGCCGGTACTGCTCGACCGGGCGCCAGAACCTGTGCGACATGGGTGCGACCATCCTCGACGGCCACATGCCCGACGGCACCTTCCGCTTCCGGGCGGACGGCAAGGAGTTCGGCGCCATGTGCATGCTCGGCACCTTCTCCGAGCGCTCGGTGATCTCGCAGCACTCGGTGGTCAAGGTCGACGACTGGCTGCCGCTCGACAAGGCCGTCCTGGTGGGCTGCGGCGTGCCCTCCGGCTGGGGCACCGCCACCTACGCGGGCAACGTGCGCCAGGGCGACACCGTGGTGATCTACGGGATCGGCGGGCTCGGCATCAACGCCGTCCAGGGCGCCGTGCACTCGGGGGCCCGTCACGTGGTGGTGGTGGACCCCGTCCAGTTCAAGCGCGACGAGGCCCTGAAGTTCGGCGCCACCCACGCGTTCGCCGACGCCGCCGAGGCCCACGCCGAGGTGGAGAAGCTCACCTGGGGCCAGATGGCGGACCAGGCGCTCATCCTGGTGGGCACCGTCGAGGAGAAGGTTGTCTCGAGCGCCTTCGACGTGATCGGCAAGGGCGGCAGGGTGGTGATCACCGGACTGGGCAACATGACGGAGAACACCGTGCAGGTCAACGGCACGATGATGGCCCTCTTCGGAAAGACCATCACGGGCACCCTCTTCGGCTCGGCCAACCCGCAGTACGACATCGTCAAGCTGCTGCGCCTGTACGACGAGGGCAAGCTCAAGCTGGACGAGCTCATCACCACGACCTACTCGCTCGACCAGGTCAACGAGGGATACCAGGACCTGCAGGACGGGAAGATCATGCGCGGCGTGATCATCCACGACGCCTGACCCGGCACCGCCCGACCGCCGCGGCCAACGACTGTGCGCGCCGCCCCGATCCCGGGGTGGCGCGCGCAGTCGTTGGCGAAGGAATGGCGGGCAGGCGCTCCCGCAGATGGCGTCTCGCGCGAGCGCCTGCCAGGTCAGCGCACAGCCGCACGCCGGGATGGCGTCTCGCCCGCACCGCGGCTCACGCGAGACGCCATCCCGGCGTGCGGCTGCGTTGGGCCGGCTCAGGGCGTGGGGGCGCCGCCGGTGACCGAGAGCGTGTTCCCGGTGGTGTACGAGGACTCGTCAGAGGCCAGGTAGACGTACGCGCCCGCCATCTCGACCGGCTGCCCGGGCCGGCCCAGCGGGTTCTTGTGCCCGAAGGTCGGCAGCTTCTCGGGCTTCTGCCCGCCGCTCACCTGCAGCGCGGTCCAGAACGGCCCGGGTGCGACGGCGTTGACGCGGATACCGCGCGGCGCGAGCTGCTGCGCGAGCGACTTGGACATGGTGTTGACCGCAGCGCGCGAGGTGGCGTAGTCCACGAGACCCGGCGACGGCGTGTACGCCTGCACCGACGAGGTGAAGATCACGCTCGACCCGGGCTGCAGGTGCCCCAGCGCCTCCTGCATCATCCAGAACGGGGCCGAGATGTTGACGTTCATCGTCTCTGCCCACTGCTCGGAGGTCAGGTCCTCGAGGTGCTCGACGAAGGTCTGCCGTGCGGCGTTGAGCACGAGCACGTCCAGCCCGCCGAGACCGGCGACGGCGTCGCGGACGATCCCGCGCGCGACGGCCTCGTCCCCGACATCGCCGGGGAGCAGGACGCAGGTCCGCCCGGCCGCGCGCACGAGCTCGGCCACGTCGTCGGCGTCGGACTGCTCCGAGGGCAGGTAGCCGATCGCCACGTCGGCACCCTCCCGTGCGTAGGCGATGGCCACCGCGCGGCCGATCCCGGAGTCGCCACCGGTGATCAGCGCCCGCCGCCCGGTGAGCCGACCGTGGCCGACGTAGGTGTCCTCCCCGTGGTCGGCGGGCGGATCCAACTCGGAGGCCAACCCCGGAACCGGCTGCTGCTGAATCGGCACCTCGATCTGGTACTTCGCCGTCGGGTCGACGAGACCGGTGTCCCCGGACTGGTCAGAGGGTTGAAGTGTCGGATCGGTGGTCACGGATGCCTCCCTGGTCGTCTGGACTCCCGACCGTACGCCTCCGGCGACCGGATGCGAGTGGGCCCGGAATCACCCACAATGCGGGCACGACAGACGTCAACCGAACCGAAGGAGTGGGCATGCCCCGTTACCGCGTGATCGATCCCGAGCAGAACGTCATCGAGGAGAAGGAATTCGCTGACGACACCAAGGCCTACGACTGGTTCAAGACCGTGGAGGTGCCCGACGACGCTCTCGGGTACGCCATGGAGGTCGACATGGACGGTGAGTGGACCCGCTTCGAGATCAACGACGGCGGCACCAACACCTCCCCCGCAGCCGACGAGGGCACCGGCGTGGCCTGATCTGCCACACCGGCAGAAGACCTCCGGCCACTCGGCCGAGCACGACGGGCCGACTCCCCCATCACGACGCCCAGGGGGGTCGGCCCGTTCGCGTCGCGGTCAGCCGTTCGCGTCGCGGTCAGCCAATCGCGTCACGGATTGGCCCGCCGGGCTCAGCCCGCCTGGCTCAGCCCGCCGACGCCGATCGGGCGAACTCGACCACGGACTCCAGGTCGTAGCTGCCTGCGGTGGTGCCGAGCCCCTGGGCAACCTGCGCCGCGACCGCGCAGCCGAGCACCGCGGACTCCCGCAGATCGCGACCGAGATGACGCCCCACCAGGAAGCCGGCCGAGAACGAGTCCCCGCAGCCGGTGGTGTCGACGACGTCGATCGGGAAGGCGGGGACCGCGAGGGCCTCGTCCGGTGTGACGACGAGCGCGCCGTCGGCGCCCGCGGTGAGGGCCACGCACGACACCCCCCGCTCGATCAGCATGCGCGCCCCCTCCGCCAGCGACTCGGCGCCGGTGAAGCCGCGGACCTGGTCGTCGTTGGGCAGGAGGTAGTCCACGTGCGGCAGGGCGTCGGCGATCCACTCGAGCATGCCCGGGTCGCCGTCGGCGAGCACGTCGACCGACGTGGTGATCCCCTTGCCGCGGGCACGGGCGAGCAGTTCGCCCGCCGCCGGGCCGCCCAGGAACTCGGGCCCGCCCAGATGCAGGTGCGTGAGCCCCTCGAGCGCGTCGTCGTCGAGGTCGTCCAGGGTGAACGCGCCGTTCGCGCCGATGCAGTGCCACGCGGGGCGGTCCCCGTTGGGGCGCACGGGGATCACCGACGCGGACGTCTGCGCATCGGTCTTGGTCACGAGCCCACCGACGTCCACGCCCTCGTCGCCCAGCAGGGCCGTCAGGGTGCGTCCGATGGAGTCGGCGCCGACCGCGCCGATGCTGCGGACCCCGGCCCCCAGCCGGCTGAGCACCACTGCCGTGCCCCCGGCGGTGCCGGCCGGGGAGAAGGCGATGGTGTCCACCAGGGCGCCGGCAGAGCCCTCCGGGATGGAGTCGATCCCGATCGCGTGGACGTCGAGGACGTGCACCCCGACCGTCGCGATGGTCATGGAGGAGATGTCGGTCATTGCGGGTGCTCCTTGGTGGTTCCGTACTGGAGGGTGATCGCCTGGACGACCGCGTCGTGTTGCTGCGCCCCGGTGAGGGCCCGCGGCGTGCCCATCCCACTCGCGCGGACGTGCAGGGCCGCCAGCCACTCGAGCAGCAGTGCGTTGTCGAGGGCCTTGTCGAGGGAGGATCCCACCGCCACCGAGCCGTGGTTGGCCATGAGGACCGCCTGCCGGTCGCGCAGGGCGTCCACGACGAGGTCGGCGAGCTCAGGGGTGCCGAACGTGGCGTAGGGCGCCACCCGGATCTCCCCGCCCAGCAGCAGCTGCTGGTAGTGGAGCACGGGCAGCGCGTCCATCCCGGCCACGCAGGCGACGGCGGTGGAGAAGGGGGCGTGGGTGTGGACGACGGCCTGCGCCTGCGTGCGGGCGTAGATGCCCAGATGCAGGCCGAGCTCGGACGTCGGCGCGAGTCGGCCGTCGACGTGCTCCCCGGTCGCGTCCACCACGGTGACGTCGTCGGCGCGGCAGTCGGCCAGCACCACCCCGGTGCCCGTCACGGCGACCAGCCCGTCGCCCACGCGGGCCGAGACGTTGCCGGCGGTGCCGATGAGCACGCCCTCAGCGGCCAACCGCCTGGCGGTCGCGGCGACCTCCTCGCGACCCCGTGACGACTGCTCACCTGCCCGGGGCGACCCCGTCGTCGTCATCATCCACCGGCCTGGTCGATGCCGCGTTCGGCGAGCACCACGTCCTCGAGCGTCGCCATGGACCGGCGGAACTGGCCGGTGAGCGTCGACCTGAGGACGGGGGCGAGGAGACGACCGAGGGGGCCGAGGCCGACCCGGCAGTCGACTCTGTAGGTCATCAGGGTGGCCGCCGTGCCGAGCGGCTCGAAGCGGAAGGTGTTGACCATGTCGTGCAGCGGTGCGAAACCGGTCCCGGAGTCCACCCTGAGTGAGTGCGGCTCGATCGTCCCGACCGTCCACACCGACCGCGTCGTGAGCGGCCCGAGCGTCCGGTTGTGCTCGGAGTAGGTCTCGCCGACGGTCGCCGTCCCGTGGTGGGCGGTGACCTCCAGGACACCGTCGACCCACTCGGCGTACCGGGCGGTGTCGTCGATGACGGCCCAGATGTCCTCGACCGGGGCGGCCAGTCGCTGTTGTACGGAGACGGTCAGACGGGTCACGAGAGTCCTCCTGAGTGTGCGATCGCGGCGCGGGCGGCGGCCTGTCCGGAGCGGACGGCTCCGTCCATGTAACCGTTCCAGTAGTCGGAGTGTTCGGCGCCGGCCCAGTGCACACGGCTGTGCGGGCTGCTGTGCGGGGTGCTGGGCGGGCTGTCGAGCGGCCGGTCGCGCCAGCGCCCGAGCGTGGTGAGGACCCCGGGGCCCAGGACCGCGGTCGGGCCACCCCGGGTCCAGCGCTCCGCGGTCCAGTCCTTCTCGAAGTACCCCACGGGCGCCAGGGCGGCGGGGCCCACCACCCGGGCGAAGCTCTGGAGCACCGCTCCGCCCCGCTGCCTCGCGGACCGTGGAGCCCACGTCCGCCACCCCGCGCCCCCGACGAATCCCATGAGGATCCCGGGCGACCCGCTCGGCGGGGTGTTGTCGAACATCGAGCACACCGGCTGGCCGCCCCCACGGAAGACGCCCTGACCGGAGAGTCCGTCCTCCCGCCAGAACGGGCGCTCGTAGACGGCCTCGCACTTCATGAGCGTGCCGAAGGTCATCCTGCGGAACAGCGCGTCCTGGTGGGCGGGCAACTGCGGACTCCACTCGATCTCGGCCGCGAGGTGGGGCGGGACGGCGACGATGACCTGATCACCGTGGAAGACCCCCGCGTCGGTGGTGACGGTGACCCCGGTGGCGTGGTGATCGATCCGCCGGGCCGGGGCGCCGAGGGTGACGTCGTCTCCCAGTTCCTCGGCCATGAGCTGCGAGATCAGCTGCGACCCGCCGACGAACCGGGATTCCTGGGCACCACCGGCCACGCTGATCATCCGGTCCAGCGAGCCGCGGTGGATCTCGTCACCCGCACCCGCGATGTACGCCAGGGCGGACAGCGCGGAGGTCTCGGACGCCGCCGCCCCGAACGCCGACCCGAGGAGGACCTCGACCAGCTCGACGCCGCCGGAACCGATCGCGCCGCGGCGCAGCCAGGTGGCCAGGCTCTGCTCGTCCAGGCGGCGCGCGTCGGGGTGCTCCCACGGCGCTGCCACATCGATCTCGCCACTCGTGCGGCCCAGTCGGGTGGTCGCCAGGGCGATGTCGGCGAGTGCGAGGCGGTCCGGCGGGATGTCGCCGCGGAACCGTCGACTGCGCGAACCGTGGACGTAGACGGTGTCGCCGAGGGTGTTGGCGGGGAACGTCTGCACCCCGAGTTCCTCGGCGAGCCCCAGCACATGGTCCTGGGTGGGCCCGACGAACTGCCCTCCCGCCTCGACCACCTGTCCGTCGTCGAGCACGTGGTTGAGCGTGCGTCCGCCGACCCGGTCCCGCGCCTCGAGCACACGGACCGTACGTCCCGCCTCGACGAGCCGCCGCGCGGCGGTGAGTCCCGCCAGTCCCGCGCCGACCACGATGACGTCGACGCCGGCGCTCACCCCTCGCCCCCGGGGGACAGGTCGGTGGCGGTGCGCGCGACCAGGCGGGTGTGGAGGACGCCCACCGCTTCGAGCAGCGCGTCCCGGGCGGCGTGGCCCACGCCCGTGGCGTTGATCAGGCCGTGCACATGGCCACTGTGACGTCGGAGGGTCACGTCGACGCCCGCCTCGGACAGGGCGGCCGCGTAGCGTTCGCCCTCGTCGCGCAGCACGTCGAATCCGGCCACCACGACATAGGCCGGCGGCGCGTGGCCGAGCTCGTCGGCGAGGAGGGGCGAGACGCGCGGGTCCAGGGCCTGGTCGGGCTCGGTGAGGTAGTGGGACTTGTACCAGTCCATCTGGGCCTCGGTGAGGAAGAACCCGCGACCGAACAGCTCGTAGGACCGGTGCTTGGTGGACAGGTCCGTCACCGGGTTGAAGAGCACCTGCATGGCCGGCGGGGTCCACCCGGGTGCCCGGTGCAGCGACGCCACCGCGGCGAGGTTCCCGCCGGCGCTCTCGCCGCCGATCGCGATGGCCCGGGGGTCCAGGTCATACTCCTCGGCGTGCCCGACGATGTGCGCGAACGCCGCGAGGACGTCCTCCAGGCCCCCGGGGAACGGGTGCTCCGGGGCGAGCCGGTAGTCGATCGAGATGACGGTCAGCGGCGTGTGCGCGGCGAGGAATCGGGCCACCGAGTCCCCCGAGTCGAGGTTTCCCAGGACCCACCCGCCGCCGTGGAGATAGACCAGGGCGGCGCTCGGCCCCTCGATCCCCGCTGGCCGGTACAGCCGGGCGGGGATCGGGCCGTGGGGGCCGGGGATGGTGAGCGGACGGACGGTCTCGACCGGGGTCTGGTGACCGAAGACGAAGGCTTCTCCCGCGATCTGTTCCCTCCCCCGTTCCAGCGGGAGTTGCTCGAAGGTCTCCGACACCCCCAGGTTCAACAGCCGCGTGCCCACCTGGGCTTCGAGCCCGAGTTCCTGCCCGTCCACCCGGATGGGAGGCCCGGCGATCAGCCGCTGGACCGGGGCGGGCGCCGCGCCGATGAGGCGGATGACGCGGCGGAGCACGCGTTCCCCGAGGGGCCTGTGAGCGGTGGTCATGGGGCACTCGATTCTGCGGGACCGAACGTGGGGTCCGACCACCGTAAACCTAACTTGGACGAACGTCCAGTACTTCCCGCGGATCGTCAGCCGGCCGAGTCGTACTTCGCCGCCAACCGCGAGAGCGTCTGGGTGATCCCCTCCGCGTTCTTCCGCGCCATCCCGACGCGCTCCATGACCCTGCCGATCTTCGACTGACGGTTGTCGAAGCTCTCGGTGACCTCGGTCCGCCCGTCCGCGGTCGGGGTGAACTCCCACCGCCAGCGGTGTCCCGCGGGATGCGCCCATTCGACGACCTTGAGCACCGGGGTATCGACGTGCTCGGTGACGGTGGAGGTGATGCGGTACGGGACGCCGTACATGCGCATCTTCGTGGTGAACGTCGCCCCCTCGGACAGGGCGGCCGGGCCCGTGACGTTGTCGCGGACGGTCCCCGACCCGTCGACGAGCCCGTGTTTCGTGGGATCGTTGACCAGGGCGAAGAGCTCGTCGGCGGGGGCGTTGACGACGACGCGCCGGGCGACGACGCGGGGGCCGCGGTCGACGGTGGTGATGGAGGTCATGGGTGGGCCGGTCCTCTCGGGGAGACGTCGATGACGAGTCAGACCACGACACGACTCGGGTCGGCGGGCCTGTCTGCCGACCACCGTACGCGCGGGTTCCGCCACGAACCCGGCCGATTACGGCATCATCTCCGGTGCACCCGGACGACCGGAGATGAGCACTTTCTGGAAAGGACCCCCCTTGATCACCCTCACCGTCCTCTACGCCACCCCCGACGACGTCGAGAAGTTCGACGAGCACTACTTCGGGACACACATCCCCCTCGCCCGCGCGGTTCCCGGCCTCGAGGACACCAAGGTCACGCGCTTCTTCCCCGGCCCGGACGGTTCCGCGCCGGGGTTCCATCTGATGGCCCAGTTGTCCTTCGCGGACTCCGAGGCGATGGGGACCGCGATGTCCACCGAGGAGGGCCGGGCGCTGGCGGCGGACGTCGCGAACCTCGGGGTCACGCCGACGATGCTGGTGGGCTCCACGGAGTAGACCGGCCCGACCGGTGGAGGGCGTCCGGGTGACGCCATAGCGTGGTGGACCCACCGCTACGAAAGGCGCCTCATGACCCACGCACGGCCCTCCGACCCCGACCCCGGCCAGACCCCCGATCTCGACAGCGGCGGCTCGCCCGACGGCCCGCAGACCCCGGACTCCGATTCGACGTCGATGCAGTCCGACAGCGCCACCGGGAAGCAGGGGCCGATGGAACAGCAGAGCCCCACCCCGTCCCCGTCCAAGAAGGGGGCGTACATCCCGATCATCGTCATCGTCGCCATCGTCCTTCTTCTGGTCATCGGGCTCGTGGGTTACGCAGTGACGGTCTGACCCATGTCCGCCGCGTTCGACACCGTGATCATCGGAGCGGGCAACGCCGGGATCTCCCTGGCTGCGCGCCTGCGCCGGGACGGTCGAGAGAGCATCGCGCTCGTCGACCCGGCCCCCGTCCACCGGTACAGGCCGATGCTCAACTACGCCGCCGCCGGCCTGGCCCAGATGAGGCGGTACGAACGGGCGATGACGAGCGTCGTCCCCTCCGGTGTACAGCTCCTGCCCCACCCCGCCGGGCGGGTGGACACCGATGCCCGGACCGTGACGCTCGGTCCGCGCGAACAGGGCCCCACGGTGGGCTACGAGAACCTGGTCGTCTGCCCCGGCCTGACCCCGCGGTGGGACGCGATCCCCGGGCTGGACAAGGCGTACGTCGCCGGGTGGGCGGCATCCGCCCACGTGCCCGAGTACGCCGGTCGCGCGTGTGCCGCGCTGATCCGCCTCCGCGAGGGGTCCGTGGTTTTCTCGGTACCGCCGGAGCCCGCCTCCTGCGGCGGGACCGTGCTCAAGGCCATGTTCCTCGCGTGCGACCGGTGGCGACGCGAGAAGGTGCTCGACCGGATCGAGGTGCACCTGGTCACCCCGTTCGGAGGTCTGCTCGGACTCGAACCGTGCGACTCGCACCTGCTCCCACTCGTCCGGGAGTACGGCATCACCGTCCACGAGCGGTCCGACGTCGCCGCCGTGGATCACCACGCGCGCACCGTCACCCTGGCCGGCGCCGTGTCCACGACGATCGAGCACGTCGACCTGACCTACGTCACGCCACTGAGCCGGGCACCGGAGTTCATCGCCCGGGCCGGGTTGTCGGACGGGGGCGAAGCCGGGCTCGTCGAGGTGGATCCCCAGCGCTTGAGCCACGCCCGCGTCGACTCGGTCTGGGGCCTGGGCGACGCCGCCGCCGCCGGCACCCGCCCGTCCGGCGGGGCCTTACGTCCCCAGGTGGCGGTGGTCGCCGACAACCTCCGCGCGGCCCGGGACGGTGGTCCGGGGTCGCGATACGACGGCTACACGATCATCCCGATCGCCGTGGGCCGGGACCGCCTGATGCTGGCCGAGCACGACCGGGACGGACGGCCGGCGCCCGAGATCCCCGGGATCGACCTGACCGTCCCCAGGCGCTCGACGTACGCGTTCGACCGCTATCTCCAGCCGGTCCTCTACTTCCGGAAGCTGCTGCGCGGACGGGTCTGAGAACGGGGTCCGACGACGGATCCGGGACGGTCCGCGGACCGCTCAGTCCCGCGACCCGACATCGGCGCGCAGGGCGGCCTCGATCATGTCGTACAGGTGCGCCACCACCACCTCGAACCGGTCGTTGACCACGCTGTTGCGGGCGTCTCGGCGGTCCTCGTAGACCGCCAACGCGCCGGTGAACATCTGGGTGGCCAGGTCGATGCGCTCGAACGCCACCCGCCGCGGCAGGTGGGACAGCACGTCGATCAGCCGCACCACCACGTCGTCGGCCGCCGTCCGCGGATCCGCCTCCGGGATGCCGGGAGCCATGACCGGGCCGACCCTCTGCAGGAACCGCGCGTGGTGCGTGGCCTCGGGGTGGGAGCGCAGGAGGTCGACGATGGGGCCGAAGAGCACCCCGACGAGGGTGTGCAGGTCCTCACCCAGGCCCTGTTCGTCGGCCGCGGCCAGGCGCTGCCTGCGGTCGGCGTCGAGGGAGACGATGCGCCGCCGCAGCACCTGCAGGATTAGGCCGTCGCGGCTACCGAAGTGATACTGGACCGCCGAGTTGTTGCGTTGGCCGGCCGCCGTCGCGACGTCGCGCATAGAGACGCCGTCAAGGCCTCGCTCACTGATCATCTTCTCGGCGATCTCGATCATCACCGTCTTGGCGCCCCTGGTCTTCCCGGCCTCCACGGTGCCACCGGACCGCTCGGAGAGTGCTGCCACGTCGGCGGCGCTCGGTTCGGCGGTGTTCGAATCGGCAGTGCGATCATCGGATCCGTGCTGCACCGGGCCTCCACTTCCGACCTGGCCGCCTCAGCTACTCGGGGCTGAGCACCGTCAGGGCTGGTACGGCCGGCGGGATCCCGACGGCAGTGGGGTGCCACTGGGATCGGGGTGACCGGCGCTGCTCATGGTGCCCCATGTCGGCCGCGGTCGGGGACTGCTCGCCCGGGGGTGTGCGCGAGGTCAGCCCCAGCGGGACTGTCCTCCGTCGAGGGGGATGGTCGCGCCGCTGAGGTACGAGGCCTCATCCGAGCACAGCCAGGCCACGGGGCGACCGATGTCGCTCAGCGGGTCGCCGACACGGCCGGCGGGGATGCTCGAGACGAACTCGCGGGCCTCCTCGGGGTTGTTCTCCATCCACCAGTCCAACCCGGGGCTGTGCGCATGCGGCGCGATGTTGAGGGCGCGGGTGCCCTCGGAAGCCCACTCGTAGGCGGCGGCGCGGGTCAGCGCGCGGATGGCCTCCTTGACCGCGGAGTAGATGCCGTAGTTCGCGGCGTCCCATCGGACGGCGGCGGCGGTCACGAGGTTGATGATCGTCCCGCCTCCGCGCTTGGCCATCTCGGGCCGGGCCAGCTTCATCAGGCTGAAGGTCACGCGGGGCCCGCCCTCGAAGGCCTTGCGGAACTCGTCGTCCGGGTAGTCCGACAGCGGCAGCGGCATGGCCATGTTGGCGTTGTTGACCAGGATGTCGACCCCGCCCAGCTTCTCCACGGCGGTCGCGATGATCGCCTCGGGGGCACCGTCGGTGATGATGTCGACGGCCAGACACTCGGCGGTGCCCCCGTTCGAGCGGATGATCTCGGCGACCCGCTCGAGCTTGCGCATCCGGCGCCCGACCAGCAGGAGCGCGGCACCGGATTCGGCGAGACCGAGGGCGATGCCCTCGCCGACCCCCTGCCCGCCGCCGGTGACGATGGCGACCTTTCCGGCCAGTCGGTCCTCGCGGGTGGTGCCGTGCTGCGCTGTGGTGCTGTGCTGGGCTGCGGTGTCGGTCATGGGTTCCTCCGGGGGTCGGTGCGGGAGTGCGTGAGAGTCGGGCCGGGGTTCGGCTACGAGGGAGATCACCCTCGCCCGGAGCCCTCACCGCCGTCGGCGGGCGCGAGGTGGTTGTCGGTGAGCGTGAAGCTCGGGATGTCCTTGAGGTCGATCATCGCCTCGTACGTGCGCGTGTAGCCGGTGCTGGTGATGACCCACCGACCGTCGAGGCGTGCGTAGGTGTCGGTGTAGAAGGCACCCCCGATGATCATCGTGTCGAAGGCGGGGACGATCACCCGGTCCTGCAGGTACCAGCGTGCGGTGGCGGAGTCGCCGTCCACCTCGATCTCCGGGTGGTGGGCCTGGTGCTCGGTGATCACGTCGTCGGTCATCTGCTCCCGCAGCCCGGTCACCACCTCGTCGCGGCCGGTCAAGGACAGGCGCCTGCCATAGGACGCCGAGACCTCGGGCGCGAGCGTCTCCGCGAGCTCGTCCCACAGCCGCAGATCCACACAGCGCAGGTAGCGGTACTTCAGGGCTTTGATCGCGTCGATGTCTTCGTGGCGGTCGGTGGTGGTCATCGTGGGCCTTTCTCGCGAGAGGGCGCGTCAGTCCACACCCGTCAGGCCGACTGTAGTCAGTTGTGTACAGTTTGGGGATGGAAAGCGAGAACCGGTCCGACGACGACGAGGACGGCCACCCCGGCCCGCTCCCGCCAGACCCCGCGACCGCCCACGGGCACGGCGCCCCGCGATCCCGCCCGACCGGTCGCGACGAGGTCCGCTCCGCCGTGCTCCGCGAAGCCCGCAGGTTGCTGTCCGAGCGCGGGCCCCATGTCCCGCTGCGCGATATCGCGGAGGCGGCGGACGTCAACCTCGGCCTGATCCACCGGCACGTCGGACGGAAGGACGCCCTGCTGACCACCGTCATGCAGGAGGCGGTGCGGCTCGGGGCCGCCCGGCTCGAGCACCTGGACGACGCGGGCGAGGCCGTACGCGGGATGCTGCTCGGCGCCACCGCGCACCCGGAGATCAGCCGGCTCCTGGCCTGGCTGGCCCTGGACCGGGAGGCCGCGTTCCCCCCGATGATCGACCCGGCCGAGCGTCCTGCCGCGGCGCTGCGCCGCATGACCTCGCCCCCACCGGCCGGGGACGTCGAACTGCTCCTCGTCTTCACCGCCGTCTACGCCTGGCCGGTGTTGCGGGGCACGCTTCTGGACGCCCTCGACATCCCCGCCGACCAGCGCGAGGAGATCGACGACCGACTCGCCGATCTCCTCGCCCGCATGGTGACGGGCCACAGCGGCGGCGCTACCTGACGGGCTCCCCCGTGTCCTCCGGACCCTGGTCGAGGCGGAACGGCGGGTACTCGTCGCGCAGGAGCAACACGTACGAGCCGACCCGGTACACCCAGCGGTTCAGGCCCACGATCAGGTCGAAGAGCCGGGGCAGGTAGCGGCCGGTGAACAACAGCCCGATCGCGGCGATCAGCACGAGCAGGCCGACCAGCGAGATGTTCCACTCGGCGCCCCCGTACTCCGAGGCTCTGGTCAGGGCCGCCCCGCCGCCGGTGAGGATGCCCACGATCAACAGGTGCGGGATCACCAGCAACCACCACTTGACCAGCACCAGGCCGCGTGAGAGCCGCTCGGGATAGGCCACGTCCAACCCGGCCGGATAGTCGGTCGGCGCCAGCGAGAAGGGTGGGTACCGGTCCGTCCCGAGGACGGAGTAGGCGTAGAACCCCACGCGCCAGTTCCACCGCAGCACTCCGACGCTGTAGGCGAACCACGCCCGCGGGTAGCGGCCGGTGAACAGCACCACCAGTCCCGCGGCGATGGTGGTGACCACCAACGCGAACCACAGCAGGGCCATCACTATGTAGTGCGGGATCGCCAGCAGCCACTTGATCAACCACATTCCGCGTGACACCTGCGGGTCCAGGTGCCCGGTCAGACGCAGCGGATCGGGGCCCACGCCGGCGGGGAGGGCGCCCGCACCGGGCCCGGGGAGGTCGTCGGGGTCGGCGTGCCGGCCGAGGCCCCGGTCGATGTCCCGGTCGATGTCCCGGCCCAGCCCCGCGGTCGCCACGAGGATCAACGGCAGCCCCAGCGCCAGCGCCACGAGTCCGGCGACCAGAACACCGGGCCCGGCGAGTCCGAACACCTCGGTGTGTGCTCCCACCTGGACGTCGACCCACACGGGGCGGGAGCCGTCGGCGTTCATCACCACGACCACCCAGTCGCCGGACCGCAGGTCGACGGTGAGGGTCTGCTGCTCTGCGCCCGTCGTGGACTGGGCCCAGAAGTCCTGGTCGGCAGGAGGTTCGGGGGCACGGGTGCCGGGCACCTCATCGAGGGCCGCCTCGGCGTCGCGACCCGATCCCCACATCCCCGATCCCCAGTCGTAGGTGGGACCCGCGGAGTACCCGGGATCCCACGGCTGGTCGCCGATCACCGCGTGGGGGACATCGTCCAGATACTCAGCGACGTCGGATGCGTCCGCGATACCGAGGAACACGTCCTGATCGGGGACCACCGGGGTCGCGCGGAGTTGTAGGCTGATCAGGTCGTCGAGACCGTAGGGCCCGACGGTGGCTCCCTCGTCGACATGGATCGTCAGGGGCACTGTCGTGATGGCGTGGCCGACGGTCTGGAGTCGGTCGGTGTCGGTGAACGCGTACTGCCCGTCTCGCTGGGAGGCGTCGGCTACCAGGATCGCCGCCCCGGCCGCGGTCACGCCGAGGCCGAACACGGCCAGGAGGACCCCGGCGACGAGCAGGACCCAGTTCAGGGGGCGGGTTCGCGGAGGGCCGTGGACGGGGGTCGAGGAGGGACCGGACGGGGTGGCGTGTGAAGTTCCCATGATGAGTCCTCGTGCAGAAGTGTGCGGACCCACCCGGGACGGCGCATCCTCCTACAGGTGGTGACCTTACTCTTATGTGAGCACTGTGCCGGCAGGTTCTCACCGCCGATCAGCCCCGGATCCCCGTCGACCGCGTCGCCGCGCGGTAGGTGCACGACCCATGGGCCGCGCACCGGTTCTACTCGATCGGGATGAGCGGCGTAGGTGACCGACAGGACGTGGAGAGGCGAACGATGGCGTACACACCCGGACTCGGCCGGACCCCGCGGATCGTGGCGACCAGACTCGGGAGCGCGACCCTGGCCGCTGCCGGCACCCTGTCGCTGGCCCGGTGGTGGCCGTTCGGCTCGGCACCGGGAGAGGACGCCGATCTGACCCTCATCGTCGCCGGATTCGGGGTGGTCGCGCTCGCGCTGGCTCTCCCCCGGACCACCGGGGGATGGCCCGTGCGGGCGATCGAGACGTCGGACGCGGTGGTGATCCCCGCCCGGCGCCTGACCATGCTCGACCCCCTGGTCCTCGCGTTGGTCCCGTCGGCTCGCGGGCGCCTTCGGTGTCGTCAGCGGGGTCGGGGGCCCACGCGACTCGTCCCCCGCCACCTGGGCGGTGGTGGCCGCGATCTGCGCGTTCGGCGCCACGTATCTGGTGGTGCAGCGGCCGTGGCGGCGGCGCATCGAGTTGCGGAGGGATGAACTCGTCCTGGGCGCGGGCGAAGAGGCCTCACACATCCCGCGGGCACGATCACGGCGAGCGGGTCAGCGCCGTGGAGCGGCGAACCCCGTCGCGGGCAGCGAATGGAACCCTCTGGTGAACGGAGAGAGCGCCCGCACGGCCCCGCCCCCGTCCACCGTGACGGCCGGGTGGGCCGAATAGAGCTCCTCCACGGCGATCCGCGCCTGAAGCCGCGCGAAGTGCGAGCCGATGCAGAAGTGGGGGCCGCGGGCGAACCCCAGATGCCCGGTGGTCTCACGGCGGATGTCGAGCACCTCGGCGGTGGGTCCGAACTCGCGCTCGTCGCGGTTGGCCGACCCGTAGAGCATCATCACCTTCTCCCCCGCCGGGATCGTCTCCCCACCCCCGGTCACCTCGCGCGTGGTCGTCCGCGCGAGCGCCTGCACGCTGGACTCGAAGCGCAGGCACTCGGTCAGCGCGCCGGGGATCAGTCCCGGGTCCGCCAGGACCAGCTCCCTCTGCCGCGGATGGGCGTCCAGGAGCGAGACGGTGTGCGAGATGAGGTTGCCGGTGGTGTCGTTGCCTCCGGCGACGATCACGAAGCAGAACCCGAGGATGTCCCAGTCGTCCAGCCGCTCCCCGTCGACCTCGGCCTGCGTCAGCGCCGAGATGAGGTCCCCGCCCGGGGCCGCGCGCCGCTCGGTGATGAGCTCACCGAAGTATCCGAACATCTCCGCCACCGCGGTGACCGCCCCTCCCTCGAGCCCCGCCGGGCGGAACCCCTCCTCCTGCAGGGTCGTCAGCGCGCTGACCCACGGGCCGAACCTCGGCCTGTCCGCGGCCGGCAGGTCGAACAGGTGCGCAAGCAGATGCGTGGGGATCTGCGCACTGAACTCGCGGTGCAGGTCGACCACCTCGTCGTCGTCGTCCTTCCCGGCCAGCTCCGCCAGTCGCCCACGGGCGAAGTCGCGGATGAGCGGCTCGGTCTCGGCGACGCGCCTGGGCGAGAACGCCTTGGCCAGCAATCGCCGCTTCGCGGTGTGCTCGGGGGGGTCCATCATGACGATGGTCGGGGCCAGCCCCAGCGTCTCGATCTCGTCCCGGTAGAAGGTCAGGCCACTGGCCGAGGAGAACGCCTCCGGGTCACAGACAGCGGCGTCCACGTCGGCGTAGCGCGACAGCGCCCAGAAGTCGGGGTGCGCCTCGGTGCCGTCCCCACGGTGGTGGTGGACCGGGTCGGTCTCGCGCAGCCACCGGTAGGCGGGATACGGATCTGCCAGGTGCGCGCGGTCGAACGGATCGAAGCCGGGCCTGGGCGGTGCTGACTCGGGCGGTGTTGATTCGGGCGGTGTTGATTCGGGCGGCGCGGTGCGGGTCATGGACCCAGTTAACACTCCCTGTTAAAAAAGCGGAAGAGGCGATCTAGACTCGGGCGGGTGCCCCGCTCCACCTCCCTGTCACCCCGGCCCCGCTCGTCCGCCACCCGAGAGGCCCTGTACCAGGCCGGACTGCGGCGCTTCGCCTCCGACGGGTGGCGCACGGCGCGGATCCGCGACATCGTCGGCGACGCCGGCCAGGGCAACGACTCGGCGATCAACTATCACTTCGGCGGTCGCATGGGCCTGCTGGAGGACGTTCTGCTCCGCGGGGTCCTGCGCATGGAGGACGAACGTCGGGCCGATCTGCAGAGGTGGGCCCAGTCGGCCCAGTCGGCCCCGTCGTCGGCCCAGTCCGCCCCCGACCTGGCGGAGATCGTCCGGGCGGTGGTGTCACCGTTGGCGGACCTGTTGGACGACGACGAGGGCCGCTGCACCCTCCGGGTGATCGCCCAGGTCGGGGCGCTCGCGGAGGTCGACCGCACACTCACCGACCGCCCGGTCGCCGGCACCGCGCTGCAGGACCAACTCGAGATGCTGGTATCCGCCGCGACCGCCCGCTGCGGCCGGGACCTCGCCGGCCACCGGGTCCGGCAGCTCATCGTGATGCTCACCGCCGAGCTCGCGGCGCGGGCGTGCGATCCCCCGGACGCCGCCCCGCCCCACCGCGAGTACGTGGCCGATCTCGTGGACTGGCTCGCGGGAGGTCTGGCCCGGCCCGCGCCGCGCTGACCGGCCCGACCGCCCGGCCCGCGGCATCGAGAAGAGCGTTCCGCACACCTGCCTCTCGGCCGATGTGTGCCGAACGGTCTTGACGAGAGGGGCCCGCCCGGATCAGATCGCCAGCGCCGAGGCGACCTCGTGGGTGGCGGTGTCGTCGGAGGCACCCGAGTGGGTGACCCGTCCCGACTCCACCACGTAGTAGACGTCCGAGGCACGCAGCGAGAACCCGACGTGCTGTTCGACCAACAGCACCGACAGGTCACCGCGGGAGGCCAGATCCACGATGATCCGCTCGATCTCGGCCACGACGTTGGGCTGGATGCCCTCGGTCGGCTCGTCCAGCACCAGCAGTCGGGGCTCGGTGATGAGCGCCCGGGCGATCGCCAACTGCTGGCGCTGCCCCCCGGAGAGCAGGCCGGCCTTCCGGTCCAGCAATTCCTTCAGGGCCGGGAACAGGTCCAGGGACTCGTCGATGAGCGCCTTACCCCCCTTGCGGCCATCGGCCACGACCCGCAGGTTCTCGGCCGTGGTGAGCTGGGTGAACGACTGCTGGCCCTGCGGCACGTAACCGATCCCCATCGCCACGCGGGCGTGGGGCTTGAGTCCGGTGATCTCCCGGCCGTCGAAGGTGATCCGGCCGGCCTTGCACGGCAGCAGCCCGACGGCCGCCCGCAGCAGGGTCGTCTTGCCCGCCCCGTTGTGCCCGAGCACAGCGGCCACGCCGCCGGCGGGCACCTCCAGGTCGATCCCGTGGAGGACCTCGGACCCGCCGTATCCGGCGCGGACGCCCGACATCGTCAGCAGTGCACTCATTCGCCTGACTCCTTCTCGAGTTCGGTGCCGGTTTCCAGTTCCGTGCCCGTGGCGGCCGCGGTGCCCAGGTACACCTGCTGGACCTTGGGGTCGGCCTGGATCTCTGAGACCGTGCCCTCGGCGAGGACCTTCCCGGCCGCCAGGACGGTCACGGAGGTGGCGAAGTCCCGCATGAAGTCCATGTCGTGTTCCACCACGACCACCGTGCGTTCGGCGGCGATGCGCTGCAGCAGCTCACCGGTGGCCTTGCGCTCCTCCGCCCCCATACCGGCCACGGGCTCGTCGAGGAGCATCACGTCGGAATCCTGGACGAGCAGCATGCCGATCTCCAGCCACTGCTTCTGCCCGTGGGCCAACACCCCGGCTTTTGTGCTGGCCAGGTGCTCGAGGCCGATCGTCTCCAGGGCCTCGGCGACCACCGTCGCGCGTCCCCGGCGGCGGCGGAGCAGGGTCAGCCATCCCCGACCGGAGCCGGCCGCGATGTCCAGGTTCTGCTCCACGGTGAGGTCCTCGAAGATGCTGGCCGTCTGGAAGGTCCGGCCGATCCCCATGCGGGCGATCTTGTGCGTCTTCATCCCCAGGACCGGCTGCCCGGTCTTGTCGACCGTCCCCGTCGCCGGGACGAGTCCGGTGATCGCGTCGACGACAGTGGTCTTGCCCGCTCCGTTGGGCCCGATGAGGAACTTGAGATCACCCTGGATCAGGGTCAGGTCCACACCGTCGACCGCGCGGAAGCCGTCGAACGTCACGGTGAGACCGCGGACCTCCAGGTAGGTCCGTCCCGTCCGCGCGCCGGTGGCCACAGCCGTGGGGGTCATGAGGTCTCCTCTGTGGTGGTGGATCCGGTGCCGGCGGGGGTCGCGCGGCCCGACTCGGTGGATGCGCGACGCCGGCGGATGACGAACAGGCTGGCCAGGCCGCCGGGCAGGAAGCCCACGACGACGATGAAGAGCACGCCCTGCAGGTAGGTCCACTGCGACGGGTAGGCCTCGGAGAAGGTCGTCTGCGCCCAGGCCACACCGATCGCCCCGAGGACCGGGCCGAGCAACGTGGCCCGGCCACCGATCGCGACACCGATGAGGAACGCGATCGACGGGGCGATGCCGATCGCCGAGGGCGAGATGATCCCGACGATCGGGACGAACAGCGCACCGGCGATCCCGGCCGCGAAGGCGGCGACCGCGTAGGCCAGGGATTTGACCAGGGCGGGGTCGTAGCCCAGGAACCTGACCCGCTCCTCCTGGTCGCGGACGGCGACGAGCAGCTCACCGAAGCGCGACTGCATGAACTGCCGGACCAGCAACACCACCCCGATGAGCGCGCCACCGGTGATGAAGTACAACATCTGACGGTTCGCCGGGTCCGACAGGGCGAAGCCGAAGAAGCCGGTGAACCGGTTGAGGCCGTTGGAGCCGCCGAGCTCGGGGCGGCTGACCAGGAAGATCGCGGCGGCTGCCGCGAGTGCCTGGGACAGGATCGCGAAGTAGGCGCCCTTGACCTTGCGGTTGAACACCAGGTATCCGAACCCGAAGGCCAGCAGGGGCGGCAGGAGCAGGATCACCGCGAGGGCGAACACCGGCGAGGCGAACGGCTCCCAGTACCCGGGCAGCGACCGCATCCCGGCGATCTGCATGAAGTCCGGCAGGGCGTCGGGCCCACCGCGATCGCGGGCGTCGGCGAGCTTGAGGTACATCGCCATGGCGTACGCGCCGACGCCGAAGTAGACGCCCTGGCCCAGGGTGAGCATCCCGCCCCGCCCCCACGCCAGCCCGATGCCGCTGGCGACGATGCCGAAGCAGAAGAACTTGGCCAACAGGTTGAGTCGGAACTCGCTGAGCAAAAGTGGGGCGACGCCGAAGATGAGGATCGCGGCGACGGCGAGCGCCGCCCAGAACACCCAGCGGGGACGTTCTCCCTCGGTGGTCAGCGCACCGGGCAGAGGTAGACGAGGCGGACGGAACCGACGTCCCGAGGGGGGTTCGGCCGGGTCCGGGGTGGTGGTGCCGAGGGTGGCGGTGTCGGTCATGCCAGGCTCCTGGTCTTGACGGCGAACAGCCCCTGCGGGCGGATCTGGAGGAAGACGATGATCGTCACAAAGACGAGCACCTTCGCCACGGACGCGGTCGTGGAGTATTCGAAGAACGAGTTGAGGATCCCCAGGGCGAAGGCGGCGATGACCGCGCCCCGCAGCTGACCGAGGCCCCCGACCACCACCACGAGGAAGGCGTCGATGAGGTACGACTGCCCGATGGTGGGGCTCGTCGACCCGATCAGCGTCAACGCCACGCCCGCCACGCCGGCCAGTCCGGAACCGATGAAGAAGGTGGTCAGGTCGCTGCGCCGGGAGTTGATGCCGGAGCTCTCGGCGAGATCACGGTTCAGCGTGACCGCCCGGATGCGCCGCCCCATCGGGGTGAACCGCATGGCCGCCATCAGCGCGGCGACACACGCGATGGCCAGCAGGAAGATGAAGACGCGGGTGTACGGGACGGATGCGCCGAACAGCACCAGGTTGCCGCGCAGGAACGCGGGCACCTCGACGTTGACGGCGGGGGCGCCCCAGATGTCGCGCGCGACCTGCTGGAGGACCAGCCCGACGCCGAAGGTCACGAGCAGCGTGTCGAGCGGACGGGCGTACAGCCGTCTGATGAGCAGCACCTCGAGGATCACCCCGAGGATCCCGCCCACCACGAACCCCGCGGCGAGGGAGATCGCCAGCCCCGCCCCGGAGGCGGCGACGAACTGCTGGATGACGTAGGCCGTGTAACACCCGGCCATGATGAACTCGCCGTGCGCCATGTTGATGACGCCCATCTGCCCGAAGGTCAGGGACAGTCCGAGCGCGGCGAGCAGAAGGATCGAACCGATGCTCAATCCTGTCGCGAGTTGACCGATGATGACGTCCACACCGGCTCCTTTCTCCTGCATTCACCCCCCGCGGCGGCCCCGTTCGCCGGGGCCGCCGCGGGGGGTAGTGGGCTTGTGACCAGGTCAGTTACCGGACAGGTCTCCGGCCCAGTCGTAGCCCTCGAGGAAGGGGTCCGGTTCGATGGGCTCGCCCGAACTCCACACCTCGTAGATCAGACCGTCGGGGCGGATCTCCCCGACGAGCGCCGTCTTGGAGATGTGGTTGTTGTCCCCGTTGATCGTCACGGTGCCCTCCGGGGCGTCGAAGCTGACCCCGCCGGCGTTCTCCTGGATCTCGGCGACGTCGAAGCTGCCCGCCTTCTCGACGGTGTTCTTCCACAAGAACAGCGAGGTGTATGCGGCCTCCATCGGGTCAGAGGTGACCCTGTCGTCGCCGTACTTGGCCTTGAACGCCTCGACGAACGAGGTGTTCTCCGGGCTGTCGATGGTCTGGTAGTAGTTCCACGACGTGAGCTGGCCTTCGATGTTGGCCGCGCCGATGCCCTGCACCTCCTCCTCCGCGATCGACACGCTGATCACCGGGGTGTTCTCGGCGGTGAGGCCGGCGTTGGTGTACTCGCGGAAGAACGCGACGTTGGAGTCGCCGTTGAGGGTGTTGAAGACCGCGTCCGGATCGGCGGTGCGCACCTTGTTGACGATGGTGGAGAAGTCGGTGGACCCGAGCGGCGTGTAGTCCTCGCCGAGGATCTCGACGTCGTTCGCCTCCGCCCACGCCTTGATGACGCGGTTGGCGGTCTGCGGGAAGACGTAGTCCGAGCCGACGAGGTACATCGACTCCACGCCCTGCTCCTTGAGGTACTCGAGGCCGGGGACGATCTGCTGGTTGGTCGTGGCGCCCGTGTAGAAGATGTTCGGGGACGACTCCAGGCCCTCGTACTGGACGGGGTAGTACAGCAGCGCGTTGGCGTCCTCGACGACCGGCAGCATGGCCTTGCGGGAGGACGACGTCCACCCTCCGAAGATCGCGGCCACGCAGTCGCTGGTGATGAGCTTCTGTGCCTTCTCCGCGAACACGGCCGGGTCGGACGCGCCGTCCTCGACGACCGTCTCGATCTGCTTGCCCATCACGCCGCCGTCGGCGTTGATCTGCTCCACGGCGAGCGCGACCGAGTCGCGCACCGTCCTCTCGGAGATCGCCATGGTGCCCGAGAGCGAGTGCAGCGACCCGATCTTGATGGTGTCACCGGAGGTGTCCACACATGATTCGGCGGAGGCTGCGGCGGTGTCCGAGGTCCGGTTACCGCAGGCGGTGAGAGCACCGGCCCCGAGGACCACCAGTGCGGCGGCGGCGACGGTGCGTCTGGAGATGGGATTCACGCGGGTTCATCCTTGCCGTGGGCGGGCGGTCGATGGCCCCCGCTTCTCGGGGATCGACGCTCGATGAAGCCAAAGTTATGAGTTTCATGTGAGCCGCACGGTTCCGCCGTGTTTCGTGCGTGTTGCCTGCGTCCACCTTCAGTGAACCCTGCGTTTCTCAGCCCTTGCGCAGATCGGGCGCCGACGCCCCCAGCACGTGCCCGCGCGCGGCGGACCACATCGCACGCACTGCGGCCTCCACCGCCTCCGGGCTGCCGCCCACCACCCGGGACCACGCCCCGCACCCCTCGGGCAGGGTGCTCACACCACACACGCCGGCGGAGGGGTCGACACCCGCCCTCATCGAGTCCGCCAGGTCCGTCGCCGGCCCCGGCGCCAGGACGAACAGGGTGCCGATGGCATCGGACCCGCCGGTGACCAGGTCGTCGTCGAACCCACCGGACCCCCCGGCGATCCTGGTGGCATCCACCACCACCGGAGTGCCGTCGGGCCGGGCGAGTTCCACCCGCGAGACCAGCGCGTCCACCGCCCACCGCTCACCGCGGGCCACCCGGCCGGCGGTGAGGACGTCGGAGACCATCAGCACCGCGTCCTCGGGGACCGTCGCCCGCAGGCTCTGCTGGAACCGGCTCCCGGCATACGGGATGAGGGGGTCGGGAACCCACTCGCACACCGCCCCCGCGCCCAGCGTCAGCGTGACGTTCTGGGTGGCGTACCCCGCGTCCATGCGGTGGATCCGGGTGGCGGCCTGGGTCGTGATCACCGCATGGGACCGGTCGGCCAGCCGGACGTCGATGTCCAGCCTGTCGCCGCCGACCACTCCACCGCCGGTGGACATGAGATAGGTGACCGGCACGTGGGGCAGGCCCGGATCGACGTACAGCGGGCGCATCACCTGTAGAGGGGACTTCTGGTAGCGGTCGGCCAGGACGGTTCGCCCGTCGTCGGCGACCCGGTAGTCCAGGTCCAGGACGCCGACCTTGCCCGGCGATCCCACGGGCAGCGACCCGGCCGCGTTTACCGGGCCGGCCGCCACGGCCGGCGAGACGTGACCGGGGTCGGCCGCGCGTGCCAGCCGGTCGGCCCGGGAAACCGGCCCGGTCACGCGCTCGGCAGCAGGTCCGCGCGACGCGACTCGAAGTAATCCAACACCTCGTCGACCCCGGTGCCGCTGAGGCAGTCGGTCAGCACGACGGGCTTGCCCGAGCGCACGCGGTCGGCGTCGGAGCTCATCACCCCCAGGTCGCAGCGCACGTACTGGGCGATGTCGATCTTGTTGATCACCAGCAGGTCGCACTCCGTGATGCCGGGGCCCCGCTTGCGTGGCATCTTCTCGCCCTCGGCGGTGTCCAGTACGAAGAGGAACAGGTCCACCAGCGCGGGTGAGAACGTCAGCGTGAGGTTGTCCCCGCCGGATTCGAAGATCAGGGTGTCGACGTCCGGGTGCTCCTCGAGCATCTCGGCGCCCACGGCCAGGTTCATGGTGGGGTCGTCGCGGACCGCGGTGTGGGGGCACGAGCCGGTCTCCACGCCCACGACCTTGGCGGGGTCCAGGACGCCCGCCAGCGTGCGGCGGACGTGCTCGGCGTCCTCCTGGGTGTAGATGTCGTTGGTGATCACCGCGGGCTCCCGACCGCGCTCGATGAGCAACGGCACCAGCGCCTCGATCAACGCGGTCTTGCCCGAGCCCACGGGCCCGCCGATCCCGATGCGCAGCACGCCTCGTCCCTCGGTCATGTGCGTTCCCTTCCGTTGTGGCGTGTCCGTCGTGTCCTCAGCTGGCGAAGAGCCGAGCGTCGGAGTTCTCGTGGTGACAACTGGCCAGGTCCAGTATCGGCGCGAACCCGCCCAGATCCTCCAGCACGGTGCCGACGGCGGCGTCGGCGACCTCCTCGATCACGGGCGCCGCCCCGCGGACCAGCGCCTGGGCACTGCGGTGGTCGGCCAGCCGCAGTCGCAGTGCGGCGCCGGCCAGGCTGATCACCACGGCGGTCAGATCCGCCGCCACGGCGTCGCGCTGGTCCAGTCCCCCACGCGCGTACACCACACCCATCACCACGGACTGGGACCCGGGCGACCGGCGGGCTCGGACGTGGCCGTTCCAGGCGCTGACCACCGGGTCGTCGAGCAACTCGGCCGCCAGATCCAGCACCTGCTTGCCCGTCCGGGTGGCGCCGTCGCGCAGTTCCCGCGTCAGCCGGGTGGCGTGCAGGCGTCGGTCGATGCGGGTCAGCGCCTCCATCGGCGCCTCTGCGTCCCGGTTTCCGTGCTCGCGGGTGGCCGCCCACGCGAGTGCCAGCGCGACGGAGTCCGCGGGACCGATGGCGTGGCGCAGCATCGAGTGCAGCACCTGCGGCAGGCGCCGGGCGTCGACCTCACCCCGCTGGGCCAGCCCCTCGAGCCCGTGGGACAGGGTGTACATCCCCGAGGGGAACGACGAGTCGGTGAACTGCAGCGCGAGCAGCAGCCGCGACAGGTCGGAGCCGCTCATGCCAGATAGTGCAGCTGGGCCAGCGGCAGGGTGGTCGCGGGGGCGATGGTGGCGGGCTCGCCGTCGACGGTCACCACGTAGGTGTCGGGGTCCACCTCGATCCGCGGGCAGCGGTCGTTGCGGACCATGTCCTTCTTCCCGATCCCGCGGCACCGGCGCACGGGCAGGCACGGCGAGGTCAGGCCAAGTTGCTCGGGCACGCCGGCCTCGATCGCGGCCGCGGACAGGAACGTCACCCGGGTGGACTGCATGGCCCCGCCGTACGCGCCGAACATCGGCCGGTAGATCACGGGTTGCGGGGTGGGCAGCGAGGCGTTGGGGTCACCCATCGGCGCCCACACGATCATCCCGCCCTTGATCACCAGCGACGGCTTGGCGGCGAAGGACTCGGCCGGCCACACCACCAGGTCCGCGAGCTTGCCGGGTTCGATCGAGCCCAGGTGGTCGGCGATCCCGGCGGCGATGGCGGGGTTGATGGTCATCTTGGCGACGTACCGCAGGACCCGCTCGTTGTCGTTGCGATCGCTGTCCTCGGGCAGCGGCCCGCGTTCGACCCGGCAGTGGTGGGCCGTCTGGAACGCCCGCTGCCACGACTCGCCGATCCGCCCCATGGCCTGGGAGTCGGAGGAGAAGATCGAGATGATTCCCTCGTCGTGCAGCACGGTCTCCGCGGCGATGGTCTCGGCCCGCACGCGGGAGTCGGCGAAGCTCACGTCCTCCGGGATGTCGTGCGACAGGTGGTGGCACACCATCACCATGTCGAGCAGCTCGTCGACCGAGTTCACGGTGTAGGGCAGCGTCGGGTTGGTGGACGCCGGCAGGACGTTGGGCTCACCGCACACCCGCAGGATGTCGGGCGCGTGTCCGCCGCCGGCGCCCTCGGAGTGGAACGTGTGGATGGTCGAGTCGCCGAGCGCGGCGCGGGTGTCCTCGTAGAAGCCGGACTCGTTGAGGGTGTCGGTGTGGATTGCCACCTGCACGTCGTACTCGTCCGCGACCTCCTGCACGCAGCGGATGGTTGCCGGGGTGGTCCCCCAGTCCTCGTGGATCTTCAGGCCCGCCGCGCCGGCGACGATCTGCTCGACCGCCGACTCCGGCTGGGAGGTGTTGCCCTTTCCCAGGATCCCGATGTTCACCGGCAACCCGTCGGCGGCCTGCAGCATCCGGCCTATGTTCCAGGCGCCCGGCGTGCAGGTGGTCCCCTTGGTGCCGTCGGACGGGCCGGTCCCGCCACCGAACATGGTGGTCACCCCGTTGGACAGGGCCTCGTCCACCTGCTGCGGTGCGATGAAGTGGATGTGGGTGTCCACTCCCCCGGCGGTGACGATCTTGTGCTCGCCCGCCACGACCTCCGTGCCGGGGCCGATCACCAGGTCCGGGTGGACGCCGTCCTGCAGGTGCGGGTTGCCGGCCTTGCCCACGGCCACGATCCGGCCGTCGCGCACCCCGATGTCGCCCTTGACCACCCCGATCACGGCGTCGAGGATCGTGGCCCCGGTGATCACCAGGTCCAGCGCGCCCGAGGCCCGCGTTCCCGCCGGGTCCTGCGCCATGCCGTCCCGGATCGCCTTGCCGCCGCCGTAGACGGCCTCCTGGCCGTAGCCGCTGGAGCCGTTGGTCGTGACAGCGTTGTGGTCGGTCTCGACCTCGACGGTCAGCACCGTGTCCGCCAACGTGAACCGGTCACCGATCGTGGGTCCGTAGATGTCGGTGTAGGTCGCGCGGGGGAGCACGGTCGGCGGGCCCTCGGCGTGGCGCCCGGCCTCGTCGTCGTCGTCATCGGGCACCCCAGCGTTATCGGACACCTCAGCGCCGACACACAGGAACCCGCCGTCGTGCATCCGCTCCAGCGCGCGCTCCCGCACGGCCGGGTCGTCGAGGGGCCCGTCGACCAGTCCGGAGAAGCCGCGGCAGACGCGCTCGCCGGCGTAGTCCACCAGCCGCACCGTGCGGGTCTGCCCGGGTTCGAACCGCACCGCCAGGCCCGCGCCGATCGCCAGGTGGCGCCCGTAAGCGGCCGGCCGGTCGAAGCGCAGCTCCCGGTTGGACTCGAAGAAGTGGTAGTGCGAGCCCACCTGGACCGCGCGGTCGCCGGTGTTGGTGACCTCGAGCTCGATGGTCGCGCGACCGGCGCCCAGCGTGATGTCGCCGTCGCCGTACTGGTACTTCCCGGATCCGGACATCGCGCTCCTCTGGGTGGTGGGTGGGGTGGGTCTGTGAGGTGGTGTCTAGTGCGAGTGGGTGTAGACGCTGCCGTCGGCCGCCACGTGGGAGTGGGCGTAACCGTGGCCGTCCTCGGCGTTGAGCGCCGCGTCGATGCCATCTGCGCCTGTAACACCACCAGCGCCGTGGTCGAGCCGGTGGACCGCCTCGCGCACACGGGTGTCGATGATGCTGCGCACGACGGCCGGGCCCATCAGGTACTCGCCCTCGCCGGGCAGATCGCGGCCGGTGGGCGGGGCCGGCGCCAGTGTGGCGCTCACGATGGCCGGTCGCTGTGCACCGAGCGCATCGAGACGCGCGAGACCGCCGGCCAGGTCGGGGTCCGGCTCGGCGCCACCGTGGAATGCGACCTCCACCAGCTCGGGCCGGCCGTACTGCCGGGCGAGGCGGGCGAGGCGGAAGAGTTCGGCGTCGGCGAACGGGTCGATCGCCGGGCTCACGACCAGCACCGAATCGGCCGCGGCGTCGGCGAGATCGCGGCGTCGGATCGCGGCGCGCAGTCGGGTGACCAGCATCGTGGCGTCGCCCAGCGGCGCGGCCAGCGCGAGCCGCGTGCCGCCGGTACGGCCCCGGACGTCGCGGAGGGTGCGGGCGCAGTCGGCGATCATCGCCGGTGCGCGGCCGAACGTCATGGGGACGACGACGACGAGGTCACCCGCCTGGCCCTCCGCCGCCACCAGGTCGGACAGCCCACGCCCGGGCGCAGCGGCCGGGATCCCCAGATCGGGCATCTGCTCGGACTCCGGACCCAGCGCCACGACGATCCGGGCGGTGGCCGGGTCGGTGTGCTGATGCGCGTGGGCGTGCGGGTGGGCCGGGACGTGAGCGGTCATTCCTGCTGCTCCACCGGGCCGACGGGATCGTGCACGGTCACCAGCTTGGAGCCGTCGGGAAAGGTGGCCTCGACCTGAATCATCGGCAGCCGCTCCACCACACCGGCCATGACCTGCCCGGCATCCAGGACCCGGCGCCCGAGGTCCGTGCACTCGGCGACGGTGCGACCGTCGCGGGCGTGCTCGACGATCTCCCACGAGATGAGCGCGGTGGCCTCCGGGATGTTGAGCAGCACTCCGCGGTCGAGCCTCCGCCGGGCCACCTCCGCCGCGGTGAACAGGGTGAGTTTGTCCATTTCGCGGGGGGTGAGCTTCATCGGCGGGTCCTCTCGTGCTCGGAGCGTCAGCGCGCCGGGGCGTGTCGATCACGCTAATACCACCGTGTGTCGGCCGTGTAACACCGGTGCCGAGGACCGCCCCCACCCCCGGCTCCGAGCACCCGGCACAGCCCCTGACCTGGGGTGCCCTGCGGAGGGTGAGCAGGGCACCCCAGGTCAGAGGGCAGCGCACCCGGCGACGACAATGGCGGCAGGTCCGGCGGCCGCGGTTGTTACAGCGCGTTACGACTCCCGCGTCGTCGGCGATCCGGGCCCCGTCGACTGCCATGATGAACCAATGCCCCAGGACACCGCCGAGGCGACGGCGACCGACGACGACGCCGCCGTGCGCGACTTCGACTCCGCACCCGCGGAAGACCTGCTGCCCGCACTGACGGAGCTCTCGGGCTCGGCCGGGTGGGCGCGCACGGTGCTCGGGGGCCGGCCGTATGGCTCGCGAACGGCCCTGCACACCGCGGCCCGACGGGTGCTCGCCGACCAGAGCGACGCCGAGGTGTTGTCCGCGGTCGACGCGCACCCGCCGATCGGGCCGAGAGCGGGCGCGGGATCCGAACCGGTCAAGGGCGCCTCGGCCCGCGAGCAGAGCGCGGCGGCGACCGCTGATGCCGAGCTTGCGCGGCGCCTGGCCGACGGGCAGCGGCGCCACGCCGAGCACTTCGGGCACGCGTTCCTCGTCTGCGCCACCGGGCTGTCGGCGCGCGAGATCGTGGACGAGCTCGACCGGAGGATCGCGCTCGACCCGGCCGAGGAGCTCGCGTGCACCCGCGACCACCTCGCGAGGATCAACGCCCTGCGACTGGACCGGCTGCTCGACACCGGCACACTGTGAGGAGCACCTGATGTCCCTGAGCACCCACGCGCTGGACACGTCCACCGGGGCCCCCGCGTCCGGACTGGCGTATCTGCTCACCGACGCCGCGGGCGCGGTACTGGCCACCGGCACCACCGACGACGACGGACGGGCGCCCGAGCTGGGAGGGGTCGAGATCGGCGCCGGGGTGTACCGCCTGCACTTCGATACCGGCGCCTACCAGCGCTCAAAAGGCCTTCGCGGCTTCTACCCTGAGGCGGTGGTGTGCTTCGAGGTCACCGATCCGGCCGCCCACCACCACGTGCCGTTGATCCTGTCGCCCTTCGGCTACAGCACCTACCGCGGGTCCTGAGCCGCGGTCCTCGCCAACGCTCTGACCTGCAGTGCCCTGCACAGGGGTCGCAGGGCACCCCAGGTCACCGCCCGATCCCCCTCCGTGCGCACTCGCGGCGCAGCTCGGAGGCCACGGCACGCTCGTCGCACCGGACCAGCTGGAAGTCCCGCACCACCACGACTCCGCCCACCACCACGTGACGGGGACGTCGGCCCGGATCGGCCCACAGCAGGCCGGGGACCGGGTCGGCCACACCGGCGTCCGCCACGCCCGAGACGTCCCACACGACCAGGTCGGCCGCCGATCCCGGAGTCAATCGGCCCAGCTCGGTCCGGCCCAGTCCGTCCGCCCCACCGGCGGTGGCCATGGTCAGCGCCTCGAGAGCGTCCATCGGCCGCCCGGCCAGCGGGGCGACCTGCATGGCCAGCCGGGCATCGGCGAGAAGATGTCCGGCGTCGTTGCTCCCGCCGCCCGAGGTGCCCAGTCCGACGCGCACCCCACCGTCGAGTAGCCGCGCGACGGGGGCCACGCCCCACCCCATGGGCAGATCGCAGGCCGGGGCGTGGGTGACGGAGGCCCCGCACCCCGCGACGAGCGCCACCTCGGAGTCGGTGATGTCGCACAGGTGGGCCAGGGTGACGTCGGGGGCGAGCCAGCCCCACTCGTCCAGCAGATCCAGGGGCCGCCGCCCGTACAGCTCGGCGGCGCGGGCCACGTCGACCTGCTCGTTGGCCTGCGTGCGCCGACGCAAGCCCAGGTCCCGAGCGACCTCGCCGAGGGCGCCGAACGTGGCGGGTCCGTCGGCGTGGATCCCCGACGGGCCCACGGCGAGCTGCCGCATGCCATCCCCGGTCACCCCGTCCCGCGCTCCGGTCAGGTGCGCGGCGTGGATCCGCGCCACCGACGAGGCGGCCGCGTCCGGGTCGCAGCCCACGGTGCCGCGGACGAACGCCAGGCGGGCACCCACGTCACCCGCCGCGTCGAAGGCGGCCCCCGCGATCTGCACCGGGTCCACACCGGGCGGCCAGGTCAGGTGGTGATCGGCGACGGTGGTGACCCCGCACAACAGCGACTCGGCCAGCGCCACCCGGGCGGCGAGCCCCACCAGGTCCGGGTCCACGCGGGCGTCGACGTAGGCCTGCCGCATCCGAGCGAGCCAGACTGACATCTCCACCCCCCGCGTGCCGGGCAGCGTCCGGAACGCGCTCTGCAGCAGATGATGGTGCGCGTTGACCAGCCCCGGGGTGATCACCCCGCCGTCGGCGTCGAGGGTCTCGGCAGACTCAGCACCGCCAGAACTAACACCGTCGGCGATCCTCCCGTCCACGCACTCGAGCGTCGTGGGCTCGGTGGACGCGCGACCCGGGGACCAGACCGCTGAGGCTCCCGTCACCCGCAGAACCCGCGCGCTCACGCGTTGACCCCGATCGGCGTCGGCGCGAACGAGCGCATCCACACCCGGTCCGGCGTCAGCGGGATGGAGTCCTGTCGCACCCCCGTGGCCCGCCGGACGGCGATGCCGACGGCCGCCGCGACCGGACAGTAGGGCGCCTCGGACATGGACTTGGCGCCCAGGACGCCCTGGGGTTCGACGGTGTTGGCAAAGAAGACCTCGGTGCGCGGCACGTCTCCCATGCGGGGCGGGTGGTAGTGGCGCAGGGTCGCGTTGGCCACCGCGCCGGTGTCGTCGAGCATCACCTGCTCGTACAGCGCCGCCCCCAGGGCTTGGGCGACGCCGCCCTCCACCTGACCCCGCAGCTGCTGCGGGTTGAGGACCCGCCCGGCGTCGACGGCGTGGACGCTCTGCAGCACCCGGACCGTGCCCGTGTCGGGACACACGGCCACGCGGACGCCCTGGACGGTGAAGGCCGCCTGCCGACCGAGCCCGTCGGCGGAGCCCTCGGCGGACACGGGCAGGTGGGCGCCGGCCCGCAGGAGGTCGGCCACTCGGGTGGCGGCCCGGTGCAGCGCGCGACCGCCCACCACCGTCCCGGCCGACCCGAACGCACCGGTGTCGTGGGTGAGCTGCGCCGTGTCCGAGGCGTGCAGCACCACCGAGTCGGACGGGACCGCGAGCACCTCGGCCACGATCTGCGTGTGCACGGTGGCGGTGCCGTTGCCGAACTCGGCGGTGCCCACGTAGGCGTGCACGGTGCCGTCGACGTCGATCTCCACGCGGGCGGAGCCGTGGTGGCCCCCCGGCGGGTTGGTGGCGATCATGCACACCGCGACCCCGCTCCCCTCGGACCACCCGGCAGGGGCCGACTCCCCCCGTCCCGACTCCAGGGCTCCGGCGACGAGGTCCAGGCAGTCGTCGAGTCCGTAGGAGGACAGGGCCAGCTCGTCGTCGTCGCCCGCGGAGCTCACCAACCGGTCACCCGGGCGCACCACGTTGCGCCGCCGTAGTTCGACGGGGTCGATCCCGGCGGCCTCGGCGAGCTCATCGAGCGCGCTCTCGAGCGCGAACCCCACCTCCCCCAGCCCGTACCCGCGGAAGGCGCCGGACGGGACGGTGGTGGTGTAGACGGCCTCGGCCGCCACGCGCTTGGCCGGGCAGCGGTACAGCTCCACCGACTCGGTGATCGAGTGGAACATCACGCCCGCCGAGTGCCCGCCGTACGCGCCCGCGTCGGAGAGCACGTCCAGGTCGAGCGCGGTGAGCCGGCCACGGGCGTCGCACGCGACCGTCGCCGTCACCCGGTAGGGGTGCCGCACCGTGGCGGAGGTGAACTGCTCGGCGCGGGTGTACTCCCACACCACGTCGCGCCCGGTCCGCAGGGCGGCCAGGACGGCCAGGTCCTCGACGATCATCTCCTGTTTGGCGCCGAATCCCCCGCCCACCCTAGCGGCGTGGACGCGCAGGTCGTCCCGCTCCAGGCCGAAGATCCACGCCAGCTCGTCCCGGACGAGGAACGGCACCTGCGTGGACGAGCGGATGTCGAGGGCGCCGCCGCACCGGGGCCCGCCGTCGACGTGGCGGACGATCACCGCGTGCGTCTCCAGGTGCGTGTGCTGCACCCGCGAGGTGCTCCAGGTCCCGGTGACCACGTGCGCGGCGCGGGCCACCCCGGCGTCGACGTCCCCCACCGCGCCACGCCAGCTCGCCACCACGTTGCGCGCGGGGTCGGCGATCCGATGGGACCCGGGGCTCTTGTCCCCGTGGACCACCGGGGCCCCGGGCTGCCGCGCCGCCTCGGGGTCCAGCACCGACGGCAGGACCTCGTACCGCACGTCGATCTCCCCGCAGGCCAGGCGAGCGAGCTGAGCGGTCTCGGCCACCACCGCGGCCACACGCTGCCCGTGGTAGCGCACCACCGGGTCCAGCACCCGGGTGTCGTCCGGGTCGTCGGTGCGCCGCTGGTGGCGGGCGGTGGAGAACAGGACGTCCGGGTCGTCGTGGTGGGTCAGGACGGCCACCACACCGGGCATGGCCAGGGCGCGGGAGGCGTCGATCTCCACGATCCGGGCGTGCGCGTGCGGGGAACGCAGCACCGCGAGGTGAGCGCAGCCGGTCAGCGTGGTGTCCAGGGTGAACGGCTCGGCCCCGCGCACGACGCGGTCGGTGGCGGGCGCGGCGACGGGGCTGCCGATCCCTCCGGCCGGGCAGGCGTTCGCGGCGCCGTCGAGGGCGTCCTCGACCGCGCGGTATCCGGTGCACCGGCACAGGTTGCCCTTCATCGCGGCGGTCCGCGCGGCCGGGCCACCGTCGCGGGCGCACGGGGCGTGGTCCAGTCCGGTGACGGTGGTGACCATCCCCGCCGTGCAGTACCCGCACTGGAACCCCGCGGCGCGGGCGAACGCCGCGGGGACCTCGTCGGGCACCCCGGCGGCCGTGTGCACGTCGGCGCCCTCGGCCCGGTGGGCGGGCAGGACGCAGGAGTGCGTGGGCACGCCGTCGACCAGCACCGTGCAGGCGCCGCAGTCGCCGGTGTCGCAGCCCTTCTTGACCGCGACCTGGCCGAGTTCGCGCAGCAGCGTCCGCAGACACTGGCCGGGCCGCGGGGTCGGCGCGTAGTCGCGCCCGTCGACCGAGATCTTCATCTCTCCTCCTCCTGGCCGGGGTGGGTGCTGGGCTGGGTGCCGGGTTCGCCGCACAGGTCGACGACGACGGCGGCGGCCGCGATCCCCGCGACGTGACGGCGCCAGCTCGGGTGACCCTGGGGGTCGTCGTGCCAGTGGCGCAGGTCGCGGACCGCGGCCGCGGCGACCTCGGGCGGGGGCGGGGTGGCCCACTCCAGGACCTGCGGGGCGGGGACCGCCGCGGTGACGACGAGCGTGCAGCTCCCGTCGGGGTCCAGGCGGCCGGTGACCAGTGACCCGGAGCGGCCGCTGGGCACCAGCGAGTGCCGGCGGACGGCGTAGCGCGCGCGGCCCGCCCCCGCGGGGATGTGGAGGGCCCGCAGGATCTCCCCCGGGGCCAGGGACGTGTGACCCGGGCCGGTCACCACGTCGGCGGCGGGGATCGTGCGGGTGCCGCCGTCCGGGGTCCAGATCTCCGCGGTCGCACCGAGGGTGCAGGCCGCAGCGGTGCCGGCGCCGGCGGGCAGTGCGGCGCAGAGGTTGCCTCCCCAGGTCGCGCGGGCCCAGATCTTCCACGAGGCCAGCAGGCACGAGAAGGCGTCGTGCAGGAACGGCCGCAGCTCCGCGGTGAGCGGGTGGTCGAGCACGGTCCGCAACGAGGCGGTCGCCGCCACCCGCAGGCCACCGTCCGGGAGCTCCTCGACGTCGGGCCAGCCGAGATCGAGCAGGTCCACCAGCCCGGTGAGCGCCGGCGTGTTCTCCCCCGGTGGCGCCGCGGCGCCGGCGGGATGGAGGTGCGCCTCACCGTGCAGTGCGGTCCCTCCGGCCAGGGGCGCCGCACCGGCCAGCAGTGCTCGATGAGCATCGTCGCGGGTGCGCGGCCGGTGCAGTTCGGTGACGGTGACCAGGTCCACTGGGCCTCACCCGGCCTTGGCCAGCAGTCGGCGGCGGGCGGCCACGACGTCCCGGGCCACGGCCTCGGCGTCCACGGTGATGACCCGGCCGTCCGCCACGACGCGCCTGCCGTGCACCCACACCCCGGCCATGGGCGGGCGAGAGCCCAGCACCAGGGCGGCCACCGGGTCGTCGATGCCGGCGTGGGCGGGGGTGTCCAGTCGCCACAGCGCGACGTCGGCCAGGTAGCCCGGTGCCAGCCGGCCGATCTCGTCCTGGCGGCCCAGCGTCCGCGCGCCCTCCGCGGTGGCCATCCGCAGGGCGGTGCGCACGTCCACGGCGCGGGGGCCCCGGGTGGCCCGGGCCAGCAGCAGGGCCTGGCGCATCTCCTCCCACAGCACTCCCGACTCGTTGCTCGCGGCGCCGTCGACGCCCAACCCCACGGTCACGCCCGCGGCGAGCATGTCGGGGACGCGGGCGATGCCGGCGCCGAGCCGACCGTTGGACACCGGGCAGTGCGCGGCCGCCATGCCGCCGGAGGCCATCGCGGCGATCGCGGGGTCGTCCAGGTGCACGGTGTGGGCGAACCACACGTCGGGGCCGGTCCAGCCGACGGACTCCATGTACTGCATGGGGGTGCTGCCGAACCGTTCGCGGCAGAACGCCTCCTCGTCGTCGGTCTCGGCCAGGTGGGTGTGCAGGCGCACGCCCCGCTCACGGGCCAGGTCCGCGCTGGCGCGCAGCAGGTCCCCGGTCACCGAGAACGGCGAGCACGGTGCCACGGCGATCCGGCACATCGACCCCGGCGTGGCGTCGTGGTGCCGGTCGATCACCTCGGCGGTACCGGCCAGGATCGCGTCGATGCCCTCCACCACCGAGTCCGGCGGCAGTCCACCCGCGCTGCGGCCCAGGTCCATGGACCCGCGACACGGGTGGAAGCGCAGTCCCACCGTGGCGGCGGCGGAGATCTCGGCGGCGAACACGTCCCCGGCGTCGGCGGGCACCACGTAGTGGTGGTCGGTGGTGGTGGTGCAGCCGCCCAGCGCCAGGTGCGCCAGGCCCCCGAGCGCGGCGGTGCGGACGTCGTCGGCGTCGATGCCCGCCCACACCGGATACGACGCGGTGAGCCACTCGAAGAGCGTGGCGTCGGCCGCGAGTCCGCGGGTGAGCCACTGGTACAGGTGGTGGTGGGTGTTGACGAGCCCCGGCGTGGCCAGGCAGCCGGTGCCGTCGACCCGGTCCACACCGTCGGGCACGAGTGCGGGATCGCACGGCCCCGCCCCCACCGCGGTGATCCGGCCCCCGATCAGCAGGACGTGACCGCTGGCGTACTCGGCCGCCCGGTCGTCCACGGTCGCGATCGCGCAGTTCTCGATCAGGACGGCGCCACCGCCCCCCGCCGTCACGGTCGCGTCCCCACAGGAGCAGGGCGCGTGAATGCCGGGATGAACCCGCGCGCCCGCGCCGAGCGGACCATGCGCTCGGTGAGCTGGGCATCGGCCTCGTCCGCGAGCGGGTGCAGGCTCCGGGCCCCCTCGGCCACCAGCCGGCCGCCCACGTACACGTGGGTGAGATTCCGCAGCGAGCAGGCCAACACGTACGTCGCCACCGGGTCCCAGATCGGTCCCGTGGCCGGGGCGGTCGGGTCCACGACCAGGAGGTCGGCGTGCTTGCCCACCTCTATGCTGCCGATCCGGTCGGACAGGCCGAGCGCCTGTGCGCCCCCCAGGGTGTGCATCCGCAGCACCTCGTGCGCGGCCAGGATCGAGGCGTCGGAGTGCACAGCCCGCTGGGTGTACAGGCCGATGCGCATGTTCTGGAACGGGTCGGAGACGTCGGTGCAGGACTGGTCGTCCAGCCCCATCCCCACCCGGATGCCCGCCTCGCGGTACCCGGTGACGTCGGCGATGCCCGAGCCCAGCCGCCCGTTGGAGGTGGCCTGCCAGATCACGGCGGAGTCCGTCTCCGCCACGCGCCGCACCATGTCCTCGGTGGGGTGGACGAAGTGGCCGAAGGCGAAGTCGGGACCCAGGACCCCGGCGCGGTCGTACCAGTCGAACTTGGCCCGCTGCACCTGGAGGTGCTCGGCGGTCTCCACGAAGTGGGCCTGGTTCCCGACCCCGTGGCGGGACATGGTCTCGCGTTCGCGGTCGGCGGTGACGGGCGACGACGACCACTGCACCGACCCGAACACCGAGCCGCCGAGGTCCAGGTCCCGGGGCACCGTGCGCAGGCGGTGCTCGGTGACGTGGGCGAACGCCTCGAAGCACTCCGCCTCGGGCAGCTGCTCATCGTCCAGGCGGGTCGAGGTGACGCACCGGAGCCCCGAGTCGGCCTGCGCGTCGATCTGCCGCGTGAGGAAGTCGACGTCGTGGACCCGCTCGGCCACCAGGGTCGAGGTGGCGTGGTCGAACACCGCCACCACCCGGCTCTGCGTGAAGTTGTAGGCGCTGGTCACGCCGTTGCGCAGGAAGTCCAGGCAGCCGGCGAGGGTGAACCAGTACAGGTCCTCGGACTCCGCCCCGACCATCATCTCGCCCATCCGCGAGACCCACCCGTAGAGCGTGTCATCGGGGGCGATGCCACGCATCCCGGCGGTGAACAGGTGACTGTGCGCGGAGACGAACCCCGGCGCCAGGATCGACCCGCCCAGGTCGTGGACGGTGCCGGGCAGGCCCGGCGGCGGGTCGCCGGGGCCCAGCGCGGCGATCACCCCGCCCTCGTCGACGTGAACCCAGCCGTGGAACCACCGGGGGTCGTCGGCCGTGACGGGGATGACGAGCGCATCGGTGAAGGTGATCATGGGGCTTCTCTCGTCGGGGGCGGCGGGGTGCTGGGGTCGGCGGGACACTGGGGGTCGGGGCGACGTCCTCAGCCAGGGAGCTCCTCGGCCAGCCACCCACCGTCGCGCAGGTGGAACCGTCTCCGGTGCGAGGGGGCGTCGGCGTCGCCCTTCCAGAACGTCAGAGTGTCGGGTCGCAGGCGGTAGCCGGTCCAGGTGTCGGGCGGCTCCTGCGGGGCGGGTCCGCGCCGCGAGACGGCCTCCGCCCACACCTGGCGGCGTCCGTCCGGGGGCAGGGCGGCCGTGGCGGTGCTGTTGGTCCAGGCCAGGAGCTTGAGATAGGGCGTCCGGTCGCGGTAGGTGCGCAGTTGCTCGTCGGAGTCGGTGGGCGCCGCGGGGCCGGTCATCGTGAGCTGGCGGGTCCGGTCGTCGCTGAGGACGACGAGGGTCGCGCGGGGGTTCGCGGCGAGGTCCTCCACCTTCTGGGACCGCGAGTCCGTGTGGAAGGTCGGTCCCTCGGCGCTCACCCCGGAGATCAGGAGGTGCCGGCACCTCGGCGTACCCTCCGGGTCGACGGTGGCCAGCACCCCCAGGGGCGGGTCGAGGGGGTCGACGGCGAGCCAGGCCACCATCGCGGCCAGCGGGTCCTCCCCCGGTTCCGGCAGGATCTCATCCGCCCGGGTACCGGGCAGTTCGGCGGCGGTCATCGTGCGGCTCCCGCCGCGGCGGGGACAGCGTCCGGGATCCCGCGGGCGGGGTCGAAGCGGGCGGGGGCGAAATCTGCGATCTCCCCGAGCGCACCGACCACGGTGGCCACGTGATCGGCCACCAGCCGGGCCCCGGTGTCGGGGTCGGCGCCGGTGGGGTCGCCGATCACCCCGGTGTCGGACAGGTCGTCGGCCAGCCAGCCGAACTTCACGGGGCCGGTGAATCCGATGTGCTGGCAGCCGGCCAACGCGGTCGGGACCCGGGCCTCGGCCACGGACATGTCCACGAGGTCCGGGCGCAGGTGGAGCATCATCGACGTCTCGGCCCAACCGGCGTGGATCCCCATCCCGAGTTCACTGGGCCCCGGCACGGCTTTACCGGCGTAGAGGAAGGTCTGCAGACCGCTGCGCCGGCGCAGTTCCCGCAGTGCCACCTCCAACAGGGCGGAGTTGCCGCCGTGGCAGTTGACAAAGAGCACGCGGCGGAACCCGCTGGCACGCAGCGCCGAGCCGAGCTCCCGCACCTGGGACAGCAGCGTGTCCGCGGTGATCCACATCGCCCCGGGGAACGAGGAGTGTTCGTCGCTCTTGGTGTAACCGAGCGCGGGCATGAGCCAGGCGTCGACCCCGGCTGCCTCCTCGACCGCGCGGGAGGCCACCGCCTCGGCCACGATGAGGTCGGTGGCCAGGGGGAGGTGGGGGCCGTGGGGCTCGATCGCACCGGCGGGGATGACCGCCACGGGATCGCCCCGGCCCACATCCGCGGCCTCGACCGTACTGAGGTCCGAGTATCGACGTGCGGGCCCGATCACGACCCCCACCGCCCGGGGTTGAGCAGGCCATAGGGGTCCGTCCGGGCCGCGAGTGCCCGCACCTCCTCGGTGCCGTGGTCCACGCGGTACTGATGCGGGGAGTGCACCTTCACACCCAGTTCCTCCAGGACGGGCACGCCCGCGTAGGCGGCGTCCGGGTCGGTGTAGTGCCCGTTGAGCATGCCGAACATCCGCCCGTGGCCGGCCTCGAGGTGCAGGGTCCCGCCCGGGTAGACGGCCTCGACCTCGTCCAGCCGCTCCACCAGGGCGTCGCCCTGGCATTCCATGTGGAACCACGTGTCGGGCTCGGCCTTCTGCAACCAGTGGGTGGGGTGGTTGTAGGACAGGGTCGAGACCTTGATGGACTCGTTGACCCCTGAGCGGACCGCCTCCACCACTCCCCCGGCCTCGGCGACCAGGGCGCTCACCCGGTCGACGACCGAGGCGTCGACGATCGCCCGCAGACTGGCCCGGCCGGGTGGGATGGCCTCGTCGGGCGGCAGGCACCCGGCCACGTGCGCGCCGTCCGCCGAACACAGCCGCGGGGCCGGATCGAGCCGGTGGATCCGCGGGACCACCGAGAACGCGTCGTGGTGGTCGTCGAAACTGGCGTAGACGCACCGCCACTCCTGCAGGGGTTCGATCCGCACGGTGGCGCGCACGATGATCCCCGCGACCCCGTAGGTGTGCACGAACGGCTGGGCGTCGTCGCCTTCCAGGTGCACGATCTCGGCATCCGGGTGGGCGTAGACCACGTCGAGCGCCTCGACGAACCCCTCGTGGTTGCGGCCGTGGACGATCGTGCCGGTACCGGCGGACCCCCCGGCAAGGAATCCCCCCAGGGTGGACTGCACGGTCGAGGGATACATCCACAGCTGCGAGCCGTCCCGCGCGAGGCGTTTCTCCAGGCTCATCATGCGCGCCCCGGCCTCCGCGGTGACCGTCCCGGCCTCCGGGTCCACGTGGTCGATGCCCCGCAGCGCGGTCAGGTCCAGCACCAGCCCCCCGTGGAGCGGGACCACCTGCCCGTAGTTCCCGGTGCCCTTGCCCCGAGAGGTGATGGGGACACCGTGCCGGACCGCGGCCCGGACGACGGCGGGGACCTGTTCGACGCTCGTGGGCCGCACGACCACCTCGGGCCGTCCGATGGGCCACTGCGCACGCAGGATGGGGCTCAGGTAGGAGCCGTCCTGCGAGGCCTTGTCGAGACTGCGGTCGTCGGTGAGCACGAGGTCCGGGCCGAGCAGCGCGGTCAGGTCCTCCACGAGTCCGCCCACGTCCGGGGCCGTGGCGGCCGGCGGCGTCACCGTCTGGGTCTCGCTCACTGGGTCATCCCGATGGCCGGGTCGATGAACCGGTTGGTCGCGATGCTCTCCGGGGTGACGTCCTCGGCGATCGAGACGTCGGCGGCCTCGTAGATGCCCGAGACGAGCGCGACGATGTCGGCCAGTCGTTCCTCGTCGAAGTTGCCGATCGTCGAGTCGGGACCGTTGCCGACGATCTCGCGGTCGAGCATGGCCTCGACGGCGAAGTCGGCCAGTTCGTCGCTGTAGACCCATCCGGTGTTGAACTGCTCGACGGCGTCGACGATCACCTCGTTGGTGCGGGCGGGGTCGGCGAAGTAGTCGACCTCGGCCTGCTGCAGGACCGGCACCAGCTGCTCGAGGCACGCGGCGTTGTCCTCGAGCTCTGCCGAGCGCACCGCCATCATGGACTTGTAGATCGGGTATCCGGTGTCGTGGAGCAGCTCGTAGGCCACGGGCTTGCCCCACTCGGCGACCTCGTTCTGGTAGATGAACGGCTCGGCGCTGGCGTAGCCCTGCTGGGCGACCGTTCCGCCCGCCGCGACGAAGTTGGACGGCGAGCCGTCGTAACTGCCGTCGACCTGCGCGGGGTCCAGGATCCCCTCCCCGGTGAGGTAGTCCATGTACGCGTTGCCCTCGAAGTACAGGACGCGGGTGTCCTCGTCCTTGAGGTCGGCGATCCGCGCCACGTCGGGGTAGGTCTCCGGGTCCCACATGATCATCTGCGGGTTGATGTCGAGCGGGGCGAACACCCCGACCGTCGGGTTGTTGAGGGAGTTCTGCACGGCCTGGTCCGAGTCCACGTACCCGAGCATGATGTCGGTGTCCTGGTACATCTGCGCGGTCACCTGCTGGAACCCGATCGCCGGCCCGCCGGTCCGGATCTCCACGTCCACACCGGTGTACTCCCCGGAGGCGAACAGCGGACCCGAGACCGCCTTGGCCGCGGCGTCGATCGTGGGATCCGGCCCCAGGAGTTCGTACAGGTGTCCGTGTTCGGCCTCCGGGTTCCAGTCGGTCTGCACCACCACGGTGGCGGGGCAGCTCGCGCTGAGGTCCACGGCACCGATCTCACCGGTGTAGCCGGACGCGGCCTCGGTCTCGGAGTCGCCACCACCGCAGGCGGTGAGTGTGGCGGCTCCGAGGGTGCACAGGGCGGCGACGGAGAGCACGGTCCTGGTGGTGTGGGTGCGGCGCATGGGGGTCTCCTCCCGGGGACCGGGTCCGGTCTCCCGTATTGACGTGATCAATATCTACAGTGAAGCGATGCTTCGTTTCGGTTGTGTTGCCGCTCGGGCAGATGTGGGTTAATGCACGGCTGTGGGTTAGTCCAGGGATCCGACTCAGGGAACGGCGGCCGTCACCGCTGGTCCTCGGCGTTGTACCACCGGCCCACCACCTTGCGTGAGAGCAGCCCGAAGGCCAGGAACACGGCCACGCCGAGCAGCGAGGCCAGCAGGATGGAGGCGAACAGCTCGGGGGACTGCAACCGGGCCCGGTAGGTGTCGATGAGGATGCCGATTCCGGGGTCGCCCTGCTTGAAGAAGAAGTCCCCGACGATCGCGCCCACCACCGACAGCCCGGCGGCCACGCGCAGCCCCTCGAACAGGGCGGGCAGCGCGGCCGGCGCCTCGAGCTTGCGCAGTACGGTAAACCGGCCGGCGTGATGGAGCCGGAAGAGACGCCGTAGCCCCGGGTCGACGGACTTGAGCCCGAACAGGGTGTTGGAGACGATCGGGAACAGGGCGATGAGCACGCAGACGAACACCCGCGCGGTGAAGCCGAATCCGAACCAGAACCCGATGAGCGGCACCAGCGCGAGAATCGGGATGCACTGCAGCACCACCGCGTAGGGGAACAGGGAGCGCTCCGCCCACGTCTCCTGGCTCATCAGGATGGCCCACACCACGCCGATCACGAACGCGATCGCCAGGCCGGTCAGCGCCACCACCGTGGTCCGCCCCAGCGCGTCGAGCATGGCCTGGAGGTTGGGGCCCATGAACCCCTCGGTGATGACGACGTGCGGTGCCGGCATCAGGAACCGGCGGGAGGGTTCCAGGACCACGTAGCTGACGAAATACCAGAGCCCCAGGACCAGGGCCAACACGACGAGCGGCCCGCCGATGCGCACCAGCGGGCCGTCCGCGGTCAGTCGCGGACGCGCGAGCTTCGTCGTCGTCGTCGTTGTCGTCGTCGCCGACTGTGACCCCGGGTCCCCGGACCCGGCGCCATCGTGGGGGCCCGGCTCCTCACCCGGGGCGGTCGGCCCGGGCGCGGCCCGACCCGCCCGGAGAGCCGGCGTGGCGGTGGTGGTGTTGTCCATCAGTGTGCCTCCTCGAGTGCCTGGGAAACCTCGCCGACGAGGTTGATGTAGTCGGCCGAGTAGCGGACCTCGGGGTCGCGGGGGACGTCGAAGGGCACCTCGACGGAGTGGATGATGCGACCGGGACGGCCGGACATCACCACGACTCGGGTGGACAGGTACACCGCCTCCGACACCGAGTGGGTGATGAAGAGGCCCGCGAAACGCTTGGCGGCGAACAACCCCAGGAGCTCGTCACCGAGTCGTTGGCGCGTGATCTCGTCGAGCGCGCCGAACGGCTCGTCGAACAGGAACAGCTCCGGCTCGAGCGTCAGCGAGCGCGCCAGCGACACCCGCATCTTCATGCCGCCGGACAGCTCGCGCGGCAGGGACTGCTCGAAGCCGGACAGCCCCACGAGGTCGATCGCCTCCTGCGCCCGCCGACGCCGCTCGGCCTTGCCGATCCCGTCGAGCTCGGCCAGCATCTCGACGTTCTGGGCGACCGTGCGCCACGGCAGCAGCGTGGCGTCCTGGAAGACGTACCCCACCCGGTCGGTGCCGGTCTGCATGTATCCGTCGGTGTGCTGCGCGAGGCCCGAGGCCAGGCCGAGGAGCGTGGACTTGCCGCAGCCCGAGGGCCCCACCACGCTGACGAACTCACCGGCCCCCACGCGCAGATCCACGCCCTCGAGCGCGCGGGTGCCGTTGGGGTAGGTCACGCCGACGTCGGAGAAACCGAGGATCTCGGCACCCGGCCGCAGGACGGGGCGGGATGGGGTCGTCATGGTGCCTCCTGGAGGTCGGGAGAGTGGGCCTGGGTGAGAAAGGGGTCGACGACGACGGACGCCGTCGCGGACACGACGCGGCCCGCGCGCAGCACGATCCGGTCCACGGGGGCGTCGGCGATCACGTCATCGAGCCCGCCCGCGCGCACGAGCAGCAGATCCGCGCGATGGCCGGGAACGGGGCCGGCGGGCGGCAGGCCCATGACGTCGCGGGCGCCGTCGGTGACCAGGTGCCATGCGGTGTCCATGTCCAGATGGGCGGCGACGACGAGCAGCATCGCGGTCTCCACCGCGTCGGACCGGCCGACCGGGTTGAACGGGTCGCGCACGTTGTCCGCACCCGCACCCACGGTGACGCCGCCGTCCAGCAACCCCTGCACCGGAGGCAGTCCGCGGGGCGTGGACGTGCACTCCGCCCGCCCCTGCAGGTAGAGGTTCGTGATGGGCAGGGTCACCACCCCTACCCCCGCCTCGCACAGCGCCTCTGCGGCCGATGCCTGGCCGAGGGCGTCCATCGCGCCGATCCGGCAGCAGTGGCCGGCGGTCCGGATGCGACCGGGCTCCCACGAGGCGACCCGGTCGGTGAAGGTCGTGAGCATCGCGTGGTCGCCGTCGAGGAACTCGTCGACGTGCAGGTCCACACCCACTCCCAGTTCCTCGGCCAGATCGATCAGTCGGTGCGTCTCGGCGATACTGTCCGGGGCGATGTGGGGGGCGCCGCCGATGAGGTCGGCCCCGGCCTCGAGGGCTGCGCGGACGCGGTCGGCGGGATCCTCGTCGCCCACCATCGCGGCGATCTGCAGGTCCACCTGGTCCGCGAGCTCGTCACGCACCCGGACCAGCGCCCGGATCCCGCGCAGGGGGTCACCGTCGTCATGGAGGTCGACGTGGGTGCGTACCGCCGTGGTGCCGCTGGCGACCAGTCGGCGGGCCGCCGCCAGCGCCCGCTCGTGGATCTCGTCCTCGTCCACCGTGACGGAGAAGGCCCGCCAGGCGTCGATCGCCGCACCGAGGTCGCACCCCGGCGGTCTGGTCGCGCCCCAGCTGAGGGCCTTGTCGAGGTGCGCGTGGGGTTCCGCCGGCGCCGTCAGCGCCAGATAACCGCGACCGTCGATCACCGCCGGGCCCGGGTTCGCGAGGTCCGGGAGGCCGGCGCCGCCCACCTCGGTGACGGCGACGACCACACCACCCTCGATGTCCACGTCGACCACCCGGCCGTCGGGCAACCCGACCCCGGTGATCCGGTCGACCTGCCTCGGGACTGTGGTGTGAGCCCTCGCGGCGGGGCCGTCCGGCCTCGCATCAAGGGTGCCGCGGCTCGGCGCCCCGTCACCACGCTGGCGTGTGAGTGTGTCCACTGACTGGGTTCTCCTGCTCTGCCGGACCGGCCCCGACCGGGTCGGTATGGTGTCCTTGCGCTTTCGATCAGGACGCGGGATATTGACCTCGTCAATACAGATCAGTGTCACGGGCGGGTGTTTCGGCCGGATTACCCCGCCGGATCTGGCCTGTAACCGCTCGCAGAGCGCTCACGGAGAACGGGAGGCACCGGTGTCGGGACTTCGCGAAGACGGACTGACGCGCCTGGGTTCCCGCATCCGGCACCACCGCCAGCAGCTGGGCCTGACCCTCGTGGAGGTGGCGGGTCAGGCCGGCATCTCCCAACCCTTCCTCAGCCAGATCGAGCGAGGTAAAGCGGCTCCGAGCATGTCGACCCTCGAGGGTCTCGCGCACGCGCTGGGCACCACCCAGGCGCACCTGCTGGAAGCGGTCGACGCCGTCGACCAGCCACCAGGACGCCCCACGACGACCGGCCCGGCAGCATCGGGCGGCGACGGGACGACAGCCGACGCGGCGACGACCGCAGCCGACGCGGCGACGACCGCAGCCGACGCGGCGACGACCGCCGGCGGCGTGACGTCCACTCAGGTAGACATTCGTCGCGCGTCGGAGGGCGCAATCCTCACCCGTGCGGAGGGGACAGTCGGGGGCCACACCCGACTACTGCCGGGCGGGCCGAACGACACGCAGTTCCTCGAGTTCGTGGAGACCAATCACGTCCCGGGACGGTTCTTCGAACACCCCGGTCGCGAATGGATCTACGTCACCCGTGGCACCGTCCTGCTCGAGGTGGGCGGATCACACAGCAGGCTCGAGCCGGGGGACGTGGCGCGGTACGACGGGACACTCCCCCACCGCTGGTACGTGCCCGAGGGCGGCACGGCGTGCCTGATCGTGGTGCGGCCGGGCTGAGGCGTCGGACCACCCGTCGCCCGCCGCTGGATGTCGGCAGCCACCCCTCGACCCCACCTCTGCCCCATCCCGCCCCCCTCCTTCGCGGACTTAGCACCCTTCTGACCTGCGGTGCCCTGCGGGGGCCGAGCAGGGCACCGCAGGTCAGGAGGGCCGGCCACTCCGCCAGGACAGCATGTCGTACCTCGAACATACGATCGAATCATGACCTCGCCTCCACCTCACCCGTCCGACGACACTGCGACACGTGACCACACCGCGTCACGAGACACCGCCGCGCCACGAGACACCACCGCGCCACGTGACAACGCCGACCCTCCCGACACACTGGTGCCACCTCCCGGATTCACCGCTACGACGGGGCCGACACTCCCCGTCCTGGTGCCCGAGGCGTTCGCCCGGTGGGACCCCGGCCAGCAACGCGGCTACCTCACCCAACGAACGATCTACGCGGCCGAGGGGCGGACCCTCGCCTACGCCTACGACTGTGTCCGATCGGCCACCGACGGCTTCGCCGCCGAGGGCGACCTTCACCGCGACCCGTGGGAGGCGGCGGCCACGATGATCGGCGCCTCCATGGCACTCTCCCGCCACGGGGCATCCCGGCTGGTGACCACCGCAGTCGAGCTGACCGAGCGACTTCCACGCACCGCGGCGCTCCTGGCGACGGGATGGATAGGGATCCTCGCCGCCCACACCATCGCCGAGGAGACAGCCCTGGTGGCCGATCACTTCATGCCCGACGTTGACCGCCGGATCAGCGAGGGGCTGGCTCCCACCAGGCGCCGGACCCACCCGCCGCGGCTGGGGCCGCTTCGCAAGATGCTCCTCAAGACCATCTCCGCCTGCGATCCGCTGGGTGCCGACGCCCGCGCCGAACAGTCCCGTCGCGGTCAGGACGTGGAACTGGTGCCCATCCGCGACGACCGGGCGATCATCACGGCCACGCTCACCGCCGAGGACGCACTGGAGATCGCGGACCGTGTCGAGGCGCTCGCCCGCACCGCACCGGTGGGCGATCCGCGAACGCTCGGCCAACTCCGAGCGGCCGGATTGCTCGCGCTCAGCCGTGGGTGGAGTTGCCTGCCCGACCCGCGAGGAGAACACCCCGGCGACCCGGAGGCCCGGTCCGCGGCGCGTCGGGTGGTCCTCCACGCCTACGACGACGGCAGCCCGCTCAACCGTGGGATCTCCCTCGCCGGATACGGTCCGATCTCCGGGCACACCGCCGACGAACTGCAGCGCGAAGTCAGCCACCGCGTCCACGAGCTCTCCGAACTCTCGGATCCCGATACCGCCGCCGCCCGACGCCACGCCCCGTCCGAGGCCCTGGCCCACTTCTGCCGTGGACGCGACGGCACCTGTGTGTTCCCCGGTTGCCAGACACCGGCCGAGAAGTCCGACCTCGACCACATCATCCCCTTTGACCATGACCTTCCCGAACGCGGCGGGCACACGACCTGTGACGACCTCGGGAGCCTCTGCCGTTTCCACCACAGGCTCAAGACCGACGGAGTGTGGGCCTACTACCGGGACACCGACGGTTCCTATGTGTGGATCCACGGTCCCCACCATCCGGACAGAGACCCCGCAACCCGTGTCACGACGTATCCCACGGGCCCTCTCTCAGACCACGCCGCTCCCCGACGACCCGAGGCGAGCCGGCGTCAGCAGGAGGCCGCCGAGGCAGGCGCGACCGGCAGCGGATGTGCGGAATCCCGGAGACGTCCGCACCTGCGGCACCGGCGTGATGCCGAACGACACACTCTCCGCGCGCAGGCGCGACTCCGGCGACACGCTCCACCGCCCGGTCCGGTGGAACCCTCGGCGCCCTCGACCACGGGGCCTGGGGACGAGCCCCCGTTCTGATGAGCGCAGTCTGATGAGCGCAGCGACACTCGCGCGGTCAGAACCGCGAGCTCGTCGGATACCACCCGTCGGACGCGTCGTGGGGACCGACGGAGCGGACCTCGATGTGCTCGAAGGACGCGAAGTCCCCGGCGAGTCGGCCCCAGTTCTCCCGGGTGATCGCGGTGGTGATCGTCGAGGCGATCCGCCCGATACCGCCGTAGATGCCGGAGAGCTGGTTCCCGGTCACGCCCATGGACGCGCGGGCGCCGGTCGAGAAATGGTGCAACCGGGAGAGCCACGGGGCGGTGCCCGGGTCTCGCTCGGTGAATTCGAACCCGGGACCCAGATAGGGACTCAGGCCTGCCGGGTGGTCCACCGCGGGCGGGTGACGGTCGGACCACAGCGCGATGTCGTCGACGAACTCGACGAGTTCCGGACGCAACCGCAGGTCCACCGTGTATCCGGTCGCGGCCAGCACCACGTCGGCGTGGAACCGCCCCCTGTCGGTGTCGATCGCGATCTCCTGCTCACCGGCGTCGGTGGAGACCATCGACACGGCCTTCCACCCGCAGCCGGTGTGCAGTGCGAAGCCGGAGTGGGCGAAGCACCGCCACACCGAGTGCTGGGTGGGCGGCTGCGGGAGGCCACCGGACATCACGCCGAACTCCCACTTGGCGTCGTCGTCGAGGTCGTAGAAGCGTTCCTGCATGCCCGGGAATTCCATCCACCGCAGCGGGTTGGACGCCGGGAGGGTCGCCCGTCGAACGAACACGTGCGCCCGGACCGCGCCGTGGTCAAGAGCGGTGGCCGCGTTGTCGAACCCGGATGCGCCACCGCCCAGCACCGCCACCCGCAGACCCCGCAGCGCGGCGAAGTCGATCGGGTCCTCCGTGTGGAACCAGCGCTCGCGGGGCAGCGAGGAAGAGATGAGGTCCGGCACGCGCGCCCCGCCCCCGCCCGCGAGTCCGAGCGCGCAGACGATGCGCCTGGCCGTTACCGTGGTCTCGTCCCCCGCCGGCCCACTCAGTTCCACGGAGAAGGGCCCGTCCGGGGTGGCGGGCCGGTGGATCGCCGCGACGCGGGTCTGATGCCGGACCCGGACGCCGGTGACCTCCCGGTACCACCGCAGGTAGTCGTTCCAGTCGAGCCGGGGAACGAGCTCGACGGCGGCCCACGCGGCCTCGCCGTACACGGCCTCGAACCAGCGTCGGACGTGCAGGGAGGGGACGTCGAACTCGATTCCCCTCATGTGTTTGGGGCTGCGCAGGGTGTGCATACGGGCATAGCGGTCCCAGCACCCCACCTGCTGCTCCGGACCGTCGTCCACCACCAGGACGCGGTCGATCCGTTGGCGTTGCAGCGCGAACGCGGCGCCCAGGCCGGCCTGCCCCCCGCCGATCACCAGGACGTCGAGCTCGCTGGACCCCGGATCGCGAGGGATCCAGTCGCGCGAATGGCTGGTGGCGGCGATGTCCTCGTGCACACGGGCCCGGAGGGCCGCGAGGCGCTCCTCGGCGTCGGGAAGGCGCCGGGAGTCCTGGGCCGCGGTCACGGTGTCGGGGGCGGAGGCTACGGCGTCGGAGGTCACGGCGGTCATGGCGGAGGAACTCCTGGGTTCAGCGGGCCCGGGTCCATGCCGCGGGCCCACCCGGGTCCTGCGCCCGGGCGGACACCACGGCGATGCCTGACTGATGACTCGACCGCCGCGCCGCGGGACGCGACGGTCGGATCGGCGGGGCCGACCGCACCATCGTGGTGTCGAACCCGAGTCTGGCAGCGTGGTTTTTCGCCTGTGTTACGGGCGCATGAGCCCGGTGTGCCGTGCCAGGGCGACCCGCGCGGCGAGTTGGTCGAGGGCCTCGGGGCTCAGCGTGCCGTGGACGCGCAGGCGGGCGATACCGCCGTCGGGGAACACGTCCAGCCGGACGAACCGCACCGGACCCACCGGATGGCCCGGCTGTCCCACCAGAAAGCGGTGACGGCAGTCCGGTTGGAGGGGCGTACGTGGGACGAGGTCCACCCACCGGTCGGGGTGGTCCAGATCCTCTGCGCGGGCGATCCCACGAAGCGACGCCGACCCCGGCGCGTTACCGATGTAGTAGGAGGTGTCGATCTCCACGTGGTCGACCGACCCCTCGCCCGCGAGCGCCACGGTCACGTGGTCGTTTCCTCCTCCGCGCCGCCGGGAGTTCTCCCAGCCCTCGCCCATGATGCGGGAACGGCCGGGGGCGATGATGTTGGCCGGCGAGGAGTAGAACAGGTCCGAGCAGTCGACCACCCGACCGCCGTTCTCGGCGGCGGCGAGGTCGACGGTTCCCCGCAGGAACGCGGGGTCAGGGGTGGGGTCACCGTGGACCCTCAGTCTTGCGACACCGCCGTCGGGGATCATCCGCAGACGCACATGGGTCACCGGTGCCGCGTCGGGGACCGCGAAGTGATTGCGGGTGTCTCCCGCCGCGTCCGCCTCAGGGACCAGCGGCCGCCAATGGGCACCCGCGAGGTCGTCGACCCCGGGGTAACCGTTGATCCACGCGCCGTCCACGGCGACCTGCGGGGGGTAGTTGCCGCGGAAGAAGGCGGTGTCCACCACGACCCCGCGCACCACGCCCGGCACCCCGAGGCGGACTATCGCGGCGTCCTGCCCGGGCGAGCGCCGCCGGCGTGTCTCCCAGCCGTCGTAGACCTTGCCCTTGTGTCCGAACAGGGATGGGTCGAACACCGGCTCGGAGGCCAGGATCAGGTTCTCCTTCTCGGCGAAGAACTCGTCGTCGGCGTAGACGACACTGCCGGCCAACTCGCGGGAGGCGAGGTCGGGCAGGGCGAGGTAGGCGGGCTCTGTCATCGGAGGTGTCATCTGGGGAGTTCCGTTCGTGAAGGTGGCACAGCTGGCTCAGGTGGACCCGGGCGGAAGACCGCGGTGCCGGCGGCGGGGCCGTCGAGGTCGACGCGACGGCCGGCGAGGTAGACCTCGCGCACCACGCCACCGAGTGCCCGCTGGGCGTACGCGGTGACGGGGTTCTTGTGCTGCAACCGCTCGGGCAGGACCACGAACGCCTCGTCGGGGGCCAGGACCACCAGGTCGGCGCGGGCGCCCGGGCGGATCGACCCGCGGTCGTGAAGTCCGGCGAACTCGGCGGGGCCGGACGACATCCACCGGACGACATCGGGCAGCCCCAGTCCGCGCAGTCGCGCCTCGGACCAGATGATCGGCAGGCCCAGCTGAACCGAGGCGATGCCACCCCAGGCCTGGCCGAAGTCACCGGTGTCGAAGCGCTTGAGCTCGGGAACACACGGCGAATGGTCGGAGACCACCAGGTCGATGGTGCCGTCCCGCAACCCCTCCCAGAGCCGCTCGCGGTTGCCGGCCTCCCGGATCGGCGGGCAACACTTGTAGTGGGTGGCGCCGGGCTGGATCTCCTCGGAGAACAGCGAGAGGTAGTGCGGGCACGTCTCCACCGTGAGGGGCAGCCCCTCCGCCTTGGCCGAACGGATCAGCGGGAGGGCGTCGGCGGCCGAGAGGTGGAGGATGTGGGTCCGGCATCCGGTGCGGCGCACGCCGTCGATCACCTGCGCCACCGCGCGGATTTCTGCGGCGACCGGCCTGGACTCGACGAACCCCGCGTACGCGGGCCCGGACGCGGGAGGCTGCGCGTCGATGGTCCCGGCGTCCTCGGCGTGGACGATCAGCAATCCGTCGAACCCGGCGATCTCCTCCATGGCCGCCACCATCTGCGCGGCATCCAGTGGCGGGAACTCCTCGATCCCGGAGTCGAGCAGAAAGCACTTGAATCCGAACACCCCGCGGTCCCAGAGTTCGCGGAGACGGCCCAGGTTGTCGGGCACCGCTCCGCCCCAGAACGCGGTGTCCACCTGCAGCTTGCCGCCCGCGCTGGCCAGTTTGGCGTCGAGCGCATCGGGCGTGGTGGTGACAGGGCTGGAGTTGAGCGGCATGTCGATCAGGGTGGTCACCCCGCCGCACGCCGCGGCGCGGGTGGCGCTGGCGAATCCCTCCCAGTCCGTGCGGCCGGGTTCGTTGACGTGGACGTGGGTGTCGACGAGGCCGGGCAGCAGCACCACGTCGTCGTCCAGATCCACGACGTGCGTGCCGGCCCGAGTCGGGGAGGTCGGGGCCGCGGGGCCGGTCTCGACGGCCAGGATGATCCCGTCCGAGACCGTCACGGTGGCGGGCACGATCTCGGAGCCGATCACCGCGCGGCGCGCGCGCAGGACAGTCTCGGGGGCGCCGTGTGCACTCATGTCGTGGCCTCCCCTGGGCTGTGGGGGGCCTGGCCGGTGCCGGGTCGCCGAAGCTTGTCGAGCGTGGCCCTGTCCGCGCCGGCCAGACCCTCGACCTCGGCGTCGGTGGCCGCGCCGCAGTCCAGCGCGCGGACGCAGAAGTCGGCCAGCGCGCGGGCGGTGGCCGGCTCGTCGAGGTATCCAGGCGACTCAGCGCCTGAGGCAGCTGATCTGTCGGCTGTGCCGAGGTACGCCGAGAGGCGGGCGCCGGCGGCGGGCAGCGAGCGACGGTAGAAGGCGTAGGTGGCCACGTAACGGGAGACCAGCTGCGCGGGGTGAAGGTCCCAGCCCTGGTAGAAGCCGCGACGCAGGGACCGATCGACCAGCCGCGCGTGCAGCTGCCAGGCAGTGAGGACCGCGTCCGCCTCCCCCACCGGCAGTCTGTTGGTGGAGCCGTCCGACAGCGCCACCCCGGTGCCGGCGGCGGCGACCTGCATGACGGCCTTGGCGTGGTCGGCGACGGGGTGGTCCATCGCCTGGTACTCGGCGGCGATCCCACAGGCCGCCGAGTAGTCGTAGGTGCCGTAGTGCAGCCCGATGCAGCGTCGGTCGGCCGCGTGCACCAGCCGCGCCACCAGCGCGGACCCGTCGGGCCCACAGATCGACTGCGGGGTCTCGATCTGGATCTCGAACCCGAGGGTCCGCTCGGCCAGCCCGCTCGCCTTCTCGAGCTCGCGGCACATCCGCACCATGGCCCGCACCTGGTCCACCGAGGTGACCTTGGGCAGGGTCGGCCGGAAACCGCTCGCCAGACCGCCGTGCCAACCGCCGCCCGCCGCGAGTCCGCTGACGAACCTGGTGAAGGTCCGGATCCCGCGCCGGCGGGTCTGCGGGTCGAGGGAGCCGAACCGCAGCCCCCAGAACGGAGGCAGGAGCGACGGTGCCGCCAGCAGATCCGCGACCACCCGATCGATGTGCGCGTCCTCGTCGCGGTCTCGGGCAGCGGCGGGCACGCCCCGCTGGGTGAAGCCGTCCTCGAAGTCGATGCGGAGGTCCTCGACGGGTTCCCGCTCGAGTTTGCCCCTCACGAGTGCGTGGAGGGATGCGGCCTCAACCTCGGGGTCGGGTCCCCCAGGCACCAGTTCCCCGAACACTCTCACCAGCGTGGGCGCGTCCGGCAGGTGGGTGTCGAAAACCTCGAGCGCGGCCGCGCCGACCTCGGCCACCACGCCGGCGTGGACGCGTTCGGCGGGCAGGTACAGGGTGTGGACCGGTTGGCGGGTGGCGGCAGGGCCCGGAAACCGCCTTGCGAGGTCCGCGTCGGCGCCGGCGAGGTCCGAATCCAGAGCGTCGGCCAGCCCGTCAAGCCCTCTGAGACCTCCTGTCACCGGCGCTCCTGCTGGGCTGCCGCCAGGACTCGCGCGGCCTCGCGGACGGCGGCAGTGTTGGCCCGGCCCTGGCGGGAGCCGGCGAGTTTGGCGGCGATGTGGTCGCGCACGGTGATCGGCTCGTACGCGGACTGGTCCGCGCCGACGAGGCCGGGCAGGGTGCCTACGACCGCGTCGACGTCGCCATCGTGAAAAAACGCCGCCGAGCGCCGCCGCACGATCCCACCGTCGACGACCGGCGGCTTGACCCGGTGCAGGGTGGACATCCAGCGGTCGCCGGTCAGTCGCGCGGTGAGATCCCCCAGGTTCACCAGCAGTCCGCCCTCGACCGGCTGGACGTCGTGCCACACCCCGTCGGAGGACAGGACCTGGAGGCCCGCGACACGGTCGGCCCACAGGACGGTGACCAGTCCGAAGTCGGTGTGCTCGCCCATCCCGGTGAGTTCGCCGTCGAGGGTGATCGGGCCCGGGGGCAGGGCGTAGTTGTTCAGTCGCAGCACGTCGATCGAGTGCCCGGTGATGTCGGTGAACACCTCGGGGGGGACACCGAGTGCGTCGGCGAACGCCCGGGTGAGGGTTCGCGCGACCCGCGAGGCCTCGTCGAAGTAGGCGTCGATCCGGGCCCGGAAGTCCCCGCACTCCGGCCACACGTTGATCCCGTAGTCGGCCTCGTCCAGGGCCAGGTCGGGGAAGGAGCGCGCCTCGACGCCGACGTTGAAGGCCTCGAAGAAGTCGTTCATCCGGCTGGCGGACTCGACTCCCAGGCTCAGGCTGAGCGTCTCGCTCTTCGGTGGGCTGTAGCCGCGGTTGGCGTCGGCCACGCGATAGCTGTTCTTGGTCTCGGGGGGCAGTGCGAAGAACTCGTCGATAGCCCCCGCCAATCCGTCGATCACCGCGTCGTCGATGCCGTGCCCGACGATCTGCATGAATCCCACCTGCGAGCACGCGGCGTCGATCTCGCGGGCGACGCGCTCACGGGCTGCGGGCGTGTCGTCGGCGGGCGTGTCGTCGGCGCCGCCGGAGCCGGTGGTGTACGGGCTCAGGTCGATCACCGGGACGCTGAACCCGGTCTGTGGGGTGCTCACTGCTGGGGTGGTCGCTGGTGATGTGGTCATGTCCGCTCCCGGATCTGGGGTGCCGGCCGAGGTGACGGGGGCCGGGGTACCGGGGCGCGGCCTGCCGGTGAGAGGTGGCCGAGCCGATGACCAGTTGTATCCGCGCGCTATTACCGGCCGGATACCCAGTGTGTCACGGGTGTTACGGGGCGGGCAGAAGGTCCCCGGGCACGTCCACGTCGCGCGGCGACCCGGTGTCCCCGCACGGCACCTCGACCACGGAGTCGGCGTGCGCGCGCAGGTACCGACGCGCGCCGACGTCACCGACCGCCGACGCGATCACCCCCGGGTGGTGTCGTCCGCCGAGCAGCACCGGGTGACCCCACCGGCCGTCATAGGTCGCCACCGCCAGGTCCGCGCTGTGGCCGTCGCCGGATCCCGCCCCGCGGACCCGCCGCACCGCGTCCACGCCGAGCCACGGCATGTCCACCGGCACCACCACCACGTCACGCCCCGCCACCGCCACCAGGCCGGCCCGCAAAGACGACCCCATCCCCGAGTCCCATTCCTCGTTGTGCACCACCCGCGCGCCGGCCACGTCGACCGGGGCTGCTCCGGTGACGACGACGACGAGGTCGCATCCGCCCCCGCGCAGCAGCCCTACGGCGCGGTCGACCAGGCGCACTCCCCGGTACTCGACCAGCGCCTTGGGCCCGCCGAAGCGACGACCCGCTCCGGCCGCCAGCACGAGCCCCACCCTCGCGGTCACCGGTGGATGGCCACGTCGAGGCCGGTGAGCGGGGCACCCGTCCCGCCCCGATGGTGGGCGACGAGCTCCGCGGCGATCGATACGGCCGTCTCGGCGGCGGTGCGGGCGCCGAGGTCAAGGCCGATGGGTGAGCGGAGTCGCCCCAACTCGCTCTCGGCGACGCCCGCCTCGCGGAGCAGCGCCAGGCGCTCGAAGTGGGTGCGCCGGCTGCCCATGGCGCCGATGTACCCGGCGTCGGTGCGCAGGGCTTCGGCGAGCAGTGGGATGTCGAAGCGGGGGTCGTGCGTGAGAACGCAGATCGCGGTGCCCGGGCCCACGCGGGTCCGCCGCAGGAACTCGTGGGGCCAGCACCGCACCACCTCGGCGGCGTTCGGGAACCGCTCCGGGCGGGAGAAGACGGGCCGGGCGTCACACACCGTGACTCGGTAACCGAGCAGGTGCCCGATGGTGGCCAGGGCCTCGGCGAACGCGGTGGCGCCGAACACCAAGAGCTGAGGCGGAGCGAGGGACTGCACGAACACGCGCCCGGCTGCGCTCTCCACCAGCGCGGTCCCCGGCCCGCCGAGCATCTCGGCGGCACGGTCGCGGGCCGGGGACAGGTCGTCGGTGTGCTGCGCGTCCTCGTCGTCATCCTCCGTCGGCGGTGTCCCCACCACAACCGTCCATTCACCGGAGCGGGGTCCGTCCAGGACGGTGGTGATCGCCACCGGCCGTCCCTCGCCCAGGGCGGCGGTGACGCGGTCGACCGCATGCCTGCCGTGGGCGGGGACGTACTCCACGTACACCTCCAGGCTTCCGCCGCAGGTCGGGCCCACCGCCAGGAGTTCGTCGCCGTCGGGGCCGAACACCGCGGAGGCCGGCCGCCCGTCGGCCACGACCTCCTGGCAGAGCGTGAACACCGCCCCGTCCACACACCCGCCGGAGACCCCACCGACCAGCTCTCCGGTCGCGGCCACGGCCATCGCTGTGCCGGTGGCCAGCGGGGCGGAGCCGCCGGTGCCCACGACGCGGGCGAGCGCGCACGGGATCCCCTCGGCGCGCCACCGGCTCACGGTCTCGGCGACGGTGTCCATGCGCACATCGTGACGCGGCGAGATTGCGCGGGTGTTTCGCCGGATCGCGCCGCGAGTTACGCGTGGACGAGTCCTCCGCGTCGCGCGTCCTCATTGACTCGCGCGTCCTCTTTGCCCGCTCCCATCCGGCTTCCGCGTTCCCTATGGACCAATCCGCCCGCGCAAGTCGACAACGCAGCGCACTCAGTGGTGGCGGGCACCCATGAGGTGGAGGATGCGGTGGACGGTGTCGTCGGCGAGCGAGTACCGGACCACCCTGCCGTCCTCGGGGTCGCGGACCGCGGTCACCCAGCCCCGATCCCGCAGGATGCGCAGGGCCTGGGACGCGGCGTTGCGGGTGATCCCGGTCGCGGCGGCCAAGTCCGAGACGGTCGCGACCCCGGGGCCCGCCTGGTGCATGTGCGCGAGCAGGCCCAGCCGGGTGGGGTCGCCGAGCAACTCGAAGCGCTCGGCCCAGTCTCCCAGCTCCATCGCTCCCCCTCCGTCACCCGCGCTCGTCACCTGCATTATCCGTTAACAACGCTGACACATCCACTGGCTACGCTCTGCCCACTATGTGTCCAACCGGACACCTACCCTTGTCTGGCAGGAGCTGTGCGTGAGATCGATCGTCACCCTGGTCGGCGCCGGCCTCGCCGTCACCCTGGTCCTGGCCGGCTGCTCGGTGCCCACCTCCTCCCCCGCCGGGGGCCAGGGAGAGGGGGGCCAGGGCGAGGTGGACCAGATCGTCCTGGCGGACGGCGGGGACCCCGGTGAGTTCAATCCGGTGGCCGGATACGGGTCGACCGGCGTCTCCCCGCTGTACGAGGGGCTCCTGCGCCCGGCCGCGGAGGACGACTCGACGTTGCCCCGGCTCGAACCCGCCCTGGCCGCGGAGGAGCCCGAGGTCAGCGACGACGGCCTCACCTGGACGGTCCGACTGCGCGACGAGGTGCGTTTCCACGATGGCTCGCAGCTGGACTCGGGCGACGTGGCCGCCACCTACCGAGCCGTGGTCGACCCGCGTTCGGCCTCCCCCATCGCCTCGGACTACTCCACGATCGAGCGGGTCGAGACCCCGGACCCTCTGACCGTGCGCTTCCACCTCCACGCGCCCGACCCGGGGATGCCGGCCCGGCTGCTGCTGGGCATCGCCCCCTCCGAGGCGCTGACCCCGGGACCGGCCTCGGCATCGGTCCTCAACTCGGAGCCGGTCGGCACGGGCCCCTACCGGCTCGACCGCCTCACCGCCGCGGAGGCCGTGCTCGAGGCCTTTCCCGAGCACCGCGACGGCCCGCCCGAGGTGACCCGACTCGTCATCCGCTCGGTTCCGGACGCCGATGCGCGGGCGCAGATGGTGAGGGCCGGGGAGGTCGACGGAGCCTCGCTGCCACCCCGGCTCGCCGAGGGGCTGGCCGATCGGGACGGCCTGGAACTGGTCTCGGTGGCGTCGGCGGACTGGCGCGCGGTGGCGCTACCCATGTCGCATCCGTTCGCCGGCGATCCCGCGGCCCGGCGGGCGCTCAACGTGGCCGTGGACCGCGACGGGCTGGTGGACCGCGTCCTGTCCGGGCACGGCAGGCCGGTGGCCTCCCCCATCAGCGACGCCTACCCGGAGTACGAGTCCTCACCGTTCACCGAGGCGCGGGACGCGGGCGAGCGCACCGCCGAGGCGACCGAGATCCTCCGGGAGGCGGGATGGCGGCCCGGCGACGACGACGTGCTCGTCCGCGACGGCGAGCGCGCCGAGTTCACCCTGGCCTACCCGGCCACCGACCCGGTCCGTCGCGAGCTGGCCTCGGCGTTCGCCGACCAACTACGCGACCTCGGGGTGGCGGTGACCGTGTGGGGCGGCAGTTGGGACCAGATCGAGCAGCGGATCGGGGAGGTGGCGATCCTGCTCGGCGGCGGCGACAACCCCTACACCGTGGACACCCAGGCCTACCGGGCCCTGCACTCACGGACCGCCGCGACCGGCCCGCTGGACAACCCCGGGGACTTCAGCGACCCGCGGGTGGACGCGGCCCTGGACGCGGCCCGCACCACCGCCGACCCCGTCGAACGCACGGAGTTCTACCGCGAGGCGCAGCGCGCCTACGCCCGCGCCCCCGGCCACGTATTCCTGGCCACTCTCGACCACACCTACGTTCTCCGGAACATCGGCCACACCCGGCCCGCACCGATCCTTGAACCGCACACGCACGGTGTGACGTGGGGTCCGTGGTGGTCGCTCGCCTCCTGGACCCGCGACCGGTGATCCGCCGACTCGGCGAACGCCGCTCCGACCTGGCACGCCTCACGGCCCGTCGCGCCGTCGCGGCGCCACTGGTCCTGGTGGCCGTCACGGTCGGTGCGTTCGTCCTGGCCGCGGTCTCCCCCCTGGAGCCGCTGGCCGCCCACTTCGGTGCCGGATACGAGCGCACCACCGTGGCCGAGCGAGCCGCCGCGGCCGCCGCGCTGGGGACCGATCTGACGTGGTGGCAGGCGTGGTGGACGTGGGTGGGCGGACTGGCCGCCGGCGACGCCGGGTTCTCTCACTCCTACCGGCAACCGGTGCTCGAGGTGGTGACGCAGCGGTTGCCCTGGACGGTCCTGCTCTCCGCCACCGCACTCGCCCTGGCGCTCGCGGTCACCCTCGCGGCCGGTGTCGCCGCCGCCCGCCGACCACACGGCGCCGTCGACCGGGCCCTGGCCGCGATGGCCGTGCTGCTCAGCGCCGTGCCCCCGTTCGTCCTGGCCATGGGGTCGGTCGCGGTGTTCGCGGTGACGCTGGGGTGGCTGCCGGTCACCGGGGCGGCCCCGCCCGGACAGGACCCCACGCTCGCGACCCTCGCACGCCATCTCGTCCTGCCCGCGGTGGCGCTGGCCGCGGGTCAGGTCCCGTGGATGCTGCTGGCCCTGCGCCGCTCGGTCCTCGACGCGGAGGCCTCCGCACCCGTGGCCGAGGCCCGCGCCCGGGGGCTGAGCGAGCGCACGGTGCTCACCGGGCACATCGCGGCCGTGTCGTGGACGCCGCTCATCGCGCTGATCGGGGCGCGGCTGCCCGAACTCATCGCGGGTTCCCTGGTGGTGGAGACCGTCTTCGCCTGGCCCGGCCTGGCCGCCGCCACCGTGGACGCCGCCCTGGAAGCCGACTTCGCGCTGCTGGCCGCGGTGACCCTGGGCGCCTCGGCCACCGTCCTGGTGGGGACCTGGCTCGCCGACTGCCTGCTGCTGCTGGCCGACCCCAGGGTGCGGATCGATGCGTGAGTACGTGACTCCCCGCCGCCAGGCCCCCCGCCTCCTCCTGCCCCCCCGCCGCGCCGTCGCGATGCTCCTCCTGGCGCTGGTCGTCGCGTACGCGATCGGCTGGCCGCTGCTCGCCCCGGCGGGGTGGGCGGGCACGGATTATCTCCGCGCCGGTCTGGCCCCGGGATGGCCGCACCTCATGGGCACCGACTCGCTGGGCCACGACACGTCCGTGCGGGTCGCGCAGGCGCTGCAGGTCTCCCTCGCGGTGGCCGCGGGGTCGGCGCTGGCCGCGGCGGGGATCGGCGTGGTCGTGGGCGCCGCCGCCTGCGCGGGCGGGGCGCGCGTGGACGCGCTGCTCATGCGCCTGACCGACGCCGTGGCCGCGGTCCCGCACCTGCTGGCGACGGTCGTGGTGGTAGCGCTGTTCCGGGGGTCGATCACCGCCCTCGTGGTGGCCCTGGCGCTGACCCACTGGCCTCCGGTGGCGCGGATCGTGCGCGCCGAGACGCAGAAGGTCATGGCCTCCGGGTACGTGGCCGCCTCGCGGGTGGCCGGGTTCTCCCCCGCACGGCTGGTGCGCCACCACGTGCTCCCGGCCGTCGCCGGGCAGGCGGGGCTGGCGGTGGTGGTGATGCTCCCCCACGCCGTGTGGCACGAGTCCACCCTGTCGTTCCTCGGCATCGGGTTGCCGCCCGAGGAGGCGAGCCTGGGGACCCTCATCGCCCTGTCCCGCGAGGATCTGCTGCTGGGTCGCTGGTGGGCGTTGGCCTTCCCGTCCGCCGCGCTGATCGTGGTGACCGGGGCCATGGCGCTGCTCGCGCCCGCCGGCCGGCGTGGTCCCCGCGGGCGGTCACCGCTGCCGAGGTACCGATATGACGACGACGAGGTGCTCACGCAGGCGCTCAGAGTAGACGGGCTCACGGTCCAGCTGCCCAGCCCCGACGGTCGCCCGCGCTCCGTGCTGGCGGACGTCACGCTGGCCGTGCACGCGGGCGGCGTCCTGGCGCTCGTCGGCGAGTCGGGGGCCGGAAAGTCGACCCTCGCCGACGCCTGCTGCGGCCTGCTCCCTCCCGGGGCGCAGGTGCGCGGCCGGGTGGTGCTGCCCGGAACCGTGGGCCACGTTCCTCAGTCGGCGGCCACCGCGTTCACGCCCACCCGGCACGTGCGCGGGCAACTCGCAGAAGCTCTCGCCGTGGCCGACCGGGGCCCCGATGCCCGCCGTTCGGTCGCCGACCTGTGCCTCGAGGTGGGTCTCGACCCGGCGCTCGCCGACCGCTACCCACACCAGTTGTCCGGCGGGCAGCTGCGGCGCGCGGCGATCGCGGTCGCGCTGGCCATCACCCCGGCGGTGCTCGTGGCGGACGAGCCGACCGCCGGGCTGGACGCCGGGCCCGCCCTGGCCATCCTCCGGCTGCTGCGCCGCCTGGCCGCGGAGCGCGGCATCGGCGTCGTGGTGATCACCCACGATCTGGCCGCGCTGACCGTAGCGGACACCGCCGACGAGGTAGCCGTGCTCCGGGCGGGGCGCCTCTGCGAGCTGGGAGCGGCCTCGCGGGTGCTCGTCGACCCCGAGAGCCCGTACACCCGTGAGCTCCTGGCCGCCGCACTGCACTCGGAGTCCACGGCCGCTGTCGATCCCGCTGTCGATCAAGCTACCGATCCCGCAGCGAACCTCGGGGCGACCGTGGGGTCGTCGTCGTCATGACTCTCGTCGCCGACCGGGTCACCTACCGCCGTCCCGATGGTGGGTTCGCCCTCCCACCCACCGATCTGGTCATCCGGCCCGGACGGATCACCGCCCTCGTCGGCCCCTCCGGGTGTGGCAAGACCACTCTGGCGCACCTGTTGGCGGGCCTGCTCGCCCCCGGGTCCGGCTCGGTGACCGCGGCGGGTGCGCGTGTGCGCCGTCGCCGGGGCCGCCTCCCCGGTCACACGGCCCTGCTGGACCAGGATCCGATGGCCGCCTCCGATCCGACTATGACGCTGCGCCGCGCCCTCACCCTGGCGGCGTCGGTGCGCGGCGTCACGGTGGACCCGGACGCGCTGGCGGACGAGGTCGGTCTGGACCCGGCGCTGCTGGACCGCCTCCCCGCGGAGGTCTCGGGCGGGCAGCTCCAGCGCGCGTGCCTGGCCCGCGCACTGGCCCAGGAGCCCCGATATCTGATCGCCGACGAGGCCACCGCGCACCTGGATCCTCTGAGCACGGCCGCGATCGCCCGCACACTCCGCCGGCGTGCCGACGGCGGCCTCGGCGTCCTGGCGATCACCCACGATCGTCGACTGGCCCGCAGCTGGGCCGACGAGGTGAGGGAGTTGGGGGTGTGACTCCAATGCCGTCCGCAACCGCATGGCTCGATGACGCACGACAGACACGCCGGCAGGGGCTATCCCAGAGCGTTACGCTCCGACAACCGGGTTGCCGCCGCCGTCGAGCTCAAGCTGCAGCTCGGTGGTCGCGAGGGCGGTGCCGGACGTCGGGCACGGTATCGACCCGCTCTGCGTGGCGGTGAAGTTGACCCCACTCTGGCTGACGGCATTCGCGATGCCGGTGCCATTGTCATAAGGCACCGGTCCGACCGTGCTGGCGTTGACTGCCAGGTCGCAGGTGGCCGCACCCTGGCTGTACGACGCGGTCATCCCCCCGTTGGGGATCACCAACGAGCCCTGCGGGCGGACGCTGGCAGCACGGCGGACACTCGGGCGCGGGAGAGAACCTCACCATGGACGCGTTCGAGTTCTGCCGAGCACTCAGCGGCCGGGCCCCGGCAGAGGGGCTGCTCCGGACCCAGGTCCCGTTCTGACCCGGATCGTGAATGTGCTTTTATCCGACCGAGTGTGAGGTAGATTACATTCCGGGCACAACGCGCTGGTAGCGCGCACTTCTCCGGCTCGTCGCCGCCTCTGACTCGACCCCGGAAGAAGGACGCCGCCATGCCCCCGTCAGAACCACTCCCCCCGCCTCCGCGCACTTCCCGCCTCAGCCGCCGCTCGGTCCTCTCCGCCTTCGGCGGGGCGGTCGCGGCGACCGGAATCGTGGGCTTCGGCAGCGGCTCCGCCGGAGCCCAGAGCCTCACGGGCTCCCTGGGCTCCGGCTCCCTCGGGTCGTCCGGCGGCACCCCGCCGGACGGCATCCCCTCGGCGCAGCGTGAACCACTCGAGCTACTGCTCCTGGGGACACTCGCCGGCCCGATGGTGGAGAAGACGCGGGTGGGGATCGCGTCGGTCCTCGTGGTCAACGGGGCCGCCTACGTGATCGACTGCGGGCGGTCCGCGGTGACGCAGTACGGGCTCACGGGCCTGGAACTGGCGGCGATCAGCGACATCTTCCTCACCCACCTGCACGCCGACCACATCGCGGACTACTACAACTTCGCGCTCATCGGTGGGGTGGTCGCCAACGCCGCCGGGGACAAACTCGTGGCCCCCGTCGGCGTCCACGGCCCGGGGTCCGCGGGCGGACTGCGACCGCCCAACGTCGACTACCCGGACTTCCCGGTGGTCGCCCCCCAGAGCCCGACCCCGGGCACGGCGGAGATGACGCAGCGGCTGGACGAGGCCTACGCCTACACGTCGAACATCTTCCTCCGGGACAACGGCCCCACCGGTGGACCGCCCGACCCGCGCACGCTGTTCGACGTCCACGAGATCGTGATCCCGGACGTCGGCGCCAGCTACACCAACACCTCCCCGGCGATGGACCCGTTCCTCGTCATGGAGGACCAGAACGTCCGGGTCACCGCCACCCTCGTCCCGCACGGGCCGGTCTTCCCCGCGTTCGCCTTCCGCTTCGACACCGCGCACGGGTCGGTGACGTTCTCCGGGGACACCAGCCTCAGCGAGAACCTGGACCGGTTGGCGCTCGGCACCGACACCCCCGTGCACGAGGCGATCAACGTGCGCGGCGGCAATCTGCCGCCGGCCATGATCGAGCACAACCTGGAGTCCCACGTCGAGGTCCAGGTGGCGGGGCAGGTCGCCGAGCGCGCCGGCGCCGAGCGACTGGTCCTCACGCACCTCGGCGACTACTCCGGCGTCGTGGACGTGCGCCAGTGGCACGACTGGGCCCAGGAGGGCTACGGCGGGGACGTGATCGTGGGCCACGACCTGCAGCGGATCGTCCTGGCCACCCGATGACCCCCGCCCCGCCCTCACCAGAACGAGCTTCAGGAGGAACCATGAGCACCATCGACATGATCACGTCCCACCCCCACCCGACCGGTGGTCTGCCCGTCGAGTTGCTGGCGGAGGCGATCGACGCCGCGTCCGCGTGCGCGCGCATCTGCACCGCCTGCGCGGACGCGTGCCTGGCCGAGGAGTCGGTCGCGGAGATGCGCGACTGCATCCGCACCGATCTCGACTGCGCGGACGTGTGCGCGGCCACCGCGTCGGTGCTGAGTCGCCGGACCGGGACGATCTCGGGGGCGGTCAAGGAGTTGCTCAGCGCGTGCCGCGTCGCGTGCGCGACGTGCGCTGACGACTGCGGGTCCCACGCGGACATGCACGCCCACTGCGCGATCTGCGCCGAGGCCTGCCGCCGCTGCGAGACGGCGTGCGCGGAGTTGCTCAGCGCGATCGGGTGATCAGGGCCACCGCGCGGTTCGGGGGATCGTGAAGCTGAAGCGTGCGCCGTGCCCGGGGCCGTCGCTGGCCGCGCTGACGCGACCGCCGTGGGCCTCCACGAGTGCCCGGGTGATCGCCAGCCCGATGCCACTTCCCCCGCCGTGTCGGCCGCGGGCGGTGTCCACGCGGTAGAAGCGGTCGAAGAGGTGATCCAGGTGGTGCGCGGCCACGCCCTCGCCGGTGTCGGTGACAGTGACGGACACCCGCCTCAGAGCCACCGTGTCGGTGCCGGACGTCCTGGTGCCGGTGTCCGCGGGGAGCAGGCTGGTGCTGACGGTGACGGAGCCACCGGCAGGGGTGTGCCGTAGTGCGTTGTCCAGCAGGTTCCCCAGTACCTGGCCCATGCGGTCGACGTCCACGGTGACCTCGGCGTCGACGAGGTCGCGGGCGGTGAGCTCCACCCCCTTGTCCGCGAACCGCTCCCGGGCGGCGTCGAGGGCGCTCCCCACCAACCCGGCGATGGTGGTGGGGACCGGATGGAGGCGGGTCAGGTGCTCCTCGACGGCCGAGACGGCTACGATGTCCGACGCCAGGCGTTCGAGTCGGCGGGTGGCCGTCCACAGCACCTCCCTGGTGTCGTCGTCGTAGTCCCGCACACCGTCGTCGACGGCCTCGAGGTAGGAGTCGATCGTGGCCAGCGGGGTGCGCATCTCGTGACCGAGGTCGGCGAGCATCCGGCGTCGCGTGGTGTCGGTGGCGTCGAGTCTCCGGGCGAGTTCGTTGACGCTCGTCGCCAGGTCGTCGAACTCCCGCCCCAGCTCGGGACTCGCGACGCGCGTGTCGTAGCGCCCGCCGGCGATCTCGGCGGTCGAGGCGGTCACCACCGCGACCGAACGCTGGACCCTGCGGGTGAGGTACCAGCTCGCCAGCAACGCCAGGAGCACCGCGACGCCCACCGCCAGCCCCCAGGCCAGGACGATCGAATCCGTGAACGCCTCCTCGACGTGGGCGGCCTCCGCGGAGTCGTGCTCGATCCCGGCCTGCCCGAGGTGGTCGTGGAAGATCTCGGGCGCCAGCACCGAGGCGACGAGCCAGGCGCTCCCCGCGCAGCCCACCACCACCCCGGCCATGACCACCAACAGACGCGTCCCGAAACTCGCCCCTGCGAGCCGGCCGCGCCGCACCTCACCGACGGCGCCGCCGCTCACCGCCCGGGCCCCATCCGGTAGCCCACGCCGCGGACCGTGCGGACGTAGCGACCCCGCGTGGCCTCGTCACCGAGCTTGCGGCGCAGGTGCGCGACGTGGACGTCCACCAGGTGGTCGTCGCCCACCCAGTTCGGGCCCCACACCCTCTCGATCAACTGGGATCGGGTGAACACGACACCCGGGTCGCGGGACAGGGCGGCGAGCACGTCGAACTCGGTGCGGGTCAGGGCGACGGCCCGCCCGTCGACGCTCACCTCGCGACCGGCCACGTCGATGGTCAGATCCCCGATCCTCCGCGACCGCGCTTCCACCGTGGTGGTGCCCGCGGCCCCGGCGGCGGCCACGTCGTCGTCGTACCCGGTCACGGGACCCCGCGGTCTGCGCAACATCGCCTGGATCCTGGCCATGAGCTCGCGGGGGCTGAACGGCTTGGTCATGTAGTCGTCCGCGCCGACGGACAGCCCGATCAGTGTGTCGACCTCGTCGGTCCGGGCGGTGAGCATCACGACGTACGCGTCGGAGTGCGCCCTGATCCGCCGGCACACCTCGACCCCGTCCAGCCCCGGCAACCCCAGGTCCAGGACGATCACGTCCGGGTCCACCGACCGGGCGAGCGTGACCGCCTCGGCACCGTCGCCGGTGACGGTGACCTCGAATCCGTCGCGACGGAGATACGAGGCGACCAGGTCCGCGAGGGACTGCTCGTCGTCGACGACCATCGCCCGCAACCCCGTGGGTGGGCGCGGCACGGGACCGGGTGCACCGGTCTGTCCGTGGTCGCCAGGGTTGGGGGTCATGGGTCCCATCATCGCGCCCCGCCTGCGGATCCGCCGCCCCCGCGACGGCCTTGACCAAACCTTCACACGACCTCCATCCGAAGCGCCGGACCCGACGGGCAGGATGGTTCCCAGCAGTCCGGGCGCCCGGCCGCTCCGTTCGAAAGGACCTCGACGATGACCAGCAGGATCTTCCTCGCCGCCGCAGCCGTGGCCGTCCTCACGCTCTCCGCCTGTGCCGACGACGGCGACGACACGACGGCCACGACGCCGGCCACGACCACCACCGCCGAGGACGGCGCTCCCGCGACCACCGAGGAGGGCGACGCGTCCGAGCACTCCGCCGCCGACGTGCGGTTCGCGCGGATGATGATCCCGCACCACGAGCAGGCCATCGAGATGAGCGACATCATCCTGGCCAAGGAGGGCGTCCCCGACGACGTCCGCGAGCTGGCCGAGGAGATCAAGGCCGCGCAGGGCCCGGAGATCGAGCAGCTCGACGAGTGGCTCGAGGAGTGGGGCGAGCCCGGCATGGGCCGCGACGATCATGGCGATCACATGGGCGATCACATGGGCGACCACATGGGTGACGCCGGCGAGATGCGCATGATGGACGGGATGCTCTCGCCGGAGGAGATGCAGGAGCTGGCCGACGCCGAGGGCACCGACGCCGCGCGGTTGTTCCTGGAGCAGATGATCGTCCACCACGAGGGCGCGATCGACATGGCCGAGGACCAGGTATCCGGCGGCACCCACCCGCAGGCGGTCGAGCTGGCCCAGACCATCATCGACACCCAGCAGCGGGAGATCGATCAGATGCGCGAGATGCTCGCCGGCCTGTGACCGTGACGAGCGCTCTGACGACTGTTCCCCGCCCGTCCGCGCGCCGTCGCGCCCTGCTCGCGGCCGTGGTCGCGGGATCGTTGGGGCTGACCGCCTGCACCTCGGCCGGGCCGGAGCCGGACTCCACCTCCGACCGGGCCGCGGCCACCCTGGTCGAGCGACACGGCCTCGAGGGGTTGGACGCCCGGCAGGTGATCGAGCGGCTCGACACCATGCCCGTGGCCGAGCGGCCCGACGACCTGTGGGCTTCCGTCGAACCGGACCAGCTGGTCCTGAGCGACCCCACCGGCGACCTCGAGGAGGCGGCGCTGCCGATGCCGGCCGACGAGTTCTACCTCTCCGTGGCCCCGTACCGGACCTTCACGCACGACTGCTTCTTCCACAGCCTCACCACGTGCCTCGGGGAGCTCGGCGGCGAGACCGTGCAGGTGACCGTGACGGACGGGGCGACCGGGCAGACCGTGCTCGACGAGACCCGCACGACCTACGACAACGGCTTCGTGGGCCTGTGGCTCCCGCGCGACCTCACCGGCACCCTGACGATCGCGCACGAGGGCGACTCGACGACCTCGCCCGTCTCCACCGGCGACGACGACCTGACCTGCCTGACCACGATGCAGGTGGCGTAGGCGGCGGCCGATCGCGTCGACCTATCTGACGACTGACCTGCTCAGGCCCGCGCCAATTGACCCGACTCGCCGAGGTGACGTACCCAACAGACGCCGGGAGAGCGGTGGCTCGTAGGGGTAGACCCTGACGACCCGGCCGGGCGCGCTGCAGGGGTCCCCCGATCTTCTCCCGGATTTCCGTTCCGCCCCGGGTGAGCGGCGCACGGCCGCGGCTAGGGTGACCCCGACGTCAGTCGAGTCGCCTCTACCGCACCGTGAAATGAGACGCCATGAACGAGCAGTTCCCCTACCGGCCCGACGAGTCCTCGGACGCCGGTCGGGACCGCCTTCCGGCGCCCACGGACCAGTTCGCCCCCATCCAGAGGTTCCCCCCTGAGCAGTTCCCGACGGAACGGTTCCCGACGGAGCAGTTCCCGACCCGCCCGGCCGCCGGGCCCGCCGAACCCCTGGCGCACGAGGGCGGTCTGCCCTACGGCAACTCACCCGCCGCGCCGTACCGCCCTGACCAGGACTTCGCCCCCCGACATCTGGGCGCGCCACCCGCGTTCGACAACGACCCCTTCGTTCCCGGCCCGTACCGGCCGTACCTGCCCCAGCACCTCATGCCGCAGCACGTCATGGCCCAGCAGTACCCTCCCCAGCCCTTCATGCCGCAGCCCTTCATGCCGCAGCCCTTCATGCCGCAGCCCTTCATGCCGCAGCCCTTCATGCCGCAGCCCTTCATGCCGCAGCCCTTCATGCCGCAGCCCTTCATGCCGCAGCCCTTCATGCCGCAGCCCTTCATGCCGCAGCCCTTCATGCCGCAGCCCTTCATGCCGCAGCCCTTCATGCCGCAGCCCTTCATGCCGCAGCCCTTCATGCCGCAGCCCTTCATGCCGCAGCCCTTCATGCCGCAGCCCTTCATGCCGCAGCCCTTCATGCCGCAGCCCTTCATGCCGCAGCCCTTCATGCCGCAGCCCTTCATGCCGCAGCCCTTCATGCCGCAGCCCTTCATGCCGCAGCCCTTCATGCCGCAGCCCTTCATGCCGCAGCCCTTCATGCCGCAGCCCTTCATGCCGCAGCCCTTCATGCCGCAGCCCTTCATGCCGCAGCCCTTCATGCCGCAGCCCTTCATGCCGCAGCCCTTCATGCCGCAGCCCTTCATGCCGCAGCCCTTCATGCCGCAGCCCTTCATGCCGCAGCCCTTCATGCCGCAGCCCTTCATGCCGCAGCCCTTCATGCCGCAGCCCTTCATGCCGCAGCCCTTCATGCCGCAGCCGTACCCGATGCAGCAGACCGTGTTCGTCGCCAACGGCGGCGGCGGGCGCGTCAACCACGTGCTGCACCTGATCCTGACCATCCTCACCTTCGGCCTGTGGCTCCCGGTGTGGGCGGTGCTCGCGATCGCCAACTCCTAGGGGCCGGGTCGACACCGGCGTCGACCCTGGAACACATCGCTCAACACAGTTATCATCGTCGAATGACGATCAATGCCGGGGTTGCGTACGCGGACACCACCGGGTGCCGGTCAGGGACGGAGCCGGGAGCGACCCCCGAGTCAGGGCCCGGACTCGATGCCGCTGCCGCGCTGTTCCGCAGCCTGTCCGACGGAACCCGGCTGGCGATCATCCGCCGGCTCGCCCGCGGTGAGACCCGGGTCGCCGATCTGGTGGCCGAGCTCGGGCTGGCGCAGTCCACGGTGTCCGCCCATGTCGCGTGCCTGCGGGACTGCGGGCTCGTGGAGGGGCGACCGCAGGGCCGGCAGGTGTTCTACTCGCTCGCCCGGCCCGAGTTGATGGACCTGCTGGCCTCCGCCGAGACGCTCCTCGCCGCGACCGGGTCGGCGGTCGCGCTGTGCCCCGACCAGGTCTCGTGAGCGACGCGTGCGGGTGCGGCCCCGACGAACCGCTGGCCGGCGAGCACGAGGACCGCGGTCCGGAGAAGCTGTGGCAGGTCACCGAGATCCGGGCCGCGGTCATCGCCGGGCTCCTGCTGCTCGCGGGACTGATCCTCGACTGGACGGCCGGCCCCCACGCGGCCGGGTCCGCGCTGTCCGTGCTCGCGCTGCTGGTGGCCGGTTACACCTTCGTCCCCTCGACCCTGAGGCGGCTCGTGCGCGGCAGGATCGGCGTGGGCACGCTCATGACCATCGCGGCCGCCGGTGCGGTGATCCTCGGGCAGATCGAGGAGGCCGCCATGCTGGCGTTCCTCTTCGCCATCAGCGAGGGGCTCGAGGAGTATTCGGTCGCACGCACCCGCCGCGGCCTGCGCTCCCTGTTGTCGCTGGTGCCGTCGACCGCCTCCGTCCTCCGCGGCGGGCGCGAGCTGCGGGTGGAGCCCGACGACCTGCGTCTGGGCGAGGTGATGATCGTCCGACCGGGCGAGCGGATCGCCACCGACGGCACCATCCGCACAGGGCGGACCGCCCTGGACAACTCGGCGATCACCGGCGAATCGGTCCCGGTCGAGGCCGGTCCGGGGGACGAGGTGTACGCGGGGTCGATCAACGGCAGCGGCGCCCTGGAGGTCACGGTCACCGCGGAGGCGCGGGACAACTCGCTGGCGAGGATCGTCCGGATCGTCGAGGCCGAACAGTCCCGCAAGGGCGAGGCCCAGCGGCTGGCCGACACCGTCGCCAGGCCCCTGGTCCCGGGCATCCTCGTGGCCGCCGCGCTGATCGCGGTGGTGGGGAGCCTGCTCGGCGACCCGCAGGTGTGGATCGAACGGGCCCTCGTCGTCCTGGTGGCGGCCTCGCCCTGCGCCCTGGCGATCTCGGTGCCCGTCACCGTGTACGCCGCCGTGGGTGCGGCAAGCCGGTTCGGTGTGCTGGTCAAGGGTGGCGCCGCTCTGGAGGCCCTCGGCCGCATCCGCGGAATCGCCCTGGACAAGACCGGCACCCTGACCCGTGGCCGTCCTGCCGTCGTCGAGATCGCGACCGCGGACGGGGTCTCCGGGGCGGAGGTTCTCGCGGTGGCCGCCGCTCTGGAGGCCCGCAGCGAACACCCGTTGGCGGCGGCGATCCTGGACGCGGCCGGCCACGAGGTCCCCGCGGCCCGGGAGGTCACCGCCGTCACCGGCGCCGGCCTGACCGGGCTGCTCGACGGGCGGTCGGTCCGGTTGGGTCGGCCCGGATGGATCCGGCCCGGCCCCCTGGCGTCGGATGTCGAACGGATGCAGCACCACGGCTCGACGGCCGTGCTGGTCGAGCGGGAGGGCGAGGTGCTGGGGGCGATCGCGGTCCGCGACGAGCCGCGGCCCGAGGCCGCGGAGGTGGTCGCCGCGTTGCGCCGCGACGGCTATCGGGTGGCGATGCTCACCGGGGACAACGGCCGCACCGCCCGCGCGCTGGCGGCCGAGGTGGGGCTCGACGACGTCCACGCGGACCTGCGGCCGGAGGACAAGGCCCGCATCGTCACCCGGCTCCGCGCGGAGAGGGCGACGGCGATGGTCGGCGACGGCGTCAACGACGCCCCCGCCCTGGCGACCGCGGACCTGGGGATCGCGATGGGGGCGATGGGCAACGACGTCGCGATCGAGACGGCCGACGTGGCCCTCCTCGGCGAGGACCTGCGGCACCTGCCCCGGGCGCTGCAGCACGCCCGCCGCTCCCGCCGGATCATGCTGCAGAACATCGGGCTCTCGCTGGCGATCATCATCGGGCTGGTGCCGTTGGCGCTGGCCGGCGTCCTGGGGCTGGCCGCGGTCGTGCTGGTGCACGAGCTCGCGGAGATCCTGGTGATCGCCAACGGTGTGCGCGCCGGACGCACGCGCCGCGGGCTCAGCCCCGGTGGAGCGACTGCACCCGCACCTCGAGTTCGGTACCGACCGGCACCGAGGCGCCCAGGGCGTCCCGCAGGACCGACTGGATCTCGCGCACGCTCTGCCTGACCGGTCGGGAGGGGTCCAGGCTCACCTCGACGGTGACCCTGTTGCCGTCGCGGTCGACGTGGAGACCGAAGTGACTCAGGGCGGAGCCGGCCCGCCGTATGCGGGCATCGAGCGCCCGCAGTGAGGTGCCGATGCCGGGTTCTATCCCGTTGACCCCGGGGACGGCCACCACCAGGTCGATCAACTCCGCTGCCGTCGGCTCAGTTCTCATGAAGATCCTCGATGTGGACGTCGACCACCAGGTCGACGAGGTCGAATTCGCGGGCGCACGCACCACGCACCGCCTGTCGGACCGCGTCCGCCAGGGCGGGCAGATCCGGGGTCGACGCCGCGAACGAGACGCGGCACGCGATGCGGCGGGGCAGACCGCGGGTACCCCAGCCCTCGACCGGATCGTGGTCGACGGTGGTCCGCAGACTCAGCACCCCCGGGACGCCGTCGACGGTGTCGCGGATCAGTGTCCGCAGGGCGAGTTCGGTCAGCGAGTAGGGGCCGATGTCGGTGGGAGGCATCTGCACCCGCGCGCCGTGTCGGGCATCCGCGCGGACGGCCTCCGCCAGTGCCGACCTCGCCCGACCGGACAGCTGCACGGAGTCGTCGCCCCGGCTCTCGAGCTCGTCCCAGTCGCGGTGCAGGGCACTGATCTGATCGAGATAGTGCCGGGTGGCCTCGGCGTCGTCGGGTCCACCGGGTCCGGAGGATCCGTCCATGGTGTTCACCGCCATTCCTTCATATATTCGATCACGTGCGTGCGGGCACGCGCGAGGCGGCCCCGCGCGGTGGACTCGGTGATGTCGAGCGCGGACGCGACCTCCCGATAGGACATGCCGTCGATCTCGCGCAGTGTCCAGCAGGACCGGAGGTCCGGGTCCATCGTCCCCAGCACCCGCGCCAGCGCCTGCATCTGGGCGTTGACCTCCGTGGTGCGGGCGGGGTCGGCGCGGGGGCCCTCGTCGCGGTGGACGTTCAGGAGCTCGGGCGGCTGGGCGTCGGTCGAGCGCCGGGCACGGCGGCGGGCGATATCGGTCGCCCGACGCGAGCAGATCTGGGACAGCCAGCTCCGCACCGCATCCGGGTCGTCCAGGAGATGCAGCCGCTTCCACGCGGTGAGCAGCGACTCCTGGACCACGTCCTCGCTGTCCTGCCGATCCCCCAACACCAGGTAGGCGATGCGGAACAGGCGACCCTGGTGGCGGTCGATCAACACGTCGAAGGCCTCGGGGTCACCGTCCTGTGCGCGCAGCACCAGGGTGCGGTCGGGGTACTCCCCCGGCGGGGAGGGCGCGGGGGTCATGCCGCCTCGGAGACCAGTTCCCCGCCCGCACCGTGATGGCGCACGGCCACGCGGTCGGATCGGGAGGTCCGCGGGGTGTGCACGCGGACCAGCAGGTCGACCGACCGAGGACTGGTGCCGAGGGCGGTCTCCGGATCCGCGGCAAGCACCCGGCGGGCCTCCTCGACAGCCCATTCCACCTGCGCCTCCTCGGCGATCGTCACCTCGGCCAGGATCCGCAGGGAGGTCGTGGAGCCGGAGACCCGCACGGACGCCTCCTCGACGCCGGGGACGCCCTCCACCCGCTCGGCGAGCGCACGTTCCAGCACCTGGGGTTCCAGGGTGGCCAGGACGGTGCCGTCGTCGTCGTGCAGACGCAGAGAGGTGTGCGCCGGTGCGGTGGGGATCTGCGCGAGCAGCAGACCCAGCCCGGCGAGCACGGCGAGGACGGAGGCGGCGGTGGCGGCCGGCAGTGCCCACCCACGGTGCTCCTGCACCAGCATCGACACCGTCGAGTCGGCCGGCACCGTCAGGCCGGCGAGCGGCGAGCCCGCGGGGATGAGGGCGAAGGACACCGCGACCAGCCACGCCGCGACGGCCAGGGTCAGCAGACCCGCCACCGTCAACGCGATGCGGTTGCGGGTTCCGGAAAGGCTACGCATGATGTGTCGTCCTCTCAGCTTCTGCGGTGGGTGCGCACGCGGGGGCGTGACGGGCTGGCCGGACGCAGTTCGGCCAGCGCCCGGTCCACGGCGTCCTTCGCACCCCGGGTCACCGGGGCGGCATCGTCGACCACGGTCTCCACGGCCACATCGATCCGGCGACGACGCACGGCCACGCTCGCACTGTGCACGCCGTCGACGTTCTCGGTGCGCCGTTGGATGCGGCGCGCCAGGTCCCGGCGGGAGATGGCGGTTTCGCCCGGGACGGCATCCTCGAGGACCAGGACGCGCGACGGGCGTCCCGGCACGAGGGCGGCCAGCAGCAGAGCGAGCCCCACCACAGCCAGGACGACGGCGGCGATGCGCATCTCCGTCGATCCGATGCCGGTGCCCGAGATCGAGTCCACCGTGGCGGACGCCGCCGAGGGCCAGGTGCCGTCGACCAGGTAGGTCCCCAGCAGCCAGCTCCCCAGGCCGCCCGCGACCAGGAGCGCTGCGGCGAGCAGTCCCACCGGGATGGCGCGCGGTGGCCGTCTGATCAGTCCACTTCCGCGGGTCCGTGCACTCATCTCAGTGCTCCTCTCGTCGCGGTCCCGGGGTTGAGCCACGAGATCTCGATGTCCAACCGGCCCACCTGGAGGCCGGTCAACTCGCCGACCCTCTCGCGCACGTACCGGCGCAGGCCTCGGCAGGTGGCGGACAGGTTCACGGGGAACGCGACGCCCACGTCCAGCGTGAGCACGGCGACGGTCCCGTAGAGGTCGCAGGTGGCCGACGGGCGCGAGTCGAAGTCCCGGCGGGCGCCCACCCCCAGCAGACCTCCGGCGGCGCCGCCCACGTGGGTGTACTCGGAGGCGACCTGCTCGGCGATGCGGCCGACGACGGACGCGGGGATGGTGGTGAGTCCGCGCTCGGCGGCCGGCCGGAGCGCCTGGTCCTGCGGTGCGGACTCCTCGACCGCGGCCGGATCCGTGGCGGGCCGGCGACCGGTCTGGTCAGTCTGCGCGGCGGTCACGGGTCACCGCCTCCGGCGATCGGTGAGGCCCTTGATCTCGACGCGCCCCTCCATGGCCAGGCCCACGGCCACACCGATCACGCCGAAGATCAGCACGATGAGGAACTGGCCGATGGAGCCGAACGCGGCGACGGCGCCGAGGAACAACCCCACCAGAAGTGTGAGATGGGTGGTCTTCATGAGAACTCCTCGCTCAAGGGGGTGCGGGGGCGGGCCGGGTGACCCGCCCCCGCGGTGCAGCAGTGGTCGGTGGGTGGGCGCGGATCAGCGCAGCTCGCCGCGCCCGCTCTCGGAGCTGGTGCGGACGTCGTCGCCGTCGTCGTCCTGGGGCAGGCGGACGTCGGCCACGTTGACGTTGACCTCGACGACCTCGAGTCCGGTGGTGCCCTCGACCTGGTCGATGATGTTGCGTCGGATGGCGTTGCCCACGTCGACGATCGAGGCGCCGTACTCCACGACCACCGTCACGTCGATCGCCGTCTGGGTCTCGCCCTTCTCGACGCTGATGCCGCCCGTGACGTTGGTCTGGGCGTTGGGGATGCGATCGGTCACGACCGAGAAGGCGCGTCGCGCGGCGTTGCCCATGTCATAGACACCGGGGACCTCGCGCGCGGCCATCCCGGCGATCTTGGCCACCACGGCGTCGTCCAGGGTGGTCACGCCGCGGGACGTCTGGAGCGGTCCGCGCGCGGGCTGCTTCTCGACGGACTTCTCCTGCGCCTCGGCCTGCGCGGCCTCGGCGGCCTGCTGCTCGCGCGACTGCTCACGGCCGGTCTTCGGAATTGCGTTCGACATGATTCCTCCTCGCGGGAAGGTCCGGCACCGGGCCGGGCCTTCGATGAACAACTACACAACTAAGACGTCACGAGTCGCCGGATCGTCACGAGAGATCTCGAACTTTTTCTCCGGGGCCTCGATCAGGCCGTGAACCTGCTGGTCACAGCGGCCTGGTGCCGGGTGGACGAGCCGTCGCGGCTCTAGTCCGTGATCCCCGGCAGACGATCGATCCGCACGCGCAGGGCACGCTCGGGCTGTCGCAGTCCGAACTCCGCGCGGCCCCGTCGACCGATTCGGGCGCCGCGGCGGGGCCGGGCACGGTGTCCGGGCCGGGCACTGTGTGCAGTCCGGGCACCGCGGCCATCGGACAGTGACACCGGGGCCCACAGGAGCACCGTGGTCACGACCACGACGAGGGCGAACACCGTCACGGTGAACACCGCGGGCGCCATCCAGCCGCTGCGGGCGTGGAGCACCGCGCCGGCCGCCATCTCCGCTGACGACACGACACCGCCCATGGACGCCCCGAGCGAGACCATGCCGGGTACCAGGGCGACGGCGACCGCGCCGGTGGCGAGTACCGCGAAGCCCGCGAGCCTGAGCCTTCGGCCGGGGCCGGGGCGGGTGCGCGGTCCGGGGAGAGAACTCATGTGCGTTCTCCTTTCAGCGTCTGCCCCTGATTCGGAGACCTACACCACACGGATGGGGGCGCCGGACCCCCACCGCGGGCGCCGCCGCGACCTCCCGACGAGCGAGCCGCGACCTCCCGACGAGCGAACAGGTGGCCCCCCTACCCCGGAGGGCGTTGGGGGACTATGGTCATCCGCGTCCACCGTCGATCCGCGTCCTCCGTGGATCCGCGGTCGAGCAACGTGGATATCGAGCAACGCGGATACGCAGTCGAGCCGGAAGAGGAGTTCCATGGCCACCTCCACCATGCCGCCCCAGGTACAGGGGCAGCGGTTGCAGTTGACGACCCTCGAGTTGGGGGTCGGCGCAGCGCTCGCCGCGGTGGCGGTCCTGGGGGTCACCCTTTTCGCGGTGTCGAGCGAGTCCGCGCAGTCCTCCCCGGGCGCGGACCGGAACGCCTCCACCGCGGTGGTCAGCCAGGTCCCCTGAGGGCTCCCGCCCTCCGGCCCAGGTAGCGGCGCTCGGGCAGCGACGTCGACTCCTCCGCCGCCAGGCCGTAGAGCTCGGCGGCCGCGGCCCTGTCCCCAGCCAGCTCGTGCAGGTACGCCTCGGCCGCGGTGCGCCGGGGCAGCGAGCGCGGCACCGGTTCGAGCGCGGCCAACCCCTCTCGCGGCCCCACGGCGTGCCCCACCGCCACCGCGCGGTTCAGGCGGGCCACCGGGCTGTCGTTCAGCGCGAGCAGCTCGTCGTACCACTCGACCACCTGCACCCAGTCGGTCGCGGCGGCGGACGGCGCGTCGGCGTGGAGGGCGGCGATCGCGGCCTGCGCCTGGTACTCCCCCAGCTCGTCGCGGGCCAGCGCCGCCTGCAGGATCGCCACGCCCTCCGCGATCGAGCGGGTGTCCCAGCGGCTGCGGTCCTGCCGCGCCAGCGGGATCAGCTCGCCGTCGTCGTCTCTCCGCGCGGCCCGGCGGGCGTGGTGCAGCAGCATCAGCGCGAGCAGCCCCCGCACCTCGGGATGGTCGATCGACGCCGACAGTTGCCGGGTCAGCCGCAGGGCCTCCTCGGCCAGGTCCACCTCGCCGGTGTACCCCTCGTTGAACACCAGGTACAGCACCCGCAGCACGGTGGCCACGTCCCCGGGACGGTCCAGCCGCTCGCCGGAGAGAGTGCGTTTGGCGCGACTGATGCGCTGCGCCATGGTGGCCTCGGGGACCAGGAACGCCCGCGCGATCTGCCGGGTGGTCAGCCCGCCCACCGCGCGCAGCGTGAGCGCCACCGCCGACGCGAGGGGCAGCGACGGGTGGGCGCACAGGAAGTACAGCCACAGGGCGTCGTCGACCTCACTCCCCGGCCCCTCCCCTGCCGCCGGGTCGGCGCCCGGACCGCCGGAGGAGATCGACGACGACGAGCTCACCACCTGCTCGGCCGCAGCCAGTTCCTCGCGACGCCGACGGGCGGCCTCCGCGCGCGCGGCGTCCAGGAACCTGCGCCACGCCACGGCGATCAGCCAGCCGCGGGGATTGCGGGGCGGGCTCTCCGGCCAGGTGCGCTCGGCCTCGAGCAGAGCGTCCTGCACGGCGTCCTCGGCCGCCGCGAAGTCCGCCCCACGGCGCACGAGCACGCCGATCACCCGCGGGGTCAGCTCGCGCAGTTCCTGCCCGTCTGCGGTTGGCCCGGTCTTGGCAGGCCCGTGCATGGCAGGGTCAGCCCTCGAACTCCGGGGGAGCCTCCAGGAAAGGCCGCAGCTCGAGCCACTCGTGGATCGGCTCCCCGCCCGCCCCCGGGGCCGCAGATAGCTCGCCCGCGAGCTCGAGGGCCCGCTCGTAGCTGGCGGTCTCGATGATCATCCAGCCGGCGATGAGGTCCTTGGTCTCGGGGAACGGGCCGTCGGTCAGCGGCGGGCGGCCCTCGCCGTCGTACCGCACCCACGTCCCCGACTCCGACAACGCGTTGGCGTCGACGAACTCGCCGGACTCCTCCAGCCGAGCGGCGAAGTCGTTCATGTACTGGATGTGGGCGGACACCTCCTCGGGCGCCCACTCGGTCATGGGCACGTTATTGGGTGGCTCCGGGGCACCCCGGTAGTGCTTGAGCAACAGGTACTTGGCCATGGCGATCCTCCTCGTACTGTGCGACCCAGTGTGGTCGCTGCACTAGGGGGACGGAACCGGATCCGGGTTCTCGACATGAGCGACCAGATCGGTCACACCGTGGTCATGTGCGGGCCAATCGTGCCGGGTCGAGGTCGAGGCGGCGCAACAGCTGGGCGTTGAGCGCCACCACGATGGTCGAGACAGACATGAGGATCGCCGCGACCGCGGGGGAAATCGCCACGCCGACAAAGGCCAGAACCCCGGCGGCCAACGGCACAGCGATGACGTTGTACCCCGTTGCCCACACCAGGTTCTGCCACATTTTGCCGTAGCTGGCATGGGAGAGGTCGATGATAGACAGGACCGCCCGCGGGTCGTTCGCGGCGAGCACCACCCCGGCGGATTCGATGGCCACATCGGTCCCGGCACCGATCGCCACGCCCACATCAGCGCGAGCCAAGGCGGGGGCGTCATTGACCCCGTCGCCGACCATCGCCACCCTGTGCCCGCGCTTCTGGAGCTCGGTGACCTTGGCGTCCTTGTGCTCGGGAAGCACCTCGGCGAACACCTCGTCAATCCCGAGGTCCGTGGCCACGGCGTCCGCGACCTGCTGGGCGTCGCCGGTGATCATGGCGACCGAGACCCCACGGGCGTGCAGGGCGTCGATCGCCTGCCGGGACTCCTCCCGCACGGCGTCCTCGAGCGCGACGGCCCCCAGGATCCGGTCACCTTCGGCGACGTGCAACACCGACGCCCCGCGCGACACCCACTGCTCGGTCACCTCCGCGACGTCGGTGGGAATCGACAACCCCAGTTCGTTGAGCATGGCGGGACCGCCGACGCTGGCCTCGGTGCCATCGACACGGGCGCGGACCCCACGGCCTGGCAGGGACCGGAAATCGGTGGCGGCGATCCGCTCGCCGGCCGGCACCCGGTCATCGGCCGCCGCGACGATAGCCCGGGCGACGGGGTGTTCACTGTCGGCCTCGACCGCCGCCGCCAACGCCAACACCCGCTCCCCGGTGACCCCGCGCGCGGCGGTGACTCCCGTGACCCGGTGCTGGCCCTCGGTCAAGGTGCCGGTCTTGTCGAACAGGACCACATCGACGGTGCGCATGCGTTCGAGCGAGAGCCGGTCCTTGACCAACACCCCGGACCTGGCCGCTCGTTCGGTGGAGATCGCGATCACAAGTGGAATAGCCAACCCCAGCGCGTGGGGACAGGCGATCACGAGCACGGTCACCGTGCGCACCACGGCCTCGTCGACGTTGCCGAGCAACGCCCAGACCGCAAACGTGAGGATGCCCACGACCGTGGCGAAATAGAACAGGAACGCCGCGGCCTTGTCTGCCAGAGCTTGCGCTCGGGACGAGGAGGCCTGGGCGTCGGCGACCATCCGCTGGATGCCGGCCAGAGCCGTGCTCTCGCCCACCGCGGTGATCCGAACCCTCAGCGCGCTGTCCGTCGCAACGCTTCCGGCGACCACGGTGTCGCCGGCTTCTCTGGTGACCGTCTTGGATTCGCCGGTGATCATCGATTCATCGACTTCGGCACGGCCGTCGGTGACCGTGCCGTCGGCGGGCACCCGCGCTCCTGCGCGCACGAGCACCAGGTCCCCCAACTCGAGGTCCGGAAGCGGAACTGCGACAGTCCCGGAATCCGTGATCTTCTCCGCCGAGTCCGGCAGCATGGCCGCCAGCGCATCGAGGGCTCCCGAGGCCGAGCCGAGCGCGCGCATCTCGAGCCAGTGCCCGAGCAGCATGATCACGATAAGCAGCGCCAGTTCCCACCAGAAGTCCAGCTCGAACCCGCCGAGGCCCAAGGTGGTGATCCAGGAGGCGACAAAGGCGACAGTGATCGCCATGGAGATCAGCAGCATCATCCCCGGGCGGCGCGAGCGGAGTTCGGCCCAGCCGCCCGTGAGGAACGGGGTGCCGCCGTAGAGGAAGATCACCGTGCCCAGCACCGGGGCGATCCACATGGCGCCGGGGAAATTCGGCATGGTGTAGCCGAGCAGATCGGCGACCATGTGGCTGAAGTACACCACCGGGATCGCCAGCACCAGCGACGCCCAGAAGCGACGGCGGAACATCTCCCCGTGTGCCCCGTGCCCAGCGTGTCGATCGTGGCCCCCGTCCTCGCCGTGCCCGCCCGGCCCGACATGGGCGACGTGCTCGCCGTGCTCGGCGGGGGGCGGGCTGTGAACCTCGGCGCCGTGGCCGTGTCTGGTCGGCGCCGGGTTCGGTTGCGCGGGTCCGTGTTCCGGATGCGACATCAATAGCCTCCTGGGAGTGGCGGGGCTCAGGGGTTCGGCTGTCTTGGGTGTTTCAGGGTGTTCACTAGGCCAGGTAGGACAGGGTGGTCATCATCCCGGCCTCCTGGTGATAGGCGTTGTGGCAGTGAAGCGCCCACTGGCCGGGGTTGTCGGCATCGAATTCGATCTCCACGGTGCGCATCGGTCTGATCGTGACGGTGTCCTTGCGCAGCCCGGTATCGGGCAGAGCGAAGGTGTGTCCGTGCAGGTGCATGGGGTGGAACATGTCCGACATGTTGCGCATCCGCATACGAACCCGTTGCCCTTCGTTGACGTCCAACGACGTGATGTCGGGGTGAGCGCGGCCGTTCAGGGTCCACCTGTACGGCGACATGGTCCCGCCCATGTCCAGACTGTGGTAAACATCGTGCCCCTTCTCTTCCAGTCGGACGTCCGCGCGAGGCGCCAGATCGGTGCCGAACAGCACCTGCCGGTCCAGCTCGTCGGGTCGGGACCGGGTAGGCAGGTCGCCCGCAGCGGTGCGCACCAGTGCCTGCCCGTGACCGGTCTTGCCCTCGGCCTGCGCGAACAACGGGAAGACGCCGTCGCCGAGGGTGACGAGCACATCGAACCGCTCGCCCATCCCGACCATCAGTGCATCGGTATCCTGCGGCACGACCGGGAAGCCGTCGGTGTGGGTGATGGTCATCCGGTGCCCGCCCAGGGCCACGCGGAAGGCGGTATCAGCACCGGCGTTGATGAGGCGGATACGCGCTCGCTCCCCGGGTGTCGCGTTGAACACCATCGGGTCCTCCGGGACCCGCCCACTGACCAGGTAGAGCGGATAGCTCACGTCCCCGGCGCCGCCGAGCATCGGCGAGAGCATCGTCTCGGAACCCGTGTCCGTGGCGCCCATACCTCTCATGCCGCCGTGGTCCATCGCGCCCATTCTTCCCATCCCAGATCCGCTGCCCATACCTGCGGCGTCACCGATGCCCAGGTCGCGGGCAACATCGTCGGGGGTGCGACCGGTGCCGTCGAGCCAGTCGTCGAGCACCACGATCCACTCGTGCTCATGGTCACCGGGCTCGTTCGGGTCGTCGACGATCAGGGGCCCGTAGAGTCCGCGGTCGAGTTGGAGCCCGGAGTGCGAATGATAGAAGTACGTGCCCGCGTGCGGGACGGTGAACTCGTAAGCGAACCGACCGCCGGGGGCGATGGGGTCCTGAGTCAGGCCGGGTGCCCCGTCCATGTCGTTGCTCAGTGCCAGTCCGTGCCAGTGCACGCTGGTTTCCGCCGGCAGCTGGTTGTCCACCTCCACCTTGAGCAGATCCCCGACACGGGCACGCAGTAGCGGCCCGGGCAGGCTAGGGTCGTAGCCCCAGGTGGAGACGACGCGTCCACCGAGATCCACGTCGACCGGACGCGGCGTCAACCGCGCTGAGACCACCCGTTGGCCCGCGCTGCGGCGCGCCAGCTCGGCACGACGGACAGCGTCCGACAAGGGCTGCACGGGGGTACCGGTCGGCGGGCCCGCTCCGGAACAGGCGACGAGCGCCCCGGCCCCGGCGAGGGCTGAACCGAGGAGGAAGGACCGGCGGGTCAGCTCAGACACGGGGCCGCCCGTGCTCGGGTTTCGTCGGTACGGAGTTGCCGGAGCGCGTCAGCTCCTCTCGGCGGGCCACGAACTCGTCGGAGCCGATCTCTCCGCGGGCGAAACGCACTTCGAGCACTCGAAGCGGATCGGCCTCCGGCGCGGTGCGTCCGTGCCCCCCGGAACGGTCATTACGGAACATCATGGCCAGCATGGACAGCACTGCCGCCCAAAACACGAGCATGCACACCGCCATGATGATCCACCCGGTGGCACTCAGCTGACCCGACCAGCCCATCATGGTCGTCACCGTCCTTCGGTTGGTGACATCAGCATCGCGCGTGCACGCACCAGTTCAGGTAGAGGTCGCGTGAAGTTTTGATCAAGAAGGCCGGCCGCTGCATCGGCGGTGGACACTGTCCCCCGGAACCTGTCGCCCGGCCGCCGAACCACACCACAATTCCGCACCCCAGGCGGACAATGACCGCGTGAACAGGACCGAGGCGGAGACCTACCGCCGCGAGATCCTCGGCTACTGCTACCGCTACTTCGGCTGTATCGCGGAGGCCGAAGACGCAACGCAGGAGACGATGCTGCGTGCGTGGAGGGCGCGGGATGGCGCCGAATTCGGCGGCCGCTCGTCGCTGCGTACGTGGCTGTATTCCATCGCCACCCACGTCTGCCTGGACATGGCTCGCGCGCCGCAGCGACGCAGCCTTCCGGTGGACCTCAACGAGCCCGGCCGCGTCCCAGACGACCCCACGTCGCTGGCCACCATGCCCGAGCAGATGTGGATCGGCCCGGCGAGCGACGCCCATCTCGGCGTCGACCCGTCCGCCACCGCCCTCGCCCGCGAATCGGTCCGGCTCGCCTTTGTCGCCGCGCTGCAGTTCCTGCCACCCCGGCAGCGGGTCGTGCTGATCCTCCGCGATGTCCTGGTGCTCTCGGCGGCGGAGTGCGCGGACCTCCTCGACATGTCCGTGGCCTCGGTCAACTCCGCACTCGCCCGGGCGCGCAAGACCATGGCCCAGCACGGGGCCACTCTCCCAACCGACACCGCGGACGACGCCCCCGCCTACGACACCCGGCTTCTCGAGAAGTACGTCGCCGCCTTCGAGGCCTACGACGTCGACCGCCTAGTCGACCTGCTCACCGAGGACGCGGAGTTCAGCATGCCGCCGTTCGAGCTCTGGCTCCGCGGCCCCGCGCAGATCGAGCGCTGGTGGCGCGGCCCCGGGCAGGTGTGCCGCAACTCGCGGACCATCGTCACCTCCGCCAACGGCCGTCCGGCCGTCGCGGTCTATCACGACGGCGGCGGTCGAGACGAGAGCCGAAACGACGCCGGCGTTCGCGACTCCAGCGCGGCTCGATGGGAGCCGTTCGCGATCCACGTCCTGGAGTCCCGCGCCGGCCGCCTCTCGGCCCTCACCCACTTCATCGGCGCGGGCCACTTCGCCGAGTTCGGCCTGCCCGCCCACCTGCCGTAGGGAGAATCCCCGCCGCACCGATCACTTTCGGCGCCTCGCACCGTCTACCCCTGTGAAGGACGGTCCTTCGGGCCCCGAGCACCTGCTCGACCGGGCCCCCGAGTCCCCTCAGGAGGGATCATCATGAGCCGCACGATCACGGCCCACATGTTCTCCACGCTCAACGGCGTGACGGAGCATGCCGAGCACTGGCAGTTCGACGCCTTCGGACCCGAGGAGATGGAGTTCATGCAGAAGATGACTGCCGCGACCACGGACCTGGTGCTGGGCCGCACGCTCTGGCAGGAGTGGTCCGGTTACTGGCCCGGTGCGCAGGACCCGTTCGCCGAGTGGGTCAACCCGGTCCGCAAGCACGTGCTCACCTCCACCCTGACGGGCGAGCTGCCGTGGAACAGCGTTATCGCCACCGGTGATGCGGCCGGGTACCTCGGGCAGCTGCGGCAGGAACCGGGCGGCGACATCGCGATCGCGGGTGGCGTGGAGACCACCAGGAGGCTGGTGCTGGCGGGCCTGGTGGACGAGCTCACGCTGACCATCCACCCGGTGATCTCCGGTGAGGGCCGCAGGCTCTTCGACGAGTCCGTCCCCACGACGCGCCTGCGTCTGTTGAACTCGACGCAGACCCAGGCGGGCAACATCGTCGCGACCTATGCCCTGCGCTCGGACTCCGCGGACGCCTGACCGGACCCACTCGCTCATCACCCGAAACCCATCACCCCGCCGCCTATCGATCAGAGGAGAATCCGATGTCCTTCCAGGCGTATCTCGACACCATCGAAACCAAGACCGGGCTGACGCCGCGGCAACTCGTGGATCAGGCGACCGAACGCGGTTTCGGCCCCGGCACCAAGGCCGGGCCGATTCTGGAGTGGTTGAAGAACGACTACGGGCTCGGCCGCGGCCACGGCATGGCGCTCGTCCACGTGATCACCAAGGGGCCTCAGATCAGCTCGAAGCACGTCGGCTCCACCGGTTCACACGCCGACGCGACCGACATGCTCTGGCTCGATGGCGCGGCCACCAACCCGAACCGCTGAACCCGGATCCTCCCCCGTCGAGCCGGCGGCGAGTATGCGCAGCCGGTCAGTATCGGATCCCGGCCCCACCACCCGCCACCGCGGGTAGCGTCCGTCACCATGCAGCCCTCGCCCGACCAGGCACCCGAGACCGCAGCCGACCAGCGAGAGGTCGTCCTCGAGCGCCACGACGACGTCGCCGTGATCAGGCTCAACAGCCCCGATCGGCTCAACGCGGCGACCACGCGGAACCTCACCGACCTCGTCGCCGCCCTCGACGCCTGCGACGCCGACGACGACATCCGGGCCGTGGTGCTCACCGGCACCGGGCGGGCGTTCTGCGCGGGGGCCGACATCTCGGGCGGGGGCGAGACCTTCGCCGTCGATCCCGGCCAGGACACCGGCAACCCCCCGCCGGACACGGGCGGCCTGGTCTCGCTACGCATCTTCCGGATGACCAAGCCGATCATCTCGGCGATCAACGGCTCGGCCGCGGGCGTCGGGGTGACCATGACCCTGCCCACCGACGTGCGTATCGCCGCGGACCACGCCAAGTTCGGGTTCGTCTTCACGCGACGAGGGTTGGTGCCGGAGGCGTGCTCCACCTGGTTCCTGCCCCGCATCGTGGGCATCTCCACGGCGGTCGAGTGGACTGTCGGCGGCAGAACCATCCTCGCCGGCGAGGCCCTGGAGCGCGGCCTGGTGCGTGAGCTGCTGCCCGCCGACGAGGTCCTCCCCCGCGCCATCGAGATCGCCCGCGAGCTGACCCGCGGCCCTGCCCCGGTGTCGGCGGCGCTGACCCGCCAGCTCATGTGGCGGATGCTCGGCGCTCCCGACCCCGAGGTGGCCCACCGCGCCGAGTCCATCGGAATCTACACCCGCGGCACGTCCGCCGACGTCCGCGCCGGCGTCTCCGCGTTCCTGGCCAAGGAGGAGCCGGACTTCCCGGACCGCGTCTCGGACGGCCTGCCCGACCTCTTCTCACCTGAGCTACTTCCCTCACTGCCTCGCCGCATCATCTGACCGGTTCCACCGCCACCCCCCACCTCGGAGAGGACTCCCCATGACTTCTGTCGACCTCACCGGTCGCGTCGCGATCGTCACCGGATCGACCGCCGGCCTCGGCGCCCGATTCGCCCATGTGCTCGCGGACGCGGGCGCGACAGTCGTCGTGACCGGGCGGCGTACCGAGAGGATCGAGGAGGTCGTCGACGCGATCAGCCGACGCGGAGGCAGCGCGCACGGCGTTCGGCTGGACGTCGCCGATCCGGCCTCCGTCGAGTCCTGCCTCACGGAGGTGACCGAGCGTCTCGGCGCTCCCCGGATCCTGATTAACAACGCCGGCATCCCCGATGCGCAGCGCGCACACAAGATGCCACTGGAGCTCGTGGACGCCGTGTTGGACACCAATATCCGTGGCCCGTGGCTCATGGCGACCGGGGTGGCCCGACGGTTGATCGTGGCCGAAACCCCGGGCCGGATCGTCAACATCTCCTCGATGGCCGCGTACCACTACGCCGGGAACGGGGCCGCCCTCTATGCCACGACCAAAGCGGCACTCAGTCGGATGACGGAGGCCCTCGCCGTGGAGTGGGCGCGCAATCTCATCAACGTCAACGCCATCGCGCCGGGAGTCTTCGAGTCGGAGATGACCGACGGGATGCTCGAGCGGGTCGGCGACATCGCGCCCGGGTTCCCGCGGAAGCGACTCGGCGTACCCGAACAGCTCGATTCCACGCTGCTCTACCTCGTCTCGGACGCGTCAGAGGCGGTCACCGGGACCGTCATCAAGATCGACGACGGGCAACTCCCCCGCTGAGTCAGCCGCCGCGCACCTGTCACCGATCAGCTCCGGACGCGTACTCCGACGCCAGCTGCCGCAGTGCGTCGTGGTCGCCTCCCAACAGGTTTACGGGTGGGCGCATGCCGGGCAGGGCGACCGACGGCAGGGTCCACCAGGAGGTCGCAGCTTCCGGATAGCGACCGGCGTCCAGCACCCGGTTGATCGCGCAGATGATGTTGTTCGGGTCGCGCGGATCGAAGTAGTCCAGTTGGAATCGCGGGTAGACCCATCTCCGGTCGCCGCGGAGCGCGATCAGGCGGCCGTCTCGCGCGAACGTCCGAAGTGCGTCGGCGGCGGTGGATTCGGACAACACTCCGCGCCGCGCGAGGGCCTCAGCCGCTTCGACCGAGCACATCACAGGCACTTGCAATGTGGCACCCCGCGAGACTGAGACCGCAACGGCACGGGCACGACGAGCGGCAGTAGCGCCACCTCCGGCACGCGGTGCCGCGGGTCCCCGGAGCAGGTCACCGTCCGGCGCCCGGACCGTCTTCACGGCCCTGTCGATCTGCCCGGCGACCCGGCCGAACGCACTGCGACGATGCACTTCCCGCAGGACGACGTCCGAGAAGACCTGGTCGTCGAGCTCCCTCAACGCGCGATTCGCCCTGTCCCCCGGCGCGACGGATCTCTGGGACAACGGTCGATTCCGAGAAGTCATTGACGACCACCCCGCCTTCTGGGGAAGAACTCTAGACCGTCCGGGGGGTTGCGGCGAGGAGCAGTGTCGGCACGATGCTGCGCTCGGCGACCCGAGAATGTCCCGCATCAGGCCTCGGTGCGGCGCCACCAGTCGCTGATCGCGGTGGCCAACTCTTCAGGCGTCTCCACCGGCAGCATGTGCCCGGTCTCCGGGATCTCCACGTAGGCCACCGCCCGGGCGCCCTTGCTGCTGGCGCCCGCACCACCGCCCCCGGCACCGTTGGCCTCGGCCCACCTGCGCTGTTCCTCGGTGGGCACCACCTGGTCGTGTGATGCCCCCACGATGAGGACCGGGCAGGGCGCCTGCGCGGGGAAGGTACTGCGGTCCGGCCGTGCGCCCAGGGCCACCGAGTGCGCGGCGAACCGCTCCGGCCCGTACCCGCGCGCCGCGCGCAGCCGCTCGGCCCTGACCTGCGGGTCGTGGCCGCGGTCGCCGTAATACACCGCCTCCATGCCGTCGAGGGCGATCTCCTCATACTCCCCTGGACTCAGATCCGCCGCGCGGGCGGCGCGCGCCGCGGCTGCGTCCGGGTCCTCGGCACCCACGGGCGCGGTGACCAGGACGAGGCCGGCCAGCAGGGACGGGTGCCGCTCGGCGAGGTGCATGGCCACTACGCCGCCGAGGGAATGTCCGACGACGACGCTGCCGGTCGCGATCTGTCGGGCGGTCTCGTCGACGAGCGCGTCGAGGTCGGGCTCGGCCGGCAGATCGAGGGCCGTGGTGTTCCATCTCTCCGGCAGGGCGCGCAGGGTCGGGTCCCATGACTGCGCGTCGCCGTGGAGGCCGGGGAGAAAGACAAGACTCGTCATGTCGCGACCCTACGCGCGACGGCCGCGAGCGACGCGGTGTCTGTGAAGGGCCGCATCGGCTGGCTCACACGATCCTCAACTCGGCATGGGATTGCGAGAGCTCATAGGTCTTGACCAGCCAGAACGCAGCAAACGCGTACAGCGCCGCCGCCTCCCCGGCGAACAGGGCCACGGACGGCCCCACCACCCAGGCGACGAGAACCGCCGCGCCCGGGAACGCAACGACCAGTACGGCCAGGACCCGGTAGACCGCGCGATACCTGCGCTGCTGGTCCGGATCCGAAAGGGATCCGAGGGTCTCCTGCCCGTAGAAGAAGATCGACAGCGCGGCCAGGACGAAGAACCCCACCGCGGCCACCGCGTGAACGGCACCCGCCACGGTGAGCCCGGGCAGAGACGAGTCTCCCGTCGGGACCAGCGCCACCACGATGGATAGGACGCCGGCTCCGTTGAGCAGCGCGTTCTCTCCGCGGGTGTAACCGCGGTAGGCCACCAGCGCGACGCCGATCGCCACGAGTATCCCCACGAAGAGACTCCGGGCCGGCGAGTAGTAGAAGGCGCTGAGTGAGCCCATCATCGACACGCCGGAGTCGAGGGCCACCCACAGGAGAAGGGTTGCCGGGAGGATGAGCGCACCGGCCGCGATGACCATCCGGAGCACGAAGTAGGTCTCCACGATGTAGGCCGCGGGCGCCTCGCAGAAGGTGGCCGGATCGCCATGGACCGGATCGCTCGGCGCCGGATTCCTCGGCGCTGGATTCCCCGGCGCTGGGTTCCTCGGCGCTGGATTCCTCCGTGACTGACGCATGCTCACACCTCGACTCTGTCGCCCGTTCACCCTCGCAGTCGGGTGCCGGTCTTGGTGTAGATCCGGTTGAGGTGACCCTCCACGGTCCGCTTGGACAGGTGGAGTTCGTCCGCGATCTCGGCGTTGGTCAACCCCTGCCCCACCAACTCGGCGACCTGGGACTCGCGGCGGGTCAGCGTGACCCCGGGCGGGACCCAGCGAGCAGGACCTCCCAGTCCGGTGAGGCCGGCCAGCGACCCGCTGATCTCGGTGGTCGCGAGCATCCGCTCGGCCAGGGTGTGGTGCTGCGATCCCGGGGTGGCGAGGGTGCGGGCGCGGTCTGCGGCCGCTGCGGCCACCATGAGCAGACCGTGTCCACGGGCTCGCTGAGCCGCATCGATCAATCGCCGGGGGTTGTCGGCCAGGTTGGCAGCGGCCAGGTCGCGCACCAGCACCGGCACATCCCCACTGACCTCCAGCTCGGCCACTATCCGGCAGCTCTCCGGATCGGCCATTAACACCCCGGCCAGAGCGGCGCGCACAGCGGAGCCGAGCAGTCCGTCGTCGACGAGGGAGCGGACGATGCCGAGCGCCTCCTCACTCCGACCGAGGCAGAACAGCACCCCCGCTTCGGCTCCGCGGATCTCCGGCCCGACCGGCGAGTTGGCATACCCGTGGACGGCGCGTAGGCGCCGCAGCTGCTCTTGCGCGGTCGCGGTCTGCCCGGACAGGGCCGAGACCAGCGCGTACAGGGAAATGGCACGCGGGAGAAAGTCCTCGGGGCCGTCCACCGCGATGGTGTCGAGTGCATCGGACGCGGCGCTCACGGCCGACGGCAGGTCGCCGGCTGCCAGGGCGATCTCCGCGTCGGCGACCCGTCGCATGCCGTGGTCCAGGCGTACGGAGTCGTCCTGCTCGACCGCCACGAAGGGCGCGAGTTCCGCGAACAGCGCGTTGACACCGAAACCGTGCAGGACCACGTACAGCAGAGCCGCGAGGTACTCCTCCGACGCCCACGCGTGGTGGTCCACCGTGCGCGACTGGCGGGCCAGCCGCCGCAGGACGGCAATCGCGGCGTCTGACTGCCCGAGCGCGTCCAGCGCCAGGGCGTGGATCGCCTCGAGTCGTCGCTCCCACTCGGCTGACAGGGACGCGGGGTGCAGAGGCGCGGGATGACCAGGGGCGGCGTCAGTCTGTGGCGCGCCGAGTTCGGCGTGTGCCCGGGCCGCCTCCCGGTACCGCCCGGCGTAGGACAGGTGCACCACGGTCAGCGCGTCCAGCACCGAGTGAGCGGGGTGGCCCGGCGTCAGGAGTCCGTGGGCCGCCTCGATCAACGGCAGGGAGTTCTCCGGACCCCGGTCGCGGTAGTGCGCGAGGTCCGCCCGGGCCGTCACGTTGTCGATCAGCACACTGGTGAAGTCGGGCCCACCCGGCTCGTCGTCGTCACCACGCGGTCCGGCCGCTGCCCGCAGACACTCCAGCGACCGCTCGAACATGACGGCCGCCTCCTGCACCCTGTCGAGCAGCCGCAGGCAGGAACCCGCGACCAGCGCGAGCTCGGCCTGCTGCAGCGGCGTCATCTCCAGGCCCGCACGCTGGGCGGCCACGGACAACTCGACGCCTGTGCGGTAGTCGTGGGCGTCGAGCGCGGCGCGGGCCGCGGCCAGGGCGGCGGGGGCGTCCACACGTCCGGCATGGGTGGCGGGTGCCTCGGACAGCGCCCACAGCACGATGGTCGGGTCCGGCGGGACGATCCCCGGGAGAGCGAGCACGGCGTCGTAGGCGTCCCTGCGCCGACGGTGATCCGCGCCGGCCCGCAGCGCAGCGGCCAGAACGGGCGGTTGCACGACGAGCACCTGCGCGCCGTTGTGCTGGGCCTCCGCCACGAGCGCCCGGGCCACCAGGTCGCTTGCCACCTCGCAGCCGTGGAGCCGTTCGAGGTCCTGGATCCTGATGCGGCGGGCGAGCGCGACGGTGGTCAGGGCATCGGTCACGGGATCGAGACCATCGGGGCCGACGACGCCGGGACCGGTGCTGGCACCGATCCACAGCTGCGGGTCCACCGCGACGCCCGCGATCGCCGTGGCCGGGTCCACCGTCAACTCCACCCGGTCACACGTGCGTCGGGTCAACCCGCGGGTCGCCAGGTCGTCGTAGACGGCGCGCAGGGCGGTGAGATTGCCGTGGGAGCAGGCCCACAGCGCCTCGACCAGCCGCGCCGAAAGCGGCGCTCCGACGGCCGCCGAGACCGCGGCCTCCGACTGACCGCGCGTGAGGTTCCGCAGCGGCAACCGCGTGGTGCGGGCGCTCACCACCTCGCGGTACCCGGGCGGTAGAGCCGCGCCCACCCTGGCCGAGGCCACCAGCACCGCGCCATCGGGCAGCGCTCGGTGCGCACCGGCTCTGTCCAGGTCATCCCACACGGAGACCGGGATTCCGGCAGCGCGCAGTCCGGCCGCGATGTCGGCAGCGCACCGGCTGGCACCCGCGCCCGGCGGCCCCACCACCAGCACACCGCGCCGGGTGTCGACGCACAGCGCGACCGCGCGGGCCACGGTGTCCGCACGCAGCACCGCCCGGGCCTTCTTCCACGCGGGCACCAGATCCACCTCCAGTCCGGCCGCGTCGGGGCGCTGAGGGGCACCACGTCCGCGTGAGGGCGCGACGAGCGCACGGAGCCACGGGAAGAACCCGGGAACCGAGCACCACTGCACCACACCAAAAATCAGGTGTGCCGCACTCTATCGACACCTGTCTATCTCGTCAGACGATAGGCGCATCTTGTCCGAGTCGCTCCACGAGGGTGCGACCGCCGACCCGAGAGGTCCGTCCGTGAGCCGACCGCTCTCCGTCTCGATCGCATCCTGGATCTGGGTGTTCTGTGGCCTGTTCACCACGGTCACCATCGCCAGCCTTGTCACCGGAAGCAACATTCTGGCGCTGGTCGCGGGATTGAGTGTCGGTGAGGCCGGTCGCGGCGGGGCGGGCTTTGGCGGCGCCGAGGCTGGCGGGGCCGAGGCGCTCGGCTGGTACGGCTGGATCCTCGCGACCGGACTGTTCGCCGCCATGGTGGTGCAGGTGGTGGCCGCCGTGAAGCTCCGTGACGGCGCTCGCTGGAGCCGGGCGCTGCTGACGACCGCCGCGAGCGTCTCCCTGCTGGCCGTGCTGTACGACCCGACGCTGTGGTCGGCCTGGGTGCTGCTCATCGCCAACGCCGTGGCCCTGGTCCTCACCTACGACGACAACGCGCTCGACTACCTGGAGGCACAGCCTGAGCGACTGGTGCCGGCGAGACGCTACTGAGGTTCTCGCTTCTCGACGAGCGAGCACGCGGCGGGCTCGGTTCAGCCGGCGGCAGCTCGGCGGGAGGCGGTTCGGCGGGCGGCGGTTCGGCGCCGGGCGCAGCCGCCCGATCCGCCGCACCCGCCGAGGGGTCGATCCCGCTCACGTTTTCCCAGCTTAAGTTCAGGTGGTCCAGCGAGACGAAATCCGACGGCTCTGACCACTCGCCGCACGAGCGTGTGATGGGACAGATTCATGCGCCGGCGCGGGGACGCCACCACGAGGCGCATCGGCCTAACCTCGCGGCCGGCCGCGCCCCCTGCCCCCGGCCGGCTCGAAGTAGGCGATCCACATAGAAGTCCGGATGCAGTTGCGGCGGAACCGGACCGTCGGGCCAGGTCGGCGAGCGAAAGTCGGGGACGGTCTGGAACCCCAGCGCGACCGCCTCCGACCTGCCCCTCCGGCGGCAGCACAACCGTTACTCAAGTCCCCGCCGGCCCTACCCGCGCCGGCATACCCGCGGGCACGTCGAGCGACGCTCGTGCAAAAGTGGGGCATGGCCAACTCCCTCCCACCAGACCCGGATCCCAGCGAGTCCCCCGACCTCGACGCCGGCGGCTCGCCCACGGGACCGCAGACGCCGGACTCGGATTCCACGTCCCTGGCCTCGGACAGCGCACGCACCGGGCAGAGCCCGACCAAGTCCGGGTCCCGCATCGGGATCTACGTGCTGTTGGGGATCATCGTGCTGATCGTCCTGCTCATGGCGCTGGGACTTGCAGGAAGGCTGTTCGGCCTGGGCTGACCACACGGCCGTAGTCGGCGCGTCGGTGAACGCCGCCCGCCACGTCACCGCCACCGGGCACCACCCGCCGCGGGGTCACACCTGATCACGTTTCCCCAGGTGGGTTTTCCCGGAATCCGTCACATGCGACCAGTCTACGAGTGGGCACACCCAGCGCGGGCCCTCCCCCGGTCACCCGGGGTGGGCGGACGCGGCCTCGCCCAGCAGGTGGCGCTCACGGCCACACCACGGCACCGCCCCACCGCATCTCACCGTTCCGCAGGTCCGCGCGCAGAACGGTCGTTACCCTGCCTGACATGAGTCAAGGTGCGTCACTCCTGCGGGTCGGGATCGCTTATGTCATCGCCATCGGCGCCGGATTGGCGTGGCTGCTGTGGGGGCTGGACAGCGGCCAGCTGTGGCTCGACGGCCTGATCGCCGACCTCATCGCGACTGTGGTGATCTTCGCGTTCAGCCGCTTCTACGGGAACTCCACCTTCTACGACGCCTTCTGGTCGGTCATCCCACCGCTGCTGGCGTTCTACTGGTGGATCGCCGCCGACGCGGGCGTCAACGACGTCCGCTGGTGGCTCATGATGATCGTGCTGCTGGCGTGGGCCATCCGCCTGACCGCCAACTGGATCCGCACCTTCCCCGGCATGCATCACGAGGACTGGCGCTACCCGATGGTCCGCGAGCGCGCGGGCCGCTTCGAGTTCGTGGCCGACCTCATGGGCATCCACGTCTTCCCGACCCTGCAGGTCTTCGCCGGACTCGTCCCCGTCTACGTGGTCGCGACCAGGGCCGGCGAGCCGCTCGGGTGGCTGGACTTCGTCGCGTTCGGCGTCGGCCTGGCCGCGCTGGCCCTCGAGACGATCGCCGATCTGCAGATGCACCGCTTCATCGCCACCAGGAAGCCGGGCCAGGTCATGGACACCGGCGTGTGGTCGTGGTCCCGGCACCCCAACTACTTCGGTGAATGCGGGATCTGGTTCTCCATGGGCCTGTTCGGTCTCGCGGCCTGGCCCGGCGCGTGGTGGGTGTTCGTGGGCACCTTTGCCATGGTGGCGATGTTCCTCGCCGTGAGCATCCCGATGATGGAGCAGCGGAGCTTGGAGCGGCGGCCCGAGTACGCGCGCGTGGTGGAGCGGGTGTCGCTGTTCATCCCGCGCCCGCCCAAGAAGCGCCCGCAGGAGAAGAGCCGGACCACGACCTCCGCGTGAGCCGCCCCCGGATCGTCGTGGTGGGCCTCGGGGACACCGGGGTCCTCACCCCGATCGCGCTCCGCAGGCACGGCGACGTGGTGGGCATCACCGCCAAGCCGGAGTTCGTCAGCGGCCAGGAGCTGGGCTTGCGGCTGGCCCGGCCCGAGGCGTGGACGCGCGACTACCGCATCGCCTACAGCAGGTTCCGGGGCCTCGACCGCGTTCGCATCGTGCACGGCAGCGCGACCGCCCTCGACACCGAGAACCGGACCGTGCGGGTGAGGCTGGCGGACGGCACCGCCGGTGACGGCACGGTCGCCGAGGAACCGTACGACGTCGTCGTCATCGCCACCGGGGTGACCAATGGGTTCTGGCGCCACCCCACCCTCCAGGACTCCCGCGGCGTCGACGCCGACATCTCCCTCCCCCACCAGCGCATCGCGGACGCGGGGTCGGTGGCGATCATCGGCGGCGGCGCGGCGGCCCTGAGCTCGGCGGCGCAGGTGGCCGAACGCTGGCCGGACAAAAACGTAGATCTCTACTTCCCCGGCGACCGCGCACTGCCTCATCACCACGACCTCGTCTGGGACAGGGTGCGCTCACGACTGGAAAGCCTCGGCGTGGGCCTGCATCCCGGTCACCGCGCGGAGCTGCCGGCGGGGGACGTCGCTGGTGGAGACGGCGGCGACGCTGCGAACCACAACAAGAACGACGACGACGACGACGAGCACCTCACCAGCGCCCCCGTGAGCTGGACGACGGGTCAGGCACCGACCACAGCAGATGTAGTGATCTGGGCGATCGGCCGCGTCACGCCCAACACCGGTTGGCTGCCCGCGGAGATGCTCGACGACCGGGGGTTCGTCCGCGTGGAGCCGACGCTGCGAGTGGCCGGGCACAGCGACGTCTTTGCGGTCGGCGATGTGGCGGCCACCGACCCGCTGCGCACCTCCGCCCGCAACCGCGGACACCTCCTGGTCGCACGCAACATCCGTGCGCACCTTCAGGGCGGCCCGCTGCGCGACTACCGGCCCCCGAGGCGCCGCTGGGGATCGGTGCTCGGCCCGCTGCGCGACGGACTCATCGTCTTTACCCCGCCCGGCCGGGGCGTCCGCGTCCCCGCCCCCGCCTCCGATGTGGTGCTCCAACGGCTCATCACCCATCAGCTGATCTACGGCGGGGTGCGCAAGCGATCGCGGTGAGTACAGGCGGGCTCGGTGAGTTCCGGTCACGGGCGTTGAGGGCGGTGACCGCGCTCACGGGCCTGACCTGCGCGGCGGGTCGAGCGGTCGCACGGTCCGGGAGACGACGCTATGTTCGAGTCATGCTTGAATTCACTGTTCCCGGATTGTCCAATGCTGACTCCGCCACCCTCGCGGACACGCTGCAGAAGCGACTCACGGCGTGCAACGACCTGCACCTGACCCTCAAGCACGTGCACTGGAATGTGGTGGGCCCCAACTTCATCTCGGTCCACGAGATGCTCGATCCGCAGGTCGAGCTGGTCCGCGGCTACGCCGACGTGCTGGCCGAGCGCATCGCCACCCTCGGCGGCTCGCCGGTGGGCACGATGGGCGCCAACGCCGACCACCGCTCGTGGGACGACTACTCGCTGGGCCGCGACACCGCGCAGGCGCACCTCGGTGCCCTGGACAAGGTGTACGACGGGATGATCGGCGACCACCGTAAGGCCATCGCCGTGGCCGGCGAGGTGGACCCGGTGACCGAGGACATCCTCATCGGCCAGACCGCCGAGCTCGAGAAGTTCCAGTGGTTCGTCCGCGCCCACTTGGAGAACGCCGCCGGGTCGCTGCCGACCACCGACGACGCGAGCGAGAAGGGCGCAGCCCGGTCCGCCACGGCGTGATCGCACCGTGCTGAACCGCACCGCCTGACCCCACAGCGCGGCTCCTCCAGCACGACCCCGCCAGTACGACCAGCGACGGGCCGGATTCCCACCAGGGAGTCCGGCCCGTCGTCGGTCGGTCGGGCAGGGTGCAGGGCCGCGAGGACGGCCGCGGGGGTCGCGGCGGGGGTATGCAACCGGGCGCTGCAAACGGTGAACGCCGGGCGCTGACGCCAGCGGTGGAGCAGGGGACCCGGGGGCGACCAGACTCACTGCGCGCCCAATACCGACCTGATGTTCGCGGTCATCGGCGCGGCCCTGCTCATCGGGTCGTTCCTTCCGCACCTGCTCCGCGAGCGGGTGCTGTCCGCGCCGATCGTGGTGGTGGGGCGTGGGCATGCTCATCGTGTCAACGGCGGCCGAAAATTGACCCCTACGTGACGACGTCACCAGGGGGTCAGTATTCACGCGCCGTCGACACATCGGCTGGCTGATGCCCACCGAGTCACAGCTCGTCGACGTGATCGAGCACGCGGAGCTGGCCGAGCGGATGGCCGAGATCACCGTGATCGTGGCGCTCTTCGGCGTGGGCCTGGCACTGGACCGTCCGCTGAGCCTGCGCGGGTGGACCACCACGTGGCGACTGCTGGCGATCGGCATGCCCCTGTCCATCGCGGGAGTCGCGGTGCTGGGGTGGTGGGTGCTGGGGCTGACTCCCGCGGTCGCCGTACTGCTCGGGGCGGTGCTGGCCCCGACCGACCCGGTTCTGGCCTCCGACGTGCAGGTGGAGGGCCCGAGCTCGGGGGAAGAGGTCGACGACGAGCACGACGAGGCCCGCTTCGCCCTGACCTCCGAGGCCGGCCTCAACGACGCCCTCGCGTTCCCGCTTGTGTACCTCGCCATCTACCTGGCGACCAAGGGGGATCCCGGCGAGTGGCTCCTGGGCTGGCTGGCGTGGGACCTGGTGGGCAAGACGGTCATCGGCGCAGTGGTGGGCTACCTCCTCGGTCGGCCCATCGGGGCCGCGGTTACCGCGTGCGGGTGGGAGAGCATCGGCTCGTGGGATTCGCCGAGCCCGCCGCCGCTGTCGCTACTCTTCTACTGGCCTACGGAGTCGGCGAGCTGCTGGGCGGCTGGGGTTTCCTCGCCGTGTTCTGCGCGGCGCTCGGGGTCCGCGCGTCCGAGCGTGACGACGAGCGGCACGAGCACTTCCACGAGTTCGTCGAGTACACCGAGCACTTGCTCACCTTGCTGGTTCTTCTAGTGATCGGCGCCTCGTTCATCTCCGATGCGGTCGGCCGCCTGGAGTGGACCCACGTGGCGGTGGCGGCCGGCGTTCTGCTGGTGATCCGGCCGCTCACCGCCTGGATCTCGCTCCTGGGGGACCGCAAACTCCGCCGCGATGAGCAGGAGGTGGTGTCGGTGTTCGGCGTCCGCGGCGTGGGCTCGCTGTTCTACCTCTGCTACGCGATGGGGTACTTCCCCAAGGAGGACGGTTGGTCCCTGTGGCCGGCGGTGTCGCTGGTCATCATCGCCTCCCTGGTGCTCCACGGGGCGAGCGCGTCCCAGGTCATGCGCGCACTGGACCGCCGGAGGTCCCGGGCGGGGAGCTAAACGACGAGGCGCCCACTCGGCCAACTGCAGCTGCCCGGGTCGCCCCGCAGCGACCGTGCGGCACGACACCGGCTGGGTCACGCCGCCCCCGCGTGGCGGCTGGTTGGGGTCCGGTCATTCGCGCAGTGCAGAAAGGAGATCTTGCGCGAGGATGCATGTTGCGACGGCGACCTGTTCTGGTTCCCCGATGCCCTCTTCAGCGCGACCGGCCATCATCGGTCCGAGAGCATCTGGACTCTGGGCGAACAGTTCGTCTAGGAATGTGAGCGCATCTCCGGTGACCGCTCCGCAGAGCTCATGGGTCTGCAACCGTGAGAACACCTCGGCCAGGTCACGAGTCTCGAACGCCTGGAGGAGGCGGTAGGCATCGTGCGCGTCTTTGTCGTTGAGACGGTGCGGGGTTTCGGTGCGCTCGGCGATTTTATGCAGTTTGGCGACCAGCAATGCGGCGGGTCCAGCGACCCGAAGGCGGGCCGAGCGTTCATCTCGCGGATCGAGTGCGGGGACGTCCATCTCGTCGTTATCGACCAGGCACGCCTCCAGTCCCCGGGCTCGGCGGGTCGCGTACTTGGAATGCGGCGGGATTCGTGCACCGCGGGCACCGCGAGGGCCCCCGCCGGCAAGCTCTTCCGGGACCATGAGGTCGACCGGTATCCCTTCTCGATTGAGCCAGGATCCTGGTTGATCGGAGCGGTAGAAGCCCGCTCGGGTCATTGCGTCGTGGAGGAGCGGCTCGTCTGCGACTGTGCGCGGGTCAAGTGCGACATCACTGTCTTTCGTCGCCTCTGCGAGTGCAACCTGAAGCCCGCCTGTCCGCAAGTAGACGGCTTGGGCTCCGATCAGGATGAGAGATCCCCGATGCTCGGACAGCGCCTCGGCCGCGTCCAGAAGTGCCGACCGCGCTCGGACGAGCAGATCACCGTCGTCATCGCCAAGATTGTTCATGTGTTCGCATCCATTCGAGCAACTCGTTCGCCTCTGCGGGCGCCCGACCGGGCCCGGTCAGGAGGTCCACAGCCACCTGGGCCGGATGCGCGACGGTGAGCCCCTGCAGCGCGGTCATGGCGCGCTCCATGACGACCGGATACGCGGGTTCGATCAGCAACACGTTCGCTCCTGCTTCGGTTTCGCGCAGTCCCCAGTTCGCGGCTGCACGCTCGACGTTTCGGACATACACCATCGCTGACCTCGCGGGCGCGTAGGCGGCCCACGCTGCTGCCGCCACAGACCCGGTCACCGCATAGTTCGCTTCCTTGTCCTCGCGCACAGTATCGAGAAGGTCGGACAAGCCCCTGGGAGCGATCCAACGCGTCACCGCATTGGTGCGGAGAAGCTGGTAGTCGTCGCTCCACCTGCGCAATAGCGCCGCCCAGTCGGGCACAAGAAACTGACGGTCGGGAAGCCTCTCGGCCAGCTCTTGCTCTTCGAGGAACTGCATCACCCGGTACACCGACCCCACCGAGGCTCGAGAGGTATCTGCAAGGTCGCTCACGCGCCACGGGCCGGGGGGGAGATCGACGAGAGCTCGGACCACCTTTGCGGCGGGCTCTCCCTTCAGGGTTCCCCTTGGGCGGCCCGGCCCCCGCCAGGGATCACTGTCGGCACCTCGATCCGAGAGGAAGAAGGCGGGAGAAGAGGACCAGACCTTCATGTTTCCCGTCGCGTCGATGTACGAAATACCAGCATCGTCGAGCCGCGCACGGTCAGCAGGCGCGAGGTAACGAGTCACAACCAGACACGCACTGCCTGGAACCTGAGCAGTACTTTCGCCACACCTCTCACGAAGCGACGGTATGTCTCGGGCTGCGACGGCGTTCCTGACGATGACGCAAAACCTAGCGACGCTCCGATCAGGAGCCACGACAATCATCAAGGAGTCAGCGCCGCCCACGGAGGACGATGACTCAGCCTGGCTTACATCGATCTTCCATTCAGCCGGGACTCTCACACGGAGGGCGTCGACCGCCAAGGCGACGAGTTGCGCCTCTGAAAGGGCACTGGAGCCTAATGCGCTGCGGGGTGACATATTCAGACAATAGCCTCATTCCGCAACCAACGGAAGGAGGTGATTTTCTGAATCTAGCCGGACCGTGATCTCCCCGCATCGAGGCGGCGACGCATCTACCCCTACAGCTGCCGCGCCACCTCCGACGCCACCAGCTCCAGGTGATCGAGATCGGACATGTCGAGCATCTGCAGGTAGATGCGCCGCGCCCCGATCTCCGAGTAGCGGCCGAGGGTGTCGACCACCTCATCCGGGGTTCCGGCCGCGCCGTTGGCCCGCAGCTCGTCGACGTCCCGGCCGATGGCGCCGGCCCGGCGGGCGAGCTCCGCCTCGTCCCGGCCACAGCACAGCACGAGGGCCGCGGAGCGCACGATCTCCCCCGGCGCCCGGCCACGCTCGGCGCACGCCTCGTCCACGCGGCGGTATTGGATGGCCGCGGTGTCGACGTCGGCGAACGGCACGTTGAACTCGTCGGCGAACCGGGCGGCCAGCGCGGGGGTGCGGCGCTTGCCAAACCCACCGACGATCACCGGCGGCCGCTGCTGCAGCGGCTTGGGCAGGCCCGGCGAGTCGACGAGCTCGATCCGCTTACCCCGGATCGTGACCGTCTGGCCCTCGGGCGTCGACCACAGGGTCTCCAGCGCACCGAGGGTGTCCTCGAGCATGTCGAATCGCTCGCCGAGGGGCGGGAAGGGGATGCCGTAGGCGGTGTGTTCGTCGTCGTACCACCCGGCGCCCAGACCGACGTCCAGGCGTCCCCCGGACATCTGGTCGACCTGCGCGAGCGAGATCGCCAGCGGGCCCAGGTGGCGGAAGGTCACCGAGGTGAGCAGGGTGCCGAGCCGGATGGAGCTGGTCTCCCGGGCCAGGCCCGCCAGGGTGAGCCACGCGTCGGTGGGACCGGGGAGGCCGCTGACATCGCCCATCTTGAGGTAGTGGTCCGAGCGGAAGAACGCCTCGTAACCCAGCTCCTCGGCCGCGCGGGCCACCGCAAGCTGGTCGGCATAGGTGGCGCCCTGCTGGGGTTCGACGAACACGCGCAGCGCGACCGTGCCGTCAGAGGGCAGGTCGGCGGCGGAACCGGAGGCGGTGGAACTGGCTGCGGGAGGGCTGGAGTCGGCTGGCATGACGTCCAGAATGCCCTGGCCCGATCGGGCCTGCCAGCCGCCGGGGGGACGAGACGAGACAGGCGCGCTCACTGCGCACCGACAGCGCGTCGCCGCTTCACGAGCCGCCGCACGCGCTTGACCACAAACCAGACCACCAGGATCGCGATGACCGCCAGCACCGCGTTGGACAGCACTCCACTCCACCGTTCCAGGGCGGGCTTGATCGCCGGGCCAAAGGCGAACCCGGCGCCTATCCAGATCGCGTTCCACGCCCCGGACCCGATGAACGTGTACGCCGTGAAGTGCAGGACGGGCATCCGGCTGATCCCTGCGGGGATGGAGACGAACGATCGCACCAGGGGAACGCAGCGCCCAAGCAGCACGGCAACGCCGCCCCACCGCTGGAAGAATGCCTCCGACTGATCGAAGTCCTCGTGGTCGAGCAGCGGGATCCTGCCCACCAGGTGCCTGGTGCGGTCGCGTCCGAGCGCGGAACCGACGGCGTACCAGATCCAGGCGCCGATCAACGCGCCCGCGGTGGCCGCCGCCCAGGCGAGGGTGAAGCTCATCCTCCCCTCGTAGGCCAGGAACCCGGCCCCGGGCAGCACCGCCTCGGATGGGATCGGAGGGACGAACGTCTCGAGCAGGACCGCCAGTCCCACGCCGAGCTCGCCCAGCGTCTCCATGAGGTTCAGGACCCACCCAATGAATCCGCTGTAGTCAGCCGAGGGGTCGATCGGCGGTGCGGCGGCAAAGGTGATCACATCAATGTCCGTTTCTCCCCCGGCTCGGGTCCGGTCGAGCGTCTGAAGTCGCGGAGCCGAGAGCTCACGGCCCGGTCGCGGCGCAGCGCATGGGCTGCGACCGTTGGAGAGTAGCGGCCCCAACCCCGGGTTTCGCTGAGAGAGTTGCTGCCGCCTGCATCCGGCCCACGGCCGCCAGCCGGGCCGCCGGACGCCGCAGCTACAGCTGCCCTCGCCGCCGTTACCCCCGCCCCCTCGGCCGGTACACGCGGCCGAAGCTGCGCGCGTCGTAGCCGCCCCTGCCGGCGATGATCACCGCGACGTCGGCCACCACCCGCTCGACCGTGCCGTCGGCGAGGCTGGAGTCAGAGGTAGAGCCCTTCATCGTCGTGCGCTACTTCATCGCAGTAGCTCAAGCTTCGGTCCGCTCACTCACCGGCCGGAGCTAACCGCGATCTCGGGACCCGGCTGGGCGACTACCGCGCCCGACCGCAGGGTGAGGCCGAGCCAGTGCAGCCTGAGTTCTTTCGACGGGATTCCCCGCGACCCAAGGGACTGTTTGATCGAGACCGATTTCCCGACAAGAGCGATGCCCTGCCGTCGTTGTCCAGCTCGATTTCCTGCCCCACAGTCGGCTACATAGGCTGATCAGGGTTCTGGAAACGAGCATGCCCAAGACACGATCGCGAGGACGCCGGGCGTACCCGGCTCGATACGCGCGCGCTAGCGGTTGTCGCGCTTGCAGACGATCTCGCCGTCGCCGTCCATGGCCGGATCGCTTACGCGATGGATGGGACGTCACCCCGAGGGCCGGCGTGCGGGGTCCGGCGCCGGAGCTAAGCCCGGGGCGGGCAGCGGAGCTACTGAACCCAGCGCGGGCATAACCAGCGTGCACCAAACATGCAGGTGTATGCTGTCGGGATAGCGTCGAAACGGGAGAGGACCATGGACTTAGGCGGAACCGAAGGTTAGGAAATCAACCCAAGGCACCATCAGTTGATGATGCAAGACCAAGGCGGGCGCCGAAGCAGTTGCCCGCCTCGCCATTCGTCAGTCGCAGCGACGACTCCCAGTAGCTACCTCTATCGCCCACTTCCGATTCGCAGGTCACATTAATGAGACTGTCGCCGGCCTTCGATCCGTCCGGGTAAACTGAGGCGTAGGGGCGGCCGCTTTCGAATGGGCCAATTTTCTTAAGCCGAATTAGGCACTCAAACGTGGCGCATGCTCGCGAGAATCTGACAACATGATCTTCATCTTCACCCTGCATGATCTGTCTGGAATATGCTGGCCACTGCCACGTGGCGAGAATTCGGTAGGACTCCCCCGCCAGTAGCGGCCTCTTCGGAAACACAAATACCGCGTGCTTGCGGCGCGCGATCTCATTCTGATCACCCCTCCCCGAGGGTTTGACCGTTTCCCACCATTGGGTGCAGTTGACGGGTGCGGTTGCCTTGTCATCGATGACACCTTTAACCGAGAATGTGACATGGCTCTCGTCATTAACTGGCTGGTTGCCATAGAGGCTGAGAAAAACTGCCTGCGTACCCCTGGAGCCTGCAGTGATAGTCAGATCCCTTTCGATTCGCGTATCCCCATTTTCTTCAATTGTCAGCACATCGACCCACTTATCATGCGAGTAATACAATGGGTCATTCCGATAGAATGTTGAGAGAATTAGCCCAAGAGTGTTGCGGTTTTCGGTCGTTAGCTCGAGCTGCGCGCACTGCCTTTGTCGTTCATTTCTTGATCGCACCAGGAGCACAATCAACAAACCGATAGAAAATACTATATATATGGCGGCCGCACCCCCGGCTAGACCCCAGACCACCTTCGGATCAAACAGACTCAACACCCCAACTACCCAGCCCAGCACGGTCACAGGATAAACCCAAAAAAAGTGAAGATACTTCTTAGTGTAAGATGTCTCAATTGCCTCAATGAGATGCGGCTTTATCGCCTTTCCAGTTTCTGATTTTGCTGCTCTCCACATTACAATCCACCCTTCCGCCATCTCGCCTAAAACACGTCAACTGATAAGGTTAACGCTAGTTCTCACAGCGCGGCCGCCTTTCAGCCATTATCGGCCTGATCATCCACTGGCATCTGGAGGCGTTCCGACGCTGAGGCCTGCACGAACTATCACCTGAGTGGCGCCAACAGTTTCTCGTCGGGAGTTACGCCACTTGCAATGAGCACAACGCCTCAACTGCCCAGTAGTCAACAGTCTCCGTCTACCCCCTGGAATCAGCTGCGCGCCATTATGACGTCCAGGTTATCTACGTCGGTGCCGTCAGCCGAGAGGCCTAGAAGGGAAAGAGGCAAGGCCCGCCAGCGCGTTCGAGCCGGAGGCTTGAGTCGCCAGCTCCCAGGGCTGCTGGTCACGGCCCCGGTCGGGTTCGGCTCGCGGATAGTAACGCAAGTGTCGACAAGGTTGGCCACCTCCCGACAGGCATCGCCACGGTCATACAGACCTTGGTGTTACGCGCACGTCGCCGGGGTCCGCGTCGGCAGGAACGAGGCAGGGAACTGGTAGAGAGTCATCCAGCGCTGGAATCGCCGATGCAAACTCGGATCAGTGCTCTCGTCTCGAACCGAGATACCGCCGGAGGCAGTGCTCAACGGCCTACCGGAAGCGTTGCCTGACCGAGCATTTCTTCTCGGCATCGACAGCGCGCATGACTTGTGGCCGGACCAGCGAGAAACCCACCTAGCAGTTGCTGTGCCGATTCCGGAGCAAGCGCGTAAACCTCGCTGACTGAGGTGGGAGATCTTCTTGATGCCCACTGGAGCAACCTGCTGACGAGCCGGAAGGCGAGAGCGTCCAAACCTCAGCACCCCCTTCGATGCGCTGTGCTAAACGCCAACCCTCGTCAATACGTGGCTAGTGTTCCTTAGTGTTGCCTAACGCGGCCTTTATGTTGCTCAGAGACACAACTTTCTGATCGCTGAGAGGCTGGGCGACTATGACGCTCGAACTCTATCGGGGCTGGCACCCCATATTGCGAACCAGCCCTGATTGTTCACTTTGCGCGCCTCTGGCTAGGAGTGCGACGACGACAACCCCCGCCGCCGCCCCGGACTCCACTTTTCAGTGGCGGTCTCAGCTCGCGGCCGCGCCGATCAGCTGCCCCAGGTCGAGCCCGTTGATCAGGTCGGCGGAGAACGTGGCCGGGTCGGCCCCGATGTCGCCGAGGGCGGTCGACCCGGAGGTCACCCATCCCAGGCCCAGCCCGTCGAGACTGCCGGTCACGGCTTCGGCCGGGTTCGGCTCACGGATGGTCACGCAGGTGTTGATGGGGTTGGCCGCCCGGTATCCCTTGGCCAGCACGAGTTCAGTGGCCGCACCCGTGTTGAGCACGTCCCCCGGGGTGGCGTCAGCAGGAACGCGGTAGGTGGTCTCGAGCGTCGCGCGCGCGTTGCCGGCGGTGGTCCAGCCGGCGCCCGAGTAGCGGACCGAGTTGGTTGCCGAGTCGCGGGTCACGTCATTGGTGACAGTGGTCCACGTCTGACCGCCGAGCAGGTACCACACGCTCGAGCGGGCCTGGACCAACTCGAAACCGGCCGGGTGGAAGTCCTGGATCGCCGTCACGAGCGCTCCCGCACCGCTGACCGTGGTCCGGAACGTCACTGTCCCACCGGGGGCCACGGTCCCGTCGCCCACGACCTCTTTGTTGAGGTGGTAGTCGGTCCACAGGGTCGAGGGGTCGTTGAACGTCACCGTCTGGGCGGTGGCGCACGAGGAGGGCACGGCGCCGGCGACCGCGGCGTTGGTGCCCACCGACAGCCCGGAGGCGATGAGCAGTGCGGAGGCGCCGGTGGCGATGGAGCGGGTGAGTCGTGAGGTCATGTGGTCCCTGTCTGCAGGCGAGGGGCGGCGGGCCCGCTCGGTGGCGTACGTGGTCGGCCGTGGGACGCGGGGTACACGTGACTGCGCGTTGACGGCCGACCCCGCCTTAAACTCTCTTTATGAACTTCACTGAGGTAATGCCCACAATCGGAGAATTCTTGGACGAGCGTCAGACCGCGCCTTGAATCAGCCCGATTCCTGCGCTAGCCTTGCGCCACCAGAAGGGGAGTATCCCTCACGCGCTGTGTCGTCATTACGGTCCTCGGACCCGGCGGAGCGGGCTCGATAAGAGCCGGGAGAGACCTTCGATCACCCACTGATCGAAAGGTCCCACAAATGAACACACCCCTCTGGCTCTGGCTCGCCGTCCTGGCGTTCATCATCCTGATGCTGGCGATCGACCTCGTCGCCCACCGCACAGCTCACGTCATCGGCGTCCGCGAAGCCGCCACCTGGTCGGCCGTCTGGATCGCGCTCGGAGTGGGCTTCGGCGCGATCGTCTGGGCCGTCTGGGGCGCGGAGTTCGGCCAGCAGTACTTCGCCGGCTACCTCATCGAGAAATCCCTGGCGGTGGACAACGTCTTCGTGTGGGCCATCATCTTCGCCCACTTCGCCGTCCCGGCCCAGTTCCAGCACCGCGTGCTGTTCCTGGGCGTGCTCGGGGCGCTGGTCTTCCGCGGGATCTTCATCGCCGGCGGCGCAGTGCTGATCGCCAACTTCTCGTGGGTGCTCTACCTCTTCGCCGCGTTCCTCCTCTACACGGGCGTCCGGATGATCCGCCAGCGCGACGAGCACCTCAACCCCGATCAATCCCGCGTGCTCGCGGCATTCCGCCGCCTAATCCCCATGACCGACGCCTTCCACGGCCAGCGCCTGCTGGTCCGCAAGGGCGGGCTGATCATGGCCACTCCCCTGCTGGCCGTGTTGGTGCTCATCGAGACCACCGACATCGTCTTTGCCGTCGACTCCATCCCCGCCATCTTCGCCGTCACCGACGAGGTGTTCCTGGTCTTCACCGCCAACGCCTTCGCCATCCTGGGGCTGCGGGCGATGTACTTCCTGCTGGCCGACCTGGTCCACCGCTTCGTCTATCTCAAGATCGGGCTGGCGCTGATCCTGATTTGGGTGGGCGTCAAGATGATGCTCAAGATCGACGTGGTCTACATCCCCACCGCCATCTCGCTCGCGGTGATCGCGACCATCCTCGCCGTCTCGGTGGTCGCCAGTCTGCGCGCCACGAGAGGCCAGGGCGCGCAGGGCCTGCCCACGCCGGCCGAGCCCCCGTTCCGGGTCGCGACCGCCGAGGAGGACGCCGCCCTCGAGCCCCTCTGGCGCCGGCGCGAGCGGTCGACCCGGGAGTCGGACCGCGACCGTGAGCAGCCCACCCGGACCTGACCGGCCACCGAAGACGGAGGAAGAACGACGACGACGAGGCGGCCGCCACCCCGATCGCCTGCACTAACGGGACTGCAGCAATGCGGGCAAGGTGTCAGTCGTCCGAGACTGAGACGCTGACCTCGATGTTGCCCTTGGTGGCGCGGGAGTAGGGGCACAGTTCGTGGGCGAGCTGGGCCAGCTCGTCGGCCTGGTCCGACTCCATGTCGGGGATCACCACTTCGAGGTCCACCGCCAGGTCGATGCTCTCCTCGCCCGACCGCACCAGCGAGACCCGGGCGCCGACCGACGAGCCGTCGATCGCGACCTTCTTCATCCGCGCGGCGCTCTGCAGTGCGGAATGGAAGCAGGCGGCGTACCCGGCGGCGAACAGCTGCTCGGGGTTGTTGCCCTCCCCCGAGCCCCCGAGCTCGGTGGGCGGGGCCATCTCCAGGTCCACGGCTTTGTCGGCGGTAGCGACGTGGCCGTCGCGGCCTCCGCCGGTGGACAGGGCTTCGACGGTGTACAGCGGGTCTGCCATGAGAAGTGCCTCCTGGGTTGGGGGTGCGGATGCGGCCCAAGGTACGCCTCGCCGGGCAGTGGCACCTTTCGCCGCAGGATGCCTAGGGTGGAGACACGACAAGGCCGCGAGCGACCCACTTGCCTCAGAGTGATGAGTCGGTGGAACGAGGAGGAGTCTGAGATGTTTGCCGAGGACCGCCCCGATCCGGATGAGTACACCCCGGAGCCAGATCCCGTCACCGCAGCCGAGGAGTACGCGCCAGAAGTGAGTGTCGACGACCCCACCCGCGAGGCGAACCCGGCCGATGTGGCGGAGCAGCTGGTGGTGGTGCCTACCGACGATGAGGTCGACCCGGAGCTCGCCGACGACGACGAGGACTAGCCGCACGAGTCAGTGGTCGCAGTTCGCCAGGTCGGTCTCGGCGAGCGGTTTTCCCTCGGGTGCCCCCACGGCTTCGGCGACGCAATCGGGCAACACGCCGACGGACCCGTCCTGCTGACCTGCGGCGATGTCGACGGCGCGGGCCCGCTCCGTCGTCTGGCTCGCGGCCGTAAGTTGCGCTTCGGTCGCTGGCTTTGGCGCATCGGGGAAACAGGCGGTCATCGCACCGTCGGACCCGCTGGGAAACCGACCCGCCGGTCTTGCTCTCTGCACCCCTCCCCAATTACTGCGCCATCGCGATCTGCCGTCCGGCGAGATCGCCCACCACCAGACGGTAAAGCTCTCTTGACACTCTATCTTCTCATAGTTCGCGCCCCCCTGGCCAGCGCCGTACAAAGCGCCGTCGGGGGCACCTGAACCCGTAGGTGGAAACTGCGCGGGTTGAAAGGTACGCCCAGGTGCCAGCAAGCGTTCAATCCCGGCAACGCGCAGGCGCCGAAATCGACCGCCGCGGCCCCTTCCACCGAAGGCACTGCTCTCGCGTCGTATTAGCCCACCACTGCTTCTGCGCTCACCCCGACGGTTCACTTCTAGCACACGCTCCTAACCACCGAACCGGTGCCGCTCACGAGCTACCGCCCACCGAGCGAGCGATAGCCGGTGCCGCGAGGTATAACCCGGCCACGGGAATGACTGCCAGGCTCCTCCGCGATGTGCGACAAGCCCACCCGCAGAGAATAGAAGCTAACCCCGGTGATTCACGGGGATGTGCGGCTTTC
>NZ_NTGA01000017.1 GCF_002289575.1 Dietzia natronolimnaea
GACCGGAGACACAACCTGCGTGGTCAATACATCTAGGTCACCGCGCCCCGCCCACGACCAGTGGCCGGGCTGGCGACGGAGGCCTACCGTGGCTGATGTCACCGCAGCACCCGACCGTGTCACCGCAGCACCCGACCTCCGCCAGACGAACGGAACACCCATGCCGCTCACTCCCCGGTCGACCGGATTCCCGGCCGGCCTGCCCAGTCCCTGGCTGCCCGTCCTCGCGCCCGCTCGCGGCTCGACCGCGGTGGCCACCTACCTGAGGGCCCACCTGTACGGCGCTGCCGTGGGACGCAGCCTGCTCGACCGCTGCATCCGGGCGGTCGACGATCCCGACCGGGCCCGCCTCGAGCCACTGCGGGAACAGTTCGAGCAGGAGATCACCTTCGCCTCCGAGGTGTTGTCCCGGCTGACCCCCATCGGGACGCCGGGTCGGGGGCTGTTGCGCCGATCCTCCGGGATCGCGCTGGGCGTCCTGCCCGTGGGGCCGGTGCTCAGCGACCCGCTCGCCCGCCTGGGGGTGTTGGAGGCGCTACGCACCCTCGTCGTGGCCAAACGCTCGATGTGGGACCTGCTCGCGGAATCCTGGGTCGCGGACGCGCCCTCCGGTGGTGAGGGTGCGACGGTGGGCGGCCCCGGGACCCGACGCGTCCTGATGGACCTGGCCGAGCAGGCCGCGGCACAGGCGGTCCTGCTCGAGGAACTGCGACGCACCTACGGTCTGGCAGTATTCGAATGACCCGTTCCGCCCCGGTTCGCGCCGACGTCGCGGTGGTGGGGTCGGGTCCGAACGGACTCGCCGCCGCGCTCCTGTGCGCCCGCGCCGGCCGACGGGTCGTGGTCCTCGAGGCCGAGGACACCATCGGGGGCGGGTGTCGCACCCTGCCCATGGACGGCATGCCGGGCGATCTCGGCGAGGGCCTGCTGGTCGACCCGTGTTCGGCTGTCCACCCGATGGCCGGCGCCGCACCGTTCTTCCGGCAGTTCGACCTGGCCGCGCACGGCGTCGAGTTGAGGACGCCGCCGGTTCAGTTGGGCCACGCGCTCCCCGGTCGCGACGCGATCGTGGTGCCCTCCGACCCCTCCCCCGCGACCCTGGCCGAGGGGATGGGGTCCGAGACGGAGGCCCGGGCCTGGTGGCAGGTCATGGGACCGCTGGCCGGGCGGCCACTCGAGGTGGCGGCCACGGCGCTGTCCGATCAGCGGTCGATCCCGCCGGTCACGGTGGTGGCGGCGCTGGCGAGGACCTTCGCCCGGGCACATCCCCTGGGTATCACGGCTGACCGGTTCGGGCCGGATGGCCGGACACTGCTCTCGGGGATCGCCTCCCATGCGATCTCGCGCCTCTCCTCGCCGGCGGCGACCGGGGTCGGGCTGGTCCTCGGTTCCCTCCTGCACTCCCCGCTCGGGTGGGCCCTTCCCGTCGGGGGGAGCGGTGCGATCACCGGTGCTCTGGCAGAGGCGCTGCGCCGGGCCGGCGGGGAGATCCGCACGGGGGTCCGCGTCGAGTCGCTGGCGCGGATCGACGCGCGGGACATCGTCTTCAACACCTCCTCGCGGATCCTCGGCGAGATCCTGCTGTCGTCCTCGCCATCGCCGGCCGTGGAGCGGCGGGCCCGCCGACTCACCCGCGCGCCCGTGGGAGGCGCCGCGGCGAAGGTCGACATCGTCCTGTCGGGTCCGGTGCCGTGGAGAGACCGACGCCTGCGCGCCGCGGGCACGATTCACCTGGGTGGGAACTCGGCCCACATCGACGCGGCCGAGCGCGCGGTGGCGGACGGACGTCACGCGGACCGTCCGATGGTGTTGGTCTCCCAGCCGTGGGTGACGGATCCGGGTCGGATCGCTCCCGACGGACGACGGCCACTGTGGACCTACGCCCACGTGCCCGCCTACTCGGGGCAGGACCAGACCGAGCAGGTGCTCGCCGCGCTCGAGGCGGTCGCACCCGGGGTCCGCGACGTGGTGGTGGCCACCCGGTGCACTCCCGCGTCCCGGATGGATCGGCATAATGCGAGCTACGCCGGGGGGGACATCGCCGCGGGTCGCGTGGACCTGCGCGGCCTCGTCGCCCGTCCGGTCCCCCGCGTCGACCCCTTCGCCACCGGCGTGCCCGGTGTGTGGCACGCGTCCGGGTCGACGCCCCCGGGGCCGGGCGTCCACGGGATGGCGGGCCAGCACGTCGCCGAGCGGATCCTCCGAGGCTGACGGGTCGGCTCGACCGCCCGACCCGTCTCGGCCGGGCGGTCGGGCCGCCTACTGGTAGGACACGAACCAGGGCCGGGGTTCGACCGCCATCGTCTGTTCCGGAGTGAAGGTCGGCGTGTCCTCGTCGTAGAAGTTCTTCCACGCCATCCAGATATCGGGGGACAATCCCTGTTGCAGGACCTCCCACGTCTCCATTTTCATCTCCGGCGTTCCGTGCCCGTCGGCGTGGAGGGAGATCGCCACCTCGGGCCGCGAGGTGTCGATGTCCTCGCGGTCGGTGATCATCGCCAGGCTGAACTGGTGCAGGATGAGCAGCTTCTGCGGGCCGCCGGAGTCGCGGGTGAGATCGGCGAGCCAGTGGGTGACCCGGTTGATCTCCTCGGCGCTCGCGCTGCCGATCTGCGCCCCCGGACGCTGTCCGGGCTCGAGCTTCCACTCGGGGTCCAGGGCCAGTCCCACGTTGGGCCGCCGGAGCAGATCCTCGAACAACCGGGCCTGGTCGAGCAGGTCCGCCATCCCGGGCTGCAGGTCGATCACGGCGTAACCGCCGGCCTCGGTGATCGCGTCGATAAGCGGCTCGAACTCCTCCGGAGGCCACTCGTTGGTGTAATTGCCGTCGGGACCGGGTTCGGTCGCCGCGACGGTGGCGATGATCTCGAACGCGGGGATGACCGGTTCGGGAGAGTACGGCTGGTACTCCTCGACCAACCGGCGCACCCGTTCCGCGCTCTCCTCGGGTCCCTGCTCGCCGAGGACGCCCAGCGCCGGGGTGATGGGCGAGCCGTACGCCGCCACGAACCGTCGGCCCGGGAAGAGCAGTTGCCCCCCGCCGGGAAGCTCGGGAACGGTCCGGGCCTCGTCGATCCGCTCGGCCAACTCCTCCTCGGTCCCCCACCCGGGCCCGAGGGCGATCACGGTGTCGGCGTCGGTCACGGCCTCGACCGAACCGCCGTCGACACGCGGGTCCGGTGCCCGGAGGTGGGAGACCGCCGCCCCGCCCGCGACGGCGGTCGCGACCGCGGCCACCGGGGTCTGGTCGTGGACGAGGACGCGAGGGGCGTCGTCCGCGGACCAGGCGGGCCCGCCGACGGTGAACTGCTGGGTGTCCGAGGCGGTCTCACCGCCGGCGGTGAACTGCCCGACCACCATCAGGGACGGTGAACCCGGGGACTGGTGGACGGTGACGTCGTCCACGCGGTCGCCGGGGATCTGCTGCTCCGAGTGGAACGTGATCCCGGTCAGTTCCTCCAGATCGGCGCGGTCCTCAGGGGAATCGACGACCTCGCCGTCGTCGGGGGTGAACGTCACCTCGCCGACCCGCAGCACCCGCTCCGTGCCCATCCGGTCGAGTTCGCCCGCGAGCGCGTCATCGCCACCGGCCACCGCGGTGAGCATCGGCGCGCGCAGCCCCACGGCCACCGACGCGGCGCGGGCCTGGGCGGCCTCGTCCGGCGCCGCCACCACGACCACCGGGGCGGCCTCCACCAGCAGGCGGGTCGCCTCGACACCGGACTCGTCGGTGTCCACGGCGACCCTCGCACCCTCGACCTGCGCGGCGGTGATGCCCGGCGCCGCGTCGTCGGGCCCGGAGGTGCACGCGGAGGTGGCCGCGACCAGACAGAACGAGAGAACCGCCGCCCCCACTCCTCGGTTGAAGTGGCGCACGGCGGTCCTCCTGACAGTCGGGAATCGATCCCGCTGGACCCTACATGGGCCTCAGGCGGTCTCGGTGATCGGCCGGTCGACCCAGCTCATCAGATCGCGCAGCTTCTGGCCGGTGACCTCGATCGGGTGCTCGGCGTTCTCCTTACGGAGCTGCTCGAGCTCCTTGTTGCCGCCCTCGACGTTGGCCACGAGACGCTTGGTGAAGGTGCCGTCCTGGATGTCGGCCAGGATGGCCTTCATGCGCTCCTTGGTGCCGGCGTCGATGACGCGCGGGCCCGAGAGGTAGCCGCCGAACTCGGCGGTGTCGGACACCGAGTAGTTCATCCGCGCGATGCCGCCCTCGTACATGAGGTCGACGATGAGCTTGAGCTCGTGCAGCACCTCGAAGTAGGCGAGCTCGGGTGCGTATCCCGCCTCGACCATCACCTCGAAGCCCGTCTTGACGAGCTCCTCGGTGCCGCCGCAGAGCACGGCCTGCTCGCCGAACAGGTCGGTCTCGGTCTCGTCCTTGAAGGTGGTCTTGATGACGCCCGCGCGGGTTCCGCCGATCGCCTTGGCGTAGGACAGCGCCAGCGCCTCGCCCTCGCCCTTGGGGTCCTGCTCCACGGCGATGAGCGCCGGGACGCCCTTGCCGTCGACGAACTGTCGGCGCACCAGGTGGCCGGGGCCCTTCGGGGCGACCATCGCGACGGTGACGCCCTCGGCGGGCCTGATCAGACCGAAGTGGATGTTGAGGCCGTGGCCGAAGAACAGCGCGTCGCCGTCGTTCAGGTTGGGCTCGATGTCCTCGGTGAAGATCTGGGCCTGCGAGGTGTCGGGGGCCAGCAGCATGACCACGTCGGCCCACTTGGTGGCCTCGGCGGCGGTCATGACCTTCAGTCCGGCCTCCTCGGCCTTCGCGCGCGACTTGGATCCCTCGCGCAGACCGATCGCGACCTCTACACCGGAGTCACGCAGGCTCAGCGAGTGCGCGTGCCCCTGCGAGCCGTAACCGATGACCGCGACCTTGCGGCCCTGGATCAGCGACAGGTCCGCCGAGTCGTCGTAGAACATCTCCACTGCCATGGTGGATTCCCTTCGTGTTGTTTTCGTGAAGCCGAGACTTGTGTAGAAGTCGAGACTATCGAGTGGTGGTGATGGACTTGGGGCCGCGTCCCAGCGCGACCATGCCGGACTGCACGATCTCGCGGATCCCATAGCCGTCGAGCATGCGCAGCAGCGCGTCGAGCTTGTCGGGGGTGCCGGTCGCCTCGAGCGTGAGCGACTCCGGGGAGACGTCCACGACGTGGGCGCGGAACAGACTGGCGATCTCGACGATCTGGCCGCGGTTGGTGGTGTCGGCGCGGACCTTGACCAGCGTGAGTTCCCGGGCGACCGAACCGGCCGGGTCCTGCTCCACGATCTTGATCACGTTGACCAGCTTGTTGAGCTGCTTGGTCACCTGTTCGAGGGGGAAGTCCTCGACGGCCACCACGATCGTCATCCGCGAGAGGCCGTCGGTCTCCGTGGGACCCACCGCGAGGGACTCGATGTTGAACCCGCGCCGGGAGAACAGCGACGCCACGCGCGCGAGCACGCCGGGCTTGTCCTCCACCAGCACGCTCAGGGTGTGGGAGCGGGCGGTCACTGGTCCTCCTCCTGGGCGGCGAGCACGGCGGCGTCGATCCGCTCGGTCACCTCGTGGACGTCCGCGGCGTCGTCGGCCACGGAATCGGTGTCGTCGAACAGCGGCCGGATGTCCCGCGCCGCCATGATCTCGTCGTTGGACGTGCCCGCCGCGACCATCGGCCACACCTGGGCGTCCTTGCCCACGATGAAGTCGATGAGCACCGGTCGGTCGTTGATCTCCCGGGCGCGGGCGATCACCCGGTCGACGTCCTCCTCGCGGTCACACCGGAGCGCGACGCACCCCAGTGCCTCCCCGAGCTTGACGAAGTCGGGGATGAGCATGGACTGGGTCGACAGGTCCGTCTGCGAGTAGCGCTGGTCGTAGAACAGCGTCTGCCACTGGCGGACCATGCCGAGGTTTCCATTGTTGATCAGGGCCACCTTGATGGGGGCGCCCTCGATCGCACAGGTGGCGAGCTCCTGGTTGGTCATCTGGAAGCAGCCGTCACCGTCGATGGCCCACACCTCGGCCTCCGGCCGACCGAACTTGGCGCCCATCGCCGCGGGCACCGAGTACCCCATGGTCCCGAGTCCGCCCGAGTTGAGCCACGTGCGCGGCTTCTCGTACTGCACGAACTGCGCGGCCCACATCTGATGCTGGCCGACTCCCGCGCAGTAGATCGCGTCCGGCCCGGCGGCCGCGCTGAGTCGCTCGATCACGAACTCCGGGGAGAGCGATCCATCGGACTGCGGCCCGTAGCCCAGCGGGTACTCGGACCGGATCGCGTCCAGCTCGCCCACCCACCCGGTGGGCTCGGCGAGCGAGCCGGCGTCGCGTTCTCCGCGCAGCGTCTGGACGAGCTCGACCAGCACCTCCTTGATGTCACCGACGATCGGGACGTCGACGGCGCGGTTCTTGCCGATCTCCGCCGGATCGATATCGGCGTGGATGACCTTGGCCCCGGGTGCGAAGGTGTCGAGCTGGCCGGTCACCCGGTCGTCGAAACGGGCACCCAGCGTGACGAGCAGATCCGACTTCTGCAGTGCGGCGACCGCGGCCACGGTGCCGTGCATGCCGGGCATGCCGTAGTGGAGCCGGTGTGAGTCGGGGAACGCGCCCCTCGCCATCAGCGTCGTGACCACGGGGATTCCCGTGAGCTCCGCCAGGGCCAGCAGCTCGGCCGAGGCGTCCGCCTTGATGACTCCCCCGCCGACGTAGAGGACCGGGCGCTGGGCCTTGGCGATGAGCCGTGCCGCCTCCCGGATCTGCTTGCCGTGGGGCTTGGTCACCGGTCGGTACCCGGGCAGCTTCATCTCCGGGGGCCAGGAGAAGGTCATCTCGGCCTGCAGGACGTCCTTGGGGATGTCCACGAGGACCGCCCCCGGCCGGCCGGTCTGCGCGATGTGGAACGCCTCCGCGATCATCCGCGGGATGTCGTCCCCGTGCGAGACCAGGAAGTTGTGCTTGGTGATCGGCATCGTGATGCCGGAGATGTCGGCTTCCTGGAAACCGTCCGTGCCGATGAGCGCGGTGCCCACCTGGCCGGTGATGGCCACGATCGGAACCGAGTCCATCTGCGCGTCCGCCAGCGGGGTGACGAGGTTGGTGGCCCCGGGGCCCGAGGTGGCCATGCACACGCCGACCCTGCCCGTGGCCTGCGCGTACCCGGTCGCCGCGTGACCTGCGCCCTGCTCGTGCCGGACCAGCACGTGTCGGACCTTGACCGAGTCGTAGAGGGGATCGTAGACGGGCAGGATCGCGCCGCCGGGGATGCCGAAGACGACCTCGGTGCCGATCTCCTCGAGGGACCGGACGACCGCCTGCGCGCCCGTCATCCTCTCGGGGGCCGCGGACCGGGCCCTGTGCTCTGCACCCGGACGTGGTCCGGGCTGTGCCGTTGGTGCGCTCACTTCAACTGTCCTTCATGGTGGTCGTGGAGCTGACGTTCGTCGCCGCACCCGGTCCGGTGGGACCAGGGGAACCCGGCAACAAAAAACCCCCGACGACCACGGGGGCCGGCGAGGGTGCGCGTCGACGAAAAAGCCAGGTAGCGGCTCAGGCGCCGACGCGCCGGCCGAGTACTAGACCGTTCCAGGTGTTCACGCGCTCAGGTTAGGCCCCGGCCGTCACGGTCGTCAACTCGTGGATACCCGATCCCACATGGTGGACCGTGAGACAGTGGAGGGCACCATGAGCGCCCCATTCAGAGCACCCCACCCGGAATCCACGCCGAGCGACCGCGCCCTGTTCCGGGTCAACCCCATGTCCTACGCCGTCATCGTCATCGTCGTCCTGGCGATCCTCTGGCCCGTCAGCACCTACCCCGTCGCTCTCGGATGGCTCGTGCTGCTCCCGATCGCGTTCGGGTGGTGGGTCGCGCGGACCAACACCAGACTCGACGAGGACGGCGTCCACCTGTCGTCCTGGCGGTCGAGCAGGTTCGTGCCGTGGGACGAGGTCAAGGGGGTGCTGTTCCCAAAGAACGGCTTCGCCCGCCTGGTCACCACCACGGACCACTCATTCCCGATGGGAGGGGTCTCGTTCCACGACCTCCCCCGACTCTCGGTCGCCAGTCGGGGGCGCATCCGCGACCCCTACTCCGCCTCGCGGGCCGACGACGCCGGTTGAGCGACGGCCCGCCGGGACCCGCTCCGCCACGGCCTGACGCCGCATCCCCATCCGCTCGTACAGCAGGGTGATCACGACCCCGGCGAGGAGTCCCGCCACGGCCCAGCCGCCGAGCACCCAGACCGCGTGGCCCAGACCCGCGTCCCAGCTCGAGTCGAAGAACATGACGGAGCGGATCCCCAGGTAGGCCTGGTGCATCGGTTGGAGGTTTCCGATCACCACGAACACCTGCGGCAGCATCTGGGTCGGGGTGGCGCCTCCCGACGTGGGGATCCCCAACACCACGAAGACCACGAGGTTGACCAGCAGGCCGGCGTTGCCGATCGCCGCGATGATGGTGTGGGCACAGACCCCCACCGCGACGATGACCAGGTTCGAGAACCAGAACAGGTGCCACGGGTCGTACCCCGTGACCCCGATGACGTGTGCGACGAGAAGGGTCAACCCCGACACGAGCGGGGCCGTCACCAGCGTCACCACCCATTTTCGGGCGAGGGTCTGGAGCCGACCGAACGGGGCCACGTGGACGTGCAACGCCAGCGGTCCGACCTCCAGGGGGATGAACCCCAGACGGGCGTCGAGCACGGCGGAGATGATCATCGCCCCGGTGAACCCCGCGAGCACCACGATCAGCGCGTAGAACATCGGCAGCGAGGCGTTCGACACACCCTCCGGCAGCGGGTTCCACGCGACCACGTCGATCCCCACCGGATCCTGGAGCGCGAGGGTCGCCGCGGCACCGATAGTCCTGCCCTCCGCCTCGGCGAGCAGCTGTGAGTCCTGGAGAATCCTGGATCCCATCCGGTCGCGCAACGACTCCTGCATCGCATTCGCCATGGTGTTCAGGACCTGACTCGAGACGATCGAGACGCGGGGGGAGTACTCGAGTGTGATCCGCGCGGGCGCAGGAGGCTCGGCGGCGTCCCCCGCCTCGGTGGCGGCCGCCTCGACCAGGCCGACCACCCGCTCACTCAGATCCGCGGGAATCCTCACCGCGCCGAAGTACGTCCCCGTGCGTAGACCTTCCTCCGCCGTCTCGGGATCCACGACGTGCAGCCGGATCCTCTCCCAGTCGTTGTTCTGGAGCAGGCCGGCGGTGATCTGCGATCCCACGTCGAGGTCCCGCACCCCGACCGGTGTGTCCAACGAGGCGCCGGCGTCGGAGTCCACCACCGCCACGGGGATGTGGCGGGCATGGGCCTGGGGGTCCGCGGTGCCCCCGAGGTACATGAACGACAGGAGGAAAAACAACCCGCAGACCAGTACGACCGCGCCTGCGGAGTGCGAGACGAACTCACGGACGCCTCCGGTGTGGCCCGAGTCGGTCACGTGGGTCGAGTCGGTCGAGTCGGTCATGGTGAACCTCATTCGTGTGCAGCGCCGGTCGGTCACTCGCCCGACCGGAACGAAGCTACTCCTGCCCCCGCGGGTACTGTGTACCCGTCCCCTCGGGCGCTCCGCCGCACGTCACGGGCCCGGTCGCAGGACCGTTCCCTGGTCCGTTCCCCGGTCCGGTCGCGGTGCTGCCCAGACGGGGCGCTCCGCCCGTAGTCCTGAGAACCGATCGAGGTCCCATGCCTGCCCTGAGGTCACGCACCAGCACAGCCGGACGCAACGCTGCGGGGGCGCGCGCCCTGTGGCGCGCCACCGGCATGACCGACGCCGACTTCGGCAAGCCGATCATCGCGGTGGCCAACTCGTACACGCAGTTCGTCCCGGGTCACGTGCACCTGAAGAACGTCGGTGAGATCGTCGCCGAGCAGATCACCGCGGCGGGCGGCGTCGCGCGCGAATTCCACACCATCGCCGTGGACGACGGCATCGCCATGGGTCACGCGGGCATGCTGTACTCGCTTCCGAGCCGCGAGATCATCGCCGACTCCGTCGAGTACATGGTCAACGCCCACACGGCCGATGCACTGGTGTGCATCTCCAACTGCGACAAGATCACCCCGGGAATGCTCAACGCGGCGATGCGTCTGAACATCCCCACGGTGTTCGTTTCCGGTGGCCCCATGGAGTCCGGGTTCTCGGTGGTCGTCGACGGCGTGGTCAAAGCCGGTTCCGACCTCATCACCGCGATCTCCGCCTCGGCCAACACCGCAGTCGGACAGGACGACCTCGACACGATCGAGCGCTCGGCGTGCCCCACGTGCGGGTCCTGCTCGGGCATGTTCACCGCAAACTCCATGAACTGCCTCACCGAGGCCCTGGGGCTGTCCCTCCCGGGCAACGGCTCGACCCTCGCCACCCACAGCGCACGCCGGGAACTCTTCGCCGAGGCCGGCCGGGTCATCGTGGACCTGTGCACCCGGTACTACCGCGACGACGACGAGTCGGTCCTGCCGAAGTCGGTCGCCACCAAGGAGGCCTTCGCCAACGCCATGACGCTCGACGTGGCCATGGGCGGGTCCACCAACACCGTGCTGCACATCCTGGCCGCCGCGCAGGAGGGCGAGGTGGAATTCGACCTGTCGGACATCGAGCAGATCTCCCGTCGGGTGCCGTGCCTGGCCAAGGTCGCACCCAACTCGGATTACTACATGGAGCACGTCCACCGGGCCGGTGGCATCCCGGCGATCCTCGGCGAACTGCTCCGCGGTGGCCTGCTGGAGACCGACGTCCATTCCGTCCACTCCCCCTCGCTCGAGCAGTACATCGCGGACTGGGACATCCGTAGCGGCACGGCCACCGAGAAGGCCGTGGAGTTGTTCCACGCCGCCCCGGGCGGGGTCCGGACGATTGAGCCGTTCTCCACCGACAACCGCTGGGAGTCACTCGACACGGACGCCGCGCACGGGTGCATCCACTCCGTCGAGCACCCGGCCACCGCCGAGGGCGGGCTGGCCGTGCTGCGCGGGAACATCGCCCCGGACGGGTCGGTCTTCAAGACGGCCGGCGTGTCCGAGGAGAACTTCCACTTCAGCGGCCCCGCCCGGGTCGTGGAGTCCCAGGAGCAGGCGGTGTCGGTGATCCTCAACAAGACCCTGCGGCCCGGTGAGGTGCTGGTTGTGCTGTACGAGGGCCCCGCCGGCGGGCCGGGGATGCAGGAGATGCTCCACCCCACCGCGTTCATCAAGGGCGCCGGCCTGGGGACCAAGTGTGCACTCATCACCGACGGCCGCTTCTCCGGGGGCTCGTCGGGACTGTCAATCGGGCACATCGCGCCGGAGGCCGCGGCCGGTGGCCCGATCGGGTTGGTCCGGGACGGTGACGTGGTGACGATCGACGTGGCCACCCGGTCCATCTCGGTGGACGTCGACGACGTCGAGATGGACCGTCGCCGGGCGGCCAAGGGACCCACCCCCTGGCGTCCGGACTCCCGCGACCGGAAGGTCTCCGCCGCGCTGCGGGCCTACGCCTCCATGGCGTCGTCCGCCGACAAGGGTGCGGTCCGGATCCTGCCCGACTGATCCTCGTTCGGGCCCCCGCGGTCCCGGCCCTCAGCCGGCGGTGACCGCTGGGCTGTCGGTGGTGGACGTCAGCGGGTTGGTGCCGTTGAGCAGATACCAGATCACTCCCGCCGCGATGACGGCCAGCAGCAGCCAGATCGCACCGCTGAACCGGGGGCGGTGCGACCATCGCCATTTACGGTCGACAGACCACCGTCCGGGACCCGCGAACAGCAGGGCGAGCAGAGCGGCGATGTACAGCACCGAGGTCTCCAGACCACGGGTCGTCTCCCCGAGCAGCGGGATGGGGTCGCCGCCGGTGAGCCGGACCGCGAGGCCCAGACCGACGATGCCGAGCAACCCCGCCGCCGCTACCGGAGTGGCCAGGCCCACGACGAGCAGGGCTCCCGCCACCAGCTCGACGACGCCGCCGGTGACCGCGAGGAGCCGGGCCTGGTCGAAGCCCGACTCGGTGAGTGTCTGCGTGAACCCGTCGAGACCCGGGCCCCCGAACAGACCGAAGAGCTTCTGCAGACCCCGCATCGTCAGCAGGACGCCCACCGCGAGACGCAGGAGGAACAATCCGAAGTCCGCCGTGCCGCGCCGGGGGATCTCGTCCCGGTTCTCAGGGGCGATGGTCGTGGGCTGGTCGCCGAACGGCAACGGCGTCGACGTGTCGTAGGCACCGGAGTCCGGGTAGTGGGAGTAGTCCGTCCGGGTCGCCGCCGGGAATGCCGTGGTCGCCGAGTCCGCGGATCCCGGGGTGGGGCCGGTCCTCGTGGCTTCGGGGACGTCGAGCGGGTAGTCGACATCGTGGATCATCTCGGTTCGAGCGTCGTCTCCGGGCGTTGAGGAAGTCACCCTGCGACCATAGGCCGCTTCCCGGGCCCCCGCACCCAGGACACGGCGCACCGTAGTCTTGTCGTCATGAGATCGCTCTCGCTGCTGGTGGTCCTGGTCATGGTGATGGCCGGGTGCGCGAGGTTCGACGATCGTCTCGAGGCCCCCTTCACCCCCGCACCGGGCCCGGGGATGGGTGCGGCCCCGCCGTCCACCCCGCCGGGGATCCCCCCGCCGTCTTCGTCTCCCATCCCGGGCGAGCAGGACGCACCCCCGGAGACCGGCCCGTGTGTGGACCCGGACCCGGCCGTCATCGCGACGTGCCTCGAACCGGCCGTCGCGGTCGCCGGCCTCGGAGAGCGGGCGCTGGTGGCGGAGTCGACGGGGGGCGTGAAGATCGTGTCTGTGGACGGCCCTCCCGAGGACTTCGGCCGGGTCGACCCGCGTGGCGGTCGCGTGGCGGCCGTGGCGCCCTCCCCGGACTTCGCCCAGGACAGGCTGCTGTATCTCCTCGTCGTCGGCGACGGCCCCTCCAGGGTCGAACGGCTCGCGCGCGGGGACGCGCCCAGGACGGTCGCCGAACTCGCCCCCGCCGAGACCGGGGGGCTCGCCTTTGTCGACGCGGTCCTGACGGTGGGTGTGGGCTCGGAGGTCGTGAGATTCCCCGGGTTCAGGGGCATCGGCACCGCGCAGAACCCCGAGGTCGTCGTCCGCGACGTGGGCCGGATCACCGGACTGTGCACCCATGGGTCCGAGCTCTACCTCGCCACCGTCACCGACCGCGGTGCGGTGATCCGGAGCGCCGATCGCGTCATCTGGACCTGGCCTGACCAGCGTTCGGCCGGAGGGTGCGCCGCGGCCCAGGACTCACTCGCCCTCGCGTTGCCGGACGGCGAACGCGCTGACACCCTCGCCCTGACCGGTGGGGCGGCGCGCGGCCAACCCGAGGCGTTGGCCGAGGGTCGCTACGGACGTATCACCGGCCTGGCGTCAGTCGGTGACGGGGTACTGCTGGGAGGGACCACCAACAAGAGCGGTGGCTCACCCGTCCCCACCGATGACCGCGCCGTCATCCTGCCTCAGTCCGCCGGCGGCGGCGGCGACGCTCGCACCTGAGACCGGGGCCTGGCTGCACACCTAGCCGCAGGCGGCGATGACCAGTTCCTTGACCCTCGCCGGGTCCGCCTGACCGCGGGTGGCCTTCATGACCGCACCCACGATCGCCCCGGCCGCCTGGACCTTCCCGGAGCGGATCTTCTCCGCGATATCCGGCTGGGCCGCGAGGGCGTCGTCGACGGCCTTCTGTAGCGCGGAGTCGTCACGGACCACCTCGAGGCCCCTGTCCGCCACGACGCGGTCGGGCTCACCCTCGCCGTCCAGGACCGCGTCCACGACCTGACGGGCGAGCTTGTTGGTGAGCCTGCCTTCTGCCACGAGCTCGATGACGCGTGCCACCTGGGCCGGGGAGATCTCGAGACCTTGCAGGCCCACGCCACGCTTGTTGGCCTGCTGGGACAGGTAGGACACCCACCACGAGCGGGCCTCGGTGGGCGCAGCGCCGGCGTCAACGGTGGCGAGGATCAGGTCCAGCGCCCCGGCATTGACCAGGTCGCGCATCTCCTCGTCCGAGACGCCCCACTCCGCCTGCACCCGCGCGCGGCGCACCCATGGCAGTTCGGGCAGTTCGGCTCGGATCTTCTCGACGAGCTCGTCGAGCGGTTCCACCGGGGCGAGATCGGGCTCCGGGAAGTACCGGTAGTCCTCGGCGGACTCCTTGGGCCTGCCCGCCGTGGTGGTGCCGTCGGATTCGTGGAAGTGCCGCGTCTCGAGCACCACCTCACCACCGGAGGTCAGCACGTCGGCCTGTCTGCACATCTCGTGGCGCACGGCGATCTCGACACTGCGCAGCGAGTTGACGTTCTTCGTCTCCGTGCGGGTGCCGAACTCGGTGGCCCCCTTGGGCATCAGGGAGACGTTGGCGTCACACCGCATCGATCCCTGGTCCATGCGGACGTCCGAGACGTCGAGGCTCCGGAGCAGGTCGCGCAACGCCGAGACGTAGGCGCGGGCGATCTCGGGTGCACGCTCCCCCGCCCCGACGATCGGCTTGGAGACGATCTCGATCAGCGGAACGCCGGCGCGATTGAAGTCGAGCAGCGAATGGGTGGCACCGTGGATCCGGCCGGTGGCCGAGCCGACATGCGTGGACTTGCCGGTGTCCTCCTCCATGTGCGCCCGCTCGACCTCGACGCGCCAGGTGGAGCCGTCATCGAGCTGGACGTCGAGGAACCCGTCGTGCGCGATCGGCTCGTCGTACTGGGAGATCTGGTAGTTCTTCGGCTGGTCCGGATAGAAATAGTTCTTTCGCGCGAACCGGCTGTACGGCGCGATCGAACACCCCAGGGCCAGGCCGATCTTGATGGCCCATTCGACGGCCTGCCCGTTGACCACCGGCAGCGCCCCCGGCAGCCCGATACACACCGGGCACACCTGCGTGTTGGGGTCGGCTCCGAACGCCGTCGGGCACCCGCAGAACATCTTGGTGGCGGTGTGCAACTCGACGTGCACCTCCATGCCCATGACGGGATCGAAACGTGACACGACCTCGGTGAACTCCATGCGGAACAATCTAGCCGAAGAGGCAGGCGGCCTCGCGGTAGCGGTCCTCCGGAACGGTCTTGAGCACGGCCACGGCCTCGGCGACCGGCACCATCTCGATGGACTCCCCCCGCAGCGCCACCACCTGACCGAAGTCCCCACGGTGGGCGGCGTGTGCGGCATGGACGCCGTACCGGGTCGCCAGGACGCGGTCGTACGCGGTCGGGGTCCCCCCGCGCTGGATATGTCCCAGCACGGTGGTGCGGACGTCGCGGTTCATCCGCTCGGCGATCGCCGACGCCATCTGGTCGGCGACACCGGTGAACACCTCGTGCCCGAACTGGTCGGTGCCTCCCCGCCGCAACGTCATCCCCGAGCCCTCGGCGGGAGTGGCACCCTCCGCGACCACGCAGATCCCGTACGCCTCCCCCATCTGGAATCGGCGCTTCATCACCTTGCACACGTAGTCGATGTCGAACGGCACCTCGGGGATGACGATCATGTGCGCCCCGGAGGCGAGCCCGGCGTGCAGGGCGATCCACCCGGCGTGCCGCCCCATCACCTCCACCAGCATCACCCGCTCGTGGGACTCCGCCGTGGTGTGCAGCCGGTCGATCGCGTCGGACGCGATCGAGACGGCGGTATCGAAGCCGAACGTGTAGTCCGTCCCGGCGACGTCGTTGTCGATGGTCTTCGGCACGCCCACGACCGGGATGCCGTTCTCCGTGAGCCACCTGGCGGCCTTCAGCGTCCCGTCCCCGCCGATCGCCACCAGCGCGTCGAGGGAGTGACGCGCGAGGGTCCGGCGGATCTGCGGCAGGCTCGCGGTGAGGATGTCCGGGTTGAGCCGGCCCGTTCCGAGGATCGTGCCCCCGCGGAGCAGGATGCGGTCGATCCCCTCGTCGTCGAACAGTGGCACCGCACGGTCGTGGACCAGCCCCGACCACCCGTCCTGGAAACCCAGGACCGGCGAGTCGTACTCGGAGTTGGCGGTCCGCACCAACGCCCGGATCACCGCGTTGAGTCCGGGACAGTCCCCACCTGCGGTCAGCACGCCTATACGCACGTCGGACTCCTCTCGGTTCTCCAGCAGTCTAGGGCCGGGGCCTGCTCATCGCGCCAGGGTCCGGTGACTGTTCACCGGTACGAAACGCCATCGTGGCCAGGCCACCGAGCAGGACCACCACGGCGGGGAGATACATGGCGTCAGCGACCGCCTGCCCCACGTCGCCGTGGACGACCAACCGTGCTTGCATCAACGCACCGATCGCCGCGGAGCCCAGGACGGCGCCCACCTGACGGGTGGTGTTGTAGACCCCCGATCCAGCCCCCGCGGAGGCCAGTTCGAGACGCCGCATCGCGGTCGACGAGGTAGGCGCCCAGACACACCCGTTGGCCACCCCCATCAACGCGATCGGACCGAGCAACGCGGGGATGGAGGTCTGGGAGTCCATGACCACCGCCAACCAGAACAGGGAGATCGCGTAGGAGAAGTAGCCGATCCCCGTGAACAGCCGCGGATCGATCCTGTCCGCCCAGCGTCCGACGACCGGCGCGAGGACACCGGCGATCAGGGCCATCGGCAACAGCATCAGGCCCGCGCGTGTGGCACTGAGGTCCTTGACCCCCTGGAGGTAGAACATCAGCGGGACCATGGTGCCCGCGGTGACGAAGCCGATCGTGGAGACCCCGAAGGTCCCGATCGAGAAGTTCCGGTCCCGGAACAGACGTAAAGGGACCAGCGGCTCGGTACGCACCCGTGACTGCCACCAGAGGAACGCCGCAAGGCCCGCCGTACCGGCCAGGATGAGCGCGAGGGTGGTCCCCGCCCATCCGTGGGACTCGCCCTGCTGGATGCCGAAGACCAGCAGGAACATACCCGCGGCCGACAGGACGATGCCGGGGACGTCATAGGAGTGCGAGCGGGTCTCGAGCCTCGGGACCCACCGCCACACCAGGATCACCGCCAGGATCCCGAAGGGGATGTTGACGAAGAAGATGGCCCGCCAGTCGAACGCGTCGATGAGCACCCCACCCAGCACGGGACCGACGACCGAGGCGATTCCCGCGACCGCCCCCCAGGCCCCCATGGCCGCCCCGCGACGCGCCGGAGCGAAGACCCGGGTGATCACGCTGAGCGACTGGGGGGTGAGCAACGCGGCGCCGAGGCCCTGGAAGACCCTCGCCACGATGAGTGTCTCGATGCTGCCCGCCAACCCGCACCACAGAGAGGCACCCGTGAACAGCACGAGTCCCGCGATCGACACCGTGCGCGGGCCGATCTGGTCGCCCAGTCGACCCGTGAACAGCAGCGGCACCACGTAGGCCAGCAGGTAGGCGCTGGTCACCCAGATGACCTGGTTGGTCGACGCGCCGAGCTGCGAGACGAAGGCATCGGTGGCGACCGCGACGATCGTCTGGTCCACCAGGATCATGAAGAACCCGATGACGAGTGCCGTCAACGCCTTCCATGCGTCCCTCTCGGGGACTGTGGTCACGCGATCGGGCCTCTCGCCGCCTCGAAGGCGGCGCCCACCCGGTACAACCGGTCGTCGGCCAGTGCGGGGGCCATGATCTGGAGGCCCGCCGGGAGCCCGTCGACGAGCCCGGACGGAACGGACATCCCGCAGTGCCCGGCGAGGTTGAGCGGAAGGGTGCAGAGGTCGAACTGGTACATGGCCACCGGGTCCTCGACCTTGGCCCCCAGCGGGAACGCGGTCGTCGGCGTGGTGGGCGAGACCAGGACGTCCACCTTCTCGTAGGCGGCGTCGAAATCCCGGGCGATGAGCGTGCGGACCTTCTGCGCCTGGCCGTAGAAGGCGTCGTAGTACCCGGCGGAGAGGGCGTAGGTGCCGAGCATGATGCGGCGCTTGACCTCCGGGCCGAACCCGGCTTCCCGGCTCGCCGCCATGACCTGGTCCGCCGACCCGTCACCGACACGCAGGCCGTACCGCATTGCGTCGAACCGGGCGAGGTTACTGGACACCTCGGAGGGCAGGATCAGGTAGTAGGCCGGCAGGGCGTACCGGAAGTTCGGGCACGAGACCTCGATGACCTCGCCACCCAGGCCCCGCAGGGTGTCCACCGAGGCACGGAATGACGCCTCGACCCCCGGCTGGTATCCCTCCCCGGCGAACTCGGAGACCACGCCCACGCGCACACCCGCCAGGTCTCCCCGCGCGCCCTCGCGCGCGGCGCGGACCATGTCCGGGATCGCCACGTCGACGCTGGTCGAATCGCGCGGGTCGTGTCCGGCGATGACCTGGTGCAGGAGCGCCGTGTCCTCGACGGTGCGGCCGCACGGCCCGCCCTGGTCGAGCGACGACGCACAGGCCACGAGGCCGTACCTGGACACGGTGCCGTACGTGGGCTTGACCCCGACAGTGGCGGTGAGCGCGGCGGGCTGACGAATGGAGCCGCCGGTGTCGGTGCCGATGGCGATCGGGGCCTGGTGTGACGCCAGGGCCGCTGCGGAACCACCGCCGGAGCCACCCGGGGTCCGGCTGGTGTCCCACGGGTTGCGCGTCGGTCCGTACGCCGAGTTCTCGGTCGAGGACCCCATGGCGAACTCGTCCATGTTCGTCTTGCCCAGGATCGGGATCCCCGCCTCCCGCAGCCTGGCGGTGACCGTGGCGTCGTAGGGCGAGCGGTACCCCTCGAGCATCCGCGAGCCACACGTCGTCGGCGCGTCGGTGGTGGTGAACACGTCCTTGAGGGCGACCGGGACCCCGGCCAGAGGGCCGAGTTCCTCGCCGGCCGCGCGTCGGGCGTCCACGGCGCGCGCGGCCTCGAGAGCCTCGTCGGCGCCGACGTGCAGGAAGGCGTTGATCTCCCCGTCGACCTCCGAGATCCGGTCGAGGTGCGCCCGGGTGACCTCCTCGGAGGAGACCTCCCCCGCGGCGATCCGGCGGGCCAGTTCCGCGGCGGTGGCGGTGGTGAGCGTGCTCATGCCTCCTCCCCAAGGATCTGCGGGACCTCGAAGCGCTGCTGGTCCGCGGCCGGCGCCTGGTCGAGCGCCTGGTCCGGGGTCAGCCCCGGGGTGACCACGTCGGCGCGGTACACGTTGGAGATCGCGGTGGGGTGGCTCATCGCCGGGACGTCGTCCGCCGCCACCTCGGACACCGCCTGCACGTGGTCGAGGATGTCGGTGAGCTGTCGCGCGAACGACTCCAGCTCGGAGTCGCTCAGTTCCAGGCGGGAGAGCCTGGCCAGATGCGCGACGTCCCCGCGTGAGATCGAGGTCACGTGTGTAGTCCCTTCGGCGTGGCGTGTCGGTACCGACCCAGCCTAGTCAGGCCCTCGGAGTGCGGCACAATGGGCGCTATGTCTTATCTGCTCCGCGTCCTGCTCCCCGATCGTCCGGGGAGCCTCGGCTCCCTCGCGGTCGCACTGGGTACCGCGGGCGCGGACATCATCAGCCTCGACGTGGTGGACAGGTTCGACGGTGTGGCCGTGGACGACATCGTGGTGAACGTCCCCAACGGAACCTTCCCCGACACCCTGATCACCGCCGCCGAGCAGCTCGACGGCGTCATGGTGGACTCACTGCGGCCGTTCGGCGGGATACTCGACGCGCACCGCGAACTCGAGCTCATCGACGCGGTGGCGGGTGCGGGTGCCGGTGCGGACCAGATGCTCGCAGACGAGTTGCCGGCCGCGCTGCGCCTCGGATGGGCGCTCGTGGTGGAGGAGACGGCCGATGGCTGCCGACTGATCGCCCGGGGACCCGCCGCGCCGTTGTGGGACGGTGGCCAGGTCGGGGCTGTGTGCAGCCTCGAGAGGGCGACCGCGCTGGAGGACGACCTGCCCGAGGAGTGGACGGCGATGGACACCGCCGTCGCCGCGGCGCCGCTGGCCTCCGGTCACGTCCTCGTCGTCGGACGACCGGGCGGGCCGTCGTTCCGACCGTCCGAGATCGCGCGACTCGGATATCTCACGGGGATCCTGCGGTCTCTCAACGCCGGTTGAGCCGACACACCCCGGCCCTCCGACTTGCGCGGCCCCTTTGCCCGCCCCCGGCATGCGCGGCCCCTTTGCCCGCATCCCGAAGGCTTGCGCGGCCGGTTGGGTCCCGACACGCAGCGCACCCGAACGGTCACCCCGAGTGGTCACCCCGAACGGCGACCCGGCGGCGGGGCATCCGAAGTCAGGTCCCGGCAGGCGCCCCGTCGGCCCGAGGCTCCGGGCCGTTCTCCATCAGCTCCACGAATCCGGCCTCGTCGAGGATGGTCAGCCCCAGCTCCTGCGCCTTGGTCGCCTTCGACCCCGGGTTGTCCCCCACCACGACGTAGTCGGTCTTCTTGGACACCGATCCCGAGGCCTTGCCGCCCCTGGCGATGATCGCCTCCTTGATCCCGTCACGGGTGAACCCCTCGAGGGATCCCGTCGCCACGATGGTCAAGCCCTCCAGGGTGCGCGGGATCGACTCGTCGCGTTCGTCGGCCATCGAGACTCCGGAGGCCGCCCACCGGTCGACGATCTCGCGGTGCCAGTCCACGTCGAACCACTCGACCACCGAGGCCGCGATGGTCGACCCGACGCCGTCCGTCTCGGCCAACTCCTCCTCGGTGGCGGCGCGGAGTGCCTCCATCGAACCGAAGCGTGTGGCCAACGCCCGCGCGGCCGTTGGCCCCACATGGCGGATGGACAGTGCCACCAGCACCCGCCACAGGGGTCGGTCGCTCGCCGTCTCCAGATTCGCCAGCAACTTGCGGCCGTTCTCGTTGAGCACGGTGCGCTCGGGGTCGGCGCCCTCCTCGACCTGCTTGCGGGTCGCCTTCTCCACGCGGGTGTAGAGGGAGGTGCGGAGGAGGTCGGCCTCGGTGAGGTCGAACAGGCCTGCCTCGTTGACCAACACCCCGCTCGTGAGCAGATCGGAGGCCCCCTCGTAGCCGAGCGCCTCGATGTCCAGGGCGTTGCGCGACGACAGGTAGAACAGTCGCTCACGGAGTTGTGCCGGACAGGAACGCTGGTTCGGGCAGCGCCAGTCGGCGTCACCTTCCTTCGCCGGGGCCAGGACCGTGTCGCACTCCGGACAGCGCTCGGGGAAGACGAACTCCCGCTCGGTACCGTCCCGGCGCTCCACCACCGGGCCGAGCACCTCGGGGATGACGTCGCCGGCCTTGCGGATCACGACGGTGTCGCCGATCAGCACGCCCTTCCGCCTGACCTCGGTCTGGTTGTGCAGGGTCGCGAGTGAGACCGTGGAGCCGGCGACCAGTACCGGCTTCATGTGGGCGAACGGGGTGACGCGCCCCGTCCTGCCCACGGAGACCCGGATGTCGAGGAGGTCGGTCATCACCTCTTCGGGTGGGTACTTGTAGGCGATCGCCCACCGCGGTGCCCGCGACGTCTGACCGAGTCGACGCTGGACCGACCGGTCGTCGATCTTGACGACGAGGCCGTCGATCTCGTGCTCCGGGTCGTCGCGGTGCTCTCCCCAGTACCGCATCCGCTCGAGGACCTCGTCGATCCCGGTCGCCGGGGCGGTGTGTGGCGAGACGGGAAGCCCCCAGTCCGCGAGCGCGAGGTAGACGTCGTGGAGGCTGTCGAAGGTCGCGCCCTCGACCACTCCGAGACCGTGGCAGTACATGCCGAGTCGTCGCTGGGCGGTGATCGCCGGGTTCTTCTGGCGCAGTGACCCGGCGGCACTGTTGCGCGGGTTGGCGAACGGCGGCTTGCCCTCGGCGACGAGCCGGGCGTTGAGTTCGGCGAAATCCTCGAGGCGGAAGAACACCTCCCCTCTCACCTCGAGCACCGCGGGTACGGGGCGGTCCCGTGTGGGGGTGAGCGTGACCGGGATGTCGTCGATCGTCCGGGCGTTGAGGGTCACGTCCTCACCTGTCCGACCGTCGCCGCGGGTGGCCGCACTGACCAGCCTGCCGTCGCGGTAGACCAGGTCGAGCGCCACCCCGTCGATCTTGACTTCACACAGGAAGCGCAGGTCGTCCGCCGCGAGGTGCGACTGTTCGACGGCTGACGCCACCCACGCACGCAGCTCCTCCTCGGAGAACACGTTGTCCAGGCTCGTCATCCGCTGCAGGTGCTCCACCGGCGCGAAGTCGGTGGAGAACCCACCACCCACGAGCTGTGTCGGCGAGTCCGCGGTCCGCAGGGCGGGGTGGCGCTCCTCGAGCGCCTCCAACTCGTGGAACAGTGCGTCGAACTCGGCGTCGGAGACGATGGGGGCATCCCTGACGTAGTAGCGGAACTGGTGGTCCCTCACCGTCTCCGCGAGCTCGGTCCACTGCTGACGAACCTCCGGAGGGATGTCCCCGGTGCCGAGGGGTGCGGTGCTTCGACTGGCGTGGGTCACCAGCACAGGGTAATCCGACACGTGCCCGCGATGTCGGGGCGCTGGCCTACGGTGGCCGCATGAACCCGGAGATCACGAACGCCGTCCCACCCGATCGGAACCGGCTGCTGGCCTTCGACCTCGAGACCACCGGGCCCGATCCCCGGACCGCCCACGTCGTCACCTCGGCCCTCCTGGCGATCGACGGGCCCCGCAAGGTGGAGCGCACCTGGCTGGCCGATCCCGGGATCGACATCCCGGAGGGCGCGACGGCGGTCCACGGCATCACGACCGCCCATGCCCGGGCCCACGGACGTCCGCATGCGGAGGTGGTGGCCGAGACCATCGCGGGCGTCCGGACGGGGTGGCGGGAGGGGCGGACCCTGGTGGTGTTCAACGCCGCGTACGACCTCACCATCCTCAGGAGATGGGACCCGTCATTCGAGGTGCTCGGCCCGGTGGTCGACCCGTTCGTCATCGACCGCGCGGTAGACCCGTACCGCCGGGGCAAGCGCACCCTCGGGGCCCTGTGCACTCACCACGGCGTGAGGTTGGACGGTGCACATGAGGCCGGTGCCGACGCACTCGCGGCGGCCCGCCTGGCATGGAAACTGCTTGGCTCGCTCCCCGACCTGGCCGGAGCGGACTGGCGCGCGGTCAACGCCCAGCAGGCGCTGTGGCACGAAGCGCGGCAGCGGGATTTCGCCGCCTATCTCCAGCAGTCGGGCAAGGACGCCTCGGACGTCAACACGCAGTGGCCGGTCGCCCTCGACCGGACCGGCCCGCGACCAATCGACCCGGGGCACACCGACCCGCGACCGATCGACGCGGGACCGGCTACTCGGCCAACCGTGGCGCGGCCTCGGCCACCCGACGCACAGTCCCCAGTACCTCCCCTGAGGTGAGGTGTGGCGAGACCATGTCGTCCACGGTCGGGGTGAGGACCAACTGTCGCAACCCCGCGTACCGGGGTGCGCTCAGCCGCTCGAGAAGCGCCAGGATCGCGGCGACACGACGTTCCACCTCCGGCCCGGACGACGGGGGTCTCGTCGACCCCGGCAGGCCCTCGAGCTGGAGGATCCGCCCGCCGTCGAGGACCGTCCCCGCGGCGTCGAGAGCGGCATGGGAGCCACCCGAGTGGAGTGTGTCGGCCGCCATGCAGAGCCCGTCGAGGGGGGTCTCACCGTCGGGGGTGCGGGTGAGGGCGGCCCATCTGGCGGGCGCCTCGTCTCCACCGTCCGTGGGGACGCGGAGCATCACCTCCGCCACCCCGTGGCGCCGCAGGACGTCGGCGAACCGGCAGAGGGACAGCGACAGCCGATCCTCGGGCACCGCCGGGATCGGGTCGAATCGGCTCGGTCCGGCAACGGAGCCGGCCGCGATGTGCCAGATCATCGGCTCGTCGAGCAGGATTCTCGCACCGGCGCCCAGGCGCGCCGCCAGCCGGGTGACGCGGGCGGCCACCCCTTCGGCCAGCGCCTCGGCGAGGTCCCTCCGGGCCCCTCGATCGGTGAGGACCGGTGACCCGGCGGGCAACTCCACCCGCGCGGCGAGAGACCAGGGGCCGAGTACCCGCACCACGAGGCGACGGTCCTCCGAGGCGCGATCGACCTCGGGATCCCTCACCGATTCGTCGGCCTCCTCCAGCGCGTCGAGGTCACGGTCGAGCAGATCGGAGGCCCTCCGGGCCGGTCGCCCCGGTGAGCCCGCGAGTCGCCAGCCCCGGGTGGAGACGTCGACCGGGAGGTCGGCGAGCATGGCCAGGGTCCTGCCCACCTGATCGGCTCCGAGCCCCCGGTCGGTCAGCTCCGGGAGGAACGGCATCCGGTGGCATTCACCGAGAACCACCCGCGCGGCCTCCCGGGGATCCGTTCCCCGCATGGGGCCAGGGCCGGTGAACCCCGGCACGACGGAGGTCACGGAGCGGTCGCGGCCGGGACGGAGGCGGTGATGGTGCCACTTCCCAGAACGCGGTCGCCACCGGGCTCGGGCCGGTAGAGCACGGCCGCCTGGCCGGCGGCGACCCCACGCACGGGTTCGTCGAGCGAGATCTCCAACCGGGCGTCCGCACCGTCCCCCACCCGTCTGACATACCCCGGAGTGGCCTGTCCGTGCGCACGGATCTGCACGTGGCACGCGGCCTCCCGGATGGTCTCGTCGACCAACCAGTAGGGCGAGGACGCGGTCATCGCCCGGGACAGCAGGTGCTCGGCCCCCCCGACGGTCACGGTCCCGGAGTCCGCGTCGATGGACGTCACGTATCTGGGGCGGCCGTCGGGCGCCGGGCCCGGCAGACCGAGTCCCTTGCGCTGTCCGATCGTGAACCCGTACACGCCGTCGTGCCGGCCGAGTTCGTCACCGCTGTCGGCGTCGACCACCGCACCGGGCCGCACGCCGATCCGCGCGCCGAGGAAGGCTCGTGTGTCCCCGGAGGGGATGAAGCAGATGTCGTGGCTGTCGGGCTTGGTCGCCACGGGAAGACCCGATGACTCGGCCTCGGCGCGGACCTCGGACTTGTGGGAGTCCCCCAGCGGGAACATCGAGTGCGCGAGTTGTCGCGGGGTGAGCACACCCAGGACATAGGACTGGTCCTTGCCGGGATCGACCGCGCGGCGCAGGACCGGGCGCGACTCGCCGGACTCCGTCTCCTCGACGGACAGTCGGGCATAGTGTCCGGTGGCCACCGCGTCGAACCCGAGCGCCATCCCCCGGTCGAGGAGGGCCTCGAACTTGATCCGCTCGTTGCACCTCAGGCACGGATTGGGGGTCTCGCCGCGGGAGTACGACTCGACGAAGTCGTCTATCACGTCCGCCCTGAACCGCTCCGCGAAGTCCCAGACGTAGAACGGGATACCCAACAGATCGGCCACTCGGCGCGCATCACCCGCGTCCTCACGCGAACAGCACCCGCGGGAGCCCGTCCGCAGCGTCGCCGGGTCCGCACTCAGAGCGAGGTGCACACCCACCACCTCATGACCGGCGGCCACGGCGCGCGCGGCGGCGACGGCGGAATCGACTCCCCCGCTCATGGCGGCCAGGACCCTCACGACGTCGTCACCCCGGTGCCGATCAACCCGAGCCCCGCGACGCGGGCCCTCTCGGCCGCGGGGGCCAGTGCGGCGATCGCCGCGTCCACGTCGTCCTCGGTCGTGGTGTGGCCGAGACTCAGTCGGAGACTGCTCCTCGCGGCCGCGTCCCCCGCGCCCAGGGCCAGCAGCACGTGACTGGGCTCGGCCACCCCCGCCGTACATGCCGAGCCCGTGGAGCACTCGATCCCCGCGGCGTCGAGCAGCAGGATCAGGGATTCCCCGGAGCAGCCCGGGAAGGTGAGGTTGGCGATCCCCGGCAGCCTCGGCCCGCCTCCGTTCGGCACGGCGTCCGGGACCGCGGCGAGGACACCGGCGACCAACCGGTCCCGCAGACGTTCCAGGCGGGTCGCCTCGGCCTCCATGTCCCGGACGGCCTCGTCGAGGGCAGCGGCCATCGCCACGACGCCCGGGACGTCGACCGACCCCGACCTGAGATCCCGCTCCTGGCCTCCGCCGAAGCCCACCGGGAGACATGCGGCGCCGCGGTCGATGATCAACGCACCGACCCCCAGCGGGCCACCGAACTTGTGCGCGGACAGGCTCAGGGACGTCACACCCAGGGCGCCGAAGTCGACCGGGATGTGTCCGACGGCCTGTACGGCGTCGGTGTGGACCGCCGCACCCGCGGCGGTGGCTGCGGCCGCCACCCCGGCGACGTCGCTGAGGGTGCCGATCTCGTTGTTGCCGAGCATGACGGCGACGAGGGCCAGGCGCCCACCCACCTCGTCCACGATCCCGCGGACCGAGGCGGGCGCCACGGCCCCACACCGGTCCACCGGAAGCAGGCGGACGTCCATACCCCCGCCGCGCGGGGTGGCCAGGTGCGCGGCGGAGTCGAGAACCGAGTGGTGTTCGGTCGCCCCGACGGCCACGACGTCACCGCTCGAGGCGGCCGCCTGACCCAACACCGCGAGGTTGTCGGACTCGGTCCCACCGGAGGTGAACACGACCTCGGAGGGCCTGCACCCGAGGTGGGCGGCCAGCGACTCGCGGGCCTCCTCGAGCCGACGACGCGCGTGTCGGCCGGCTCCGTGCAGAGACGAGGCGTTACCGACGCTCGCGGCGGCCTCGATGTACGCGGCCAGAGCCGACTGACGCATCGGGGTGGTGGCGGCGTGGTCGAGATAGTGCGGTGTGCGGATCGTGAGCATGACGTCGGCAAGAATACGCCCGAACGCGCCGGACCCCGGCACCGCAGGGGTGCCGGGGTCCGGTCGATGCGGCTCGACGCCGCTACGACGCTCTCACTTACGGGCGTTGATGGCCTCGGTGAGCTGCGGGGCAACAGCGAACAGGTCGCCGACGATGCCGTAGTCCGCGATCTCGAAGATCGGGGCCTCCTCGTCCTTGTTGACGGCGACGATCGTCTTGGACGTCTGCATCCCGGCGCGGTGCTGGATGGCGCCCGAGATGCCGAGGGCGATGTACAGCTGCGGCGAGACGGTCTTGCCCGTCTGACCCACCTGGAACTGACCCGGGTAGTACCCCGAGTCGACGGCCGCACGCGAGGCACCGACGGCGCCCTTGAGCGAGTCCGCCAGCGGCTCCACGACCTCTTCGAACTTCTCGGCCGAACCCACGCCGCGGCCACCGGCGACGACGACGGTCGCCTCCGTGAGTTCCGGACGGTCGCCACCGACGATCGGGTTGCGGGAGATGACCCTGGCGGCGTTCTCGGGCTCGGGGACGTCGATCTCGACGACCTCACCGGCACCGGCGCTCGGTACGGCCTCGACGGCACCCGGACGCAGTGTGTAGATGGGCGTGTCGCCGGCGACGGTCGCCTCGACCGTGAAGGCGCCACCGAAAATCGAGTGGACGGCGGACCCGTCGGACTTGATCTCGACGACGTCGCAGAGGGTGCCGGATCCGGTGCGGGCGGCGAGCCGACCCGCCACCTCCTTGCCCTCGAACGTGGCGGCCAGGACGATCGCCGCCGCGCCCTGCTCGGCGAGCCCGGCGAGGACGTCGACCTTGGGGGTGACGAGGTAGTTCTGCACCGCGTCGCCCTCGGCCACGTAGATCTTCTCCGCGCCGGCCTCCTTCAGGGCGTCGGTGAGCGCCGCTGCGGTGCCGGACTCACCGAACACGACAGCGGACGGCTCGCCGAGCGCGCGTGCGGCGGTGAGCAGCTCGAGGGTGACCTTCTTCAGTTCGCCGTCGACGTGCTCGACCGCGACGAGGACTTCAGCCATAGTGGATTCTCCTTGGAAAACAGTGGTGGGAGTCGTTCGGGGGTGAGCGCGATCAGATGAGCTTCTGCGCCACGAGGTACTTGGCGACCTCGTTGCCGCCCTCGCCCTCGTCGTTGAACTTCTCACCGGCGCTGCGCGGCGGCTTCGGGACGGACGAGGTCACGGTGGACGCGGCGTTGTCCTTGCCCACCTGGCCGGCCTCGACGTTGGTGTCGGCGAGCGTCAGGACCTCGACCGGCTTCTTCTTGGCGGCCATGATGCCCTTGAAGGAGGGGAACCGCGGCTCGTTGATCTTCTCGCCGACCGACACGACGCACGGCAGCGAGGCCTCGATCTCGAAGACGCCCTCGTCGGTCTCGCGCTCGCCCTTGATCGTCCCGCCGGAGACCTCGAGGGTGCGCATGTGCGTGACCTGCGGCAGGCCCAGGTACTCGGCGATGATGGCCGGGACGCTGCCCATGCGGCCGTCGGTGGCCTCGTTGCCACAGATGACCAGTTCGGTGCCCTCGATGGTGCCCAGCACGTTGGCGATGGCCCACGCGGTCTGGACCACGTCCGAACCGTGGAGCGCCTCGTCGTTGAGGTGGACGGCCTTGTCCGCGCCCATCGACAGGGCCTTGCGGATCGCCTCGGTGGCGCGGTCGGGACCGGCGGTCAGGACGGTCACCTCGCCCCCCTCGGCCTCCTTGATCTGGAGTGCCTGCTCAACGGCCTTCTCATTGATCTCATCGAGCACCGCGTCCGCGGCCTCACGGTCCAGGGTGAAGTCCCCATCGGAAAGCTTGCGCTCCGAGTAGGTGTCCGGAACCTGCTTGATCAGTACGACGATGTTCGTCATGGGCCTGCGTCGACCTCCTGCGAGTCGGGGCTGGGTGCGTTCCGAACTGACCGGGCGCACCGGATTGTGGTCCTGGGGACAACAATAACGCCACCCGGGCCCTCACCGCAGGAGCGGGGCCGTCGGTGCCGCCGGAGCGGGGCCGTCAGTTGATGCGCGTGTCCCACCCCGCCCACGCCGCGTCGCGCAGTTCGTTCTTGCGGACCTTGCCGGTGGAGGTCCGCGGCAGGGCCTCGGTGATCTCCACCGCTCCCGGCACCTTGTAGCGGGCGATCCTCGTCCGGCAGTGGTCGATCACGCCGTGCTCGTCGAGTTCCGACCCGGGCCTGACCACGACATAGGCCTTGGGTCGCTCTCCCCACTTCTCGTCGGGCATCGAGACCACGGCGCAGTCGACCACGTCGGGGTGCGCCACGATCGCCTGTTCGACCTCGATCGTGGAGATGTTCTCGCCGCCGGAGACGACCACGTCCTTGGCGCGGTCGAGCAGCTGGACGTACCCGTCCGGATGCATCACCCCGAGATCGCCCGAGTGGAACCACCCGCCGGCGAACGCGGTGGCGGTGGCCTCGGGGTCGGCGAAGTACCCCTTCATCACGCCGTTGCCGGTCATGACCACCTCGCCCATCGTCACACCGTCCGCCGGGACGTCGACCAGGTGCTTCTCCCCGGGGCCGGTCCGCTCGACCACCCGGACCGTGTCGGCGTGGATCATCGCCACGCCCTGCCTGGACTTCAGGCTCGCCCGCTCGTCCGGGTCCAGCTCCCCCCACCCGGGCTGGGGCGTGCACACCGTGAACGGTCCGTAGGTCTCGGTCAGCCCGTAGACCTGCGTCACGTCGATGCCCAGGTCCTCGAACCGTCGCAGGATCGTGGGCGAGGGCGGTGCACCGGCCGTGACCATGCGGATCCCCTCCACCGGCCGGGCCGCCGGATCGTCGGCGATCGTGCTCAACACCGCCGGGGCGCCGGCGAGGCGGTTGATCCCCTCGTCGTCGAACAGTCTCCAGATCTCCTCGCCCCGGACGGCGCGCAGACACACGTGGGTACCCATCGCGCCGGTCAGGGCCCACGTGGTGCACCAGCCGTTGCAGTGGAACATCGGCAGCGTCCACAGATAGCGGGAGTCCGCGTCGAGCCCCTGGGTGATGATCTCGCCGAGCGCGTTGAGGTACGCACCTCGGTGGGTGTACATCACGCCCTTCGGGCGTCCCGTGGTCCCCGAGGTGTAGTTGACGGCGATGACGGAGTCCTCGTCCTCCACCGTCCACGCCACCGGCTGCGGGGAGGCCAGCGCGAGGCTCTCCTCCAGCGCCTCGGCGCGGGGGCCGAAGCGGGCGGGGTCCGGTTGGGTGCCGTCGGCGTCCGGGGTCACCAGGATCAGGCTGATCGACTCCGGCACCTCGTTCCCCAACCCCTCCAGGAGCCCGGCGTCGGCGATGAGCACGGAGATCCCGGCGTGCTCGACGATGTAGGAGACCTCCGGGGGCGCGAGACGGGTGTTGAGCGCCACCACCGCTCCCCCGGCGAGCGGGACGGCGAACTGGGCCAGGAGCGCCTCGGCGGAGTTGGGGGCCAGAACCCCGACGCGCTCTCCCCTGGCGACCCCGCGCATCCGCAGTAGCGAGGCCAGGCGCGTGGCCCGGTCGGCGAACTCGGCGTAGCTCTGCCGGCGGGGCCCGTCCACCACGGCGGTCGCGTCAGGGACCACGCGCGCGGCCTTCTCCAGGAAGGCGAGAGGGGTGAGAGCGGTGTCGAGTCCTGAACTGGCTGCCATCGCGCGGGGTCCGCCTCTCGTGGGGTCGTCCGGTGGCCCGGTCTCGGGTGATCACGGTCACGGTAGCCGCGGCGGCTCTCGCGCACCGGCGGATTGCGCCCCGGTCCCCCCGGCGACGCCCCTCGGACTACGCTCTCCGGTGACGATCCGACGTGAAGGGGACCTCCAGGTGGCACCGGCATCGATTCCGCGGCGGGCCGCACCGACCGCGCGGGCTCTGGCGGTGGGTGCGGTCGCGGTCGGGCTCGCCGCGGGGTGCGCGTCCCACACCGAGAGCGGGGGCGCCCGCCTGGAGCAGGCCGAGAGCTGGTCGTCCGTCGCCGGCGGCCCCCCGAACTCCGGACGCGCACACGCATCGGTCTCCGATTCTCCGGCGCTGGTCTGGTCACGACCACTGGGGGCGCCCGCGACCGGGGTCGCCGGTTCCGACGGGATCGGCTCCTTCTTCCAGGCGACCGTCTCCGAGCAGGGGTGCAACCTCTTCGCACTGACCGCCGACGACGGCCGCAAGCGGTGGTGCCTGCGCCTCCCGACGCACGGGCCGCGGATCACCTCGACCGTCGACGGCCGAGGATCCCTCTTCGTTCCCTTCTACGGAGGGGTGGGTGCGGTGTCGGCGGAGGGTGAGAACCGGTGGTTCGCCCGGACCCGGGGCATCCCCACCACCATCACGCTGCTCGACAACCGCCACCTCCTGACGGTCTCCCACCTGGGGATCGTCCGGGTGGTCAACACCCAGACCGGTCTGGACGCCTCGCCCGAACTGCCGGTCGCCGGGGAGATCGCACCGTCCGATCCGGGGTTCGGGTCGCCGTGGTGCGGCATCGGTGAACGCGGGTGCCCCGTGCCCGGCCCGGCAGCGGTCGACACGGAGACTGGCACCGCCTATCTCACCGCGTGGACACCAGGGGGCCCGGCCCCCGAGCTGGTCGCCGTGCGGTTCACCGCCGGCGACGCGGGGCGCCTGGAGGTGCTGTGGCGCGCCGGGCTCCCCGAGGGTCGTCTCGGGGTCCCGGTGGTCCTGTCGGACGACCGGGACGAGGTCTACCTGCACTCCGAGGACGGCGCCCTGTCCGCCTACTCGACCGCCGACGGGTCACCCGTGTGGTCGTCCCCGATCGGATACCGACCCGACACGCCCCCCGCCCTGCTCCCGGACGGCACGCTGGTCACCGGTGGTCGCACCTCGACCGTGTGGAGGGGGCAGGACGACGACCACGCCGCCGACGCCGGCCCCGCGCCCGTGGTCGCCGTCCGCGGGGCCGGTGGCCGGGGGGAGGACGGCCAGGGCGGCGAGGTGTGGCGGCGCGACGACCTGCGCCAGCTCACCAACCCCGCCGCCACCGCCGACGGGCGGGTGCTGGTGGCGGTGAGGTCGGGCGGGACCGACGACGAGCCGGGGATCGCCCTGCTCCTGCTCGACGGCGACGACGGCAGCACCCTGCACGAGATCGAGGTCCCGGCCGCCGCGGGGCCGGTCTCCGGCCTGAGTGTGGACGACGACGGCCGCATCGCGCTCACGACCGCGGTCGGTGCGGTCTATCTCTACGAGTGAACGCCGGCGTCTCTACGACTGAACGTCGGCGGACTGATCGGTCCGCGGCCCGCACACGAACACCACAGCGGCCCTGCCGATCCTCGTCACCACCAGCGCCAGCGGGCGGGAGCCGCCCGGGGCCAGGGACCGCCGCAGCACGTCCGGGTCGGTGTCCACCCCGCGGACCAGGATCTCCAGTGACCCGCAGTCCCGGCGCCTGAGGGCCCTGCGCAGTTCCTTGCGGTCGAGCCGGCACCGCTCCAGCACCTCGAACCCCGTGTACCCGGCCGGGATGTGCGGCCCGGTCAGGTGGGCGATCCGGGGGTCGAGCTGACGGAGTCCGCGACGGCGGGCCCAGTGCCGCACCAGGCCGGCCCTGACGACCGCCCCGTCGGGATCGACGATGAACCGGTCCGCCTCCCCGTGGGCGTCGACCTCGTCGTCGTCCTCGTCCGTCACCTCCTCCGCATGGACCGCGATGCCGTCGGCGACCAGTCGCGGTGCCCCCCACGGCGCGGGCGCGTCGGCGACGGTGGTGCGCACCACGGTCGCGCGGCGCCGCGCCCGGCCGGACAGGCCCGCCGACCACAGGCACGCCTCGCGCACCGACCCGTCCAGTGAGACGAGTTCGACCTCCCCCGGGTGGTCGAGAACCGAGGTGTCCAGACCGGGCGCACACTTGATCGCGTAGTCCGCGCCGCGCGCCACGGCCAGCAGGTCCGGCAGAGGGGGGCTGAGCCGGGCGGGGTCGTGGATCCGGCGGCCCCCGGACCGTCGGGCGGGGTCGCCGAGCAGCACGACGTCCCGACTGGGCGGGGCGAGGGCATCCGCCACACACACCAGCGCGTCGGGCACGTTGTGCGCGGCCATCCGGGCCCTGACCCGGTCGAGATCGGACCCCACGACCCGGTCGGCGGTCCGCACAAGTTCGCCCAGTTCGGCCCCCACCGAGCAGGTGACGTCGTGGACGTCCCGGCCCGCCAACCGCGCGGCCCGCAGTGCGGCGACGGGCCAGGCGGTGGCCTGCTGAACCGCGTCGTCCGTCACGAGCATCCGGTCCGCACCCCGGATCCGACCGTCCGCGCGGCGGCGCGCGGTGACGAGGTCGATCGCCGCGGCGGCGTGGCCGGCGTCGGCCCTCCTGACGGCAGCCGTCGAGGCGACGAGGCGGTCACGGGACCAGTCCAGCCCGGCGGCCAGATCGAGCAGGTCCCGGCCGGCGGCGGTGAGCAGGAAGTCGAGGTCCTCCGGGGTCACCGTCCCACCACCTACCTGCCGCCCGGTGCGATGGACCGGGCCGTGGCGAGGAGTTCGGAGACGTCGGCCGCCGCCGCGAGACCGGCCAGGACGTCGAGGGTCGGGCGCAGCATGCCGAGCCGCCCGAGGGTTCCCGCGGTCGCCGCGTCGTCGGCGCGCATCCATCCCGCCGCGCGCGCCTCGCTCGTGCCGGCGTCCGGTTCCATCCCTGCCGGCACCGCGGCCACGAAGAACAGCGTGTCGTACCGGCGAGGGGGTCCCGGCGGAGTGGTCCAACGGTCCCACGGACGCAGCAGGTGCGCGGACAGGGTCAGCCGGTGCTCCTCGAGAAGCGCATCCAGGTCGCCCTCCCCCGCGGCCAGCGCGCGACGCTCCTCGGGTCCGGGACCGGGTGCGCCACCGGGACGGGGCCGCCCGGTGGCGGTCCGGTCGGGCTCGGCCAGAAGCACGCCGGTCTCCTCGAAGAGCTCCCGCACCACGCCCCGGACGGCCGCGGCCGCGCGGGCGTCGTCGATCCCGAACGCGTCGGCCCACCAGCGCGGATCGGGGCCCCGCCAGGGCCGGGAGCCCCGGTAGTCACGCGGTTCCACCCCGCCCCCGGGGAAGACGGACATCCCGGCCGCGAACTGCATGGTGGCCACACGGTGCTGCAGGAACACCTCGACTCCCCCGCCCACGCGGGCGTCACGCACCAGGGCCACCGTGGCGGCCTCGCGGACGGGGACGTCCGCGGGTGGGGTCGTCACGGGGTCGCAGACGCGGCTCACGGACGTCGGTGCCGGCCGGACCGGCGCGCGCGGCGGGCGAAGTAGCGTCCGTCGACGGCGTCGACGACGATCGACTGCGCGAAAGCGCGACTGAGGTTCTCGGAGGTGATCACGTCGTCGATCAGCCCGGTGGCCGTCACCCCGCCCTCCGCGAGCAGCATCGCGTGGGTGAAACCCGGGGGAATCTCCTCCACGTGGTGGGTCACCAGGACCGTGGCCGGGGCGTCGGGGTCGAGAGCCATGTCCGCCAGACGGGCGACCAGATCCTCCCGGCCCCCCAGATCCAGTCCCGCTCCGGGTTCGTCGAGCAGGAGCAGTTCCGGGTCGGTCATCATCGCGCGGGCGATCAGCACCCTCTTGCGTTCGCCCTCCGACAAGGTCCCCCAGGTGCGGTCGGCCAGGTGCTCGCCACCGATCATCTCCAGGGTGTCCGCCGCGCGGTCGAAGTCGGCCTCGTCGTAGGCCTCCCGCCACCTCCCCAACACGGCGTACCCGGCGGAGACCACCAGGTCCTTGACCACCTCGTCGCCCGGGATCCGGCCGGCCACCGCGGCGGACGACAACCCCACCCGGCTCCGGAGTTCGGTGACCTCGGTGCGACCCAGTTGCTCACCGAGGATCACCGCCGAGCCGGTGCTCGGGTACTCGAGCGCCGAGGCGATGCGCAGCAGCGAGGTCTTGCCCGCACCGTTGGGCCCCAGGACGACCCACCTCTCGTCCAGCTCGACCTGCCAGGTGACGGGTCCCACGAGCGTCCGCCCGTCCCTGCGAAGCGAGACGTCGGTCAGATCCAGGACGAGGTCGGGGTCGGTCTCGATAGGCGTTCTCACGACCCCCATCTAACCCCCTCCCCGGTGGCCGGGTGTCGAGGAACACGGCACGAGCCCCTGAACACCGGCGCCACGCCCCTGACGGATCGGTGCCCGCTTCGATAGCGTCGTGTCGTAGAGGCGTCCACACCCCGGAGCCCGCAGCCGAGAGGAGCACCGACGTGAACGACCGTCTGGCCATCGACGAGGTCCGCCCCCTGGTCTCCTGCGGGAGGTTCCCCGCCAAGTCGGTCGTGGGTGAGGTGTTGCCGATCTCGGCGACCGTGTGGCGGGAGGGCCACGACGCGTTGTCGGCGAGCCTGGTGGTCCGCCGACCCGGCGGTGCCTCCTCCCGCACGACGATGATCCCCGGGGAGGAGGCGGACACCGTCCACGCGCATCTGAACACCGATGTCCCCGGGATGTGGTCGTTCCGCGTCGAGGCGTGGTCCGACCCGTTCGCCACGTGGAACAGCGGCATCGTCAAGAAGATGGACGCCGGCCAGGGCGCCGACGTCCTGGGCAACGAGTTCGAGGTGGGCGCGCGGGTCCTGGACGCCGGGGCCGCGCAGGCGGCCGCGTCGGGCGACACCGACCGCGCCACGCTCCTGACGGAGGCGGCCACCGCGCTCCGCGGCACCGGGGACGCCGGGACACGGACGTCGCTCGCGCTGTCCGATGACGTCGCGGCCGCGATGGCCGCGGGGCCCGTCCGCGAGCTCGTGACGCCCGGCCAGACCCACCGCGTGTGGGTCGACCGCCGTGAGGCCCAGTTCAGCTCCTGGTACGAGTTCTTCCCCCGCTCCACGGGCGGATGGGACGAGCAGGGTCGGCCGGTCCACGGCACCTTCGCCACCTCCCGCGGGTACATCGACCACGCCGCGGACATGGGCTTCGACGTGGTCTACCTGCCGCCGATCCACCCGATCGGGGTGGTCAACCGCAAGGGCCGGAACAACTCCCTCACCCCGGAGGAGGGAGACGTCGGGTCGCCGTGGGCCATCGGCTCGGCGGACGGTGGACACGATGCCGTGCACCCGGAACTCGGCACGATCGAGGACTTCCGCGAACTGGTCGAGTACTCCACCGGTCGCGGCGTCGAGATCGCCCTGGACCTGGCGTTGCAGTGCGCCCCGGACCACCCGTGGGCGCAGGCCCACCCGGAGTGGTTCACGGTGCTGCCCGACGGCCACATCGCCTACGCCGAGAACCCACCCAAGAAGTACCAGGACATCTACCCCGTCAACTTCGACCTCGATCCCGAGGGGATCTACGCCGAGGTGCTCCGGGTGGTGCGGATGTGGACCTCCCTGGGCGTACGGATCTTCCGGGTGGACAACCCGCACACCAAGCCCGCGGATTTCTGGAGCCGCCTGATCGCGGAGGTCAAGCGCACCGAACCGGACGTGCTGTTCCTCGCCGAGGCCTTCACCCGCCCGGCCCGTCTGTTCGGGCTCGCGAAGCGGGGTTTCTCGCAGTCCTACACGTACTTCACCTGGAAGACCACGAAGTCCGACCTGGTCGAGTTCTGCGAGCAGTTGCTGGCGCACGTCGACGAAGCCCGGCCGAACATGTTCACCAACACCCCGGACATCCTGCACGAGTCGCTGCAGCGCGGAGGCCCGGCGATGTTCGCGATCCGGTCGGCCCTCGCGGCCACGCTCAGCCCGGCGTGGGGCGTGTACTCGGGCTTCGAGCTGTTCGAATGGCAACCCGTCACCGAGGGCAGCGAGGAGTACCTGGACTCGGAGAAGTACGAACTCCGACCCCGGGACTTCGCCGGCGCCGAGGCGGCGGGGCAGTCCCTGGCCCCGTGGCTGCGGACCCTCAACCGGATCCGGCGTGAGCATCCCGCTCTCCAGCAGCTGCGCACGCTGCGTTTCCACGACGTGGACAACGATCAGATCATCGCCTACTCCAAGGTCGACCCCGCCACCGGCGACTGCGTCCTGACCGTCGTCTCGCTCGATTCCCACGGGGTGCAGGAGGGCACGCTCAGGCTGGACATGGCCGCCCTCGGGTACGACGACGACGCCCGGTTCAGCGTCCACGACGAGGTCTCCGGCAACGAGTTCCACTGGGGCTCGAGCAACTACGTGCGACTCGAGCCGTGGACGGCGGTCGCGCACATCGTCGTGGTCCCGCCCTGCGACGAAGCACGTAGGGTCGAACTGACCTACCGCACGCACATCGTGGATTGAGGGACAACGGCATGGCAAAGCACCACGGCGCGGGTCGACCCGCCTCCGGCAGGCCCGCCTCCGGCAAGCCCACCACCACGCCAGGCCGGGTGCCTCCGCCCGTCGACCCGGAGGCCACCTGGCGGACGCCCGAGGATCTCGCGCGGGACTCGTCGGGGCAGACCCCGGCTCCGGCCGCGCCGGAAGGTCCGACCGCGCCGGCGGGTCCGGCGGGCGAGATCCCCCGCGACGAGTTCGACGCGCTGCGCTCGGGGACCCACCGCGACCCGCATTCGGTCTACGGCGCCCACCGGGCCGGCGGCGGTTCCGTCGTGCGGACCATGCAGCCCGGCGCCACCTCGGTGGAGATCGTGCTCGGCTCCCGCACCGTCCCCATGGATCCGCTCGGTGACGGCGTGTTCGGGGCGACGATGGACGAGCCGGATGTCCCCGACTACCGGTTCCACGTCACCTACCCGGACGGACACACCCGGACCGTCGCGGACGGGTACAGGTTCCTGCCCACCCTGGGCGAGATGGACCTCCATCTGATCAACGAGGGCCGTCACGAGCGGCTGTGGACCGTCCTCGGGGCGCACGTCCGCACGTACGAGACCCCCGGCGGTCCCGTCACCGGCACGTCGTTCGCCGTCTGGGCCCCGAACGCCCGTGGCGTCAGCGTGGTGGGTGACTTCTGCGGGTGGAACGCCGTCGCGCTGCCCCTGCGCGCGATCGGCGCCTCCGGGGTGTGGGAGGTGTTCGTTCCCGACGTCGCCGACGGCGCCGTGTACAAGTACTGCGTCCGCGGCGCCGACGGTCGCACCGTCGACCACGCCGATCCGCTGGCCGTGGCCACCGAGGTGCCACCCGCGACAGGATCCAGGGTGTTCACGTCCGGGTACGAGTGGAACGACGACGAGTGGGTCGCCACCCGCGCGACCCGCGATCACTCCCGGTCCCCGATGACGGTCCTCGAGGTCCACGTGGGCTCCTGGCGGCCGGGGCTGGGCTACCGGGAGTTCGCCCACCAGTTGGCCGACCACGTGGCCGAGACCGGCTTCACCCACGTCGAACTCATGCCCGTCGCCGAGCACCCCTTCGGCGGTTCCTGGGGTTACCAGGTCTCCTCCTATTACGCCCCCACCAGTCGCTTCGGCTCCCCGGACGACCTGCGCTACGTGGTCGACCACCTGCACTCGCGCGGCATCGGCGTGCTCATGGACTGGGTCCCCGCACACTTCCCCAAGGACGAGTGGTCCCTCGGCCGCTTCGACGGCACCCCGCTCTACGAACACGCGGACCCCCGCCGCGGTGAACAGCCCGACTGGGGCACCTATGTCTTCGACTTCGGCCGTCACGAGGTCCGGAACTTCCTGGTGGCCAACGCGTTGTACTGGGCCGAGGAGTTCCACGTGGACGGTCTGCGCGTGGACGCCGTGGCGTCGATGCTCTACCTGGACTACTCGCGCAACGAGGGCGAGTGGACCCCCAACCGCTATGGCGGGAGGGAGAACCTCGAGGCCATCTCGTTCCTCCAGGAGGTCAACGCGACCGTGCAGCGGGAGCACCCGGGATTCCTCATGGTCGCCGAGGAATCGACGTCGTGGGGCGGCGTCACCGCCCCCACCGAGACCGGCGGGCTCGGATTCTCCATGAAGTGGAACATGGGGTGGATGAACGACACCCTGCGGTACGTGGGCCTCGACCCGGTCTACCGGGGCCACCACCACGGCGAGATCACGTTCTCGCTGATGTACGCCTGGAGCGAGCGCTTCGTGCTCCCGCTCAGCCACGACGAGGTGGTGCACGGCAAGGGATCGATGTGGCAGCGCATGCCGGGTTCCTCGTGGGACCGGGCGGCCGGGTTGCGGGGACTCTACGCCTACATGTGGGCCCACCCGGGCAAGAAGCTCCTCTTCCAGGGACTGGAGTTCGGCCAGGTCGGCGAGTGGAACGACGAACAGGGCGTGACCTGGGGGGACCTCGAGGGTTGGGAGGGCGAGTACCACCGCGGCATCCTCGCCTCGGTCAGCGACATGAACGCCCGCTACGCGGAGAACCCCGGTCTCTGGTCACTCGACGACGACCCGTCGGGATTCTCGTGGATCGATGCCAACGACTCCGACCACAACGCCCTGTCCTTCCTGCGGACGGATCATTCGGGCAGCATTATCGCCTGCGTGGTGAACTTCTCGGGCAGCGCCCTGCACGACTACCGGATCGGGCTCCCCGAGGCCGGGTTCTGGGAGGAGGTCCTCAACACCGACGCCGCGGCCTATGAGGGATCCGGTCTCGGCAACCTCGGCGGAGTCGACGCCGAGGAGCGGCCACACCACGGTCGCTCGCACTCCGCGGGCATCACCGTCGGTCCCCGCGCCACGATCTGGTTGCGGCACACCCGGTGACCGGGGGATGCGCAGCGGCGTCAGTACAGCGCGTTGGCGAGGTTGCGGCGGGCGGCCAGGGCTCGCGGGTCGTCCGTCGGGAGCGACTCGAGGAGATCGACCAGCCGGGACCGCAGGACCGCCCTGTCGTCGCCCGCGCTCACCCGGATCGCGTCGACGAGGACCGCGAACGCCGACTCGTACTCTCCGCCCACCAGAGCCCTGTCGGCCGCCCGCAGGGCCGCGGCAACCGTGCCCTCGCCGGCATCGGCGTCCTCGGCCGCACGACGAGCGGCCTGCACGTACCTCAGCGCCTCGAGGAGCGAGTGGTCACGCGGGCGTGAGTCCACCAGCGCGGCGAAGCGCTCCTCCGCGGTGGCCAACTCGCCGTCCGCGAGTGCGTCCTCGGCCGCGTCACGTTCGGGATCGGCCGGGTCGTCCGGCTGCCCGGTGGCCTCGGACCCGGGGACTCCGCTGAGCTTCCCCTCGGTGGCCTGGAGGACGGCCGCGATCCACTGACGCAGCGCGTCCTCGGGCTGCTCCCCCTCGAAGTCCGCCAGCGGCCGCCCCGCCGCGACGGCGACGACGGTCGGGACCGCCCGCGCCTGGAACGCCTGCGCGATCCCCGGGTTGGCGTCCACGTCGACGACCGCGTGTACCCACTGACCGCCCCCCTCCTCGGCCAGCGAGGACAGCAGGGTGGTCAGTACCGTGGGTGCCCGGCGGGACATGAGTTCGACGACGACGGGGACCTGAGTCGACCGGACCAACACCTCTTGCTCGAAGGTCGCCTCGTCGACCTCGACCAGGGTCACCGGCCCCGTGTCCCCACCGGGCGTGCGGGCGGCGACGGGGTCCCGCTTCGCCTCCGCCCGCTTCTTCAACCCCGACAGGTCGACGGCGCCGGCGAGGGAGGCCGCGAGCTTCTGCTCGGACGCGGACGGGGGTCGGTTACCTGGTCTCGTCACGCCTTCGATCCTGCCACGGCCGGTCCGATCGGGGGTCAGCTGGTCGCGGGCACGCGGATCAACAGAGCATCTCCCTGCCCACCGCCGCCGCAGAGGGCGGCCGCCCCGAGGCCACCACCACGGCGGGCGAGCTCGAGCGCGAGGGTCAGGACGACGCGGTTGCCCGACACGCCGATCGGGTGACCGATCGAGATGGCGCCGCCGTTCACGTTCACCTGGTCCGGGCTCAGATCGAGCATGCGGGTCGAGTGCAGTCCGACCGAGGCGAAGGCCTCGTTGAACTCGAACAGGTCGACGTCCTTCACGTCGACGTCCGCTCGCCTGCACGCGTCCAGTACCGCGTCCGCGGGCTGGTGCTGCAGGGTCGAGTCCGGGCCCGCGACGGTGCCGTACCCGACGATCTCGGCGAGGACCGGCCACCCCTCGGCCTCCGCGCGCGCGGCCGAGGTCACGATGACCGCCGAGGCGCCGTCGGAGATCTGCGACGAGGACCCGGCGGTGATGGTCCCGTCCTTCGAGAACGCCGGCCGGAGCTTGCCCATCGACTCCGCGGTCGACTCCGCACGGACCCCCTCGTCGGTCTCCACGACGGTGTCGCCCTTGCGGCCCTTGACCGTCACCGGGACGATCTCGTCCGCGAACCGGCCGGCCTCCGCGGCGGCGGCGGCACGCTGATGGGAGGTCGCGGCGAACTCGTCCTGGTGCTCACGGGTGATCTCGAGCTCGACGTTGCGCGCCTCGGTGAGGGCGCCCATCGGCTGGTCGGTCGGAACGTCGTGCAGGCCGTCGTAGGCCATGTGGTCGAGGACCTCGATCGATCCGTACTTGTACCCGGCGCGGCTCTTGGGCAGCAGGTGCGGAGCCTGCGACATCGACTCCTGACCCCCGGCCACGACCACCTCGGAGTACCCGGAGCGGATCGCCTGATCGGCGAGCGCGATCGCGGTCAGTCCGGACAGGCACATCTTGTTGATGCTCAGGGCGTCGACCCGCTTGGGGATGCCCGCGGCCAGCGAGGCCTGACGAGCGGGCATCTGACCATTTCCGGCGGAGAGCACCTGTCCCATGATCACCTGGTCGACGGCCTCCGGGGAGACACCGCCCCGCTCGAGGGCGGCGCTGATCGCGATGCCACCGAGTTCCGGGGCCGAGAGCGAGGACAACCCGCCCTGGAGGCGGCCGAACGGGGTGCGGGCCCCGGAGACGATGACGGTGCGGGTGGAGTCGGCGGGCATTGCGGACCTTCCATTCGAGGGGCTGAACGTGTACACGCCAAACTACCGTCTCCACTCACCGACTACCGTGGTCCCCATGACCTCTACCCCAGCCGACCAGCCCCTACTGCCCTCCGAGCTCGTCGTGGCGATCGACCACGTCGGCGTGGCCGTCCCCGACTTCGATGCCGCCGTCGCCTGGTACCGCGACAACCTCGGGCTGGAGAACCTGCACGAGGAGGTCAACGAGGAGCAGGGCGTACGCGAGGCCATGCTCGGATCGCCGGGACGACCGGACGGTGGCGCGCTGCTGCAGGTGCTCGCACCCCTGGACGAGTCCTCGACCATCGCCAAGTACCTCGACCGCAACGGTCCGGGAATCCAGCAGATGGCGGTGAGGGTAACCGACATCGACGCGATCACGTCCCACCTCACCGGGCGGGGGGTGCGGGTGCTGTACCCGGCTCCGAAGAACGGGACCGCGGGTTCGCGGATCAACTTCATCCACCCCAAGGACGCAGGGGGCGTCCTGCTCGAACTGGTCGAGCCGGCCGCCGGATCGCACTAGTCCCCCGGCGTGGCCGCCCCGCTAGGGTGGGGTCATGTCGAGCACACAGATGGCCGCCACGGGCGCCGGCCCGTTCGCGGTGGTCCGCAGGGGCTTCGACCGCGAGCAGGTGACCTCAGCGCTCCAACGCCTCGAGGCCGAGGTGGAACTCCTCCGCGCGGACCGCGACGCCGCCGTCGAGAGGGCTGAACGGGCGGCGGCCGAGGCGGCGCAGGAACGGGCCCGGACCGCGTCCCTCGAGGCCCGCGTCGCGGAACTCGGCCGGACCCCGGTGACCAACGAACAGATGTCCGACCGACTGTCCACCATGCTGTCCCTCGCCTCCGCCGAGGCCGAGTCGATGCGCGACGCCGCCCTCGCCGCCGCCGACAGCATCCGGGCCGACGCCGAGGACGACGCCTGGAACCTGCGTGACTCGGCCCGACGAGACGCCGAGGCCGACCGGGGGGCCGCCGCCGCGGAGCTCATCGCTGCGCGAGAGCGCGCTGCAGCGGTGCGGACGGAACAGACCGGTATCCTCGATGCGGCGCGGGCGAGGGCGGAGGAGATCGTCCTCGCCGCCGAGCGGGAGGCCGCCAGGCTCGACCTCGAGGCCGCCCACCGGCGCGACCTGATCGACGAGGACCACCGCATCGCCTCCGACGCGAGGAGGACGCGGTCCCTGCTCGAGGACCGCGACCGCCGGGAGGCGTCAGAGGCCGCCGCGGAGGCGGTCCGGCGGGAGGCCGAGGAGCAGGCTCGCGGGACGATCGACCGGGCCTCCTCCGAGGCGGCGGCTCTCGTCTCGAAGGCGCGTGCCCACGTGGAGCAGCTGAAGTCGGTGCGCGAGCAGATCGTCGCCGACCTCGCGTCGATACGAGCCCGGCTGGAACCGATCCCCGGCCGCCTGGGCGACGATCCGGTCCTGCCCGCCGATCCCCTTGTCGACACTCCGCAGCGTGACGATTCTCAGGGTGACGATCGTCGGCTCAGCTCCACCGACGGGTGAGGCCGCGGTTCGCCCTCCCGGACCAGCATCCGCTGTGCCAGTGGCGCCGGTCGTCCTCGCCTCCCGGCCTGTCGGGCCACGCGACCACGTGCGGGGAACCCGCGGTGATGACCTGGTCACATCCCGGACAGCGATAGGCCTTCGCGGCGCGCGAGCCAGGTACTCGCCGTACGTGGTAGTCGTCCGGATCCCCCGACGGGCCGGATTCCAGTGCGGCGCCTCCGAGGCCGTCCCTCCGGGGCGCCGGACGGTCACCCCCCGCGCGTCTGTGACGTCTCGGCACCTGGTCCCCTCACCTCAGAACAGCCGCAGGTCCGTCGACTCGATGCCGCGGAGCGAGTCGTAGTCGAGGGTCACGCAACGGATGCCCCGGTCCTCGGCCAAGGTTCTGGCCTGCGGCTTGATCACCTGGGCCGCGAACACCCCTCTCACCGGGGACAACAACGGATCACGATTGAGCAGTTCCAGGTAGCGCGTGAGCTGTTCCACGCCGTCGATCTCACCACGGCGCTTGATCTCCACCGCCACGGTCACGCCATCGGCGTCCCGGCCGAGGATGTCCACAGGCCCGATCGCCGTCATGTACTCGCGGCGGACCAGGGTGTACCCGGGGCCGAGAGTCTCGAGGTGCTCGGCCAGCAGCTCCTGGAGATGGGCCTCCACCCCGTCCTTGACCAGGCCGGGGTCGACCCCCAGCTCGTGACGGGAGTCGTGGTGGACCTCGGAGAGCGTGATCCGGAGCTGTTCACCGGCCTTGTTCTCCACCACCCAGAGCAGGTGCTCGGGATCCTCCGGATGCTCCTGCTCGACGAGCGAACAGGGTGGCGTCATCCAGTTGAGCGGCTTGTACGCGCGGTCGTCGGCGTGCACGCTGACGGACCCGTCCGCCTTGAGCAACAGCAGCCTGGGTGCCATGGGGAGATGGGCCGTCAGACGGCCGACGTAATCGACCTGGCATGTGGCGACGACGAGACGCACGGATCCTCCTCGATTCGGGGTGTGCGGGACCGCCCTCCGGACAGTCGTCGCCGAGCGCGGTGCTCGAGACCGTCACCGCCGTCGGCGGTCCGCGGAGCGGAATTGGTCAGCGGAGCGGAACTGGTCGGCGGAGCGGATCTGATCGGTGGAGCAGGCCTCCACCCACGCCAGCAGCGCGGTCAGCTCGGCCGGGCCCACACACAGTTCGCCTTCTCTGATCCCGCGCCTGCGGTCACGACCCGCGAAGGACACGATCAGCTCCCCCGACTCCGCGATGTCGAGCTCGTGGCCGGTCGGCTGTCGCCGGGGGCCCAGCTCGAGGCTCCGCCGGTCCAACCGGACGTCCGCGCCGAATCTCACGCTGACCAACCGGTAGAAGGCCAGATCGGTATCGGAATACCGAACGGCGCCGTGCCGCCAGGAATCCTCACCGTCCCGCCTGACGAGGACCGAGGTGGAATTCCTGCGGACGACGACCAGGCGATACACCACGGCCGCGGCCACCGGGGCGAGGACGAGCAGCACGACGACACCGAGAATGATCCCGGGGATCGCCATCTACCCAACCCCTTCCGGTGGCCGCGGCCGTCAGGTCACGGGAGGACCGAATCGTACAGCTAGCTGCCGGCCTTCTCGACCGCCCGGAGACGACCGCGTGCGGCGGCGGCGGCCTGCTGGTCATCCCCGGCCTCGGACAGCGCCCGTTCGGCCTCGGCCCGGTCGATGGACTCCGCCCACTCCGCGGTCTCGCCGAGGATGCTGACCTTGTTCGCCGTCACGGAGAGGAACCCGCCCTGTACCGCAGCGACCTTCTTGCCCTCGTCCGTGTAGACCGTCACGGTGCCGCCGGCGTCCAGCTCACCGAGCAGCGGCTCGTGCCCGGACTGGATACCGATCTCGCCCTCGGTGGTCTTGGCGACCACCATGGTGGCGGTACCGGACCAGAAGCGTTGCTCGACCGTGACGAACTCGACCTCGATGTCAGCCATGGTCAGCGGTCACTTCCCCGAGAGCTTCTTGGCGGCCGCCTCGACGTCGTCCAGACCGCCGATACCGTTGAACGCCTGCTCCGGGAGATGGTCCAGCTCGCCCTTGCACAGCTTGTCGAACGCCTCGATGGTGTCCGACAGCGGGACGACCGAACCGACCTGCCCGGTGAACTTCTCCGCGACCAGGAAGTTCTGGCCGAGGAAGCGCTCGAGGCGACGGGCCCGCTGAACGGTGACCTTGTCCTCCTCGGAGAGCTCGTCCATGCCGAGGATGGCGATGATGTCCTGGAGCTCCTTGTACTTCTGCAGGATCTGGATGACGTTCTGAGCCACCCGGTAGTGCTCCTCCCCCACGATGCCCGGCTCGAGGATGCGGGAGGTCGAGGTGAGCGGGTCGACGGCCGGGTAGATGCCCTTCGAGGCGATCGAGCGGGAGAGCTCGGTGGTCGCGTCGAGGTGGGCGAACGTGGTCGCCGGCGCGGGGTCGGTGTAGTCGTCGGCGGGGACGTAGATCGCCTGCAGCGACGTGATCGACCGGCCACGCGTCGAGGTGATCCGCTCCTGCAGCATGCCCATCTCGTCCGCCAGGGTCGGCTGGTAACCGACGGCGGACGGCATGCGACCGAGCAGGGTCGAGACCTCGGAGCCGGCCTGCGTGAAGCGGAAGATGTTGTCCACGAACAACAGGACGTCCTGCCCCTGGACGTCGCGGAAGTACTCGGCCATGGTCAGCGCCGAGAGTGCGACGCGCATACGCGTCCCCGGCGGCTCGTCCATCTGGCCGAACACCAACGCGGTGTCCTGCAGCACGCCCATCTCCTCCATCTCGAGGAAGAGGTCCGTGCCCTCACGGGTGCGCTCACCGACGCCGGCGAACACCGAGGTGCCGGAGAACTCGCGGGCGATACGGGTGATCATCTCCTGGATCAGCACGGTCTTGCCGACGCCGGCACCACCGAACAGGCCGATCTTGCCACCCTTGACATACGGGGTGAGGAGGTCGATGACCTTCACGCCGGTCTCGAGGATCTCGGTCTTGCCCTCGAGCTGGTCGAAGGCGGGCGGCTCGCGGTGGATACCCCACTGCTCACCGTCACGGCCGGTGCCGGGCGCGTCGAGGCAGTCGCCGAGGGCATTGAAGACATGGCCCTTGACGACGTCGCCCACGGGGACCGAGATCGGCTTACCCGAGTCGACGACCTCCGCGCCACGGACGAGTCCGTCGGTCGACTGCATGGAGATGCAGCGGACCATGTTGTCGCCGAGATGCTGGGCGACCTCGAAGGTCACCGTCTTGGCCACGGCCTCGAGGGTGATCTCGGTGGTCAGGGCGTTGAAGAGGGCCGGGAGGGCGCCGCGCGGGAACTCCACGTCGACGACCGCACCCAGGACGCGGGCGACCCGACCGGTGAGACCGGCCGTGCCCGTCGTGCTCTGATCGGTAACAGCTGTGGTCATTGCTTAGTCACTTCCTGCGCTAGCGGCGAGCGCACCAGCGCCACCGACAATCTCGCTGATTTCCTGGGTGATCTGTGCCTGGCGGGCCTGGTTGGCCTCGCGGCTCAGACCTTCCACCAGTTCGGTCGCGTTGTCCGTCGCGGACTTCATGGCCGTGCGTCGCGCGGCCGACTCCGACGCCGCCGACTCGAGCAGCGACGCGAACGCCCGCGTCGACATGTACCTCGGGAGGAGGTTGTCGAGAAGGGTGTCCGCGTCGGGCTCGAAGGTGACCTCGGGCTTGAAGTCCGTCTTGGACGTGTCGAGCATGTCCTCGCCGAGATCCAGCTCCTCGACCTCGACACGGGTCTCGATCGGGGCCAGACGCCGTGCCCGCGGGGTCTGCGTGAGCATCGACTTGAACTGGGTGTAGACGATGTGGACCTCGTCGACGCCCTTGCGGGTGGTGTCACCGGTGTAGTCGCTACCGAGGAACTCCGTCGCGTCGAACGTCGCCTCCCCCCCGGCCGCGAAGGCGGCGGACAGGAGCTGGAAGGCCGGACGGGCCTCCTGGTAGTCCGGCTTCTGGGAGTGCCCGTGCCACGACCCCGCCAGTTCGATCTCGCGGAACGTGTAGTACACGATGCCCTTGTTGCCCAGCACGTAGATGTCGACCTCGCGGCCGGACTCCTCGAGGAACGCGATGAGCTCGGCGGCCTCCTTGAGGACGTTGTGGTTGTACCCACCGCACATCCCGCGGTCGGACGTCACCACCAGCACGGCGGAGCGTGTGGCGTCCTCCGGCTCGTTGAGCATCCGGTGCTGGACCGACGACGCGCTGGCGAGATCGGTCAGGATGGCGGTGATCTGATCGGCGAAGGGCTGAGCGGCCTCGACCCTCGCCTGGGCCTTGGAGATCTGCGAGGTGGCGATCAGCTCCTGGGCCTTGGTGATCTTCTTGGTCGAGTTGACGGACTTGATCCGGTCGCGCAGTTCACGCATGTTCGCCATTACTTCAGATCACTCTCCTCTCGGCCTTGAATCGGATGGCTGTCATCTCGCGGCCTCAGGCCTTCTTCTTCTTGGTGACCGTGAGGGTCTCACGGTCGATCTCGTCCTCCGAGAGGGCCTCGGCCTCGGGCTCGTTGACCACGCGGGAGCCGTCGGAGGCCACGAAGCCCTCCTTGAACTCGTTGGTCTTGGCCTCGAGCGTCGCCTTGGACTCGTCGGAGAGAGCGGCGCCGCCGTCGATCTGGCTGTAGACGTCGGCCGCGGAGTGCCGCAGGCTCTCGAGCAGCTCGCCCTCGAACCGACGGACGTCCTCGACGGGGACCGTGTCGTAGAAGCCCTCGCCGGCGAGGTAGATCGAGACGATCTGGTCCTCGACGGCCACCGGGGAGTTCTGGTCCTGCTTGAGGATCTCGACCAGACGCTGACCGCGCTCGAGCTGCGCCTTGGACGCGGCGTCGAGGTCGGAGGCGAAGGTCGCGAACGACTCGAGGTCGCGGTACGCGGCCAGGTCGAGACGCAGGGACCCGGAGACCTTCTTCATCCCCTTGGTCTGGGCGGCGCCGCCGACTCGGGAGACGGAGATACCGACGTTGACGGCGGGCCGCACACCGCGGTTGAACAGGTCCGACTCGAGGAAGACCTGGCCGTCGGTGATGGAGATGACGTTGGTCGGGATGAACGCGGAGACGTCGTTGGCCTTGGTCTCGATGATCGGCAGGCCGGTCAGCGATCCCCCGCCCATGTCGTCGGAGAGCTTGGCGCAGCGCTCGAGGAGACGGGAGTGCAGGTAGAAGACGTCACCCGGGTAGGCCTCGCGACCCGGCGGGCGGCGCAGCAACAGCGAGATCGCGCGGTAGGCGTCGGCCTGCTTGGACAGGTCGTCGAACACGACCAGGACGTGCGCACCCTCGTACATCCAGTGCTGGCCGATGGCCGACCCGGTGAAGGGCGCGAGCCACTTGAAGCCGGCGGAGTCGGAGGCGGGGGCCGCGACGATGGTGGTGTACTCCATCGCGCCGTGCTCCTCGAGCGTCGCCTTGACGCCCGCGATGGTCGAGCCCTTCTGGCCGATCGCGACGTAGATGCACCGGAGTTGCTTGCTCTTGTCGCCCGACTCCCAGTTGGCCTTCTGGTTGAGGATGGCGTCGATGCAGACCGCGGTCTTGCCGGTCTTGCGGTCGCCGATGATCAGCTGACGCTGTCCGCGGCCGATGGGGGTCATGGCGTCGATGGCCTTGATGCCGGTCTGCATCGGCTCCTCGACGGGCTGACGCTCCAGGACCGACGGCGCCTGGAGTTCGAGTGCGCGGGTGCCCGCGGACTCGATCTCGCCGCGCCCGTCGATGGGCTTGCCGAGCGGGTTGACCACGCGGCCGAGGAAGCCGTCGCCGACGGGGACGGAGAGGACGTTCCCGGTACGGCGCACCTCCTGCCCCTGGGCGATCTCGTCGAAGTTGCCGAGGATGACCGCACCGATCTCCCGGTCCTCGAGGTTCAGTGCGACACCGAGGATCCCACCGGGGAACTCCAGCAGCTCGTTGGCCATCGCCGAGGGGAGGCCGCTGATGTGGGCGATGCCGTCACCGGTGTCGACGACGACGCCGACCTCCTCCTTCGTCGCGTCGGTCGAAACGGTCGAGGTGTAGTTCGCAATCGCGCTGCGGATCTCTTCGGAGGAGATCGTCAACTCCGCCATGTCATTCCTGCTCTCAAAGTCGGGTTGTGCTTTATGGGTGTTTACGTGAGCCACTACCGCTGGAACACGGCCGAGTCGCAGCTCGTCTTGTGCCGGCCCGGCAGGTCAGCGGAGGGACCGACGCATGGCGTCGAGCCGTCCTGCCACGCTACCGTCGATGATCTCGTCTCCGACCCGGACGACGACGCCGCCCAGGAGGGACTGGTCGACATCGTTGTGGATGGCGATCTCCCGCCCGTACAACGACGCCAGTCGGGCCCGGAGATCATCCGACTGCTGGTCGGTCAGCGGCTCCGCACTGGTCACCACCGCGACGGACCGGCCGCGCAACTCCGCGGCCTGCACCGAGACCGCCATGATGTCGTCCGCGGGCATACCCGACGGCCGAGCCACCGCCTGGGAGGCCAGAGCCTCGGTCACCGCCGTGACCTTGCCGTACAGCACCTCGGCGAGCAGGCCGCGCCTGGCTCCGACGTCGGCGGTCCGATCGGCCAGGAGCTGCTCGAACTGGGGATCCCCGGCGACGATCCGCCCGAGCCTGAACAGCTCGTCCTCGACGGTCTGGAGCTGGCCCTGCTGGTCCGCCGAGCGCAGGAGCGCCTCGCGGCCGAGGAGGACCAGACCCTCCCGCAGCTCGCGGGGGGTGGACCAGTCCTGGGACACCGCAGCGAGGAGAAGGTCCAGGGTCGCCTGGTCGACCTTCCACCCGAACACCCCACGGACCAGGTCCTGTCGGGCCTCCACCGGGGCCGCGGTGTCGGCCACGGACACCCGGAGGGCACGGTTGTCCTCGAGGACGCCCACGACCTCGAAGAGTTCCTGGCCCACCTTCGCTCCCGTCGCTCCCCCGGACGGGTTCGCCGCCAGGGTCTGCTCCAGTGCGCTCCGGGTCTGGTCGAGCGCTTCGCGACTCGCTGCGTGCATCGGCTCCACTTCCCTTAGTTCCTGCCCGCGCCGGGGACCCGGTCGAGGTCCGCCAGAAAGCGATCGATGGTGCCCGAGCGCCGGACCGGATCCGACAGCTGCTCACCCATGAGCCGCTCGGCGAGATCCACGGACTGACGACCAAGGTCGCTGCGGAGCTCGGCGATGATCTGCTGGCGCTGAGCGGCGAGCTGCTGCTCGCCGGACGCGATGATGCGGTCGCTCTCCGCCTGCGCCTCCGACTTCATGTCCGCGAGGATCTGCTGACCCTGTGCGCGCGCGTCGTCGCGGATCTTGGCCGCTTCGCTGCGCGCCTCGGCGAGTTGGGCCTTGTACTTGGCCAGCTCTTCCTTCGCCTCGGCCTGGGTCTGCTCGGCACGACGCAGACCGCCTTCGATGCGCTCGGAGCGCTCGTCGAGGACCTGCTGGAACTTCGGGAGGATGAACTTCCAGAAGAGCCACAGGATGACGGCGAGCGGGATGAGCGACCAGACGATGTCATACAGCGGAGGAAGCAGCGGGTTGGGGCTGTCCTCCAGGGGGAGCGATTCTCCACCCTCGGCCGCCAAGATGGCGATGACGTTGTTCATGGTGCGTCCCTACGAGGTCGGTGGTCGTCGATCAGAACAGGAAGCCGGCGACGATACCGATCAGGGCGAGCGCCTCGGTGAAGGCGATACCGAGGAACATCGTGGTGCGGAGGGTGCCGGCCATCTCGGGCTGGCGGGCCATGCCCTCGACGGTCTTGCCGACGAGGATGCCGATGCCGATGCCGGGGCCGATGGCGGCGAGGCCGTAGCCGATGGCGCCGAAGCCCTCGTTGCGGGTGACGGTCTCGGCGGCCTGGGCGAGAGTGACGATGTCCATGGGAGTTCCCTTTCAGATGGCCGGTGCGGGCTTGTCCGCACCGGTCGGACGTGATGTGTCGGGTAGACGGGATGGTCGTGCCGGGCCCGGGGGCCCGGGGTCTAGTGGCTCTCCGCGTGGAGTGCGAGGTCGATGTACACCGAGACCAGCAGCGCGAAGATGTAGGCCTGGAGGAAGAGGACCAGCAGCTTGAACAGCGTGAAGGCGACCGAGAGCAACGAGGTGCCCACCGCCAGCAGTGACCAGCCGTTCAACTGCCAGAAGAAGAAGTTCGTGGCACTGAACAGCAGGACGATGATCAGGTGCCCCGCCAGCATGTTGGCCATGAGACGAATGGTCAGCGTGGCCGGGCGGAGGATGAACGTCGACACCAACTCGATCGGCACCACCAGGATGTGCAGCGCCGGGGGAAGCCCCGGGATCACCACACTCGCCTTGATGAACTTGGCGAAGCCGTACCTCTTGGACCCCGCGTAGATGAAGGTCACGTAGCCCAGGACGGCGAGCATCAGCGGGAAGCCGATCCTGGCGTTGGGCGAGATGTTGAGGCCCGGGATGATCGTCGGGAGGTTCATCGCGAAGACCGCGAAGAAGATCGTCGCGATGACCGGCAGGAAACGGCGCCCCTGCTCCTTGCCCAGGATCTCCTCCGCGATGTGGACCCGGACGAAGTCCAGGCAGATCTCGGCGAAGTTCTGGACCCCGCGCGGGACCAGCTTGGGGTTCCGCATGGCGATCATGAAGAAGCCCAGCAGCACCACCGTCATGAGCAACCGGATGATCATGAGCCGGTCCAGGACGAACGCGTCACCGGCGAAACCGGTCAACCACTGCTGGGAGGGGAAGAACTCATAGTCGATGTTCGGGGGATGAAACTCGCCCTTGAAGGCCAGAAGCGTGGTACTCAGTGTGTTCTCCCCTGGTCGTGTTGGGCGACGTGCGCCCGAGCGCGTTCGGTACGAGTGGCCCGGTGATCGCGGCCGTATTGGGATTCCGCGCGAACGCCTCGGGCCGTGAAGCAGCCCGGTGACGTGCTCGTCTCACCGTCGATCAGAATAACATCCTGGTCTCGGCGCGGGGACACAGGGGGACCCGTCACGCGGCCGCGGGCTCCACGTAGGGCGCGCGGGTCTTGAGGATGGCCCACGTCTCCACCGCCAGCACCACGATCAGTGCGGCGATGACCGTGACCGCGAAGGCGGGGCGCGAGTAGAAGTCGTACCTCGAGAGCACGGCGACGATACCCATCGCCGCGAGGAGTTTGACCAGCCAGGTTCCCAGGACGACGGCCGCGGTCGTCTGCGGAGCCGAGTGCGCCGTGGCGATGACCACGATCGCCGTGGTCAGCACGAACGCCCCGCCCACGGCGGCCCCCATCAGCGCGCCCCACAGCCCGGGGGTCCCGTCGATCGCGGTCCACGCCGCGGCACTGACCACGGCGAGTACGGCCAGCGCCAGAGCGCCGAACCGGACCGCCTTGCGGAGACCTGCGGTGTGGGGACTGTCGGCGGGCTGCGCGGGTGTCGCGGGAGTGTCCGTCATGACCAGCAGCCTAACCCGAGCCCCCGGTTTCGACGGTTCCGCGTTCGCCGCGCGAGCTCCTCAATCGCGGGACCAGCGTGGCGGCCAGGACCGAGATGAGCCCGGCGGCGGCGAGCGGGACGATCACCTCGGTCGGGAGCATGGTCGCGCCGACGGCGCCGAACGCGATGAGCGAGACCCACGCGTAGATCACGAGGGCGACCCGCCGATGGGAGTGACCCAGATCCAGCAGACGGTGATGGAGATGCATCTTGTCCGGGGCGAAGGGGCTGCGGCCGGCGCCCACCCGACGGACCACCGCCATCACGAGGTCGAGCATCGGAACGAACATCGCCGCGGCGACGACGATCATCGGCGAGAGCAGGACGATCATCTCCTGCGGCCCGTACAGGCTCTGGGAGATCTTCCCGGACGCGCTGGTGGAGGCCGCCGCGAGGACCAGGCCGATCAGCATCGACCCCGAGTCCCCCATGAAGATCCGGGCCGGTTGGAAGTTGTGCGGTAGGAAGCCCAGCAACGCCCCGGCGAGGACCGCCGTGACCAGGGCCGGGGGGTACGCCCCGACCGTCCCTCCCTGGTCGAGCATGATCCCCACGGAGAACACGCAGATCGCGGTGGCCGCGATGGCACCGAGGCCGGCGGCGAGGCCGTCCAGACCGTCGACGAAGTTCATCGCGTTGACGATGGCCAGTGTGAAGACCACGGTGAGCAGCCCCGCCTGGAGCTGATCCAGGACCAGGATGTTGCCGTCCCCGAAGGGGAGGTACACCAGGTTCCAGGACACGCCCATGGCCACAAGGACGCCCGCCGCCGCCGCTTGACCTGCGAGCTTCGTGACCGCTCCGAGGCCGAGGATGTCGTCGACGATGCCCACCAGCACGATCACGCCGCCCGCGATGATCGTCGCTTCGACGTCCGGGGCGAATGGCGGGAACGCCCGGTTGAGAGCGGGGAGTTGCGCGGACAGGTAGACGGCGACCAGCATTCCGGTGAAGATGCCGACCCCGCCGAGGCGGGGCGTCGGCACCACGTGCACGTCCCTGTCGCGGGGGTAGGCCAGTCCCCCGATCGCCGGTGCGACCCCCCTGACCAGACCTGTGACGACGAACGTGACCAGGCCCGCCGTGACCGCGATGAGCAGGAGCTCGCGGAACGGAACCCCTATGCCCACGCTCAGATCACCCCGGTCAGCCGCGCAGAGACGCGGCGTCGGTGTTCAGGACCTCCCCGACACGCTCTGCGCTCACGGCCCCCTCCCGGACGATCCGGGGCGCCGGTCCAGTGAGGTCGACGATCGTCGAGGGCTGGCCGACCGAGCACGGGCCGCCGTCGAGATAGACGGCGACCGAGTCCCCCAGCTGCTCACGAGCCTCCGCGACAGTGGTCGCCGGGGGCTGCCCGGAGACGTTGGCGCTGGATACGGCGAGCGGCCCGACCTCGCGGAGCAACTCGATCGCGACGGGATGCAGCGGCATCCGGAGCATCACCGTGCCCTGCGTGTGTCCCAGGTTCCAGTTGAGGGACGGTGCCTGGTGCACGATCAGGCTCAGGCCGCCGGGCCAGAACGCCCGGATGAGGTCTCGCGCCGTCGCGGGTGTGCTGACGACCAGGCCGTCGATGGTCTCCCAGGAACCGACCAGGACGGGCACGGGCATGTCCGGTCCGCGCCGCTTGGCGGAGAGCAACAGGGTGACCGCATCCGGGTCGAAGGCGTCGGCCGCGATGCCGTAGAGGGTGTCCGTGGGGGTCACGACGAGCCGACCCGCACGCAGTGCCCCGGCCGCGGAACTGAGGCCGACCTCTCGACCGGTGTCCTCGGTGCAGTCGTAGGTGATGGTCACCGGGTGGTCCCCTTCCGGACTGTCGGGTCGAGCTCGTCGTCGTCGTCACGATCGCCGAGTCTGGTCGCGGTGACGAACCGCGGACGTCCGGCGAGGTCGGTGTGCTGCTCCACGGTACCGAAGCGTCCCTGCGCCTCGACCACCGACGCGACGGAGGCGCCGGTCTCCTCGTCGTGCTCCACGGCGAGGTGGCCCCCCGGCGCCAGGAGCCCGGCCGCGACACCGACGAGCGGAGTGATGACGGCGAGGCCGTCGACTCCCCCGAACAGCGCGGTCGCCGGCTCGTGCCCGAGGACCTCCGCAGGGAGATCGTCCGTCCGCGGGATGTACGGCGGGTTGGACACCACCGCGTCGACCCGGCCCCGCAGTTCCGCCAGGATGCCGGGGTCCGTCGCGTCCCCCGAGTGCACCACGAGTGGAGTGTCCCCCGCGGCCGCCCGTTCGGCGGCGTTGCGCCGCAGCCAATCCAGAGCCTGATCGTGCAGTTCGACGGCGTGGACCCGCGCATCGGGTCGGGCATGGGCGATCTCGAGGGCCAGCGTTCCGCTACCGGCACAGAGGTCCACGACGACGGGGCCCGGCCCGTCGCCCGGGGCGGGGAGCGCGGCCAGCGCGTCCTCCACCAGCAGCTCGGTCTCGGGCCTGGGGATGAAGACACCGGGCCCCACCGCGAGATCCAGACGACCCGACACGGCCCGCCCGAGGAGGTACTGGATCGGGGTGCGATCGGCGATGCGGGCGGCGACCATCCGGTCGATCTCCGCGAGTCCGGAGGCGTCCACCGCGTCGGCCAGTGGGAGTGCGGAGCGGTCTATTCCAAGGACATGCGCGCAGATCAGCTGCGCCTCCACGACGGCGGAGTCCACACCGGCGGCCCGCAGATCGTGTGCGGCCGACCTCACGACCGCGGTCGCCGGCACGGGGCGCGGATGCACCGCCTAGGCGTCTTCCATGCGTCTGCGCCGGTCCTCGACCGCCAGTGCGTCGAGGACCGCGTCGAGGTCACCGTCGAGGACGGCGTCGAGATTGTGCGCCTTGAACCCGACCCGGTGATCGGCGATCCGGTTCTCGGGGAAGTTGTAGGTGCGGATGCGTTCCGACCGGTCGACGGTGCGGATCTGGGTGGACCGCCCCTCGGAGGCCTCGGCGCTCGCAGCCTCCTCGGCGGCGGCCTGGAGCCGGGCGGCGAGCACCTCCAGCGCGCGCTGCTTGTTCTGCAGTTGACTACGTTCGTTCTGACACGTGACGACAGTGCCGGTGGGCAGGTGCGTGATCCGCACCGCCGAATCGGTGGTGTTGACCCCCTGGCCGCCCTTGCCCGACGAGCGGTACACGTCGATCCTCAGGTCCGACTCGTCGATCTCGACCGGCCCCACGTCCTCGGGCTCGGGGAAGACGAGCACCCCGGCGGCCGACGTATGGACCCGGCCCTGCGACTCGGTGACCGGCACCCGTTGGACGCGGTGCACCCCGCCCTCGAACTTCAGGCGTGACCACACACCGTCCCTTGAGGGGTGACGAGACCTGATCGAGAACGAGGCGTCCTTGTACCCGCCCAGGTCGGACTCGGTCACCCCGAGGACCTCGACCACCCAGCCGTGCTTCTCCGCGTACCGCGTATACATGCGGGCGAGGTCCGCCGCGAACAGTGCCGACTCCTCCCCGCCTTCACCGGACTTGATCTCCATGAGCACGTCATCCGCGTCGTGGGGGTCCCGCGGCGCCAGCAGGTCGGCCAACCGCGACTCCAGTGTCGTCACCTCCTCCGCCAACCGATCGGCCTCCTCGGCGAACGACGAGTCGTCGCCGGCCAGCTCACGCGCGGCGGACAGGTCGCCCCGGGTGGACTCCAGAGCACGGTGACACTGCACCACGGGGGTCAGTTCGGCGAATCGCTTGCCGACCCTGCGCGCGGCCACCGGGTCCTCGTGGAGCGCCGGGTCGGACAGCTGCGCCTCGAGCCCCCCGTACTCCGAGAGGACGTCGTCGATGGAGGACGGCGAACGCCCCGGGGCCTGCGTCACTCCTCGTCCTGCGGCAGGGTCGGAGTCGTCTTGGCCACCTGCAGGAGGAACTCGTAGTTGGTGTTGGTCTTGCGCAGCTGCGACATCAGCAGGTCGATCGCCTGGTGCGAGTCGAGCCCGGACAACACCCTCCGCAGCTTGTGCATGACACCGGCCTCCTCCGGAGTCATCAGGAGCTCCTCCTTGCGGGTGCCCGAGGGCCCCACGTCGACCGCGGGGAAGACGCGCCGCTCCGCGATGCGCCGGTCAAGCTTCAGTTCCGCGTTACCGGTGCCCTTGAACTCCTCGAAGATCACCGTGTCACCGGCGGACCCCGTCTCGACCATCGCCGTGGAGATGATGGTCAGGGAGCCACCGTTCTCGATGTTGCGTGCCGCTCCCAGGAACCGCTTGGGCGGATAGAGCGCGGTGGAGTCGACACCGCCGGACAGGATGCGTCCCGAGGCGGGTGAGGAGTTGTTGTAGGCGCGACCCAACCGGGTGATGGAATCGAGGAGGACCACGACGTCCTGCCCCATCTCCACCAGTCGCTTGGCGCGTTCGATCGCGAGCTCTGCGACCTGGGTGTGATCCGACGGCGGGCGGTCGAAGGTCGAGGCGATGACCTCGCCGTTGACCGAGCGCTGCATATCGGTCACCTCCTCGGGTCGCTCGTCGACGAGCACGACCATGAGATGACACTCGGGGTTGTTGATGGCGATCGAGTTCGCGATGTTCTGCAGGATCGTGGTCTTGCCCGCCTTGGGCGGGGAGACGATGAGCGCCCGCTGGCCCTTGCCGATGGGCATGATCAGATCGATCACCCGGGTCGAGAGGACGTTCTTCTCCGTCTCGAGACGCAGCCGCTGGTTGGGGTAGAGCGGCGTGAGCTTGCCGAACTCCGGGCGGTTGCGCGCGTCTTCCGGGGGACCCCCGTTGACCGAGTCGATTCGGGCCAGCGGGTTGAACTTCGCCCTGTTCTTCCCCCCTTGACCGCCGCCGCGACCGCCACCCTGCCCGCCGCCGGACCCGTCGTTCTGGGCGTCGCCCTGACCGTCCCGCGGCATCTTGACCGCGCCCGTGATCGCGTCGCCGCGACGCAGCCCGTACTTGCGGATCATGTTCATCGAGACGTAGACGTCGTTCGACCCCGCGAGGTAGCCGGAGGTACGGACGAACGCGTAGTTGTCCAGGACGTCGAGGATGCCCGCGACCGGCTGGAGGACGTCGTCGTCCCGCACCTCGGTCTCGCCCTCCTGCGGACGGCCACCGCCACCACCGCGGTTACGCTCGCGCCGCCGGCGGCTCCGACGGCCGCGGCCGCCCCCGTCGTCGTCGTCACGGTTCTGACCGTCGCCCCGCGGGCCACTGTCTCCGCCCTGGTTGCCCTGGTTGCCCTGGTTACGAGGGTTCCCGGAATCGCCGCCCTGCTGGTCGCGACCGCGACCGCGACCGCCCTGGTTGTCGCGACCCTGCTGATCACGACCGCGACCGCCCTGCTGACCCTGGTCCTGGCGACCCGACTGCTGCTCGTCGCGGTTCTGGCCGCCCCGTCGCTGCCGGGCGCCCTGGTTCTGGGACTCCTGCTGGTCCTGGCCCTCGTCGCGGCGAGCCTCCTGATCGGCGTTCTTCGCCTGCCCCCCGGCCCTCTGACCACCCCCGGCCCTCCGTCCGGCAGCGGTCTTCTGCCCGTCCGCGGCCTCCTGCCCGTCCGCGGCCTCCTGGCGGTCCTGCCGGGGGGCGGTGTCCGCAGCAGCGGCCGGCGTGGCCTCGGCGGGAGTCTGGGCGGGCGAGGACTGGGCGTTCGAGGGCTGAGCGGGCGAGGACTGGGTGGGCGAGGACTTGGCGGCGGCCTGGGGCCGCCCGCCACGGGCGGCGTCGATCATCGCCACCAGATCGCTCTTGCGCTTGCCTGACAGGCCCTTGAGGCCCATCTGCTGGGCGAGAGACTTGAGATCCGCCAGACGCATGGCTGCCAGTGCAGCCCCCTGCGGAGGTGTGGAGTGGGTTTCCGTCGAGGTCACGGGTGTCCTTTCTGGGCCCGGGCCGAGTCGGTGTCAACCGCTCCGCGCCGGGCAACTGTCCGGGACGCAGACACGCGTCCCGGGTGGCCGCTGAGGCCTTCCGTGGCGGCGAACTGGCCGGACACGGAGTCGTCTGAGGGGGATGTGCACGAGGTGATTCCTGCCGAGTCGGCTTCATGTTGACCGTCGACGTCGGACGAGACCCACTCACGGGCACGACAATCCCGATTGGCCACGCGCCGTTCGGCCGCTCCCCCGGGATCGCCTCGCGGACTGCTCCCCGCTGGCGGGGTAAGCGTACGGGAGATGACTCGGGCTTCAGGGACGACCGGGCGTCCGTGGCTTCAGAAAAGCATACTACCCGCCGTCCGTCCTTACACGCGTCCCCCTCGCGAGTCCCGCCCGGCGTGTCCTCATCCCGACCGGCGGGCGGTAATCTAACAGCCCACTGCGGCCGAGTGGAAGGAGGTCGGATGTTCGGAACGATGCTCGAGACCCCGTTGCTCGTGTCGCGGATCCTCGACCACGCCGCGGAGCGACACTCCGGGTCCACGGTCACCGGTTTCGTCGGCGACATGGTGCCGCGGACCTCCCGGTTCGACGTGATCGCGGCCCGGGCCGCGGCCACCGCGCACGCCCTGACGGATCTCGGTGTGAGTGAAGGCGACGTCGTGGCCGTCCTGTCCGGCAGCCGCCCCGAGGTCATCGAGTCGATGTTCGCGATCCCGTCGATGGGCGCGGCGGTGCTCTCGCTCAACGTCTTCCGGTCCCGCTCGTTCCTCCTCGCCGCGCTGCGCGACAACGATGTCTCAGTGCTGCTGGTCGATCCGGAGTTGCTGCCCCGCGCACTCGACGTGATCGGTGATCTGGAGCACGCACCCCACGTGGTCGTGTTCGATGACGAGGTCCACGGGGACACCACCGCACTGCCCGGGGACGCACAGGGCGGGCAGCTCCACGCCCTCGAGGCACTGCTCGATGGGCGACCGACCACCTTCCCGTGGCCTGCAGTGGACGAACGCACCGCCGCCGCGCTCGCGTACACCTCCGGCACCACGGGGCTGTCGAAAGCAGTCGCGTTCACGCACCGGTCGATATGGCTTCACTCCATGCAGATGTGCATGGCGGAGAGTGCCGCGCTCCGTAGTGGGGACAGCGTCCTGACGACCGTGCCGATGCACCACGTGCTGTCCTGGGGGTTGCCGTACGCGGCCTTCATGACCGGGGCCAGCATCATCACCGCCCGGCCGCGGCCGGGTCAGGCGATGCACTCCGGACGCGAACTGGCGGAACTACTGGCCACGTTCAGGCCCAACAAGGTCGCGACGACGCCGGCCTCGCTCCAACGCCTCCTGCGACACCTGGAGAACCACCCGCAACCACTCGGTCACCTGGGCGAGGTCCTGGTCGGCGGCTCTCCGGTGCCGGAGGCGCTGTTCGACGCCTTCGTCACCCGTCACGGGGTCACCATCATGCAGGCCTACGGGCTCACGGAGTCCAGCCCGATCGCCACCTTCGCCCGCGCCGATCCCCACTCCTCGGCGACCCATCGCCGCGCCCAGATCCTCGGGCAGGGCCGGTTTCCCGCCGGGGTTGACGCCCGGATCGTCGAGTCCGGACGGGTCCTCCCGAACGATGGGTGGTCCGTCGGCGAACTCCAACTCAGGGGCCCGTGGGTCACTGCACGCTATCTGGGCGACGACTCCACCGACCGGTTCGTCGACGGGTGGCTGCGCACCGGGGACATGGCCACCATCTCTCCGCGCGGTTACCTCGACGTGGTCGACCGGGTGGACGACATCATCGCCTCGGGGGGCGAGCTGATCTCCTCGGTAGAACTCGAGCACGCGGTACTGCGGGACGATCGGGTGGCCGATGCGGCGGTGATCGGGGTGCCGGACGAACGCTGGGGCAATCGCCCCATGGTCCTGGTCCACCTCAAACCCGGGGCCACCGCCACCGCCCGGGCCCTCTGGGACTCCCTGGAGGGCCACGTCGATCTGTGGAAACGGCCCGATCACTGGGCTTTCGTCGACGACATCCCGCGCACGTCGGTGGGAAAGTACGACAAGCGGGCCATCCGTTCGCTGCACGCCGAGGGGGCCTATCGGGTCACGACCATCTCGCCCGGCTCCGCCACCTGATCACGCCGGTGTCGTACTCACTGCTCGGCGAGCACCCGTGCGCCCTCGGCGATCTCCAGGTCCAGGACCTGCCACCCCTGCGCCTCGGCGTCAGCGCGCAGGTCGGTCGGCAGCGGGGTGGTCCCCAGCACCAGAACGGTGGGTCCTGCTCCGGAGACCGTGGCGGCGAGACCCCGGCCCCGTAGCCTAGCGATCCACTCCGTGGTGCCGACGAGCGCCGGCGCCCGGTAGGACTGGTGCAATCGATCCTCGGTCGCGGCGAGCAGGAACTCGGGGTGCGCGGCCAGCGCCACCGACATCAGCGCGGCTCTACTGGCGTTGAAGGCCGCATCCTCGTGGGGCACCGTCTCCGGGAGCAGACCGCGCGTCTGAGCCGTCGACGAGGTCTCGGAGGGCACCAGCACGGTGGCGACGATCGTCGGGTCCACCTCCATGCGGACCGCCCGGTAGGTCACGGCGGTCGCCGACCTCTCGGTCCACGAGACCACCACCCCACCGAGGACGCTGGCCGCGGCGTTGTCAGGATGGCCCTCGAACTCGCTCGCCAGCTGCACCAGGTGCTCGTCTGTCAGCACCTGACCCATCAGCCCGTTCGCCGCGACGAGTCCCCCCACCGCCGCCGACGCGGAGGAACCGAGACCCCGGGAATGGGGGATCGCGTTGGTACAGGTGATCCTGACCCCGGGGGCGCCCGTGCCGCCGGCCCGGAGACCGGCCTCGACCGCCTTGGCGACAAGGTGTGAGGCGTCCTCGGGAACCTGCCCGGCCCCCTCCCCCGAGACCTCGAGTTCCAGGCCCGACGCGATCGTCGTCACCGTGATGGTGTCGTAGAGTCCCAGTGCCACACCGAGGGCGTCGAACCCCGGACCGAGGTTGGCGCTGGAGGCGGGCACCTCGACGGTGACCGAGCGGCCGACCGGCAGGATACGTCCCCCGGAGCTGCCGAAGACCTCCGGACCGGCACCGCTCACGGCGCTCACTCCAGCCCGAGGGCGCCGGCGACGGCGGAGGGATCCACCGGGATGGCCTCCACCTCAGGCATGCCCAAAAGGGCGGTGTCCGGGTCCTTGAGTCCGTTGCCGGTCACGGTGCAGACGATCGTCTGGCCGGGCTCGAGTTCTCCGTTGGCGTGAGCGTCGAGCAGGCCCGCGACCGACGCCGCGGAGGCCGGCTCCACGTACACGCCGTCCTTACCCGCGACGGTGCGGTAGGCCTCGAGGATCTGCTCGTCGGTGCGCTTGCGGAACGTCCCGCCGGACTGGTCGCGGGCGGCGACGGCGCCGTCCCAGGACGCCGGCGCGCCGATGCGGATGGCGGTGGCGATGGTCTCGGGGTTCTTGACCGGCGCGCCGTCCACCAGGGGCGCCGCGCCCGCTGCCTGCACGCCCATCATCCGGGGACGGGTCGAGATGACGCCGTCGGCGTGGTATTCGCTGTAGCCCTTCCAGTACGCGGTGATGTTGCCCGCGTTGCCGACCGGGAGGAAGTGCAGATCGGGAGCCCGCCCGAGCACGTCGACGATCTCGAACGCGGCGGTCTTCTGGCCTTCGATCCGCACCGGGTTGACCGAGTTGACCAGGCCGATCTCCGCGTACGTCGCGGTGGTCTTGCGGGCCAGCTCCAGGCAGTCGTCGAAGTTCCCGTCGACCTGGATGATCGTGGCACCGTGCATGACCGCCTGTGCCAGCTTCCCGGCGGCGATCTTGCCCTGGGGGATCAGCACCGCGCAGCCCATCCCGGCCCGGGTCGCATAGGCGGCGGCCGAGGCGGAGGTGTTGCCGGTCGAGGCACACAGCACGGCCTTCTGACCGCGCGCCCTGGCGTCGGTGACGGCCATCGTCATCCCGCGGTCCTTGAACGAGCCCGTCGGGTTGAGGCCCTCCACCTTGAGGTAGACCTCGCACCCGGTCACCCCGGAGAGGTAGGGGGCCGGCAGGAGCGGGGTACCACCCTCGAAGAGCGTCACCGTCTCCCAGGTGTCCCCGATCGGGAGGCGGTCGCGGTAGGCCTCGATGAGACCGGGCCAGCGGTGATGCACGGGCTGATGGGTGCTGCTCATTCTGTGTCCACTCCCTCGAGTCGGATGACGCTGGTGATGACCGAGACCGCGTCCTGGTCGGAGAGCGCTGAGACCGTGTCGGCGAGCGCGCGCTCCGAGGCTCGGTGGGTCAGGACGGTGAGCTCGGCGGTGGGCTCGGCGTCGTCCAGCTCGGAATCGGGGAACTCGACCTCGGTCTGCCGGACCTGGGCGATGGACACCCCGTGGCGCGAGAACTCGGCCGCGACCAGAGCCAGGACCCCGGGCTTGTCGGCCACGCGCATCCGCACGTGATAGCGGGTGGAGACCTCGTCCATCGATGCCACCGGCAGCGCCGCGTAGGTCGACTCCCCCGGTGCCCGGCCCGAGTCGACCTTGTTCCGGGCCGCGGCGACCATGTCCCCGAGGACGGCGGACGCGGTCGGGGATCCCCCGGCTCCCTGCCCGTAGAACATGAGCCGGCCTGCCGCCTCCGCCTCGACCACGACGGCGTTGAAGGCGCCGTTGACGGTGGCGAGCGGATGGCTGTCGGGGAGCAGCGCCGGGTAGACGCGCGCCGAGACGGCCTCACTGCCGTCCTCGCGCTGCAGCTTCTCGCAGATCGCGAGGAGTTTGATGGTGCAGTCCATATCGCGGGCCGAGGCGAAATCGTCGGGCGTGATCCGGGAGATGCCCTCCCGGTAGACATCGCCCGCCGTCACGCGGCTGTGAAACGCGATCGAGGCCAGGATCGCGGCCTTGGCCGCCGCGTCGTATCCCTCGACGTCCGCCGTGGGGTCGGCCTCCGCGTATCCGAGCCGGGAGGCCTCGGCGAGGGTCTCGGCGTAGTCGGCGCCCGTGGACCCCATCGCGGAGAGGATGTAGTTGGTCGTCCCGTTGACGATCCCGAGGACCCGCTGGACCTGGTCACCCGCCATGGAACGCCGCAGGGGTCCGATCACCGGGATCGCGCCGGCCACGGCCGCCTCGAAGTACAGGTCGGAGCGGGTCGAGTCCGCGGCCTCCGCCAGTTCGTCGGTGTACTCGGCGAGCAGGGCCTTGTTGGCGGTGACCACGGCCTTGCCGTTGCCAAGCGCCTCCAGCAGGAGGGGACGCGGGACGTCGATACCGCCCATCAGTTCGACGACGACGTCGACGTCGTCCCGCGAGACGAGCGAGGACGGATCCGCCGTCAGCAGATCGGGGTCGATCCCGCGGTCGCGGGACAGGTCGCGCACCGCGACACCCCGCAGGACGAGCGGAGCCCCGATCCGGGAGGCGAGCGCCTCCGCGTTCTCCGTCATGTAGCGGATGACCTCGGTGCCGACGGTGCCCATTCCGAGCACCGCCACTCCCACGGGTCGCACGCCAGACGCCGTTGCGTCGCTCACTGTCCCACCTCCAGGCTCGTCAGATCGTCCAGGGTTTCACGTCGGAGCACCAGGCGTGCCCGTCCGTCACGGACCGCGACCACCGCGGGCCGACCGATCAGGTTGTACCGGCTGGACATCGAATAGCAGTAGGCGCCGGTCGCCGCGACGGCCACCAGATCCCCTGCCCCGGTGTCCTCGGGCATCCACAGGTCGCGGACCACCACGTCACCGCTCTCGCAGTGTTTCCCCACGAGTCTCGCCACGACGGGCTCCGCGGTCGACGAGCGGCCCACCAGACGGGCGTCGTACTCGGCGTCGTACAGGGCGGTCCGGATGTTGTCGCTCATCCCGCCGTCGACGCTGATGTAGCGACGTCTCTCCCCTCCGGCGAGCTCGACGTCCTTGACCACGCCGACCTCGTAGAGGGTGACCGTGCCGGGTCCGGCGATCGCGCGGCCGGGCTCGACGACCAACGTGGGGGGCGCGAGCCCGACGTCGGCCGAGAACCCGTCGACGATCTCCTTCAGCGCGGTGGCCAGGTGCGCCACCGGGGGCGGGTCGTCGGTCGGGACGTAGCTGATGCCCAGGCCGCCGCCCAGGTCCAGGTGGTCGAGCTGGGCCGTGCGTTCGGCGCCGAACTCGTCGACGATGTCGCGCAGGAGCCCGATCACGCGACGCGCGGCGAGTTCGAAGCCGTCGACGTCGAAGATCTGCGAACCGATGTGGCTGTGGAGTCCGGTGAGCCGGATGTGCGGTGCGTCGAACACCGCGCGGACGGCGGCCATGGCCGCGCCTCCCGCGAGGGAGAACCCGAACTTCTGATCCTCGTGCGCGGTGGCGATGAACTCGTGGGTGTGTGCCTCGACGCCCACCGTCACCCGGATGAAGACGTCCTGGACCAGCCCCTCCTCGGCGGCGATACGGTCCAGCAGCGCGATCTCGGACATCGAGTCGAGGACGACGTGTCCGACTCCGCTGCGCACGGCGAGTCGCAGTTCGTCGGCGGACTTGTTGTTGCCGTGCACCGTGATCCGGGCGGGCGGGAAGTCGGCGCGCAGGGCCACCGCGAGCTCGCCGCCCGAGGCGACGTCCAGGCTCAGCCCCTCCTGCGCCACCCAGCGCGCCACCTCGGTGCACAGGAACGCCTTGGAGGCGTAATGGACCCGGTCCGCGCCACCAAAGGCCTCCGCCATCTCGCGGCACCGGGAGCGGAAGTCGTCCTCGTCGATCACGAACAGCGGGGTCCCGTACTCGGCCGCGAGGTCACCCGCGGCCACCCCGGCGAACTCCACCACACCGTCGTCACGTCGACCCGCGCCGCGCGGCCAGACCGCCGGGTCCAGGGCCATCACCCGGGCCGCGTCGGCGGGACGCTCGCCGATGCCGGGCGCGTGCGGGAACTCGTGCCGGGACCCGGCCGGGTGCGCGCTCACATCTTCTCCGGGGCGGTGACGCCGATCAACCGCAGACCGTTGGCCAGGGTCTGTCGGGTGGCCGTGCTGAGCGCGAGTCGGGCCGCGTGGAGCGGACCGGCCTCCTCGTCACCCATCGGCAGGACCCGACACGTGTCGTAGAAGCGATGGTAGGCGCCGGCGAGTTCTTCCAGGTACCTGGCGACCCGGTGTGGCTCCCGGAGTTCGGCGGCGCTCGCCACGACCCTGGGGAACTCGCCGATCGTCCTGATGAGGGCGCCCTCGCGGTCCTCGACAAGGAGCGCGAGGTCGGCCGCGTCGGTCGTGACCCCCAGGTCGGCGGCGTTCCGGGCCAGGGAGCACAGGCGGGCGTGCGCGTACTGGACGTAAAAGACCGGGTTGTCGTTGGTCGCCGATGCCCACAGCTGCAGATCGATGTCCATGGTCTGGTCCACCGAGGAGCGGATGAGCGCGTACCGCGCGGCGTCGACGCCGATCGCCTCCACCAGGTCGTCGAGCGTGATCACCGTCCCCGCCCGCTTGCTCATCTTGACCGGGACACCGTCCCGCACGAGGCTGACCATCTGACCGATCAGGACCTCGATCGCTGCGGGATCGTCACCGAGCGCCGCCGCCGCGGCCTTGAGCCGTGCGATGTACCCGTGATGGTCGGCCCCGAGCATGTAGATGCACAGGTCGAACCCGCGGTCCCGCTTGTCCAGGAAGTACGCGATATCGCCGGCGATGTAGGCCGCGTTGCCGTCGGACTTCAGGACCACGCGGTCCTTGTCGTCCCCGAAGTCGGTGGAGCGCAACCACCAGGCGCCCTCGGACTCGTACAGGTTGCCGTTGCCCTTGAGCACCTCGATGGCCCGGTCCACGGCGCCGGAGGTGAACATGGAGTTCTCGTGGGTGTAGACGTCGAAGACCGTGCCGAACTCGGCGAGCGAGGCCTTGATGTGCGTGAACATCAGGTCGACACCGGTTGCCCGGAAGGTCTCCAGGGCCTCGGCCTCCGGCTGCTGGAGCACGTCCGGGTGTTCGGCGACCACGCGAGCGGCGATGTCCTCGATGTACGCGCCCGCGTACCCGTCCTCCGGCGTCGCCTCGCCGCGGGCGGCGGCGAGCAGCGACCGGCTGAACCGGTCGATCTGGGCACCGTGATCGTTGAAGTAGTACTCGCGCGTCACCTGCGCGCCGGACGCCTCGAGGACACGCCCGAGGGCGTCCCCGACCGCCGCCCACCGCGTGCCGCCCAGGTGGATGGGGCCGGTCGGGTTAGCCGAGACGAACTCGAGGTTCACGCGGCGGCCGGCCATCGCCTCGCCGGTGCCGTACGCCTCGCCCTGTTCGATGACGGAGGCCACGAGCGCCCCCTGGGCGCCGGAGTCGAGGCGGATGTTGAGGAATCCGGGGCCGGCGATGTCCGCCGACGCGACGCCGGGATCAGCGGCGAGCGCGGTGGCGATCTCCTGGGCCAGCTCCCGCGGCGCGGCCCCGACCTTCTTGGCCAACTGCAGCGCCACGTTGGTCGCGTAGTCACCGTGGTCCGGATTGCGCGGCCGTTCGACGGTCACCGTGTCCGGCACCACCGAGATGTCGGTTCCGCGCTCGGAGAGGACGGTCAGCAATGCGGCACGGATGACGGCGGCGAGGTCGGCGGGAGTCACGTCTTCCTATCCTAGGTGTCAGCATCTCGGCAGCGGAATCGGACACCGGCTGGTGCCCAGGCGGCCGAGCCGCGCGGGGCCGATGCAGGGCCGATGCAGGGCTGGTTCAGGGCCGATGCGGGGCCGGTTCGGGGCCGATGCGGGGCCGGGAGCGCCCCGGTGCTACGATCGGTCTCGCTGTTCAGCAGGGCGGTTCGATGCAGCCGCCCGGTGGTCAGCCTCCGGCCCCGCGGGGCCGGTATCCCGCCCTCGTAGCTCAGGGGATAGAGCGTTGGTTTCCGGTACCAAAGGTCAGAGGTTCGATTCCTCTCGGGGGCACCACTACAGCGGGGCCCGGGCTGATCAGCCCGGGCCCCGCTCTTTTGTCTTGACCGGCGCCCACCGGCTACCCGCTCTACCGGGTCGGCACGGCAGGGTCAGCAGAGCACGCTCAACGAGGCAGGATGATCCCGTCGACCTCACCGATGCGCGCGACCACCCGCTCGAAGATGCCGGTCAGTGTGCTGATCTCGTCCTTCGTGAGAACGTCGATGAGGAGCTCCCGGACCTTCTCCACGTGCATCGGGGCGACCCTGGCGATCGCCTCGGCTCCTGCGGCGGTCAGGGTGACGATCGTGCCCCGGCCGTCCTCGGCGCATTCGCCCTTCGCCACCAGTCCCCGAGCTTCCATACGACGGACCTGGTGTGAGACGCGGCTGCGATCCCACCCCAGAGCAGCTCCCAGGTCCCGGGCGCGCAGACCCCGACCGTCCGCCTCGCTGAGGCTGACCAACACCGCGTAGTCGGACTGGGACATCGACGCGTCGCGCTGAAGCTGGCGTTCGGTCGCGAGGTCGAGCAACTGATTGACTTCCCTGTACCGGCGCCACATGCACTGCTCTTCGTCGGTCAACCAGCGTGTCTCGCTCATGGGGTTATTACAGCACGACCTTCCACCGCAAGGACCTTCAGCCACCGGTCCACCGTCGACCGGGGATCACCGCTCTCACTCGGGGGCCGATCCCGTCCCCCGCATCACGTGGGTGCGCGCGCCACCGACACCCGCGAAACGTGAACGGTCGCAGGTGAGGACGATGACCTGAGAGGTCGACGCCGCCGCGGCGATCACCGCTCCCATCGTGAGGCGCCGGGAGGGATCCGTGTATCCCATGGTGTCGTCGAGGAACACGGGGACACCGTTGTCCCCCACGAGCCTGGCGCAGGCGATCCGCACGATCACCGCCAGCTGCTCCCTGGCCCCACCTGACAGGGACTCGTAGTCCACGGAGACGTCCCCGATCCTCCGGCTGAGGATGGTGAGATCCTCCCCCAGCCGGACGTCGAAATCGCGCCCGTAGACGAGTCTCCCGAGCTCGACCACCGCGCGGTGGAACGGCTCCTGGTATGACCGGAGCGCCTCGGACCGACGTTGTTCGAGCGTTCGGTGGAGGAGGTCGGCCGCGCGGGCCCTGCGCCACAACGCGGCGTTCTCCCTCTCCGCCGCCTCGACCTCACGCTCCGCTACCGCGACATCCCCGAGTCGTCCCTGGTCACTGATGGCGTTGACCCGGCCGAGCGCGGTGGCCACCGCCGACGCGCTCTCCCGTTCCTCCGCGACGAGCGCGGCCAGCGAGGCCCGTGCGTTGTCGAGGAGTTCCGGAGGTGCGTCGGCGAGAGCCTCGTCCAGCCGGGCTCGCGCCTCCCGCGCGGCCTCGCGTCGGGCGTCCAGCTCCCGTCTGGTCCTGTCCATGTCGGCGTCGAGCTCGTCGTCAGACGTGATGGTCCGCGCAGCGGAGAGCGCCTCCTCGGACTCCCGGAGCCGTTCCGCGGCCTCTGCGGCCAACGCACCCCGGGTGGCGAGGTCGGTTCTCAGGGTCTGGGCCTCAGCGGCCGCGGACCGGTCCTCAGCGCGGCACCTGCTCAGCTCCTCCTCCGCCGTTGCCGCCTCCGCAATCGGATCCGGTGAACCGCCGTCGCCCGGTTCGCCGGCGACTGTGGGGTTGTCGATCGAGTCCGCGGGCGCATCCTCGTCAGACGCCACCGCCGCGGCGAGAGCCTCCCGACGTCGGGCCAGGTCCTCGGAGGTGTCCCCGTTGAGCAGGTCGGCCCTGCGTCGCCGGTGTGCCGCGATGTCGGCCCGGAGTCCCTCGGCTCGTCGTTCACGCGTCTCGGCCTCGGCGAGCGACTCGCAGCCACACTCGAGCAGTAGTTCTTCGAGGCGCGCTCTGGCCGTCGTTTCCGCGCGTCGGACGGCGTCGGTGTCCCCGGCGGGGACGACGGTCAGCGACACCGTTCCCACCCGGAACACCGTGTCCTCGACGATCTCGCGCTCCCAGCCCACGGACGCATCGATCGTCTCCTCGCCGATGCGGGCCGTCCCCTCGCCGGCGACCGTCACCGTCGGGGCGCTGGCAGCGCTCCGGACGACGGCTTCGCGCAGGGATGCCTCCGCCGCGCGGATCCGGTCGACGGTGCCACCGGGAAGGTCGATGGCCGCGAGCTCCGCCTCGGTGGCGGCGAGCTCCCGCCCGACAGAACCGAGGGTCTCGAGAAGAGAATCGAGGCCCGACAGGTCCGCGCGACGCCGTGCCTGGTCGCGGGCGTCCCGATCCGCGTCGGCCAGCCTGCGGGCTCTGGTGACCCGGTCCTCTGCCGCCTCAAGTGCGGCTCGCGCCTCACCCGCCCTGTTCTCCGCCGGCTCCAGTCGCCGCGCCGCAGCCTCGGTGGCATCCCGCAGCTCGGATTCCCGGGTCATCGCCTCCCCTCGGAGTGCGATGAGGCTCGCGCGCTCCCGCTGGAGCCGGGTCGCCGCATCGTGCGCGACCGCAGCGCGGTCGACCTCGCCCTCCGCAGCCCTCACTGCCTCTCGTAGCCGGTCGACGGACCGTCCCGACTCCTCCAATCGCGCCACCTCCGCCTCGACGGCCTCCAGGGATGAACGTCTGCTGGAATGGGCTGCGAGGTGGTGGGCGTGCTCGGCCACCGCGGCATCGAGCTCGGCCAGTCTCCCTCTGGCCTCGGAAAGGGCGGTCCGTGCATCGGCGAGCCGGGTCTCGGACCGCGCGAGGTCACCGGTCGGTTCTCCCCGTCGCGCCGTGAGATAGCGGTGACGCTCCTCAGCGACCCGCGTGAGCAGGGTGTCGTCGCCGGTGGGATCGGCCCCACCGGCTGCGGTGTCCAGGGCTCGTCTCAGCGACTCCATCCCCTTACCCGCCTCCACCTGGCCGATGGGCTCGTCCTGGGCGATGCGAAGTGCCCTCCACAGAGACCTGTCGACCCTGCGGTCGAGGACATCCCGCACGTAGTCGTGGGCGTCGTCGCCCGTCAGCGCCACCTTCGCCGACTCAGGGAACTCGAGCGACGTGCGCTTTCCGCGGACGAACTCCTTGCGGTACCGCATCCGCTCGCGGTCCACGGTGAACTCCGCCTCCACCACCACCGGGACGTCACGCCCCACCGGGCTTGCCGCCTTGATCTCCGCCCGCCCGGAGGACGCCTTGTGTTCGAGGAGCATCTCCAGGGCGTCCATGAGGCTCGTCTTCCCCGACTCGTTGGGGCCCTCGATCACGAACACACCGCGAGGGGGCACCTGCACCTCCTCCCGGGTCACGCCGCGGAAGTCCTCGACACGGAGTCGGTGCAGGATCATCTGGTGCCTCCGTCCACGAGCCGGTACAGCAGGCTGAGAGCGTTGCCCGCGTCTTCGGAGTCCGATCCGTCCGAGGCCGCCAACCCCACGAGGTCCCGCACCGCACGCTCGGCGTAGCCGTCGACCATCCCGGCGAAGTCCGAGTCGTCGGCGCGGACCACGAGATGCGTGAGCCGCTCCCGCAGGTAGGCCGCGGCGAACAACTCCGCCCACCTCTCCAGGAGATCGTCGATCCTGGCGCGGAGGGCCACGTCCACGGTTCCGGTGAGGCCCAGTTTGAGGACCGTCCTGGGTTTGTCCCGAACGGCGTCGACGACCTCCGCGAGCGCATCGAGGTCCGAGTCGGTCTCGATCTCCGCGGTGATCGCGCAAAACGCCCATCGCCCGGTGCGCACGGGTGTGACCAGGCAGCTGCCCGGGCCCCCGGTCGCCCCCTCCGCCCCGAGCTCGACGAGGAGTGCATGACCGGATGCCTTCTCCACATCGTCGAAGGCCGTGGTCTCCGGGCTTCCCGAGTACCAGATCCTGTCGCCGGTCCCCACACGGGTGACCGAGTGCCTGTCGCCGAGGGCCACGTAGTCGATCAGCCCCGACCCGACGGCGGCCTCGAGGTCTGCGACGCGGATGGCCTCGACGGACGGGGAGTCACCGCCGTAGACCTCATCGGTACCGCCGTGCGCGAGCAGCACTCGCAGGTTGTCCGTCGGTTCGAGGTCGCTGAGAAGCGCGGGAAGCCGGGCGGGATCCGGGCGTTTCGAGGTCCACGGGACCCCCACCACCTCGATTCCGGGACGCACCTCGACGGGATCGGAGTCGCAGAGGACGGTGACTGCTCCGCCCTCCACCGCCGAGGAGAAGTCCCGACACCGCAGGACCGAGGAGACGTCGAGCGGGTCGTGGTTCCCGGGGAGGATCAGCACCGGCACCGGGAACGCGGCCAGAACCTCCGCGGCACGGAGCACGATCGAGCGGGGGACCGCGTTGTCCTCGAACGCGTCACCGGCGACGACGACGAACTCGGCGCCGTGCTCGACGGCCAGATCACCCAGCGACGCCACCGCGGCGAGACGGTCCGCGGTGTATACCGCCTGCGACTCCGTGCCGAGGAATCGCCGGGTCATCCCCAGCTGCCAGTCCGCCGAATGAAGGAACCGGATCATGCCGCCGTCCCGTCGCCTGTCCATGGCCGCATCGTAGGTCGACGCTCCGACACGGTCTCCTCGGGATGCACCCCGGCCGCGCCGATCACGGGTACCGGTACCGGGTGAAGGCGTCGAGAAAATCCTCGAGGTCGGCCACCACCCGCAACTGCTCGAGCGGGTCCCCGGTCGCCGCCGCGGCGAGCCTCCTGGTCACCGGCGCGTCGAGCAGGTCCTCGAGGCCTGCCGGGGCCGGTGTGGGAAGAGCGGGGAGCAGCGGATCCCGCCCCCACAGGCTGTCCTCCACATCGAACGCGATCGCGCCGGCGTCTCCGTCGGCGTGCCCTCCCAGCACCGCACCGACCGCCTCGGCGCTCAGTCCCCGGAGGGCGAACATCACCTCGGGGGTGGCGTCCCACCATTCCACCAGCACATAGGCGGCGGACAGCACGTGCCGACAGGGACCCGGTTGCACCGGACAGCGGCATGAGAACCGGGTGGCGCCGTGGACCGCCGGGAGCAGCAGGAACCCGACGGTGTCGGAGAACTCACCGGCGAGCGCGCCCAGGACTCCCCCGTCCTCACCCCGGAGCGCCACCCGTAGCGCCTCGGTGTCCGTGGTGTCGAGCGGGGAGAACTCGAACTCCACCGTGAACGGGTCCGCCTGGCTGCCGTCGACGTCGCACCGCACGATCCGGCCGGAGTGCTCGAGCGAGAGCACCCGACCCTCACGCGCATCCCTGCGGCCGAGGGACACCTCGCTGCGGGTCGCACCGGACTCGATGTCCGAGGACCACCGGCGGCTCCACATGTGCGTCCCGAACGGCCCGGCCTTCGACCTGGTGGGGATGCCCGTCCGCCCGCCTGTGCTCCGCCCGCCTCTGCCGCGTCGGCTCACGCGTCGTCCCTCCCCTCATCGGTCAGTGCGACCAGAGAGGCCAGGTCCGCGTCGGTGAGCTCGGTGAGCACGCCCGCGAGGGGCCCCAGTGTCAGATCCGCCAGCTCGCGTTTGGATTCGAGCAACTCGTCGATGCGGTCCTCGACCGTCCCGGGGGCCACGAGGGTCCGGATCTGGACGGGACGGGTCTGACCGATCCGGTGCACCCTGTCAGTCGCCTGGTTCTCCACGGCGGGGTTCCACCACCGGTCCAGATGCACCACGTGGTTGGCCTCCGTCAGCGTGAGCCCGGTTCCGCCCGCCCGGAGTGAGGCGAGCATCAGCGGCGGCCCGTGCGGGCTCTGGAACTCCTCGACCATCGATGCCCGACCGCCTGCGGTGACGCCCCCGTGGAGGAAGGGCACCCCTGTCGCCGCGCGACGCTCGAGCAGCGGGAGGATGAGATCTCCGAAAGCGCGGTACTGGGTGAACAACAGGACCTTCTCCCCCGCGTCGAGGATCTCGGTGAGGACCTCGTCCAGCGCCGCGAGTTTGCCGGACCGGTGTCGCCCACCCCGCAGCAGCGAGGACCCGTCCCCGAGATAGTGCGAGGGATGGTTGCAGACCTGCTTGAGCGCGGTGAGACCGGACAGGATCGCACCCTTGCGTGACGCGCCCTCCGACTCCTTGACCTGCTCCATCATGTCCTCGACGACCGCTTGGTACAGGGTCGCCTGCTCACGGGTCAGGGGCGCGTCGACCCTGATGTGCTGTTTGGCCGGGAGATCCGCGGCCACGAGCGGGTCCGACTTGAGCCGACGCAGGACGAACGGGGCCGCCAGGGCGCGCAACCGGGTGGCCGCGGCCTCGTCTCTGTGCGATTCGATGGGGACCGCGAACCGGGCGCGGAAGGTACTGGCCGACCCGAGCAGCCCGGGGTTGGCGAAGTCGAACACCGCCCGCAGCTCGTCCAACCTGTTCTCCACCGGCGTCCCGGTGAGCGCGATCCGGTGCCGGGCGGGGATGGAGCGGATCGCGCGGGACACCGCGGTCACCGGGTTCTTGACGGTCTGGGCCTCGTCGGCGACCACGCGACGCCACTCCACGCCGGCCAGCAGGTCGACGTCCCGGGTGGCCGTTCCATAGGAGGTCAGGACGAGATCCGAGTCCGTCATCCGCTCGGCGGCCACCTCCCCCCTGTCGCGCCCCTGACCATGGTGGACGTGGACCCGGAGCTCCGGGGCGAATCTCGACGCCTCGCGCTCCCACGTGGACACCAGAGTCAGTGGCGCGACCACCAGGGTGGGACCGGGCCCCCCGGCCGCGTGTTCGGTCGCCGTGAGCGCGAGGACCTGCATCGTCTTGCCGAGCCCCATGTCGTCGGCCAGAACCGCCCCGGTGCCGGCCCGTGAGAGGGCCGCGAGCCACCTGACGCCGTCCAGTTGGTACGGCCGTAGTGAGGCCCGGAACCACTCCGGCAGCGCGATCGGCAACGACGACGAGGGTATCCAGTCGAGAGTGGTGGGCGCCTCGACCTCGACGCCCTCCGCCTCGTCGGACATCAGTGCCGCGACGAGGGCCGGGGCTGTCGTCCTCTGACCTCGCCTGGCCGCGAGGAAGCGTGCCGCCCGTCGTAGCGCGCCGGGATCGGCGCGGACCCACTGTCCGCGGAGCTTGACCAGATCCGAGGCGGCGTCGAGCAACATCCGGGCTTCCGTGGCGTCCAGCGGGCTGTCGTCGACCACCAGCTCCCAGTCGACGTCCGCCAGCTGGTCGAGCCCGAGTCTCTGCCCCGAGTCCACCGTCTCGGTCCCGGGCTCCGTGACGGTCGCCCTCACCGCGGTTCTGACCCTCGTCCAGGATCTCGGGAGGAGGACCTCGATCCCACGGCCCCGGAGCGCCTCGATTCCCTCGTCGACCAGGTCGACCACGAGGTCGGTCGGGAGCAGCAGATCGGGAGCACCGGCCGCCTGGGTGGCGCGGGACAACGGCGGCCACGAGCGGACCGCCCGCGCCACCACATCTCGTACGGGCCCGTCCACCGAGGAGGTGTCGGCGAGATCGGAGAACGGACGGAGCGAATCCGCGCCCGTCCGGACGAGCACCTGGAACCGCCAGAGGACGTCGACGCCCGGTGGCTCCTCGGCCTGACCCCCCACGGAGGCGACGTCCAGCGTGCCCCTGTCCGGCGCCGTGCCCCTGTCCGCCGCAGTGCCCCCGTCCACGGCAGCGTCCCCGACGGCGATTCCCCCGCCCTCCGTGTCGTCGTCGGACGGTTCGACCACGCGGAACACCACGTCCACGTCCTTCGCCGCAGCCGCGCGGCCGAACTCGCGGACCGCATCGGCCAGGGCCTGCCCGGCCGATGCCACCTGACCACCCGCGACCAACGCCTCGCCGAGTTCGCTGCGGCGTTCGGTCGCGAGGGGAGCCAGTGCCGCGCGGGCGTGATGATCCGCCAACTCCGACAGGAGCCGGTCCAGCTCCTCCCGGGTCGCGACCAACCCGTGACTACGGTGCAGGCTCTCGGCCGTCCAGGCCCCGATGACCGGCGAGGCGACGAGATCCCAGGTGGCGCCCCACGCCCCGTCGAGGCGAGTGAGACGGGGCACCGCGTGACCCGCGGCCACGAGGGACGCCACGCCCGAGGACAGCGCGGCCAGTGCCTGCAGTCCGGCCCCCACCCATCGCTCCTCCGGTCCGAGGAGGCGGCAGAGGTCCACAGCGTCACCGACGGACACCCGGACCCCCGGCACCGTCGCCGATCTGGCCTTGCCGTCCACGATCGCACGTACCCCGATGCGGTGGGACAGCCGATACCGCCCGAGGAAATCCACCACCTCATCCGGGGCGCCGGCCCGGGCGACGGCCGTCACGGCGGCAGCCGGCGCCACCGAGTGCGGCCGTCGCAGCCCCGTGTCGCACCACAACCCCACGACCCCGGAGTGCCAGACGGCGTGGAGACGGGGATCGGCGGTCGGGGTCACTTCGCCATGTAAGCACGTTCGTCCGACACTCCCCCGAGTGCGGGGACGGTACCGCACGCGACCGGGGCGGCCTCCGCCCCTTGTCGCGACGCCGCCGCTCCACACCCGGTCGCCGTGTCCACAGGCCCGGGGCGCCGGCCACCGACGAACGGCCCCCGGGGCCGGGCGGTCACCCATACTCATCCCGTGACCGACCACTGCCCCACGCGGCCCCGGCCCCTGGGCTCCGGGCGGATCATCCCCCCGATCGGCCCGAGGGCGCTCTGTCTCACGATGGCGGTCGCGGTGTCGCTCTGCGTGGTCCTGTGGTGGGCGGAACCCAGGCACTCGGCGCCCGGGAGTCCGGGCAGAGAGGCCGTCGAGGCCCTGCTCGCTCGTGTCGACGTGGTCCCCGAACGGATAACGGTGCCGGGCTACGAGCGAGAGTGCTCCGGCGCGTCCGCGTGCGTGTTCGGGCCGGCCTGGAGCGACGCGACGGGAGCGCCGGGCTCGGGGAACGGCTGCTCCACGCGTCACGACGTGCTGGCCCGTGACCTCCGGGGCACCCCCGCGGATCCCGCCTCGGGGTGCACGGTCGACGGGGGGACCCTGGTGGATCCCTACACCGGCCGGGTCATGGACGTGGGCGGATCCGGTCTCCGGGGGATCCACGTGGACCACGTGTTCCCGCTCTCCGCCGCGTGGGACCTGGGCGCCTGGGAATGGTCTCCAGGACGGCGGGCGGCGTTCGCCAACGACGTCGAGCGCAACCTGCTCGCCGTGACCGGATCCGTGAACACCCGCAAGAGCGACTTGACACCGGAGGACTGGCTGCCACCCGACCCCGGCAGGCACTGCTTCTACGCGGCCCGCTACCTCACCGCGGCGGTGGCCTACGGACTGCCGGTGACCGCAGAGGACCGGGAGGCGTTGGCAGCGGCGGTCCGGCGCTGTCCTCGCGGCGGGTGACCGCGGGACGGCGACGCTCGGGCCGGCCGGGGTCTGATCGTGCGGTCAGTACCTGTCCGATCCGCCACCCGAGCGGCCACGGAACCCGCCTTCGCGGCGGTCGTCGCCGTCGCCTCCCCGCCGGAATCCTCCCCCGCGCTCGTCGCGACGCTCGCCTCTCCGGGCGTCGTCGCGGCCACCGCGATCCCCACCGCGGGGACGGCCTCCGCGGTCGTCCCTCGTCGCGGACGGGCGGCCGGCGGGAGGACCGGAGTCCGGACGGATGTCGATCTCCGTACCGGCGACCCGAATCCCGCGCATCGAGTCGATCTGGTCGCGGGACAGACCCGCGGGGAGTTCGACGATCGAGTGGTCGAAACGGATCGAGATGCGTCCGATGTCGCCCCCGCTGAGTCCGGCTTCGTTGGCCAACGCGCCCATGATCGACCCGGGCTTGACGTTGTTCCGCTTGCCCACGGCGATCCGGTACTGCGCCATGTCCTTGCCGGACCGCGAGGGGCGGGGCCCGTCCGAGAAACCCCGCCCGGGGCGCTCGCGCCGGTCGTCCCGCCGCGAGTCGCGGCGATCGTCCTGACGGTCACGCCGGGCCGGCCGCTCCGGCTCCCGCATGAGGAAGTCGGCGGAGTTCCCGGACTGGGTGGCGAGGGCGGCGGCGATGTCAGCCATCGAGACCGAGTGTTCGGCGGCGTACTCCTCCACGAGGCGGCGGAACATCGCCAGGTTCGGGTCGTTCAAACTCTCCGTGATCGACTGAGCGAACTTGGCCATCCGCATCTCGTTGACGTCATCCACGCTCGGCAGCTGGATCTCCGTCAGCGGCTGCCGCGTGGCCCGCTCGATCTGCGAGAGCAGCCGCCGTTCCCGCGGGGTGACGAACAGCAGCGCCTGACCACTGCGACCCGCGCGGCCCGTGCGGCCGATCCGATGGACGTACGACTCCGTGTCGTGCGGGATGTCGTAGTTGACCACATGGCTGATCCGGGGCACGTCCAGACCACGGGCTGCGACGTCCGTGGCCACCAGGATGTCGGTCCGACCGCCCTTGAGCGCCTCGATGGTCCGCTCGCGCAGGTTCTGCGGGATGTCGCCGTTGATCGGTGCCGCGGAGAATCCGCGCGCCCGCAGACGTTCCGCCAGCTCCTCCGTGGCCGACTTGGTGCGGACGAACAGGATCATCGCGTCGAAGTCCTCGACCTCGAAGATCCGCGTCAGCGCGTCGAGCTTGTCGCGGTGGTTCACCAACACATAGCGCTGCTGGATCGTCGGCGCCGTGGCCGTCTTCGACGCGACCTTCACCTCGGCCGCGTCGGTGAGGTACTTCTGGGAGATCCGGCGGATGGCAGCCGGCATCGTGGCCGAGAACAGTGCGACCTGGGTGGACTGCGGGGTGTCCGAGAGGATCCGTTCGACATCCTCCTGGAAGCCCATCGCGAGCATCTCGTCTGCCTCGTCGAGGACCAGATGGCGCAGTCCCGACAGGTCGAGCGTGCCCTTCTTCAGGTGATCGATCACCCGGCCGGGCGTCCCCACGATGATCTGGGCCCCCCGACGCAGACCGGAGAGCTGGATCCCGTAGGCCTGCCCGCCGTAGATCGGCAGGACGCTGACCTGGGGCATGTTGGCGGAGTAGGTGATGCACGCCTCGGCGACCTGGAGCGCGAGCTCGCGGGTGGGGGCGAGCACGAGCGCCTGCGGGCTCTTCACCGACGGGTCGATGAGGGAAAGGATCGGCAGCGCGAAGGCCGCGGTCTTGCCGGTGCCGGTCTGGGCCAACCCCACCACGTCGCGGCCCTCCATCACCAGGGGGATGATGGCGGCCTGGATGCCCGAGGGGACTTCGTACCCGACCTCCTTGACCGCCTCGGCGACGGCCGGGGCGAGCCCCATGTCGGCGAACGTGACGGCGTCGTCGCCCGCGTTCTCCGCGCTCTCCGTGGCCGGGGCGCGGTTCCCCGAGGTGGCTCCCCTCGGCCCGGACTCGGCCGCGGGCTCGGCGGCGGGCTCGGCGGCGGGCTCCGCCGCAGGCTCCGCGGCGGGCTCAGTGGCGTCTGGGGCGCTGGCGGCGGTCTCGACCTCGTCGCCGGCGGTGGCGGTACGGTCCTCGTTGTCGTTGCTCATGAGAAGACTCATGCTACGGCGTCGACGACCCCGTTCGCGACACCGCGGCGCTGGTCACTCCCCCGTCGCCCTCCCGGCCGAGGCGCTCATGCGTCTCTCTGGCGAACACCCACGGCACCACAGCGGCCAGGAGCAGTGCTCCGGAGAGCACGAATCCGGCGGTGTAGCCGAACCCGTCCACGACGAGACCCACCAGCACCGGACCGAGGATCGCTCCGGAATCACTCGCCATCTGGAAGGTCGCGAGCACCTTACCGCCCGCACGATCCGCGCCGATCACATCCGCGACGGAGGCCTGTTGCGCGGGGTTGAGCACCCCCGCGCCCATTCCCGCCACGACCGAGGCCGCCACGAGGAGGGGGACGGTATCGCACCAGCCCAGCGCGAGCGTGGCCACCCCGGAGACCACCAGTCCACCGATCACCAGCGGCCGTCGTCCGTACCTGTCGGACAACCACCCCGCCACCGAGACGACAGCCGCGGTGCCCACGGCGAAGGAGGCCAGCGCGGTGCCGGCGACACCGGCGCCGGCATCGAAGTTCGCGGCGGCGAAGAGTGGGACGATCGCCACGCGCACGCCGAACGAACTCCACCCGTTGACGAAGCTGGACACGAGCGCTGCGCGGTAGCCGCTGTCGCGTAGCGCCTCCCGCACCGGGAGCGCCTCCTGCTCGGGCATCCCGTCGTCCGCCGAGGGCCGGCGCCCTCCCCGCAGGAACACCGCCACCACCCCGGTCGCGACGAGCAGGGTGAAGGAGTAGACGAAGAACGGCACCCTCATGCCGAACCCGGCCAGCAGCCCGCCGAGAACCGGCCCGCCAATGTTGCCGATCAGGAACGCGGTGGCGTACAGACCGGCGATCCGCCCCCTGGCGCCGGGGGGCGAGAGGCGGGTGAGCAGCGCCATCGCCGAGATGGTGAACATCGTCGACCCGAGCCCGCCGAGCCCCCGGAACACCAGCAACTGCCAGTAGGACTGGGCCATGCCGGTGGCCAGGGTCGACACGACCACGATGAGCAGGCCCGACATGTAGACCCAGCGTTCGCCCAGGCGGTCCACGAGGAACCCACCGGCGGGTGCGAACACCAGACGGAAGAAGGCGAAGGCGCTCACGACGACCGACGCGGCGGTCACCGAGACGTCGAAACTCCGTGCGTACTGCGGGAGTACGGGGGCGACGAGACCGTAACCGATTGCCACGGCGAACGCGGCGGCGACCAGCACCCACACATCCGCGGGTAGCGGGGTCCGCGGATGCGCGGTCCGGCGACAAGCGGGGAACAGGCCTCTCACGCCGACCGGAGCACCCGGGCGAGGACGTCGGCGCCGAAGTGCAGGGCGTCGACGGGGACCCTCTCGTCGACGGCGTGGAAATGGCCGAAGACGTCGAACTCGTCCGGGACCCTCAGCGGGACGAAACCGTACCCGTGGATCCCCAGAGGAGCGAGGTGCTTGTTGTCCGTGCTGGCCGGCAGGAGGTACGGGACGACCAAGGCTCCGGGGTCGGCCTCCAGGACCGCCTCACGGATGGTGGCGACCAAAGGATCGTCCGCGGGCGCGGCGATCGGCGGCTGCCAGATCCAGTCGACCGCGACGTCGGGCCCGAGCTCGGCCTCGATCTCCGCGCGGAAGGTCTCCTCTCCCCCGGGCAGCACGCGGCAGTCGATCTCCGCGAACGCCTCGGAGGGGATGACATTGGTCTTGTACCCGGCGGACAGGACGGTCGGCGACGCGGTGTGCGAGAGCGACGCCTCGACCAGCGGGCCGAAGTGCCCGAGCACGCCGAGGTGCGCTGGCAGGTCCGCGACGTCGCCACTCGTCCCGGCGAGCTCCCCGACCGCGGACGCGAGGGCGGTGTTGGCCTCCGTGGGTGCGACGGGGAAGTGGCGGCTCGCGACCCTATGTACGGCGCCGGCGATCGCGGCGACTGCGTTGTCCGGAGTCGGACGGGACGCGTGGGCGGCGGCACCCTTCGCGCTCACCCGTGCCCAGGCGACGCCCTTCTCGGCGACCGCGATCGGATAGAGCCGGCGCCCGGACACCGGAACGGACCACCCGCCGACCTCGCTGAGCGCGTGGGTCATTCGGTCGAAGATCTCGGGGCGTTCGCGCACCACCCACTGTGCCCCCATCGTCCCCGCGGCCTCTTCGTCGGCGAAGAAGGCGAGCAACAGGGGTCTGCGCGGCACGATCCCCTCGCGGCGGTAGTGGCGCACGACGGCCAGGATCATGCCGATCATGTTCTTCATGTCGACGGTTCCCCGGCCGTAGAGCCAGCCGTCACGGATCTCCCCCGCGAACGGCGGGACCGACCAGTCCTCGGCGACGGCGGGCACCACGTCGACGTGGCCGTGGACCACGAGGCCTCCGGCGGCGGCATCGGACCCGTCCACACGGGCGAACAGACTGCCCCGGCCGGGCACGGACTCCACCAGTTCACTCGGGATGCCCACCTCGTCCAGGTACTCGGCGATCCGTCGGCACACGCGGGTCTCACCGTCGCCGATCGAGGCGGGGTCGCCGGTGTTGGTCGAGTCGATGGAGACGAGGTCGGCGGTGATCGAGACGACCTCGGAGTGCAGGAGGGCCCGCATCTCGTCGGTCATCGGCACGGTGTCCGTCATCCGAAGCACTTCCCTTCCCCACGGTAGGTGGGCCAGCGGTCCACCACCGCGGGCCCCTGTGCAGTCTCGTCCACCACGTGGAGCGTGTCGAACCGCTCGCAGACCTCGCCTGCCTTCGCGTGACGCCACCAGGCGCGGTCCCCGATCGCCACGTCCCCCCGAACCGGGGTCTGCACCTCGCCGGCGCCTTCCCTGCCGAGGTAGCGCAACCCCGTGGGGAGGGCGGGGACCGGCAGCCGGTCCGGCCCCGGCGCCCCGGATGCCACGTACCCGCCGTAGAGGAACGTCGTCAGGCCGCGCGCCGGGGTCCGGACGGCGGGCAGGGCGTAGAACAGCGCGGGGCGAGGGGTGAATGACCGATAGTGGTCGAACAGACCGGGGACGAAGAGACCGGATCCGGCGGTCACCTCCGTGACCGCCGGATCCGCTGCGCTCTCGGCGATCGAACCGGATCCGCCCGAGTTGACGATCTCCGGCCTCTCGCCGGTGACCCCGGCGATCACGTCGGCGACCGCGTGACGCACTCCCAGCAGGCGGCGCATGGACAGGCGCTTGACCACGCCCACCCCTCGGACGTCGTCGGGGACGCCGGCGACCTGCGCCTCGTAGAACATCGCCCCGACCACCCTGAATCCCAGATCGACGGCGCGACGGACTACAGGCTCCACGTCGACCGGGCCACGCAGCGGGGAGCGCCTCACACCCAGGTGGACCGGTCCGAGCCGGAGGGAGGCGTCCACGTCGATGCACACCCTCGCGCCGCCCGCACCCGACTCCTGCGCGATCTCCAGATGGCGTTCGTCGTCGACCATCAGCGTCACCGCCGCGAGAGCGGCCGGATCCGCGCCCAGCCGGCCGAGCGCCCCACGGTCGACCGTCGGGTACCCGAGCAGGACGTCTCGGCAGCCCGCCCCGACGAGCCACAGGGCCTCGGTGAGCGAGTAGGCCATGATCCCGCGCACCGTCTCGTCGCCGCGGAGCCCCGGGCCCAGGACCTCCTCGAGCACACCTCGCGACCTCACGGACTTGCTGGCGATGCGGATCCGCGTCCCGCCCGCTCGGCGCCGGAGATCGGCGAGGTTCGTCCGCAGGGTGGGCAGGTGGAGCGCGGCGAGCGGTGCGTCGAGTCCGGCGGTGGCGACATCGACCGCCTCGACGGCGTCTGGCGCGAGTCCGGACACGGTCCTGGTCACCCCCTCGACCCTCACCGGGACGACCTAGTCGCCGTCGACCGGGTGCGCGTCCGCCACCACCAGGTCGACGGCCCGGTGGAGGAGCGCGATCGCCTCGTCGTCATCCCGGCAGATCTGCCAGCGCAACCCGATCCCCGCCACCGTGGCCTCCACGACGCCGACCATGTCGTCGAGCCCCATACCCCAGCGCATACCCGCCGACTGCGCGGTGCGCTCGAGGACGGACCGGATGATCTCCTCGTTGGACTCCTGCTGGTGACGTGCCAGACCGATCTCCGGCGACCCGTGGGTGCGGAGCGAGTAGGAGACGATCTCGTAGGTGAGGAGTTGACGGTCCGGAGAGGCGGAGATGACGGCCCAGATCAGGTCGATGGCCTCGTACAACCTGCGTCGCAGACCCTCCCTGCCGAGGGCGCCCGAGTCGAAGTCGACGTTGATGAACGCCCTGGCCGCCTGGTGCACCTCCGCGTTAACCGCACCGATCACCTCGCGGAGGAGCTCCTCCTTGTCGGTGTAGCAGTAGTGCACCACCCCCAGGGAGACGCCGGCGCGCTCCGCGACACCGCGGACGGTCACCGCGCCGAGCCCGTAGTGTTCGGCGATCTCGAGGGCGGCCCGGAGGAGCTGCGCTCGGCGCTGATCGGATGGCAGGCGTCTGGTCACCCGTCCATGGTACGACGACGACGAGGCGAGGGGCGCACTACACCTCGCGCCCCCGCCAGCCGTCGGACCGGCATCAGGTCTGTTGTCCAGTTCGGCCCCCGGGATCGCCCCGGGAGGTAGCCTCTGCACCCATGACGACCTCGACCACGCGGTGGCACAACTGGGCCGGAAACGTCCTCGCCTCGCCGTCGGGCCGGTCCGACCCCACGACGGTCGCCGAGGTCACCGGGGTCGTGATCTCGGCCGCGGAGCGCGGCACCAGGGTCAAGTGCGTGGGCGCCGGACACTCCTTCACCCCCGCCGCCGCGACCGACGGGGTGCTGATCTCGCTCGACGACCTGACCGGGATCGAGTCGATCGTCCCGACCCGCGATCCAGAGGGGAACGTCGACGGGGCGGACGTGACCGTCTGGGCGGGCACCCGACTCCACCGACTCGGCCCCCTGCTCTGGGACCTCGGGCTCGCCCAGCCGAACCTCGGCGACTTCGCCGAGCAGTCGTTGGCGGGCGCGGTGTCCACGGGCACCCACGGCACGGGCCGGACCGCCGTCGGCATGCCGGCCACCGTGGTCGGACTGCAGATCGTCGCGGCGGACGGCTCCGTCCTGGACTGTTCGCGCGAGTCGGATCCCGAGGTGTTCGAGGCGGCCCGCCTGGGGATCGGTGCGATCGGGATCATCACCAAGTTGACCATCCACTGCGTGCCGGCATTCGCACTGAGCGCCGAGGAACACCCGTGGACCCTCGCGGCGGCGCTCGCCGACCTGGAGGGCTTCGCGAGCTCCGCCGACCACGCGGAGTTCTTCTGGTTCCCGCACACCGACGCCGTCACCGTCAGACGCAACACCCGGTTGCCGGGTGACGCGGACCTGCGTCCGCTCGGCCGCATCCGCGAGCTCGTCGCGGACGAGTTCCTGTCCAACGAGGCCTTCGGTGCGCTGTGCCGGGCGGCCGCACGGCGGCCGTCACTGACCCCCCGACTCAACCGCGTCACCGCACGGGCGATGTCGTCCCGCGCGTACACCGATCGCAGTTACCGGGTCTTCGCGTCCTCGCGGCGGGTGCGCTTCCGCGAGATGGAGTACGCGGTGCCGGTGGCTGCTGCCACCGCCGTGCTCGGCGACCTGCGCGACATGATCGACCGCACCGGCGTCGTCACACCGTTCCCCGTCGAGGTGCGGTTCGCCGCGGCGGATGACGTCTGGATGTCGACCGCCTACCGGCGGGACGTCTGTTACATCGCGGTCCACCAGTTCCACCAGATGGACCACACCGAACTCTTCCGGTCGGCCGAGGAGATCTTCCTCGCCGCGGACGGCCGGCCCCACTGGGGCAAGATGCACACCCGAACCGCCGCCGATCTCTCGGCCACCGTGCCTCACTTCGACGATTTCGTCGCGGTACGTGACCGACTCGACCCGGACCGGGTCTTCGCGAACCAGTACACCGAACAGGTCCTGCCGTAGGAGGCGGGGCCACTTGAATCTCCGTACCGTGGGGTGATGGACAGGGTCAGCCGTTCCTGTCGCGACCACCCCCGAGGAGATCCCGTGCCAGAACGCGTCCCCGCCGAAACCGACGTCTCCGGTCCGCTCGCAGGAATCGCCACCGGGGCCCTGCGCAAGGCGATACGGAGCCAGGCCGGGGCGGCGAGGGGTTATGTCCGCAAGCTCCGCCAGAGCCACCCCGACGAGAGTCCCGCACTGATCCGCGAGCGGCTCGACTCCCGCTTCCTCGCAGCCGTCACCGCGTCCGGCGCGGCCGTGGGCGCCACGGCGGCAGTGCCGGGTGTGGGCACCGTGATCGCGTTCGGCGCGATCGGTGCCGAGTCACTCGTGTTCATCGAGGCCGCGGCGTTCTACACCCTGGCCGTCGCGGAGGTGCACGGCATCGACGTCAAGTTGGGCGAGCACGAGGAACTGCTCGTCATGACCGTAATGCTCGGCGCATCGGGCACCGCGATCCTGGCCAACGCGGTCAGCACGAACGGCGGTGCCTCCGCGGGCGGAGCACTCGCCGGACGGTCGCTGGGACTTCCGGGCCTCAAGGAGGTCAACCGGCGCATGGTGTCCCGGTTCGCCCGGAAGTTCGCGGTCAAGCGGGCCACCCTCGCCATGGGCAAACTGGCCCCCGCCGGCATCGGCGCGGCCGTGGGGGGCTGGGGGAACCGCCGGCTGGGTCGGACCGTCGTCAGCGCGGCGGCGACCACCTTCGGCACCCCGCCGGACAGCTGGCCCGCGACCTGACCGCCGTCCACCCGGTCGCCGCATCCCCCTGTCAGGTGAGATCGGAAGGCCCGGAACGCGCGGAAGGTCTAGCCTGGGACCATCGCGTGTGAAACCCACCACAGATCAGGAAGGCACCACAACATCGTGAGCAAAACCGTCTCACAGTTCGGACAGAACCAGTGGCTCGTCGACGAGATGTACGAGAGGTTCTCCAAGGACCCCTCTTCCGTGGACAAGTCCTGGCACGAGTTCTTCGACGCGAACCCCGGGGCAGCCGCCGGCCGTGATGCGTCGACGGGCTCGTCCGGAGCCGGCCGGGCCGCGGACGGGGGTGACACACGCACCGGTGGGAAGAACGGTGGCGAGAGGAACGGTGGCGGGAAGAAGGGCAAGAAGGTCTCCGCCGACGCATCCGGGGGCGACAACGCCACCCCCGACGCCAACACCCAGAAGACCTCGGAGCTGACCGTGGCCGACGTGTCCCCGGAGTCCTCGGCGAAAGACGTGGCCGCCAAGCCCGCCGACGACAGCACCCCCGCGCGCAAGGCCCGCGGCCAGGGCGTTCCCGCCCCCGTCCGATCGAACGAGACGCGCAAGAAGCCCGACGCCCCGGCCGCGAAACGGACCACGAAACCCGAGTACACGCCGCCGGAGGAGCCCGAGAACAAGGTCCTCCGCGGCCCGGCCAACGCCATCGTCAAGAACATGAACGCGTCGCTGACGTTGCCCACGGCCACCTCGGTCCGTGCGGTCCCGGCGAAGCTGATGATCGACAACCGGATCGTCATCAACAACCACCTCAAGCGGACGCACGGTGGGAAGATCTCGTTCACCCACCTCATCGGGTACGCCATGGTGCAGGCCGTCAAGGCCTACCCCAACATGAACAACTACTTCGAGGAGATCGACGGCAAGCCCAACGTCGTCACCCCGAACGGCATCAACCTGGGCCTGGCGATCGACATGAAGACCAAGGCGGGGCGCACCCTCGTCGTGGCCGCCATCCGGAACTGCGAGAAGCTCGACTTCCGCGGTTTCCTCGACGCCTACGAGGACATCGTCTCCCGCGCCCGCGTCGGCAAGCTGACGATGGAGGACTTCTCCGGCGTCAGCATCTCCCTGACCAACCCCGGAGGTATCGGCACGGTCCACTCGGTCCCGCGCCTCACCGTGGGACAGGGCGCGATCCTCGGCGTCGGCGCGATGGAGTACCCGGCGGAGTTCCAGGGTGCGAGCGACGAACAGCTCGCCAACAACGCCATCGGCAAGATCACCACGCTCACCTCCACCTACGACCACCGGATCATCCAGGGGGCGGAATCCGGCGAGTTCCTGCGCGAGATCCACCGCCTCCTGCTCGCCGACGAGTTCTACGACGAGATCTTCGACGTCCTCGGCATCCCCTACGAGCCGGTCCGGTGGCGCCAGGACATCACCGACCCGCGCGTGGACAAGGACGCCCGCGTCCTCGAGCTCATCGCGGCCTACCGCGACCGTGGTCACCTCATGGCGGACATCGATCCACTGGACGGTCGGCACGCCCAGCGTCGGCGCACCTTCCATCCGGATCTCGACGTCAACTCGCACGAGCAGACCCTCTGGGACCTGGACCGGAAGTTCTCCGTGGGCGGGTTCGTCGGCAAGGACAAGATGCGCCTGCGCGACGTCCTCTCGGCGCTCCGCGCGGCGTACTGCCGCAAGATCGGCATCGAGTACACGCACATCCTCGAGAACGACCAGCGACAGTGGATCCAGGACCGGCTCGAGGGCGTCGACGACAAGCCGACGGTCGCCGAGCAGAAGTACATCCTGTCGAAGGTCAACGCCGCCGAGGCGTTCGAGACCTTCCTGCAGACCAAGTACGTCGGTCAGAAGCGCTTCTCGTTGGAGGGCGCGGAGTCGGTCATCCCGATGATGGACGCCGTCATCGACGAGGCCGCCGAGTTCGCCCTCGACGAGGTCGTGATCGGGATGCCGCACCGCGGGCGTCTCAACGTGCTGGCCAACATCGTGGGTAAGCCCTATCGCCAGATCTTCACCGAGTTCGAGGGGAACATGGACCCCTCGGCCGCTCACGGCTCCGGGGACGTCAAGTACCACCTCGGCGCCGAGGGGATCCAGTACCAGATGTTCGGGGAGAACGAGATCAAGGTCTCGCTCACCGCCAACCCGTCGCATCTCGAGGCCGTCGACCCCGTCCTGGAGGGGATCGTGCGCGCCAAGCAGGACCTCATCGAGGACCCGGAATGGCGCGCGGAGTACCCGGTCGTGCCGCTCATGCTGCACGGTGACGCCGCGTTCGCCGGACAGGGTGTGGTCGCGGAGACCCTCAACCTCTCCCAGATCGACGGCTACCGCACGGGCGGCACGATCCACATCGTCGTCAACAACCAGATCGGCTTCACCACGGCGCCCGAGGCGGGCCGGTCGAGCCAGTACGCCACGGACGTGGCCAAGATGATCGGCTCGCCGATCTTCCACGTCAACGGTGACGATCCCGAGGCCTGTGTGCGGGTGGCCCGGTTGGCCATGGACTTCCGCCAGCAGTTCAAGAAGGACGTCGTGATCGACCTCGTCTGCTACCGCCGCCGCGGGCACAACGAGGCCGACGACCCGTCGATGACGCAACCGCGAATGTACGAGGTCATCGACGCCAAGAAGAGCGTCCGCCAGTCCTACACCGACGATCTGGTCGGACGCGGCGACATCACCGAGAAGGAGGCGGAGAACGCCCTCCGCGACTTCCAGGGTCAGCTCGAGCGGGTCTTCAACGAGGTCCGGGAGCTCGAGAAGCACCCGGTCAAGGCGTCCGAGTCGATCCTGCCCAACCAGCCGCTGCCCAAGCGCCTGGTGACGGCGGTCGACGAGTCGGTCATCCACGCCATCGGCGACGCCTTCGGCAACCTGCCGGAGGACTTCCACATCCACTCGCGGGTCAAGCCGGTCTACGAGGCGCGTCAGAAGATGGCCTACAACGGAAACATCGACTGGGCGTTCGCCGAACTGCTGGCGATCGGCTCGCTGGTCCAGGAGGGCCGGACCGTGCGTCTGGCCGGGCAGGACTCGCAGCGCGGGACCTTCACGCAGCGCCACGCCGTTGTGGTCGACAAGACCACATCGGAGCCGTACTCGCCCCTGCAGAACCTCGAGGACGCCGAGGGTCGCTTCGAGGTGTGGAACTCGGCGCTGACCGAGTTCGCCGGCGTCGGATTCGAGTACGGATACTCGGTCGGTGACCCGGAGGCGCTGGTGTTGTGGGAGGCCCAGTTCGGCGACTTCGTCAACGGTGCCCAGACCATCATCGACGAGTACATCTCCTCCGGTGAGGCCAAGTGGGGCCAGAAGTCCTCGGTCACGCTCCTCCTCCCGCACGGACACGAGGGCATGGGACCGGATCACACGTCGGGTCGCATGGAGCGTTTCCTGCAGCTGTGTGCGGAGGGCTCGATGACGGTCGCCCAGCCGTCCACACCTGCGAACTACTTCCACCTCATGCGCCGTCACGCCACGGACGGGATCAAGCGTCCGCAGATCGTCTTCACCCCCAAGTCGATGCTGCGCAACAAGAAGGCCGTCAGCGCCCTCGAGGACTTCACGACGGGCAAGTTCCGCTCGGTTCTCGACGATCCCACCTTCGTCGACGGTGGGAAGGACCCGGAGAAGGTCACGACCATGCTCCTGGTCTCCGGCAAGCTCTACTACGAGCTGGCGGCCCGCCAGGAGAAGGAAGGCCACGACCACATCGCGATCGTGCGGCTGGAACAGATCCACCCGATCCCGTTCCGCCGTCTCCGCGAAGCACTCGGGCACTACCCGAACCTCTCCGAGGTGCGGTGGGTGCAGGAGGAACCGGCCAACCAGGGCGCGTGGAGCTTCCTGGCCCTCAACCTGCCGGAGGTCATCCCGGAGTTCCCCCCGATCAAGCGGGTGTCGCGGCGGGCCATGGCGGCCACGTCGACCGGGCTCAGCAAGGTCCACGCGGTCGAGCAGAAGGCTCTCGTCGACGAGGCGTTCTCCTGATCACGGCCACGGGGTAGGCGCGGGGTAGGCGCGGGCCTCCGCGCCCCCGAGTCCGATCATCCGAATCCGCTACCCCACCGCAGGATCCGCTACCCGAATCGGGGTAGCGGATCCGACCGGGGGGTAGCGGATTCGTGCGTCGGGGGGACTCGGCTCCGGGAGTCAGTAGTCGTGCGAGTCGAGCCAGTAGTCGGCGAGAGCGGTCGGGGTGGATGTCCCGAACTCCACCCCGAGGAGCAGTTCCCGGACGTCGTCGGTGGTCAGCTCCCCGCTGATCCGGTTGACCAGGGCCAACTGGTCCTCCGAGAGGGAGCCCTTGCGGAACACCGGGACGAGGTGTTGGGCCAGGATCGCGTCCTCGTCGTCGTCCAACACCACCATGTCGTCGGGATCCAGCACCGGGTCGGTCGACTGGACCAACCCCACGCCGATCTCGCCCGCCCGCAGCGCCTCGAGGACCGCGCGAGGGTTCGGTCCGAGCGCCACCCGCCGCCCGAACCCACAGTCGTACGTCCCGCCCACGGCGGTGGCGAGCTCGCGGTCCGCGAGCGCCTCCTGGCGTCCGCCCAGCGTGAATTCGCCGCACCGGCTCTCGAGGTCGGACATGGTCCGTAGACCGCGGGTCTCCGAGGTGTGGCGGGTCACCACGTACACGGGGGCGTCCTCGGCGGGAGCCGGGTCGGCCGCCGTCACACCCTCGGGCAGTGCGGCCATCATCGCGCTGTAGACCTCGTCCGCGTCGACCGCCGTCGAGCGGGGATCGAACGAGCGCAACAGTTCCCCGGTGTATCCGATGGTGAAGGTGGCGTCCCCGCTCGTCACCGACTCGAGAACCTCGGTCTGGCTCCCGGACTGGGACCGGATGGTGGCCCGGGAGCCGGAGCGCAACAGCGCGTTGCCGTAGATGTGGCCGACGATCTCGGCCTCACCGAAGGATGCGGTCTCGATCACCACCACCGGATCGGGCTGGTGGGCGGGGATTATCGAGGACTGCGCCTGGCATCCGCTCAACCCCACCACGGCGGCCCCGGCGATCGCCAGTGCCCGGACCCCGGCCCCACCCCGCGACAGTCGCACCCGACCACGTCCTTCCTCGCCACGCCCGCACCCGCTGGTGCAGCACCTGCCCTACAGTCTCCCAGCAGCACCCTAACGGTCTCGTGTCCAGGCCCCACGCGCGATTGCCCGATAGTGTCAGGGCAACGATCGAGGGGAGCCCAGGTGCCCAGTATCCGCAGACTGCAGAGCACGACGACCGCTCCCGCGCCCCCACCCTCCCGGTTGACCGTCCCCACCGAACGCGCGGTGGTCGGCTGCGGTGTCTACGTCGACGGCGTCCGCGAGCCGGGCCATGTCACCCACCAGGCCGCGCTCGAACGCGTCCGCGAGACCGGGCGGGGTTTCGTGTGGATCGGCCTCCACGATCCGGACCGGCACCAGATGGAGGCGCTCGCGTCGGTGTTCGGTCTGCACGAGCTGATCACCGAGGACGCGGCCGCCGGGCGGCAGCGGCCCAAACTGGAGGTCTACGAGAACTCCCTGGTACTGGCGATGTCGACGGTTGAGTACCTCGAGCATCAGAAGGTGACCGACACCACAGACATCGTCTCCACCGGGGAGATCATGGTGATCCTGGGCCGGGATTTCGTGATTACCGTGCGCCACGGCGACGTCGCGGGCCTGTCAGGCCTCCGCACAGAACTCGAGGGGACGCCCGAGAGGCTGGCCCGGGGACCCGCGGCGGTGATGCACGCCGTGGTCGACCTGGTGGTGGACGGCTACCTGCGGGTCGCCGAGAAGATGTCACGAGAGGTGGACGATCTCGAGATCGCGGTCTTCGCCCCGCGAACGCGGGTCGGCATCGAGCAGATCTACGTGCTCAAGCGCGAGCTCCTCGAACTCAAGCACGACATCGCGCCGCTCGCGTTTCCCCTGCGGCGGCTGTCGGTCGAGCATCTGGATCTGATCCCCTCGGTGGTGCGGCACTACTTCCGCGACGTCCACGACCACCACACCCGGGTCGCCGCGGGGATCTCGACTCTCGATGAGCAGATCACCTCTCTGGTCCACGCCGCCATGGCGATGATCGGCGTCCAGCAGAACACCGACATGCGGCGGATCTCCGCGTGGGTGGCGATCGCCGTGGTGCCCACGATGATCGCGGGGATCTACGGGATGAACTTCACCAACATGCCCGAACTGCGGTCCGAGTACGGCTACTACGTGGTGCTCGGGGTCATGGCCGCCGCGTGCACGGGGTTGTTCCTGCTCTTCCGGAAGAACCGCTGGCTGTAGTCAGCGCGCCAGGCCCGGGTTCACCGCTCGGCGCGCGGGGTCGGTCACGTCGATCCCGGCCTCGGTCCACGCGTCCTCGAGTTCCGCGGCCCCCTTGAGCCGGACCCAGGCCGCCTCGGTGTGTGTCACCGGGACCGCGCGGAAGACCCGCACGGGCGCGGCCTCCCCGCTCAACTCGACGTCGGGGACCTCGGGCGCGCGCAGGACGACGGCCGTGAACGCCGCGCCCGGCCACAGCGGCTCGCCCAGGTCGATGAGTGCGCCCTCCGAGAGCACCAGACCCTCGACCGCCGGCGCGGCCGCGAGGACGGCCAGCGCGCGCACGACCCCGTCGACCCCGCCCCGGAGCACCAGGCAGAGCTCGGCCCGTGGCGCCGCCGGGTCGGGGACGAGGGCGGACGGGTCCCCCATGGGATCGGCCGAGCATCCGAGCGAGGCGTAGCGGACCAGCCCAGACTCCACGTCCACGAAGCGCAGGACCCGGATCGGAGCCGCACCCAGGAAGGTGACCGACGCCTCCTGCGGTTCCGGGCCGAGATGGGTGACCAGGTGCTCCCGGACCGCTGCCAGGACGGCCGCCGGGTCGGATCCGGTTCCCGGGAGGGTCACGAGAGGCCGAGGCGCGCGAGCTCGTCGCGGACCTTCTCGGCGTTCGCGGGCTCGCACAGGATGTCGTAGCGCCCGGCGACCAGCTGCGAGGTCGAGGCGAAGTCGCGCTTGCCCCGCGTCGCGGCGTAGGACAGCGACGCCGAGACCACACCGAACACCGAACCGCCCACGAGCCCGGTGAGGACGACCCCCCACATCGGCTGGGTGAAGATCCCGATGAGCAGACCCACGAAGAGCCCCAGCCACGCCCCGGTCGCCAGTCCCCCGAGCAGAACCTTGGGCCAGGTCAGACGGCCGGTGACACGTTCCACCTGCATGAGGTCCACGCCCACGATGGTCACCTCGTGGACGGGGAAGTCCTCGTCGGCGAGGTGGTCCACAGCCGCCTGCGCCTGGGCATAGGTCGGGTAGGAACCCACGACCCACCCGGTGGGTGGGGTGGGGAGCCCGGGCGTCTGCCCGCGGCCGCGCCTGCCGGAGGTCGGGGAGATCGGGGTGGTCATCAGTTCGGTCCTTCCGTCGCCGACCCGGAGGGGTCGGTCTCCTGTGCGCCCGACGTGGTCATCCCTGCGGCGCGGCCCCGCGCGGACACCACCAGGGCCATCTTGCGGCTGGCCTCGTCGAGCATCTCGTCTCCGAACATCAGCGCGCCCCGGGCCCCTCCCTCGGCCGACGTCGAGTGGGCGTAGGCGGCGAGGATCCCCTCCGCCTTGTCGAACTCGTCCTGGCGTGGGCTGAACACCTCGTTGCCCGCGTCCACCTGGGCGGGATGCAGGACCCATTTGCCGTCGAACCCCAACGCCGCGGTGCGCGCCGCCGCCCGCGTGAAACCCTCCACGTCCCTCACCTTGAGGAACGGCCCGTCGATCGCCTGCAGCCCGTGCGCACGGGCCGAGACGAGGATGCTCAACAGCACGTGGTGGTAGGCGTCCCCCGGCGCGTATCCCTCGGGCTGCTCCCCCACGGTGAGCGTGCGCATACCGATCGAGGCCATGAAGTCGGCGGGTCCGAACACCAGCGTCAGGACCCGGGGGCTGGCGGTGGCGATCTCATCGATGTGGGTGAGCCCGAGCGCGTCCTCGATCTGGGGTTCGATCCCGATGTGCCCTACCGGCAACCCCGCTGACTTCTCGACCTGGGTCAGGACCAGGTCGAGGGCCCGGACCTCCGCGGCCGACCGCGCCTTGGGCAGCAGTAGTGCGTCGACGTGCGCGCCTGCCCGGCCGACCACCTCGGTCACGTCGCGGACCGTGTACTCGGTGTCCCACGCGTTGACCCGCACGACGACGGTCGGCGCGGCGAAGCGCCCCGTGGTGAGCGCGTCGACGACGTTCTCCCGGGCCTGCTCCTTGGCCGGCCCCGCCACGGCGTCCTCGAGGTCGAGGAACACCTCGTCCACCGGCAGGCCGCGCGCCTTGTCGATCATCTTGACGCTGCTGCCGGGGACGGCGAGGACCGTGCGCCGTGGGCGGGCGCGGAGACCGGCGATCGTCGCCGCGGCGGAATCCGACAGTGCGGGATCCGTGTGCTGGGCGGGGGTCATCTGCGGGCACTCCCTTCCGGTGCGGTGCGGGCGGGGTGCGATCCACCACCCGGTGACTAACCTGGTCCGCATGGCGAACCTCAACAAGGCTTTCGTCGCCAGGCTAGCCGGACTGCCCGTGATCGGCCCTGACGGGGACGACATCGGGCGGATCCGTGACGTCGTGGTGACGATGCGTGCCCGGCACAAGCAGCCCCGGGTGCTCGGACTGGTGGTGGAGCTTCCGACCCGTCGGCGGATCTTCGTCCCGATGTTGAGGGTCGCGGCGGTCGAGCCCCGTTCGGTCGCGCTCATCTCCGGAACCATCAATCTTCACCGGTTCCAGTCCAGGCCCGGGGAGAACCTCGTGCTCGGTGCGCTGGTGGACTCGATCGTCGGGGTCGATCCGGACCGCAGTACGACCGGCATCGCGTCCCCCGGCGCGTCCGGGTCTGCCGGCACGGCCCTGTCGGCGCCGGCGGCGCGCTACCAGGTGGTCGACGTGGAGATCGAGCAGCAGCGCACCCGCGATTGGCTCGTCTCCCGTCTGGCCGTCCGGGTTCGACGCGGGCGCGGACCACTCGGTCGCCGGGGGCCGGTGTCGATCCAGCCGTGGGCTCGGATCGAGGGGCTGGACGACGACGCCATCGGCACCCCCGAACACGGGGCCGAGAGCCTGGTCGAACGCTATGCCGATCTCCGGCCGGCGGACGTCGCGCACGCCCTGCGGGAACTGCCCGAGGTGCGCCGGCTCGAGGTAGCCCGCACCCTCGACGACGAGCGGCTCGCGGACATCCTCCAGGAACTCCCCCACGACGAGCAGACCGAGATCGTGACCCGGCTCGAACTCGAACGGGCGGCGGACGTCCTCGAGGCGATGGACCCCGACGACGCCGCGGACCTGTTGGGGGAACTGCCGGAGAAGGACGCGGAATCGTTCCTCGAGCTCATGCACCCGGACGACTCCGCTCCGGTCCGGCGCCTGCTGACGTTCGACGCCGACACCGCCGGCGGGCTCATGACCCCCGAGCCCATCATCCTGTCGCCGCAGACGACCGTCGCGGAGGCCCTGGCCCACTGCCGCAATCCCGACCTGAGCCCGGCGCTGGCGAGTCTCGTCTTCGTGGTCCGGCCCCCCACGGCCACCCCGACGGGGAAGTACCTCGGCTGTGTCCACATCCAGGCACTGCTCAGGGAGTTGCCGTCGACGATGGTCGCCGAGACCGTGGACACCAGCCTGTCCACCCTGCGCCCCACGGATTCGGTCGACTCGGTGACCAGGTTCTTCGCAACGTACAACCTCGTGTGCGGCCCGGTCGTCGACGACGAGGGGCACCTGCTGGGGGCGGTGGCGGTCGATGATCTCCTCGATCACCTCCTCCCCGAGGACTGGCGTGACATGGACCTGCACGACAACAGAGAGGGACGTCGGTGACCGAACCCGGTACACGCTCGACTCTCTCGACCCCCGTCACCTCACGGCGGCCCCGCATCAGCGTCGATCCCGACGCCGTGGGTCGATACAGCGAGGCCATCGCACGCTTCTTCGGAACCGGCCAGTATCTGCTGATCCAGACGGTCGTCGTCATCGTCTGGATCCTCATCAACGTCACGGTGGTGGCGCTGCGCTTCGACCCCTACCCGTTCATCCTCCTCAATCTCGCCTTCTCCACCCAGGCGGCCTACGCGGCGCCGTTGATCCTGCTGGCACAGAACCGGCAGGAGGACCGGGACAAGGAGTCCATCGCCGTGGACAGGTTGCGCGCGACCCAGACCAAGGCGGACACCGAGTTCCTGGCCCGCGAGTTGGCCTCCGTCCGGCTCTCCGTGGGTGAGACGGTCACCCGCGACTACCTCCGCCGCGAGCTCGACGACCTCAAGAGCTCGGTCGAGCGGATCGAGGCCCTGCTCGCGACCCGGGATTGTGATGGCGGTAACACCGAACCGGTCAAAAGCGATTCAGACACCAGGGGCCGGAGGTAGCGTCGACCCGCACGGCAGCGATGTCACGACGCACCCCGCTCGAGACACCGTCCGGACGTTGTAGGGGGAGCTTTGCGCAAGATCGCGCACGATACTGATCGACGGGCACTGACCAGCGCGGCGGTCGCCGTGGGTGTGATCGGCATACTCACGGCCGTGAGCCTGACCATGGACCACAGTCGGCCCACCGGCGCATCCGGCATCGTCCAGGCGGCCGAGACCGCGGCCCAGGATCCGACGACCGCATCCGGTACCACCTCCCCGACCACCGAGACACCGCCGCCGAGCGAGACGGACGATCCCGGGGCCGCACACATCGAGCCGGCGACGATTCCCGACGGCCCCCTGGGCATCCCCGGGATCGCCCTCGACGCCTACCACCGCGCCACCGACCGCCTCACGATCGAGAAGCCCGAGTGCGAGATGGACTGGACCATCCTCGCGGGTATCGGTCAGGTCGAGTCCAACCAGGGTCGGGGCCGCTTCGATGCGCAGGGCAACACCATCGGTCGGATTCTCGGTCCCCGCCTGGACGGGTCGCTGCCCGGAACCGCCGTCATCACCGACACCGACGGTGGGAGGTTCGACGGAGACACCGAGTACGACCGGGCGGTCGGGCCCGTGCAGTTCATCCCGTCCACCTGGGCTGTGCTGGGCAGGGATGGCAACGGCGACGGTGTTGCCGACCCCAACAACATCTACGACGGCGCTCTCGCGGCCGCGACCCTGCTGTGCGGACAGGGCGGTTCGATGGGCGACCCCGCTGCGCGCACCCGGGCCATCCTCGCCTACAACAACTCGCTCGCCTACGTCGCCAACGTCAACGCCTGGGCCCACGGGTACGCCGTCAACGCCTACCCGTTGCCCGCGGACCTGCCGGAGATCCACAAGCCCGAGCCGATCGTGGAACCCCCGGCGACCCCCGAACACTGCCCGGACGGCTGGGTGGGGCGGCCCACCGCCCCGCCGGCGCCTCCCCGGCAGGGAGAGCCCGGAGAGCCCGGTGCCCCGGTGCCCGGATGTACCGAGGTGACCCCGACGCCCGCCCCGCCCACGGAGCCCGCACCACCGTCCCCGTCCCCGTCCCCGGAGAACTTCCCGGCTCCTCGGCCGCCCGCACCGCCGGCACAGGTCGCCCCGGCCCCACCCGCGTTGCCGGTCTTCGAGCTCCCCTGCATCGCGCCGTTCTGCGCGCCACCACCCGCCTGAATCGCCCGCCCCCACCCCGACGCCCCCACCCCGACGCCTAGACTCGGGGGCATCATGAGTGCACCCAGCGAAGAAGCGATCCGCGCCGCCCTGGCCAAGGTCGACGACCCGGAGATCCGAAAGCCGCTCACCGAGCTCGGCATGGTCAAGGGCGTCAGCATCGACGAGGGTTCCGGCCGGGTCGACATAGGCATCTACCTGACGGTGGCCACGTGCCCGATGCGGGACACCATCACGGATCGGGTCCGCACCGCGGTCGCGGACGTCGCCGGTGTGGGCGAGGTCGTGGTCGACCTCGACGTGATGAACGACGAGCAGCGAACGGAACTCCGCAAACACCTCAGGGGCGACGCGGCCGAGCCCGTCATCCCGTTCGCCCAGCCCGGCAACCTGACCCGGGTGTACGCGGTCGCCTCGGGCAAGGGCGGCGTGGGTAAATCCACCGCCACCGTCAACCTCGCGACCGCTCTGGCGTCCCGCGGGCTGTCCGTGGGGGTTCTCGACGCGGACATCTACGGGCACTCCATCCCCCGGATGCTCGGCACCGACGCGCGACCCACCCAGGTCGAGCAGATGATCCTGCCGCCGGTCTCACACGACGTGAAGGTCATCTCGATCGCCCAGTTCACCAAGGGCAACACCCCGGTGGTCTGGCGTGGCCCCATGTTGCACCGCGCACTCCAGCAGTTCCTCGCCGACGTGTACTGGGGGGACCTCGACGTCCTGCTGATGGATCTGCCGCCCGGCACGGGTGACGTGGCCATCTCGATCGCGCAACTCATCCCGTCGGCGGAGATCCTCGTGGTCACGACACCACAGCAGGCGGCGGCCGAGGTGGCCGAGCGGGCGGGGTCGATCGCCCTGCAGACGCGTCAGCGCATCGCGGGCGTGATCGAGAACATGTCGTGGCTCGAACTGCCCGACGGGACCCGCATGGACGTCTTCGGCACCGGCGGTGGAGCCGAGGTCGCCGCGAACCTCTCCCGGTCGGTGGGGGCGCCGGTCCGGCTGCTCGGCCAGGTACCGCTCGAGCAGGCCGTCCGCGAGCACGGCGACGAGGGCACCCCGATCGTCCTGGCGGAACCGGACTCGCCGTCCGGCCGGGCCTACCGGGAGATCGCGGACGGTCTCGCGGTCCGGCCCCGGGGCCTGGCGGGGATGAACCTCGGTATCGACACCACCCGCCACCTCTGACCGTCGCCACTGCGGTCACGACCCGTCCGACGGGACGGATGCGGGTGGCTCAGGTGGCGTCCGGGTCCCAGGTGAGCGCGGCGCCCGGAGACGTGGGCGAGGACGGGGGGGTCGGCGCGCTCGACCCGGGGACGGCCGGGCGGGGTCCGGTTCTCTGGGGGCCGGCCGACTGGGAGCCGGTGGGCTGCGGTCCGGTCGACTGTGGCCCGGTGGACTGGGGGCCGGCGGGTTGTGGGCCCCCTGCCGGCGCCGCTGCGCCGAAATCGCCCGTGAACAGGGAGTCGTCCCCGTCGAGGAGGTGTTTGGTCACCATCGCGCGAGGGCTCATGCCCCGCAGGTCGCTGAGCTGTTTGAGCGGTTCGCGGAACTCCTCGAAGTCGGCCCCGTAGTCATCGCGCAGCTGCTGCTGGGCGGTCCCTGCGAACTCCTTGACCTTGCGGATCGCGGAGGCGAGCCACCGGGCGGCTTCGGGCAGGCGTTCGGGCCCCAGGACGACGAGCGCGATCACGCCCAACACCAGGAGCTCGGACCAACCCACGTTTGAGAACATCGTCTCTGAGGATACGTCGTCCCGGCGCCCCTGGTCACCACGACCTCGGACCACGGCGGAGTCAGGCGAGGACGGGCCGGACGGTCACCTCGATCCGTGATCCGTCGCGGATGACCTCCACCGGGACGTCCACGTCCGCGCCGGCGCGACGGACGGCCACGATGAGTTCGTCGGAGGAACGCACCCGACGTTCACCGATCATCGTCACCACGTCGCCTTCCCGCAGGCCGGCCTCGCGCGCGGGAGAGCCCTCCCGGACGTTGACGAGCTCGGCGCCCTCGACGTTGCCGTTGTCCGCCTTGCGCGCGTTCACACCGATCGTGGCATGGCGCACGGACCCCTCGGTCATGAGCGAGGTCGCGATCGCGCGCACGTCGTTGACGGGGATCGCGAACCCCAGGCCGATCGACCCGCCGGACCGGGTGAAGATGGAGGTGTTGATGCCGATCACCGCCCCGCTGGCGTCGATGAGCGGACCGCCCGAGTTGCCGGGGTTGATCGCCGCGTCCGTCTGGATGGCGTCGATCACGACGTCCCCGTCGGACGTCGACTCCCCCAGCGCGATCGGCCGCTCGGTGGCCGACACGATGCCCTCGGTGACCGTCCTGGCCAGGCCCAGGGGCGAACCGATCGCCACCACCTGCTCGCCCACCTCGACCCGCTCGGAATCCCCGAGTGTCGCCACGGTGAGGTTCTGGACCCCGTCGACCTTGAGTACCGCGAGGTCGGTCGCCGGGTCGCGGCCCACCAGTTCGGCCGACGCCCTGGTCCCGTCCGGGAAGACGACGTCGATGTTCGCCCGGTCCGCGGCTCCGTCCATCGTGACGACGTGGTTGTTGGTGACGATGTACCCCTGCGGGTCGATGACGATGCCGGAGCCCTCACCCCGCGCAGAGGGAGTCGAGACCTGGATGTTGACCACCGCCGGCTGGACCCGCTGGGCGACCTCACCGACCGGGTTGTCAGGCCGCAGGACGTTCGTCGGCGCGTCGGCGATGCGGACGGTCGATGTGGTGAGCACTCGCGCCGAATCGGCGACGACCGCTCCGATCCCGCCACCAACGAGGGCGATGACGGCAACGGCGGCCGCTGCTCCCGCGAGTGCCTGCCGACTCAGTCGCCGTTCGAACAGGGCCTCGGAGAGCGACAGCCTCGGGGGCGGGGGCACAGAGTCACCGGACAGGTCCTGGGGCCCGAACTCCTCGGTCGGCTGCACGGCGGGTGCACCGAACCCCACGGGCGCGTGGGGATCGCGCCAGGGGTCGGGTGATGCGGGTGGCGGCTCCTCGGTCTGGTCCTGCCACGACGGGTGTCGCTCGATCCCCCCGTCCGTGTCCCCGGACGGGCCGAACGCGGCGGCCAGCGCGGAGTCGGACTCGTCTCTGTGCGCCGGCCCGGACGCGTGGTCCGGTGACGAGGGGTCCGGTGACGAGGGCTCGTCCGGAGACGCCGGGCGCCGGGGATCGACTCCCCCGGTCACCCCGGGCGGACGGGAGAAGAGCCCGGCGGCGGCGTCGTCCACCTCGGGCTTGTGGATCGGGGCCGGCTCGCGGAGCGGCCGGTCGGGATCCGCACCCCGCCCCGCCGGGCCGGGTACTCCATTCTCATCCTCCACGCGGCCCAGCCTAACGGCCGGACGGGCGCAGGCGGCGCAGGAGTCTCGACCATCGGCTGCCCGACGAGGGCTCCGGGACCGGTGGGACGGCCTCGGCCGCGCCCTCCCCGAGGCGTCGGAGTCGCTCGCGCAGGTCCCCCGGCATGTGGATGGGTCCGGAACCGCGGAGAGCCCGACGTGCGTCTTGCTGGTCGGTCACCTCGCGGCGGCACTGCGCGCACAGAGCGAGATGGGCGTCCGCGCGGACCTTTCCGGCGGCGGGGAGGCACCCGTCGACGTATGCCGCCGCCGCTTCGGTGGAGAGGTGGTCGGTGGACAGGAAGTGGTGTCCCCCGCGAGGTGGCGGCGTGCTCTCGGCGACTTCACGGACCGAATCCCGGGACAACCGGTACTCGGGGGTGGACCCGCGTCCCGCCTGGTGTCGGTCCACCCTCGCCCCTTCTCGTCCGTCTGCCTCGGCACCGGATCCCGGCCGGCGCCCGGTGCTCCCACCGTCCGAGGGGATCAACGCGCCGGGGGCGCCGCTGGTTCCCCGCAGACCCCGCGAGATCAGTCGATGCCCTGGTGCACCCCGGTCACACCGGCCGCCTCGAGTTCGGCTCGCAGGGCGGACCGTCCCCGATGTATCCGGCTGCGGACCGTCCCCATCTTCACCCCGAGGATGCGCCCGACCTCCTCGTAGCTGAGGTCTTCGATGTCGCACAGCACCACCGCCGCGCGGAACTCGGGCGAGAGGTTGGCCAGGGCGGTCTGGAGGACCGGATCGAAGGTCTCCTCCGAGAGGACCTGCTCCGGACTGCGTTCCCGGCCCGGCACCCGCTCGGCGTCGTCGGGGAGAGCCTCGAAGCGGATCCGGGACCGGCGTCGTGCCATGTCGAGGAAGAGGTTGGTGACGATGCGGTGCATCCACCCCTCGAAGGTGCCCGGCTTGTACTTGTCCAGGGACCTGAACACCCGGATGAACGCCTCCTGGGTGATGTCCTCCGCGTCGTGCGCGTTACCGCAGAGCCGGAAGGCCAGGCGGTAGACCCTGTCCCCGTGCTGGGCGACGAGTTGGGACCAGGACGGCATGTCCGCGGCGTCGCCGCTCGCGTCGAAGCGCGCGGTCCCCACCGCCTCGTCGTGGTCCCCGCCGGGGAGGATCGACGTCTCGTGCACGGTCTGCGAGTACATGCGCTGCCGCCGCCTTCCGGCGCGGGATCCTCGCAAGTCGCCCGCGCGGTTTTCCGCCGCACCCTCGTGGAGCGACGTGGTCCCACCCTCCCTCATCGGGCTGTCCTCACGGTATACCCGTACTGAGATCCCCCTGAGAGTCTCATACCGATCCGATCACCGCGCGTTGGACACGTCGTACGCGCACGCGGCGATACGCTGATCAGGTGCCCGATTCGACTGATGTCCCCGCCACCGACCGTTCCCGGCTCACCGATCTCGCGCGTCGCAGCGCCGGTCTGGTCGACGACTCGCTCTACGCCCCCGCACGCGCGGACGCGGCCGAACTGGGGGCCGCCTCTCCGGACGCGTTGACCGCCGAGGTGATCCGGTTGGTCGCGAGACTGACCGGCGCCCGGGCCGCGGTGTGCATCTCCCCCGCCCCCGGCGTCCCCGCGTTGGCGATCCTGGCCGCAGCCGGACAGGGCTCCGGGGCAGTGGTCACCTGCATCACCGACGACCCTCACCACCTGGAGGCGGCCCGGGCCGCGGTGCGGGACGCCGGCCACCCCGCGTCCGCCGCCCGCTACATCGCGGCGCGGCCCCTGGAGGTGGCGGACAGGCTCGCCGACGGGGCCTACGACCTGCTCGTCGCCGACGTGCCGGACCACTCGGTCTCCCGGGTCCTGGCCAGGGCCCACCATCTGCTGCGCCCCGGTGGCGCGCTGGTGCTGATCGGTGAGCACGCTCCGCTGCCGGAGGGAGCGGACCTGCCCGAGCACGCTCACGCCACCGTCCTGCCCGTCGGCGGCGGGCTGACCGTCGTCACCCTCTGATTAACACCGCACCGGGCTGATCCACACCGCGCCGGGCTAGTCCACACCGCACCGGGCGGCCGGCCGGTGCCCGTCGACCCGTCTCAGCCCGGTAGCGACGTGACCGAGTTCTTGGACACGCTCACCACGCCGCCGGCACTGACGGGGAACCGCAGACGGTCGCGCTCATGGTCCACCCCGATCACGTCACCCGCCCCGATCTGACAGTTCTTGTCCACGATCGCCTTGCGCACCACGGCCCCCCGGCCGATCCGGACACCGGGCATGAGCACACTGCCCTCCACCACGGCGCCGTCCTCCACGACCACGTTGTTGGAGACCACGGAGTTGCGCACGGTGGCCGCGGAGATGATCGTCCCCGCCCCCACCATCGACTCCTGGGACATCCCACCGTTGACGAATTTGGCGGGCGGGAGGTTGTCCTGCTGCGTACGGATCGGCCACAGCTTGTTGTAGAGGTTGAAGACCGGGTGCACCGAGACCAGATCCACGTGGGCGTCGTAGAAGGCGTCGATGGTCCCGACGTCACGCCAGTACCCCCTGTCGCGCTCCGTCTCACCCGGGACCCGGTTGCGCGCGAAGTCGTACACGTACGCGCGCTCCTGTTCCACCAGCGCGGGGATGATGTCCCCGCCCATGTCGTGGGTGGAATCCGGCTTCTCCGCATCGGCCTTGAGGGCGTCGACGAGCGCGTCCGCGGTGAAGATGTAGTTGCCCATCGAGGCGAAGGTCGCGTCCGGGTCGTCCGGAGTCCCCGGCGGATCGGAGGGCTTCTCGACCCAGTCCCGGATCAGGTCGTCCTCCCCCGCGTCGATGCAACCGAAGGCGAAGGCCTCACGCCGCGGGACCCGGATCCCGGCGACCGTGACCGCGGCTCCCGTCTCGATGTGGTGCTCCAGCATCTGACGGGGATCCATGCGGTACACGTGGTCCGCCCCGAAGACGACGATGTGGTCGGGCCTCTCGTCGTAGACCAGGTTCAACGATTGCAGGATGGCGTCCGCCGAACCGGTGTACCACCGCGGCCCGAGCCGCTGCTGCGCGGGGACGGGGGTGATGTACTCACCGCCCATCCCGCTCATGTGCCACACCTGCGAGATGTGCCTGTCGAGGGAGTGCGATTTGTACTGCGTGAGGACGCAGATCCGCATGAAGCCGGCGTTGACGAGGTTGCTCAGGACGAAGTCGATCAACCTGTAGGACCCGCCGAACGGGACCGCTGGTTTGGCGCGGTCCGCCGTGTGCGGGAAGAGTCGCTTGCCCTCGCCGCCGGCGAGGACTATTGCTAGGACGTGCGGCTGGTTCCTCACACACCCACCGTAACGATTTCCGGGCCGCCGACGCGGGCCATCGCGGGACTTGCCCCCGCACCGCCCCGGCAGGACACCCCGTGGTCGGGCGGGGTTCACCCGCAACGCTCCAGGGGACGCCGTGGGCGGCTAGGTTGGCCGGTGTGCGAGTAGCGATGATGACGAGGGAATACCCGCCAGAGGTCTACGGCGGGGCGGGCGTCCACGTGACCGAACTGGTGGCCACCCTGAGGCCGCTGTGTGAGGTCGACGTCCTGTGCATGGGCGCCGACCGGGACACCGCTCGGGCGTTTCGCCCCGATCCGGAGCTGGGCGAGGACGCCAACCCCGCGATCCGCACCCTCTCGGCGGGCCTGCGCATGTGTGTGGCCGCGGAGGGGGCGGACATCGTCCACTCCCACACCTGGTACGCGGGCCTCGCGGGCCACCTCGCCGGGGAGCTCTACGGGATCCCGCATGTGGTGTCCGCGCACTCGCTGGAACCCAGCCGCCCCTGGAAGGCCGAGCAGCTCGGCGGAGGCTACCGCGTCTCGTCGTGGTCCGAGCGCAACGCCTTCGCCCATGCGGATGCGGTGGTCGCCGTGAGTGCGCGGATGAAGGACGAGATCCTCCGCGTCTACCCCGAGGTCGACCCGAGCCGGATCCACGTGATCCTCAACGGTATCGACACCTCCGTATGGTCGCCGGTCGAGACGTTCTCGGGCCAGGATTCCGTCCTCCGCCGCCACGGTGTCGACCCGGACCGGCCGATCGTGGCGTTCGTCGGCCGCATCACCCGACAGAAGGGGGTGCCCCACCTGGTCCGTGCCGCCCGCGACTTCCACCCGGATGCACAGCTCGTGCTGTGCGCGGGTGCGCCGGACACCCCGGAGATCGCGGCCGAGATGGAGTCCCTGGTCGGCGATCTGCAGTCCACCCGTGACGGTGTGTTCTGGCTCCGTGACATGTTGCCGCGCGAGGAGGTCATCGAGATCCTCTCCGCCGCCACGGTGTTCGCCTGCCCGTCCGTGTACGAGCCCCTCGGGATCGTCAACCTGGAGGCGATGGCGTGCGACACGGCGGTCGTGGCCTCCGATGTCGGGGGGATCCCGGAGGTCGTCGTCGACGGCGAGACCGGCATCCTCGTCCATTACGACGAGTCGGACCCGGACGCCTTCGAGGCAGGCCTGGCCGCCGCGGTCAACGAGCTGGTGGCCGACCCCGCCAAGGCCGCCGACTTCGGCCGTGCCGGTCAGGAGCGGGCCCGGACCCGGTTCGCGTGGGAGGCGATCGCCGAGCAGACCCACGCGATGTACGCCTCACTCCTGTAGCGACCTGCGGAAGGACCGCACCTCGACGTGGACGCGGAGGGGAGCGTCGCCGGCCCCCACCGCGGCCTCGACGCCGTCGCGGTCCAGGTGCACACCACTAGGCCCCATGAGCGCGAGGTCCGCGGCGATCCGCGCCGGGACCGCCGTGGTGACATCGACCACCCGGACCGAGCCGGGATCGAAGCCCGCCGCCAGTCGGGTGTCGAGGCGTTGCGCCTTGTCCGCCGCCGGCGCGAGCATTCCGGCGCGGGTCCGCAGGGGCTCGAGGTGGCCCGGGCCCGGCACCGCGACGACCAGTGTCCCGCCCGGTCGCAGGACCCGCGCGAACTCGGCGGGGTTCCTGGGGGCGAAGACCACCTGGACCACATCGATGCACCGGTCCGCCAGGGGCAGTCCGTCCCACGTGTCGACGACCAGAGCCGCGACGAGAGGATTGACGCGGGCCAGCCGACGGGCGGCGGCGACGGAGAGTTCCGTGCCGATCCCGAGCGGGCCTCCTGCAGCGTCCGCGGCCCCACCGCTCCCCGCACCACCGTCCGCACTACTCGCGGCACCGGTCCGGGGCAGCGCGTCGATGACCCGGTCGAGATAGAACCCGGTGCCGGCACCGGCGTCCAGGACCACTGGGTGATCGGCTGAGCCGACCGTCCCGGCCACCCCGGCCACGCCCTCCACCGCCGCTTCCACCAGTGCCTCGGCCACACCGTCGAACACCCCGTGGCCGAGGACTCGTTCGCGGGCGGCGACCTGCTCCGCCGAGTCGCCGGGGAACCGTCGCCCCCGTGCGCCGAGGAGCGTCAGATGACCACCGCGCGCACGGTCGAACGCGTGCCCGCCGCCGCACCGCACGCCGGCCCCTGTCGACTCCAGGCCGGCCCGGCACTGCGGACACCGCAATAGCGGCACCGCCCTCGTCAGCGCGGCCGGGGCCGGGGTCACCGCCGCGGCCGGTCCGCGAGATCCCGGAGCAGCCCCACCAGGGTGCGGGTGGCGAAACCGGTCGCCACCGGCCCGACCTCGTCGATCTCCTCCGGCGAGCGCGCCGGGCCGGCGATGTCGAGGTGGGCCCACGGCCGACCGTCGACGAACCCCTCCAGGAACAGGGCCGCGGTGATGGCGCCCGGGCCCGTGGGGGCCTGCCGCCGATCCGCGATGCCGGAATCGACCGCCCGGCGCAGATCGTCGGGAAGCGGGAGCCGCCACCACCGCTCCCCCGCCCCCGCACCCGCCGCCGACACACGGTCCGCGAGATCGTCGTCGGTCGCCATCACCGCACCCGTCCGCATCCCGAGCGCCACCTTCATCGCCCCGGTCAGGGTGGCCACGTCCACGACCACGTCCGGATCACTTTCCGCGATGCCGTGCACCAACGCGTCGGCCAGCACCATCCGGCCCTCCGCGTCCGTGTTGGTGACCTCCGACGTCGTACCCCCCACGTGCGTGACCACGTCCCCGGGGCGGTACGCGGAACCGGAGAGCATGTTCTCGGCCGAGGGCACCACGACGGTCACGTCGAGATCGGCGTACCGCTCACTCGCGTCGGCGCAGTACGAGGCCGCGGCCGCCACGACCGCGGCCGAGCCCGCCATGTCCGTGCGCATGAGATTCATCCCGTCCGCCGGTTTGACCGAGATCCCACCGGTGTCGAACGTGATGCCCTTTCCCACCAGCAGCACGCGCGTACCGGGGCCTGGTCGGCGCGCCACCAGGACCCGGGGCGACGCGGCGGACCCACCACCCACCGCGAGGACACCGCCGAATCCGCCCTCGACGAGCTCGTCTCCCTCGAGCACCCGGGTCCTCATGCCGGCACCGGACAGCACGTCGGCCATCTGCGCCACGAGCCACGCAGGGGTCTTGAGGTCGGCGGGAGCGCCGGCGAGATCGCGGGCCAGGGCGGTCGCCCGTGCGGCGTCCTCGGCGGCCGCCACAGCGGCGCGGACGCCCTCCTCGTCGTCGTCCTCCGTCCCCGTCCCGGTCGACACCCGCACCACCAGGGCCGGTGGCACCGGCGTCGGATCGGCGGCGAAGACGTCCTGGCCCCGGGCGCCCAGGAGGTACCCCAGCACCAGATCCCCCAGCCGGTCGACCGGCACGACCCCGGGGACGGCGACCGTGACCTGCTCGGTCCTGCCCGTGTCGCGCAGGTGCCTCGCCACGGCCGCCCCCGCCCGGCGGTAGCCGATCCCGACGTCCACCGTGCCCGCCCAGCCGGGGCGCGGGGACGACGCGTCGACCTCCACCTCCACCACCGGCCGCCCGTCGACCACGCTCGTCCGCGCCTCCGCCGGGCGACCACGGAGGTATCCGTCCTTCGTCGCGGGCCGGGTGGCCAGGGGCCATCCGTCGACGGCCTCCGATCCGCCGACCACCCGGACGGTGGGCAAAGGACGTGAGGGGATCTCGGGCATCGGGTTCACCTTCCGTAGAGCCGAAACGACGCACCCGCCACGTGGGTCGGGTGCGTCGAGTCGACAGAGCAGAGAACGATCAGGAGATGGCCTGGGTCAGCTCCTCGCCAAGCGACCTCGCCTCGTCGGGGGTCAACTCCACAACGAGGCGTCCGCCACCCTCGAGAGGGACGCGCATGACGATCCCGCGGCCCTCCTTGGCCGCTTCCATCGGTCCGTCACCGGTCCTGGGCTTCATAGCCGCCATCAGGTCGATTCCCTTCGTCCTTGGCAGTGGACCGCGTCCGGTGAGGACGACCGCGCCCACGTGCGGTGTTGCTGAATGGATGCTGCGATTCTAGCGCGTCACACCGTGCCCGGACGCGGGAGCGCGTTCTGGGCCCACCTCGTCCGAGGGCTGCGGGCCTTTTCCCGCGCCGTCGAGTCGCGCGCGGAGGCGGTCGATCTCCGCGGCCGCCTCCTCCAGCGCCCAGTCCACCTCCGCCATCGTGTACCCACGTGCGGACATCCCGAACCGGACCGATCGCAGATCGTCTCCACGGAGCGGGCCCTCCGGCAGCGAGGTGACCGTGTGGCCCCGCGCCACGGCCGGCAGTGGCTCGGAGCGGCCGAAGACCACGACCGACAGGGCGAACAGCGCTGCCGCGACGATCAGGGTGAGCACCACGTAGACGACGACGGTGAGCATGCGGGCGAGTCCCCCTCTGATTCCGGGCCGGCCCCCCCAGTCTGGCACACCCGCCCCGACGTCGGCCGCGGAGACTAGGCCGGGGTCAGGCCAGGCCCCGGACTGTTCGCGCAGGTGGACGGGTCCCCGAGATGGAGGCCACCATCTCCACCGCCCTACGGGTCGCGAGCACGTCGTGGGTACGGAACACGCGGGCGCCCATCATCGCCGCAACGGCGGTCGCGGCCAGGGTGCCCTCGGCCCTGTCGTCGATACCCGCGTCCAGGGTCTCGCCGATGAAGTCCTTGTTGCTCAGCGCCATGAGAACGGGGTGGCCCAGGGCGACGATCTCGTCCAGCCGCCGCAGCAGTTCCAGCCCGTGGAAGGTGTTCTTGCCGAAATCGTGGGTGGGGTCGATCAGGATCCCGTCGGCCGGGACGCCCGCGGCGATCGCGCGGTCGGCGGCGGCGGACAGTTCCGAGACCACGTCGAGCACGACATCGCGGTAACCGACCCGGAAGGGACGGGTCCGCGGGACCGCGCCGCCGGTATGGGAGCACACGAACCCCGCCCCCACCTCACCGGCTGCGGCCAGGACCTCGGGATCGTGTCCGGCCCACGTGTCGTTGACCAGATCCGCCCCGGCGGCCAGTGCCTTCTTGGCGACCGACCCACGCCAGGTATCGACGGAGAGGACGACCTCGGGGTACCTGCTGCGCACCGCCTCGACGAAGGGGACGACCCGGTGCACCTCCTCATCGGCGTCGACGAGCTCACCGGGCCCCGCCTTGACCCCACCGATGTCGAGGATGTCCGCGCCGTCCGCCACGCACCGCTCGACCCGTTCCATCGCCGCCGCGTCGGTGAAGCTCGCTCCACGGTCGTAGAAGGAGTCGGGGGTGCGATTGACGATCGCCATCACCAGGGGCCGGTCGACGGGCACCGGGTGACCGCAGAGCGTGGGCGGTGGGGCCGGGGGCAGTCGGGGCGAGGGCGGTGGGGTCGAGGGCGGTGGTGTCGAGGGCGGTGGGGTCACCGACGCCCTCCGCAGGCGTCGAGGGCTGCCTCCAGCTCATCACGGACCACGAGGTGCTCGAACGCCTGAGGCGAGACCAGTCCCGACTCGACGAGGCCACCGACCCAGTCCAGCAACGGACGGTAGAACCCGATCGGGTCGTAGAGGACCACCGGCTTGTGGTGGAAACCGAGTGAGGCGGACGTCCACATCTCGAACATCTCCTCCATCGTCCCGATCCCCCCGGGCAGGGTGAGGAACGCGTCGGAGCGCTCCTCCATCTCACGCTTGCGCTCCCGCATGGTGGTCACCACCACCAGCTCGTCCGCGGCGGTGTCGGCCACCTCTCGCACCCGCAGCCCCTCGGGGATGACACCGACGGTCCTGGCTCCGCCGTCCCGCGCCGCCTCCGCGACCGCGCCCATCATCGACACGTGACCTCCACCGGAGACCAGGGACCACCCGCGGCGGGCGATGGCCTCACCCACCTCGGTGGCGATCCCCAGCAGCTCGGGGTCGTACGACGAGGAGGCGCAGTAGACGCAGACCCTGCGCCCGGGCACGGGGGACATCATCGTTCGACCCCGCGGTGCTCCTCGCCGAACAGGTCTTCCCGCTGCTCTGCGGTCAGCGCGGCCTGATGGTGCGCCCGGCGGATGTACTGGACGGCCTCGTCGACGGAATCCGTGACCAGGAACAGGTCGAGATCGGACGCCGAGACCATGCCCTGCTCGGCGAGGGTGCCCCGGATCCAGTCCACCAGAGGTGTCCAGAAGTCCACACCCAGCAACACGATCGGGAACCGGGTGATCTTGTTGGTCTGGACCAGTGTGATGGCCTCGAAGAACTCGTCGAGGGTGCCGAAACCGCCCGGGGTGCACACGAAGGCCTGCGTGTACTTGACGAACATCGTCTTGCGGACGAAGAAGTAGCGGAAGTGCAGGCCGAGGTCGACCCAGCGGTTGATCCCCTGCTCCGTGGGCAGCTCGATCCCCAGACCCACGGACTCACCGTTCGCCTCCCAGGCGCCCTTGTTCGCCGCCTCCATCTGACCGGGCCCACCACCGGTCACGACGGCGTACCCCGCCTCGGCGAGCGCACGACCCAGTTCGACCGCCTGCTCGTAGGCGGGATCGCCCGGGCGCGTCCGCGCCGAGCCGAAGACGCTCACCGCGTCGGAGAGCTCCGCGAGTGCACCGAACCCGTTGACGAACTCGCTCTGGATACGCAGGACCCGCCACGGGTCGGTGTGCAACCAGTCGGTGTCCTGGTTCTTGTCCAGCAACCGCTGGTCCGTGGTCGTGCGATCGCCGCCCTTGTCCCGTCGCAGGAGGAGCGGGCCGCGCAGGTGTACCGAATCGTTCTGTGCCATCAGGGTCAGATCTCCTACAGTGGTCGGCCCGGAATCGGAGCCCGGATCGTGTCGGCTCCGGGGTTCAATCGGCTCCGGGTTTCAGTCGGATGCGGGTTTCAGTCGGATGCAGGGTTCAGTCGGATGCAGTGAGATAGGCGCGGAGCATCCCGGCCACCGCCGTGATCTGGGTGGCCGGGCAGTGTTCCTCCCGCGTGTGCGCCAACCCGGGATCGCCTGGGCCGAGGTTCACCGCGGGGATGCCCAGAGCAGCGAACCGCGACACGTCGGTCCACCCGTACTTCGCCCGCACCCGCCCACCCGCCGCACGAACGAGGTCGGCGGCCGCCGGGGCCGCGAGACCGGGCAGTGCCCCCGGTGACATGTCGGTCAGTTCCCAGTACACGCCGGGCTCGTTCGGCGGATCCTCACCCGTGGGGATGCGGTCCGGCCGGGTCAGCCCGAGCGCCTCGAGTGCGTGCGTGAGCGCCGCATCGGGATCCCGGTCCGGGGCGAACCGGAAGTTGACGTCGAGCCATGCCTCGTCCGGGACGGTGTTGCCGGCCACGCCTGCGGACATCCGCACCGCCTGCAGCCCCTCCCTGTACACGCATCCGTCGATGTCCACCGAGCGCGGCTCGTACGACTCGAGCGCCGCCAACAGCGGGGCGAGCCGGTGTACCGCGTTGTCGCCCAGCCAACTCCGCGCCGAGTGGGCCCGGGTGCCGCGGGTGTGGATCCGTAGACGGAGGGTCCCCTGACAGCCCGCCTCGATCAGGCCACCGGTGGGTTCGCCGAGGATCGCCACGTCCCCGCGGAGCCAGTCAAGGTGGCTGCGCTCGAGAAACCCCAGGCCGTTGGCGGTGGCCTCGATCTCCTCGCAGTCGTAGAGGACGAGGGTGAGATCGTGCGCGAGCCCGGCGGAGTCGGCCAGGGTCGCGAACAGGTGCAGGAACACCGCGTCGCCGGACTTCATGTCGACCGCTCCGCACCCGTGCAGGACCAGGTCCTCGCCTTCTCCGGTGATCGAGGACGGCACGTTGTCCGCCACCGGGACGGTGTCGAGATGGCCCGCGAGTACCACGCGCGTGGGCAGGCCCCTGGTGGTCCGGGCCAGGACGCGGTCGCCGTCACGGATGAGTTCGGTCCGCCCGGCGGCCGGCCCGGTGAAACCGGCGACCACCTTCTCGAGCGCGGCGTGGACGGCGCCGGCGATCGCCGCTTCCGCCCGGGAGGGGCTGGGGATGTCGACGAGCGCGCGGGCGAGGTCGACCGGGTCTGCGGTCAGATCGAGGGCGGCGGTCACGGCGTCCACCTTAGATGCCCGTCGCCGTTGTGCGCCGGGGCCGACCGCTAGCATCGGGGTATGAGTGCACACGGAGCCGTAGCCACCGGAATCGCCACCCTGACGTCCGATCACACCGTTCTCGACGTGTGGTATCCCGCGCCGGAGCTCGGTGCGGCCTCCGAGGGGGGCCACCGCATCCTGTCGGGGGACGAGGTCCCCGCCGAGCTCGCCCCGCTGACCGGACCCGATGCCGACCGCGGGGTCGAGCGGGTCGCGGTCCGGGTGGAGATCGACGACCTCACGCAGGCCCCGACCGACGCGTACGACGCCTACCTCCGGCTCCACCTGATCAGCCATCGCCTCATCAAGCCCCACTACGCGAACATGGACGGTCTCTTCGGGACCCTGAGCAACGTGGTGTGGACCAACTTCGGTCCCTGTGCGGTCCCGGGCTTCGAGCTCGTCCGCGCCAATCTCCGCGCCCGCGGACCGGTCACGGTATACGGAATCGACAAGTTCCCGCGCATGGTGGACTACGTGGTGCCGTCCGGGGTGCGGATCGCCGACGCCGACCGCGTCCGTCTGGGGGCTCACCTGGCGGAGGGCACGACCGTCATGCACGAGGGTTTCGTCAACTTCAACGCCGGAACCCTCGGGCCGTCGATGGTCGAGGGACGCATCTCGGCCGGGGTCGTGGTCGGCGCCGACTCCGACGTCGGCGGTGGCGCCTCGATCATGGGCACCCTCTCGGGCGGCGGCAAGGAGACCATCTCGATCGGCGAGCGGTGCCTGTTGGGAGCCAATTCCGGGATAGGGATCTCCCTCGGTGACGACTGCGTGGTCGAGGCCGGGCTCTACGTCACCGCCGGTACGAAGGTGGACGTCCGGGCGGGCGCCTGGGCCGACCGCGAGCCCGTCAAGGCCGGCGAGCTCTCCGGAATGGACAACCTGCTCTTCCGTCGCAACTCCGTCTCCGGCGCAGTCGAGGCCGTGCCGTGGAAGAAGGAAGGCGTGGAACTCAACGACGCCCTCCACGCCAACGACTGACCTCAGGGGGACATCCCGCGTCCGGTATCCCACATCGATAAGAGCGTTCCGCACGCATCGGCCGAGTGGGGGTGTGCGGAACGCTCTTATCGACGGCGGGGGCGGGCGCCGGCGACGGCGAGGACGGGCGAGGGCCGGCGACGGCGAGGGCGGGCGCCGGCGAGGGCGGGCGAGGACGGGCGAGGGCGACGGCGGCGCCGGCCGGGGCTCAGCGGCCTCAGGCCAGACGGCGCACCGCTTCGGCCACCGTGGCGTCCGTCGCGGTGAGGGCGATGCGGACGTGCCGGGCACCCGCGGAGCCGTAGAACTCGCCGGGCGCCACGAGCAGACCGCGCCGGGCGAACCAGTCCACCGTCTCGCGGCAGGGCTCGTCCCGCGTCGCCCAGAGGTACAGCCCGGCCTGCGAGTGATCCACCCGGAATCCGGCGGCCTCCACGGCCGGGAGCAGGAGCTCGCGCCGGGCCCGGTACCGCTCGCGCTGCTCGGCCTCGTGCGCGTCGTCCCGCAGCGCCGCGGTCATGGCGTTCTGGACGGGCAGCGGCATCATCAGACCGGCGTGCTTCCGGACCGCCAGCAGCTCCGCCACCAGGGTCGGGTCACCCGCCACGAAGCCCGCGCGGTACGAGGCGAGATTCGAGGTCTTGGACAGCGAGTGCAGGGCCAGCAGGCCGGAATGGTCGCCGTCGCACACGCGCGGGTCCAGGATCGAGGGCGCGTCCCCCTCCCACACCAACCCGAGGTAACACTCGTCGGAGGCCACGATCACCCCGCGTTCGCGGGCCCACTCGACCACCTTGCGCAGGTGGTCCACGCCGAGTACCCGGCCACTGGGGTTCGCCGGCGAGTTGAGATAGAGCAGGGTGGGCGACGACGGGCCGAGCTGGGTCAGCGAATCGGCGCGCACGACGGCAGCCCCCGCGAGCAGTGCCCCCACCTCGTACGTCGGATAGGCCACCTCCGGTACGACGACCGTGTGGCCCGGACCGAGTCCGAGTTGTGCGGGCAGACCCGCGATGAGCTCCTTGGTGCCGATGGCGGGGAGGATCGAGCCGGCGTTCAGGCCGGTGACGCCGTAGCGCCTGGCGAGCGCGTCGACGGCAGCCGTCCGCAACTCCTGGGTCCCGACGGTGGTCGGGTACCCCGGTTCGTCGGATCCGGCGTCGAGCGCCTCGCGGATCACCGGGGCGACCGGATCGACCGGGGTGCCCACGGTGAGGTCGACCAGGCCACCGGGATGCGCCGAGGCGAGGGTCCTGGCCTCGGCGAGGGTGTCCCACGGGAACACGGGAAGTGCGCGCGCGGGAGGACGGCGCTCCGGGCGCGACACGACCGAGGTCACTCCTGGTTCATGGGGGGCAGCGCCTTGATGAACGGATGGTCGTAGTCGACCTTGCCCACCTTGGCCGCGCCGCCCGGCGATCCCAGCTCCACGAAGAAGTCGACGTTCGCGGTGTTGTACTCGGACCACTCCTCCGGGGTGTCATCCTCATAGAAGATGGCCTCCACCGGGCACACGGGCTCACACGCGCCACAGTCGACGCACTCGTCGGGATGGATGTACAGCATCCGTCCACCCTCGTAGATGCAGTCGACCGGACACTCCTCGACGCAGGACTTGTCCATCACGTCGACGCACGGTTCTGCGATCGTGTAGGTCACGTCGGCCACCTTCCTCATAGCGGTATGGCCTGCATCGTATGTCACACCTCGTGCGCGCGCCGACGGCGCCCCGGAGCCCGCATCTCTATGTGACCACGGTCACTGGAATCTGGGTGGGAGCGGTGCCGTAGACGGTGTCCCTGCGCCGCACGGGCCGCCCGATCCCGGTGGCGATCTCCGCGATCTCCTCCGGGGTCTTGGCCGACCCGTTCTCCGCCCCGGCCATCCGGGAGATCGTCTCCTCCATGAGCGTGCCGCCGAGGTCGTTGGCGCCCGCGCGCAACATGGTGCGGGTGCCCGCGACCCCGAGCTTGACCCAGCTGGTCTGGATGTTGTCGACGGCACCGTGCAGCATGATCCGGGCCAGCGCGTGGACCGCGACGTTCTCCTCCCGCGTCGGCCCCGGGCGGGACGCGCCGGCGAGATAGAGCGGGGCGCTGCGGTGCACGAAGGGCAGCGGGACAAACTCGGTGAACCCCCCGGTCCGCTCCTGGATGCCCCTCAGCGTCCGCAGGTGCGCCACCCAGTGCCGCGGTGTGTCGACGTGCCCGTACATCATGGTCGAACTCGAGCGCAGCCCCACCTCGTGGGCCGTGGTGACGATGTCGATCCACTCGGAGGCCGGCAGTTTTCCCTTGGTCAGCACCCAGCGGACCTCGTCGTCGAGGATCTCGGCCGCCGTCCCGGGGATGGTGTCCAGTCCGGCCGCCCGCAGCTCGGTGAGCCAGTCCCTGACCCCCACTCCCGACCTGGCCGCCCCGTTGGAGATCTCCATGGGGCTGAACGCGTGGACGTGCATGGACGGCACCCGCTCCTTGACCGCCCGGACGAGGTCGGCGTACCCGGTGACCGGCAGGTCCGGGTCGATCCCGCCCTGCATGCACACCTCTGACGCGCCGGCGACGTACGCCTCGTACGCGCGGTCGGCGACCTCGGCCGCCGAGAGCGAGAACGCGTCGGCGTCGCCCTTGCGCTGGGCGAACGCGCAGAACCGGCACCCCGTGTAGCAGATGTTGGAGAAGTTGATGTTCCGGTTGACCACGTACGTGACCGTCTCACCCACCACGTCCGCGCGGATCCGGTCGGCGAGTCCGGCCACGGCGGCGAGTCCGTCCCCGGTCGCCGTGGCCAGGGCGAGGTACTGCTCGTCGGTGAGCGCGGACGGATCGGACTCCGCGGCCCGCAGCGCCGCGACCACCTCGGAATCCGCCCGCTCGGGAACCAGCGCTGCCGCGCCGAGTTCGGCGGCGCGGGACCGGATGACGTCCCAGTTACCGAAGGCCTCACCGATGTCCGAGCGGGTGTCCGTAGTGCGGCCCTCGGAGTCGATCGCCGTATGCAGGTCGATCCGGCCGCTCGAGTCCCAGTCGTCGTCGGGTTCCTGCCAGGGGCGTCCCGAGGGACGGATCACCGCGTCGTCGTCGCCCCCACCACCGTGGCCGACCGCCGCCAGCCCCGTCTCCGCGTCGGCGAGCGCGTGGACGTGTCCCGACACCCTGGGGTCGATCCAGGCGTCGCCCGCACCGACGTAGCGCGGGTGGGCGGTGAGACGCTCGGTCAACGACCAGCCCGCCGCCGCCAGGTCAGCGGTCAGTCCCTCGAGGTGCGGCCACGGACGCTCGGGGTTGACGTGGTCGGGTGTGAGCGGGGAGATGCCGCCCAGGTCGTCCACCCCGGCGCCGACGAGCGCCAGCACGTCCTGACGTTCAACGAGGTTGGGAGGGGCCTGGACGGCGACCCGCGGGTCGAGCACCAGCCGCGCGACGGCGATCGCGGCCAGGAACTCGTCGCGATCCGCGTCGGCCACCCCGCGCATCGCGGTGTCGGGCTTGGCCCGGAAATTCTGGACGATCACCTCCTGCAGGTGACCGAACTCCCGGGCCAACGCGGCCAGCGCGAGCAGACTCTCGGCCCGCTCGGTCCGGTTCTCGCCGATGCCCACCAGGATCCCCGAGGTGAACGGCACCGCGAGACGCCCCGCGTCGGTCAGGGTCCGCAGCCTCACCGCAGGGTCCTTGTCCGGGCTGCCGTGGTGGCACGCACCCGGGGTGGTGAACAGCCTCGTGGCGGTGGTCTCGAGCATCATGCCCATCGACGGTGCGACCGGTTTGAGCATGGACATCTCCGACCAGCTCATCACCCCGGGATTGAGATGCGGCAACAGCCCGGTCTCCTCCAGCACGCGGATCGCCATGGCCCGGACGTAGTCCAGGGTGGAGGCGAAGCCCCGGGACTCCAGCCACTGCTTCGCCTCCGGCCAGCGGTCCTCCGGCCGGTCCCCCAGCGTGAACAGGGCCTCCTTGCACCCGGCCTCCGCCCCGCGTCGGCACAGGTCGACCACCTCGTCGGGGTCGAGGAACATCCCCTCGCCGGCGGCCCGGAGCTTGCCGGGAACGGTGACGAACGTGCAGTAGTGACAGCGGTCCCGGCACAGTCGGGTCAGCGGGACGAACACCTTGCGGGAATAGGTCACCACCCCCGGGCGTCCCTCGTCGACGAGCCGGGCATCGCGTCGTGCGGCGGCGAGCCCCATGAGCGACTCCAGGTCGTCACCGCGCGCGGCCAGCAGGACCGCCGCCTCCGTCACGTCGAGAGTCAGTCCGTCCCGCGCCCGGCGCAGCGCCCGCCTCATCGCGGACGACGTGGGGTGGGGATCGGCGGGTTCCGGGGCGAGATCCATGCACGCGATGATGCCCCACACCGCCGACGTCCCGGGCGACCGGTGCTCCGTGGGTGGTCAGAGGCGTGCCGAACGGACTCGCGCACTAGTCTGGGCTGCATGCCCGATCCCGACCGCCCCCTGCGCAGCAACGGCGATCCCCTCGTGTCCGCGCCACCCCGTGGCACCGGTGGCGCCCATGCGCTGCGTGACCCGGCGCCGTCGGCGCTCCCCGGCGACTCCTCGAACTCCGGGGAGGATCTGCTGACGTCCAACCGGGTGCTGGTCACTGCTCCGCGACACCGCATCTCGCCCCGCACGCCCGTGCTCTGGGTTATCGAGGGGATCTGGTCGTGGGCGATACTCGCCGCCCTACAGGTCGGATGGTACTTCTGGGGCGACAACGTGATGGGGTTCTGGAACTGGGTGGCGCTGGCCGCGACCGTGCCGTTCGCGTTCATGTCGATCGTGGTGGCGCCGTGGTGGCGCTATGTCGTGGCCCGGTGGGACGTCTCGGACACCGCCGTGTGCTCGCGCAAGGGCTGGTGGACCACACAGTTCCGGATCGCCCCGCTGGCACGTCTGCAGACCGTCTACACCACCCGCAACCTGTTCGAGCGGTGGTTCGGCCTGGCCACCGTCCACGCCTCCACCGCCTCCGCACAGGGCACGGTGGAGATCAGGGGCCTGGAGCTCGCCGACGCGGAGGCGCTGGCCCAGCACCTCATCGCCATCGCGAACCTCGACTCGGAGGACGGGACGTGAGCGGACCGCAGGCCGCGACCGGGGTGACGGCCGGTCGTGACGACGACGACGAGGCCGGCTCCCCCGACGACGCCGGCGCGGTCGACCCGGAGGCCCCGTGGCACCGGCTGTCCTGGCGGATGCTGCTGGTGGACCCGCTGGGGATGCTCACCCGGTTGCTCCCGCTCTTCCTCATCTCCCTGTGGCTGGGCTCGAATCGGAACAACTACTGTTTCGAGATCGGCGTCATCTCGTTGATCGTCCTGGGCAGTCTGCTGAGGTGGCTGTCCACGAGCTATCAGGTCGGCCGGACCCACATCGTTCTGAAGAAGGGCTTCTTCAGCCGCAACGTGGTCACGGTGTCGCGCCAGCGGATCCGCAGTGTGGACACCGAGTCGGACCTGTTCCACCGGGTCATGCGGGTGTCGATCGTCGAGGTCGGCACCGGTCGCGCGGACTCCGGGAAGTCGGACGCCGAGCGGTTCCGGCTCAACGCCATCGACACGGCCCAGGTCGAACCGCTGCGCGACGAGCTGCTCAAACACCGACGCGCCCTGGACCCGACGCTGCGCGAGGAGGACGAGGAGCAGTGGGGGTCGAGGTACGGCGAGGACATCTCCCGGTGGCGCGTCACGTGGGCCCGGTTCGCGCCGTTCTCGTTCCTCGGGTTCGGCGTGCTCCTGTCCCTGTGGCTCCTCACCTGGCAGATGGGCGACATGCACGACCGGGTCATGGAGCTCGCGGTGGTCGAGGCGACCGTCTCGTGGCTCGACTCGCTGGGACAGCCGTGGACGCTGGTCGGCGAGGTGATCGCGGTCTGGATGGTGGCCGGGGTCCTGGCGATCATCACGTACGCGATCCGTTACGGGAAGTACGCCCTCACCGACCATGGGCAGTTGCTCTACGTCCAGAACGGCATCCTTCGCCGCAAGCATCAGGCGCTGGACAAGGCCAGGCTCCGCGGGGTCGAGATCCGTCTGCCGGTCTATCTGCGGCTCCTGGGTGGTGGCCGGCTCGAGCCGATCATGACCGGGACCAAGAAGGGTGCAGCCGCGTCGACGCTGCTGCCGCAGGCCCCGATCAAGGACGTCCGGCGGGTGGCCGTCCGCATCCTCGGCGACCCGACGCCGGTCACCGTGAGACTCCGGCGCCACCCGTGGAAGGCCGCGCGTCGGCGGATCACCCGTGGACTCCTCCCCTTCTGGGTCGTGGCCGGCCTGATCGTCCTGGTGCGGATCGACTCCGGCCCCTCCGCCGACATCTGGGTGCGGTGGGGGATCCCGGCGGCCCTGGTGTTCTTCCTCGCGTTGTCCGTCGACCGGATCAGGATGCTCGGCCACGCCTTGCTGCCCGACGTCCTGGTGAGCTCGAGTGGGTCGTGGACCGCCAAGCGCACCGTGCTCGAGGCGGAGGGGATCATCGGGTGGACGGTCACCCAGTCGGTGTTCCAGCGTTCCGCCGGGGTCGCGACCGTCTCGGCGGCCACCCCGGCGGGCAACGGTGTCTACTCCGTCGTCGACATGGACGCGGACGAGGCCTGGGCTCTGGCAGAGGCGCTGACCCCCGGCATCACGGACGTGTGGCACCACGACGGGGACCCCGACGTGCGCTCCTCACCGTCGATGGGCGTCCGCTCGCGGTGAGCGTCTCAGCGTCGCCACCCACAGCGGGATGAGACCGCCCACCACCAGTAGAGCCAGGCCCCGCAACCCGATCGGGACGGGCATGTCGCCCCCGGGCCCCAGGTTGAGCGTCACCAACGTGAGGATCCAGATCAGGGCCGGTAACACGGCCACGATCGTCCGGTCGGACCAGGCCGAGGCGACCCGTACCAGGAACAACGACCACACACCGGCCACGAGGATGGTGAACGGGAACGGGACCTGGCCGACGTACGTCGTCAGCCAGGCGACGGCCAGCACACAGCTGGTCGCCGCGCCCACGGCGAGCATCACCAGCGCCACACCGAGTTCGATCACCCTGGTCGCCTGGACGACGGCGGTCCGGCCGGTCACCGGGTCTCCCCCGCGAGTCCGTCGAGCAGGTGGGCGGTGCCGGGCGGGCACTTGACGTAGGGCCCGTCGGGGTCGGCGAGGTCGTGGGCGATGTACCACTCGACGTCCGAGACGGGCTGGAGGATCCCGTTGGTCAGGGCGAAGAACCACGGTTCGGAATCCGGCCCCGGTACCAGTTCGAGCTGGGTCGCGTGTCCGGTCAGTGCCTCCAGCTTGGCCGCATAGGTGGCGTCGTCGAGCGGGACCCGGTGGGTGAGTCGTGAGTCCGGCACGGAGGGCAGCTCGGCCTCGCCCGCGTGACGCAGGTGGCCCGGCGGCGACGAGTGACGGCGCGAGACGTCGGACCTGGCGGTGACGGTCCACGCCACCCGTCGGGGCCGGTGGGCCGCCTGGTCGATCGCGCTGTGGACGACCTCGTGGGCGCGGATGTGGTCGGGGTGACCGTACCCTCCGCGCGGGTCATAGGTCACCACGAGGTCGGGACGCCAGTCGTCGACGAGCGCCACCATCTCCTCGACCGCCTCGCGCCCCGACCCCACGAAGGCGCGCGGATGCCGCGCGGACGGCGTCCCGGCCATCCCCGAATCCCGCCACCGGCCGGCGCCCCCGAGGAAGCGGGGCCGGTCGACACCGAGCGCGCGGAGCGAGACCCCCAGTTCCCCGATCCGGAACCCGCCGAGTTGATCGGCGCGGTCGGCCAGCAGCCCGGCGAAGTCCTCACCGAGGACCTCGCCCTCCTCTCCGAGGGTGCACGTCACCACCCGCACCTCCACACCGGCCGCGACGAGGGCGGCGATCGAGCCGCCGGTGGTGATGGCCTCGTCGTCCGGGTGGGCGTGGACGAACAGAGCCCGGGGTGCGGCGCCCGGCTGCGATGCGGCGAGGGGTGTCATCCGGTCCTCCTCCAGGTTGGTGCTGAGTCGAAGACGTCGGAGACCATCGGCGGCTCGGCGTCGGCACCGCCGGGATCGGTGCCCGTCACCTCCACGCCGTCCCCGGAGAGCAGCAGCGCCGGTCTGACCAACGGGATCCGGAGGGCCTGCTCGGCGACCAGGTCGCCCGCCGTCTCCAGGTCGGGGCCGCCCGTCGCGTCCCCGAGCCCGAGAGCCCGGTCGAGCTCGGGGTCGCACACCCCGGAGACCCCACTCGCCCGTGCCGGGGCGGAGGTGCCGATGGTGCGGGACGGGGTACTGGTGGTGGGGGCGGGCGCCCCGGTGGTCGCCGTCGGGTCGACACGGGCCGTCGGGGTGGCACCGGTGTCGGGTTCCGGCGGGACGAGGCTGGTCACCGTGGTGAGTGATCTGGCCGGTGCGGTGCGGCCGGTGGTGGCGGGGATCGTGGTCGCGGTGGGAGTGCAGGCGAACCGGGACACCGCCGCGACCTCGGGGCGTCCGTCGACCCGTTGCCACCCGACCACGGCGTCCACCAGGCCGTGCGGGAGCGCGTCCCCGTACAGGGCGACCGCGTCGAGCTCCCAGACACGGGCGCCGATACCCGCGCCGCGGAGCTGGTCCGCGAGCATGAACGCGGCGGTGAGCGCCCTGTCGTCCTCGGCCTCCACCCCGAGCGTCACGCTCAGAGGTGCCCCGTCACGCTCCCATCGGGGTCCCGTGCGGGTGAACCCGGCGTCACCGAGCGCGCGCCCCACGGCGCCGTGGTCGGCGGTCGCGGTGGCACCGGCCTCCGGCGGGAACGGGTACGACGTGACGCCCGGGTCGGACTCCCCCGTGACGACCCGGCCGACCACCTCGGGGTCGACCGCCGCCGCGAGGCCGCGCCGGACCGCCAGGTCGCGTACCGCCGGGGCGATGGTGTTGAAGCCCAACTCGAGCTGGGCCGAGGCGTCCACGGTCACCGATCGGACCCCGGGGACCGTGGCCGACACGTCCGCGGCCAGCGGGGTGGCCGCGACCATCGCGAGCGACCCCGGGCCACCGCGCAGCGCCGCGCCGAGCTGGCCGGCCCCGGTCGCCCGTCGCACGAGGATCTGGTCGAGCTCCGGTGCCCGTGCCCAGTACCGGTCGTTGCGGACGAACTCGATCTCGCCGCGGCCGATGTCGGCGACGCGGACCATGTACGGCCCCGCGCTCATCGCGGGAAGTCGGTCCATCGCGCCCTGGAAGCCGTCCGGGGCGTCCTTGAGGATGTGCCCGGGCAACAGGTCGGCGAACAGGGTGTGCCAGTCCTCCGGCGGGGAGTCGAAGACCACGTCCACGACCTTGCCCCCGGCACCCGAACGGACCTCGACGATCTGCTCGTACCCGGCGGGATCGACGACTCCGGGCTGGGTGGTCATCTGTCGCCACAGGTACTCGAAGTCCTCGGCCGCGACCGGCACACCGTCGGTCCACTGGGCCTGCGGATCGATGGTGTACCGGATGGTCCGCGGATCCGCCGGCCGGGGCTCGGCGGAGACCAGGAGGTCACGGTTGAGGACCGGGTCCCCATCCGGACCGGGGACGAAGGCGCTGGGCAGCAGTAGCGAGGCCACCAGATCCGTGTCGACCCCCTGGTCGGCGAGCAGATGCGGGTTGAATCCCGGGTCGACGCGGTCGAGTGCCAGCAGGACCCCGCCACTCGACAGGCTGACGGCCTCCCCGTCGGCACGGTCCTCCCCCACCACGGTGGGCGGGGGCGGGTCGGCCACACACCCCGCGACGACGACGAGGGAGAGCACGCCGGCCAGCACGGCGGTGCCGCGTCGACGGCCCGACGCCCCCTTCGTCGCCACCAGGGCCCTCGTCAGCTGACCGACTGCTGCTCGCGGGACTTGGACTTGCTGCGGGCCTTGGCCCGCTCGTTGGCGGTGAGCAGCACCTTGCGCACGCGGACGGCCTCCGGTCCGACCTCGACACACTCGTCGCCTGCGCAGAACTCCATGGCCTCCTCCAGCGAGAGATTGCGGTGCTTGGACAACGTCTCGGTCGCGTCGGAGGACGCCGCACGCATGTTGGTGAGCTTCTTCTCCTTGGTGATGTTGACGTCCATGTCCTCGGAGCGCGGGTTCTCACCCACGACGACCCCCTCGTACACCTCGGAACCGGGCTCGATGAAGAAGTCTCCGCGATCTGCCAGACCCAACAGGGCGAACGCGGTGGCCTTGCCGGCGCGGTCCGCCACGAGGGAGCCGGTGTGCCGCGAGCGGATCTCCCCGACCCAGGGCTCGTACCCGGCCGACACGGAGTTGGCGATGCCGGCTCCCCGCGTCTCGGTCATGAAGGTCGTGCGGAAACCGATGAGGCCCCTGGCCGGGACGGTGAACTCCATCCGGACCCATCCGCTGCCGTGGTTGCTCATCTGCTCCATGCGACCCTTGCGGGCGGCCATGAGCTGGGTGACTGCACCGAGGTACTCCTCCGGCACGTCGATGGTCATGTGCTCCATCGGCTCGTGGACCTTGCCGTCGATCCGGCGGGTGACCACCTGGGGCTTGCCGACGGTGAGCTCGAAACCCTCGCGGCGCATGGTTTCGACGAGGATGGACAGCGCCATCTCGCCGCGGCCCTGCACCTCCCAGTCGTCGGGACGTTCGGTGTCGATGACCTTGAGCGAGACGTTGCCCACCAGTTCCTGGTCGAGCCGCGCCTTGACCATCCGGGCCGTGAGCTTCTTGCCGCCGTTCCGCCCGGCGAGCGGCGAGGTGTTGACGCCGATGGTCATCGAGATCGCCGGTTCGTCGACCGTGATCTTGGGGAGCGCGACCGGGTTCTCCGGATCGGCGAGGGTGTCCCCGATCATGATGTCGCTGATCCCGGCCACCGCCACGATGTCACCGGCCACGGCCTCCTCGGTGGGCACGCGCTCGACGCCCTTGGTCGCCAGGAGCTCCGAGATGCGGACCGATTTCGTCTCCGTCTCGCCGTCGGGAAGGTGGTGGATCCACGCGACCTGCTGGCCCTTGCGCAGACGCCCGTTGTGGATGCGCACCAGGCCGATGCGTCCCAGGAAGTTGGAGGCGTCCAGGTTGGTGACGTGGGCCTGGAGCGGCGCGTCGGCGTCGCCGCGGGGCGCGGGGATCACCTCGTAGAGGAGCTTGAAGAAGTCGTCGAGGTTCTCCGCGTCCGGCTCCTGGCCGTTCGCGGGTTGGGTGGTGGACGCCTTGCCCGCGCGACCCGACGCGAAGACCACGGGGAGTTCGAGAGCATGCTCCGCGGCCGCCTGGGCGGCGGGGTCCTCCAGGTCCGAGGCCAGGTCGATCAGCAGGTCCTGGGCCTCCTCGACCACCTCGTCGATGCGCGCGTCCGGCCGGTCGGTCTTGTTGACGACGATGATGACGGGCAGGGACGCGGCGAGCGCCTTGCGCAACACGAAACGGGTCTGCGGGAGCGGTCCCTCGGAGGAGTCGATGAGCAGGACCACCCCGTCCACCATGTTGAGGCCACGCTCCACCTCACCACCGAAGTCCGCGTGGCCGGGGGTGTCGATGATGTTGAGGACCAGGTCCGCGCCACCCGCCCCGGCGCCCGGTCGACGCACGGCGGTGTTCTTGGCGAGGATCGTGATGCCCTTCTCGCGCTCGAGGTCGCCAGAATCCATAACCCGGTCCACGAGCTCCGCGCGTTCGTCGAATGCTCCGGACTGGCGCAGCATCGCGTCGACGAGTGTCGTCTTGCCGTGGTCGACGTGCGCGACGATGGCGACGTTGCGGAACTCGGTCAGGGCCATACGGTGGGTTCTCCCTCAGAAGCTTTCGGCGCCGCGGGCGACTGTGTGGCCGCGGGGCGCGTGGTGGGAATCTGCGGGACGTCCGCGTGATCCACAAGCGCGGCCGGTCGGGCGCGCGTGCGCATCCACATTACCCGTATCGGTCCCCGAGCCGACATCGTGAGCACGCGGGGGACCCACCGGACAGTGCAGTGTTATTTACATCACAGCTCCCATCTGTCACACTTGTCCCAGAAGCCACAGCATTCGGGCCTCCGGTATTACACCTGTCACCGTTGTGAGAGCATCGAGCCGTCGATTGGTCGGCCCGCCGACCGGTCCGTCCGCCTCATCCGAAGAATGGACTCGCCAGTGATCCGCCACTCGCTCAGGAACTCGTTCAGGACCCTCGGTCTCGGTGCCGCCGCCGCCATGGCGGTGTCTCTCGCAGTCCCCGCCTCCGCGAGCGCCCAGTCCCTGGACGAGCTGGGGCGGCCGACCGAGCCCGTGCTGCAGGCCATCGAGAACCTCTCCGAGCAGCAGTGGATCCCTGAGGAGACCCGGGGCACCATCGCCCGGTTGGTCGGGTTCTTCCGCGGGTCCGGCGAGCCGGGCACCCCGATCCCGGAGAACGGGCCGGTGATCGCCCAGTTCGCCTACCCGACGATCATGCAGAACTGCATCGACGGCGAGCAGACCGCGGTCGGGGCCGCGACCGCCGTGCCGGGTCCCGCCGGGCTTCCCCTGCCCGGTATCCCGGGTGGCCAGCTCGGCTTCGTCTTCACCGCCCTCGGCACCGAGGGCGTCGCCCCGCAGCAGGTGCAGCCCATGACCGTGGATTGGTTCAACATCAACAACGGTCGACGCGGAACCACCGTACTCAGCTACAACGGGATCAACGAGGGCGGGCCGGCGACCCTCAACGGCGTCGCCGACACCGGTCCGGGCCAGGTGCTGATGCTCCTGCAGGGCGGCGTCACGACCACCCTCGCCGGTGGCGGGACCTCCAACTGTGTCTCCCTGCCGCTGGTGGGATCCGCGTTCGTCCCGTGACCCCCCGCGGCGTGGGGCCCGACCGTCCCCACCCCGACATGGGACCCGACTTGGGCCCCGACATGAGCAAGGCCCGTCTCGCCCTCGCCGGCGGCGGGCCTCTCGTCGTTCTCACGGGTGCCGGAATGAGCGCGGAGAGCGGGGTTCCCACCTTCCGGGACGCGCAGACGGGATTGTGGGCCCGCCACGACCCCGCCGCGCTGGCCACACCTGATGCCTGGGACCGCGACCGGGATGCGGTGTGGGCCTGGTACCGCTGGCGCGAGCACCTCGTCGGTTCCGCCGAGCCGAATGCCGGACATCTCGCGATCGCGCGGGCCGCCGGGGAGCGCCGCGTGACCGTGGTGACGCAGAACGTGGACGACCTGCACGAACGGGCCGGGACCGCCGATGTCCACCATCTCCACGGCAGCCTCTTCGCCCACCGGTGCGACGTGTGTGGCACGGCGATCGAGGTGGGCCCCGCGCCGTCAGAGCCCGTGGACCGGCTCGCCCCGCCGTCGTGCTCCCGGTGTGGTGGGCGGGCACGACCGGGCGTGGTCTGGTTCGGGGAGATGCTCCCCCGGCAGCCCTGGGACGCCGCCGTCTCCGCGATCTCGACCGCATCCGCGGTCCTCGTCGTCGGAACCTCCGGCCTCGTCCACCCCGCCGCGTCGCTCCCCGGCCTCGCCGCTGACCGGGGAGTACCGCTGGTCGAGGTGAACCCCGGGTCCCCGGGTTTCCCGCATGAGGCGAGCGTGCACCTGCGCGCCACCGCCGCTCAGGCGCTGCCGTCTCTCCTGGCGCCCTGACCGCGGGGTCGCATCGCCTGGGCGATGCGACGCGTCGCCGAACAGGCGCGGGATCCTCACCGCCGCGCTAGCGTCTTTCCCGCGAGGGTCGTCAACATCGCGGTCCCGCCTCCCGTCCCCGGGAGATCACGACCGGAGGTCAGCTCATGTCCGACACGTCCCCGAGTACTCCACCCGACGCTTCCCCCGCCACGCCTCCCGGGACGGCCGTGATCGCGGCCGAGATGATAGGCACCTTCTGGCTCGTACTGGGCGGGTGCGGCACCGCGGTGTTCGCTGCCGTCCAGGTGGCCACCGCCGACACCGGGGACGTTCCCGTGGGCGTCGGCTATCTCGGGGTCTCCCTGGCCTTCGGCCTGACCGTCTTGACCGGTGTGTACGCGCTCGGTCACCTCTCGGGAGGCCACTTCAACCCCGCCGTCACCATCGGCGCGGCGATCGCGGGGCGCCTGCCCTGGTCCAAGGCGCCCGTCTACATCGTCAGCCAGGTCCTCGGTGGCCTCGTCGCGGGCGCTCTGATCCTGGTCGTGGCCTCGGGCAAGGCGGGCTTCGAGGCGACGGGGCACATGGCCGCGAACGGCTACGGGTCGAACTCCCCGGACGGTTACGGTCTGCTGTCGGCCCTGATCATCGAGGTCGTGCTGACCGCGATCTTCATCTGGGTGATCCTCGGAGCCACGGATCGCCGGGCACCCGCCGGATTCGCGCCGCTGGCGATCGGTCTGACACTGACGCTCATCCACCTCATCTCGATCCCGATCACCAACACCTCGGTCAACCCGGCCCGCTCCACCGCCGTGGCGTTCTTCAACGGAGACGGGGCCGTCGGTCAGCTGTGGCTCTTCTGGGTGGCCCCGATCCTCGGCGCGCTCATCGCCGGTGCCCTGTACGGTCCGCTGTTCGGCGAGCGGGTCAAGATCGCCTCGGCTCCGGGGGACCGGGTCTGACCCCACCGAGACCTGAGCACCGGGACGCGACGGGCCCGCGGGACCACGTCCCGCGGGCCCGAGCTCCGCTGAAGACCCCGAGGGGTCAGCGCGTCTGGTCGTCCCGGCCGGTCCGACCGAGCATCTTGTCCACGACGCCCGGCTCGTTCTCCGGGTGGGCGGCCGGATCCACGTCCTGGGGGCGACGCCCGGCCGGACCCTCGTCGAGGCCGTCTAGCCCCTCGGGCTGAGAGTGCCGACCGCCGGCGTCGGAGCCGGCGGACCCGGTCGGCGTAGCGACCCCGAGTCCGTCGGTCGGCGTAGCGACCCCGAGTCCGTCGGTCCTGCCCATGGTCCGGGCGTCGGCCTGGCCCGTGCTCCGGGCATCGGTCCGACTGTCGTGCCCGACGGACTCGCGGTCCGCGGCCCGGTCCGGGCCGGCGTCACCGACCGGCGCGTCGGCGCGGTGCTTGGGGTCGAGCTTGTCGGCGTGCTCCTCCATGCGCCGCACGTCCTGACGCTGCTCGTCGAGCACGGAACGATGCTGCTCGGCCTCCGCGCGGAGCCGGTCCGCCTCCGCGGCCTTCGCCTTCGCCTCCTGCTCCGCCGCGCCCGCGCGGTGCTCCTGTTCACGGGCGACGGAGTGCTGGCGTTCGAGCTGCTGCTCCCGCTCGCGCGCGTCCTTCCGCAGTTCGGCGGCCTCGCCCAGCTTCTTGCGGTTGCTGTTCTTCGTGGCCAGCGCGATGAGTGCGATGATCACGACCAGGGCGACCACCCCGATGACGATCCAGATGATGGGGTCCATAACAGCCTCCGATTCCATGGGTCACATTCCACCCGGAACGTAGCCCCCCGCCTGACCACCTGCCACCGGTGGGCGCGCGGACGCCGGAGGTGGTCCGGCCCCTGTCAATGCAGGGTTCGCGACACCAGGCCGACCTCGCGGGCTTCCCGACTCAGACGGTCGCGGTGATCCGGGTGGGCGATCGCGATCAGCGCGGCCGCCCGGTCGGACACCGACCGACCCCTGAGCGTGGCGATCCCGTACTCGGTGACCACGCTGTCGATGATGTTCTTGTGGGTCGTCACGGGACTGCCGGGCGTCAGCGAGAGGGTGATGCGGCTGATCCCCCGGGAGGTCTGGGACGGGGTGACGATGAACCCGTGGCCACCGGGCGAGAACCTGCACCCCCTCGCGAAGTCCGCCTGCCCACCGGCGCCGGACCAGTACCGACCCCCGATGGTCTCCGACGCCGCCTGACCGTAGAGATCGACCTCGCTCGTCGCGTTGATCGAGTGGAGATTGTGCTCCTGGCCGATCACCCGCGGGTCATTGACGATGTCCACCGGCAACATGGCGACCGAGGGGTTGTTGTGCAACCAGTCCATGAGTTTCTGTGACCCCACCGCGAAGGTGGTGACGTGCTTGTACGGCCTACCGGTCTTCCGCGAACCGTCGATGACGCCGGCGTCCACGAGGTCCATCACCCCGTCCGACAGCGCCTCGGTGTGGATGCCCAGGTTCTCGTGTCCCGTGAGACGGGACAGCACGGCGTTGGGGAGTTTGCCGACGCCGAGCTGCAGGCAGGCCCCGTCGGGCACCCGCTCGGCGATGACATCGGCGATCGCGTGCTCGATCTCACCGGGCACCGGCGGGTCGATGGTGATCATCGGCGCGTCGTTCCGGGTCACCCCCACGACCTGGGAGATGTGGATGTGATTCCGCCCGAAGGTCCGCGGCATGGCGGCGTTGACCTCGACGAAGAACGGCACCTGTCCGATGAAGGACGCCACGTAGTCGGCGTTGGTGCCCATCGAGAAGAACCCGTGTTCGTCGATCTCGGACACCGTGGTGATCGCGAGCCCGGGAGGGCTGAACTCCCGCAGTGTCGCGGGGACCTGGGCGAAGTCGACCGGCACCAGATCGCACCTGCCCTCGTGGAAGTTCTTCCGAGACCCCGGGCCGAGGAAGTAGTCCACGTGCCTGAGCCTGCCGGGGTACGCACCCTCCATGAACGGCAGCGACTCCCAGGGGTCCATGTGGTGGACGGTGACGTTCTCGAGTGCCTCCGCGCCCGCGTCCAGGGCGCGCAGCAGAGCCGGGGGCGCCGCGTTCTGGATCGGCGAGATGATGTGCATCCCCGGCGTGACGTGATCGAGGACCGCCTCGGGCGGCAGTTCCTCGTAGTGGATGTCCTTCATCGCGGGTCACACTCCGGTCGTCAAGGATCGTGGGGACGTCGGCTCGGGCCCCGGGTCACGCCAGGGCCGGGATGACCTCTCGTTCGAACAGCTCGAGGCCGGAGGTGTCGGTGGCGATCTCGGGGAAGTAGAAGACGCCGTAGGTCATCCCCAGACCTTCGAGTTCGCGGAGTTTGTCCACGATCTGCTCGGGCGTGCCCACCGCGGGGAGGCCACGGTACGCACCGAGCTGCCGCTCCGCCTCGTCCTCGCCGACGTGGCGGGCCATCCGGTCGCGGAGGAACGCGAGCCTGTCGGCGACGTCCTTCTCCGTCTCCCCCACCGCCACGTTGTAGTTCGCGGTGCGCGTGATCTGGGACGGGTCCCGACCCAGGTCGGCGCAGTGTCGCGCGAGGACCTGCGACTTGTGGGCGAATCCCTCGGGGGTGCCGTCGAAGTTGGTGTAGTCGGCGTGGCGGGCGGCGATCCGGAGAGTCTTGCGCTCGCCTCCGCCGGCGATCCACATCGGGATGCCGCCGTCCTGCAATGGCCGGGGCTGCACGATGGCGTCTTCGACGCGGAAGTGCTCGCCGTCGAACGAGACGACCCCGTCGGCCCAGGCGTCGCGAATGATGCGCACCCCCTCGTCGAGCATCGCGATCCGCTCGCCCGCGGAGGGGAAGCCGTAGCCGTATGCCCGCCACTCGTGCTCGTACCACCCGGCGCCGATCCCCATCTCGACTCGACCGCCGGAGATGTGGTCGACGGTCGAGGCCATCTTCGCCAGCAGCGCGGGGTTGCGGTACCCCAGGCACGTGCACATCTGACCGAGCCGGACACGGGAGGTCGCCGCCCCGAGCGCGGACATCAGGGTCCAGGCCTCATGGGTGGCCTCACCCGTGGTGAGCGGCGCGGTGTGCATGTGGTCATACACCCACACCGACTCCCACGGGCCCGCGTCCGCGCGGGTGGCGAGGTCGGTGATGATCGGCCAGTGACGGGCGGGAGGAACATCCACCAGGTCGAGTCGCCAGCCCTGGGGCAGGAAGAGTCCGAAGCGCATGCCACGACACTAGTGCCGCCTTCGGAGCGCGGAGAGCCGTTCACCCGCGCCCGGGGCCCCGGTGTCGTCGTCGTCAGGACCCCGCAGAGGTCTACCCTCGGACCCACACCCCCGGTGAACGGAGGCCGTCATGCCCACCTCGGAGATCCGCCGGGCGATGCGCGCCCAGGACCGTCGCCGGTTCCTTCCGCCGGAGGTCGCGGGCGAGCACCACCGCGACGCGCCGCTGCCCATCGGCTTCGGGCAGACCAACTCCCAGCCCTCCACCGTGGCGGACATGCTGACCCTTCTCGAACCCTTCCCCGGGATGAGGGTCCTCGACGTCGGTTCCGGCAGCGGCTGGACCTCGGCGATCCTCGGAGAGCTCGGCGGCCCGGAGTCTGCTGTGTTCGCGGTCGAGTTGGTGCCTGAGCTGGTCGAGCGCTCGCGGGCGGCGATCCCCCAGTCCTGGGTGTCGGTTCACCAGGCCCGGCCGGGCGTGCTGGGTCTGCCGGAGCACGGCCCGTTCGACCGGATCCTCGTCTCGGCCATGGGCGATGCCCTCCCGCGGGATCTGGTGGATCAGCTCGCCGACGGCGGCGTGATGGTCGCGCCCTGGGGGGACGTCATGCACCGGGTACGGCGCGGTACAGGGGACCTCGAGGTCACCGACCACGGCGGATACCGCTTCGTCCCCCTGCGGGACACCCGATTCTGACCTGCGCGATCGGGCGATTACCCTGGACCGGAGTGTTAGCCGCGTCTCAGGAATCAGGAGCGTCAATGCCCGAGTTCGTCTATGAGGACCTCCTCCCGGTCGGTGCGGACACCACCGAGTACCGCCTCCTGACCACCGAGGGCGTGTCCACGGTCGAGGGCCCGGACGGCACGACGTTCCTGCGCGTGGACCCCGAGGCGATCCGGTTGCTCACCGAGACGGCGATGCACGACATCTCGCACTACCTGCGCCCGGACCACCTCGCCCAGGTCGCCAAGATCCTCGACGACCCCGAGGCCAGTGACAACGACAAGTTCGTCGCTCTGGATCTGCTCAAGAACGCCAACATCGCCGCCGGCGGGGTGCTGCCGATGTGCCAGGACACGGGCACCGCGATCGTCAAGGGCGAGCGCGGTCAGCACGTGTTGACCCCGGGCCCGGATGAGCAGGCGGTCGCTCGCGGTGTGTACGACGCGTTCACCCGCCTGAACCTGCGATACTCGCAGAACGCCCCCCTGACCATGTGGGACGAGAAGAACACCGGGAGCAACCTCCCGGCCCAGATCGAGATCGGCGCGGACACCACTCCCGGCCACGAGAACAGCTACAAGTTCCTGTTCATGGCCAAGGGCGGCGGATCGGCCAACAAGTCCTTCCTGTACCAGGAGACCAAGGCGATCCTCAATCCCGAGCGGATGATGCAGTTCATCGAGGAGAAGATCCGCTCCATCGGCACCGCGGCCTGCCCGCCCTACCACCTGGCCATCGTGGTGGGCGGGACCTCGGCCGAGTTCGCGGTCAAGACCGCCAAGCTCGCCTCGGCCCACTACCTCGACGAACTCCCCCGTGAGGGCGCCATGTCGGGCCGCGGGTTCCGCGACGTGGAGCTGGAGGAGAAGGTCTTCGAACTGACCCAGCAGATCGGGATCGGAGCGCAGTTCGGCGGCAAGTACTTCTGCCACGACGTGCGCGTTGTGCGGCTCCCCCGCCACGGGGCGTCGCTCCCCGTCGCGATCGCCGTGTCCTGCAGCGCCGATCGTCAGGCCAAGGCCAAGATCACGCCGGAGGGCGTGTTCCTCGAGAAGCTCGAGTTCGACCCCGGCCGGTTCCTGCCCGCGACCACCGACGCGGAGCTCGACGCCGCGACCCACGGCGTGTCCGGTACCGGCAAGGGTGCCGCGGTGAAGATCGATCTCAACAAGCCCATGCCCGAGATCCTGGCCGAGCTGAGCAAGCACCCGGTCAAGACGCGGTTGTCTCTCACCGGTCCCCTGGTCGTCGCCCGCGACATCGCCCACTCCAAGATCAAGGAGCGGCTCGACGCCGGCGAGGAGATGCCCCAGTACCTCAAGGACCACCCAGTCTACTACGCGGGCCCCGCCAAGACCCCGGAGGGCATGCCGTCCGGGTCGTTCGGTCCCACCACCGCCGGCCGTATGGACTCGTACGTCGAGCAGTTCCAGGCGGCGGGCGGATCAATGGTCATGCTGGCCAAGGGGAACCGGTCGAAGCAGGTTACCGATGCCTGCGCGACCCACGGCGGGTTCTACCTCGGTTCGATCGGCGGCCCCGCGGCGCGGCTGGCGCAGGACTGCATCAAGCACGTCGAGGTGATCGAGTACGAGGAGCTCGGCATGGAGGCGGTGTGGAAGATCGACGTGGAGGACTTCCCCGCGTTCATCGTGGTCGACGACAAGGGCGAGGACTTCTTCGCCCACACCGGCGAGGTCACGCTGACGATCGGTAAGCGCCCCGGGCTCTGACCGGCAACGAAGCATAGCCCGCTGTAGCCATCGATAGCGTTCCGTAGCGGGTTTCTGTGCCCTCCCCGTGCCCTCGCTCGAACATCAGAGCGGGGGCACGCCGCCTGTCGGAGCGCCCCGCTACGATCCCGCTATGGACCTGTTCTGGACGCCCGGCTGGCGGGACTTCCTCACATTGTTGGTGGCTCCGGTCGCCACTCTGGTGGGCGTGTGGTTGGCGCAGCGGTACAGCGCGAATAACACGCTGTTTCAGATTGATGCTGCAGACCAGCGGTTCCGACTAGAGCTCGCAGAGCGACACCAAACGAATGCGCGTGAAGCCCTAGCTACCGTTCTGTCGCTCCAACCCAAAATGGCGAATGTAGCGTTAGAGTCTCTCGCCGCCCATGCACGCCTGCACGCGGTACGCGAACTGAACATTAGCGAGGAGCCCGCCTTTTCGGACGAATTCCTAGACGCGCTTAACCACGTCACTGGAGTGTCTCATGAAGTAGAGGTTGCGATCACTCGCGCGGAACTACTCGTCCGAGATGAGCTAATCGACACGCGGTTGGAGCGACTGCGAGAAGCGATTTCTGGGGTGACTGAGAGTTCAGGACGGATACCTGAGCAAGGCACTAATCAAGTGATGATTCACCAACAGGCGTCAGCCGAAGTAGACGAGGCGTTCGTCGCACTTAAGCAAGCCTCCCGCGAGGTCTGTAGCTTGCCGCTCAGTGACGAGAGCGCCCCACCTCCTGACCGTTGAGCGGAGGTAGGGCGCAGTAGTCGGAGCCGCCCGCTACGATCCATCCATGGATTGGCTATTCGGACACCACTGGACCGACGGCTGGGGGGCAATGTTGACTGCTCTCGTTGGCATCGTCGGCGTAGTCGGTGCGGTGACCAGCACCGTCGTAACCCAGCGCATACAGGCGACCAACACCACGAAACAGATTGACGCGGCCGACAAACGCTGGATGCGGGAGGCGTCCGAACGCAAGGCTGAGAAACTTCGGGAGGCATTGGCAGAGTTGCTGGCGCCCGCTTCCCAGTTCGTCGCTGACGCGTCCGAGACGATATATCAGGTAGAAGAGGCTGCGAGTCTCCAGGGAGCTGGCCGCGCACAAGCCCAGAATCGGTCGAAGAAGCTGTTGGATAAAGCATGCAGTACCGGGCGACAAGCGTTCAGCGCCTCACTGAGAGTTCGTCTGCTCAATTCGAACCAAGAGGTGAGGGAGCACTTGGATCTGTTGGAGAAGTCAGTCGGGGGGATCATGGAGAGACTCAACAACACCGACGACGCGCCACCCGAGTTCGATGCGCTGCACGACGCCGTAGACAAGTACGTAACCGACCTTGGTTGGTTCATGGAATTAGTGGAGGGGCTGCATGCCAATCTGGATCCCGGGCCTACAACGAGGATTCTTCCGGATGCGTCCCGCGAGACGACAGATCAAGCGGACAACGGGATCGCGGCAGATGGTTTGCCCGATGAGACCGTCTGAATAGGTGAGCGCCCCACCTTTTAGCCGCTTTCGTGGAGATGGGGCGCTGCTGTTCGGGTGGGTCAGTCGGCGGTTTGGCTCTCGCTCACCGCTTGGAGTTTGCCCACACCGAGTCCGAGCCGGCCCTCGACGCGGAGCCGGATCAGGTTGGACTCGAATGCGCTCTGACTCTGCCCGTTCCACTCGGCCATGACGCCTCGGCAGTCGGTGAACAGGGAGACCTCGGTCAGGTCCGCCACGATGGCCGTGCCGGGCTCCCGGGTGTTCGAGTCCACGACCTGAATCCCGAACAGCTTCCGGGCGGCGCGGTCGATGGCGCGGGTCCGCGCCGCGGCGACCTCGTCAGGCTCCCCGGGCAGCTCTCTCCAGAGCCGCCACGTCGAGTCTGACCATGTCCATCATCACGGTGAAGGCCCGTGCGGCGGCGGCCTGGTCCCCCGACCGCCACAGTTCGTACAGCGAGTGTGGTGCGACCTGCCACCGCACGCCGAAGCGGTCGATGAGCCACCCGCACTGCATCTCTCGTCCGCCTCCGGCGAGGAGGCCGTCCCAGTAGTGGTCGATCTCGGCCTGGTCGGAGCACCTGATCTCCAGCGAGATCGCGTCGGTGAACTCGACCCCCGGGCCGCCGTTGAGCGCGAGGAATGCCCGTCCGTCGAGCTCGAACTCCACGGTCAGGACCTCGCCGGCCTTCGGTCCCGGGGTGTCGATGGGCGTCTCGTCGACCGCGATGACGCGCGAGTTCGGGAAGACCGAGCAGTAGAACTCCGCAGCCTCCTCCGCCTGGCCGTCCAACCACAGGCACGTGACGAATGTCGTCATCTCGATCCCTTCTCCAGCCCGCGCGGGCGTGGCCTGGATCCAGTGTCCACCCGCCGCGCGCCTCGCGGAACACCCTGGCGCGTCGCGATCCGGCAACGAAAACCGCCTCGACCCGCCCGCGACTAAGATCTGCGTGCATGAACATGATCACGCGCGCCCTCGCCACAGTCGCTGTCGCCGGCGCCGCCACCGCCGGACTCTCCGCCTGCGGGTCGGACGATCAACAGGATCAGACCGGGCCGGCGGGGGCGTCACCGACCACGTCCGCGGTACTGACCACGACGCCCTCCGCCCCTGTTCCCGGGCCCGCCGAGTCCATGATCGACATCCCCGCGCCGGTGGCGGACCGCTGGCGCGACCTCGGCGGTGAGACCGGCGAGCTGGGCCGGGCGACCGGCCCCGCCTCAGATGTAGAGGGAGGTTCGATCACGGACTTCGAACGCGGGGCGGTCGTCCTCACCCCGACGGGGCGCGCCTTCGTGGTGCAGGGTGAGATTCTCGCCGCGTACCTCGAGGAAGGCGGGCCTGGCAGCGAGTTGGGCTTCCCCACCGCGGACGAGGCCACCACCGATGGCGGATGGATCTCCACCTTCGAGGGCGGGGTCATCACCTACATCGACGGGGTCACCGAGGTGCAGTTCGACTAGCGGTCGGCGTCGGCCGCACCGGGCGTAGGGTGGCCCTCACGCCCGACCCCCGAGGTGGTGCCCAACATGCCGGTGACGACGACCACGGCGTCCCGACTGCTGACCGCTGCCCGTCGCCGGGCCGGGCTGATGGTGCGCTCCCGGATCGCCGGGGATGACGCCGCCGAGCAACGGCAACGGATCTGGCACTCCGAGGGCGATCGCTGGAACTCTCCCGGGGACGCGATCTACGCGGTGCACGGCGACGCCTCCATGTTCGCCGCCGGACTGACGGCTCTGCTGCTGCAGTCGCTGCACCCGTTGGCCATGGCAGGGGTGGCGGACCACAGTGACTACCGCGGGGACCCCTGGGGCAGGCTCCAGCGCACGTCCCAGTTCATCGCCACGACGACGTTCGGGACGATCTCCGACGCGACCGACCTCATCCGGGCGATCAACGGCATGCACCGGTCCGTGGTCGGCGTCGACCATCGCGGTCGTCCCTATGACGCCCGCGACCCACACCTCCTGAGGTGGGTCCACGTGGCCGAGATCTGGAGCTTCCTCGAGTGCCATCGCCTGTACGGTCGCGCCCCTCTCACGCCGGGGCGGCAGGACGAGTACGTGCGGCAGGCGTCACGTACCGGGATCATGCTTGGGGCGAGGAGCGTCCCGACGACCGTCGCTGAACTCGCCGCAGCACTCGAGGAGTACCGGCCCGAGCTCGAGGCGTCCCCGGCCGCGCTCGACGCCCGGCACTTCCTGCTGGACGAGCCGCCCGTGGGATGGACCGCGAGACCCGCCTACGCGATGCTCCGTGAGGGCGCGGTCGCGGCGCTACCTGCCTGGGCACGCGGGTCGCTCGGCCTGCCAGACGGCCCCTTCGGCTCCCGGAATGCGGCCCTGCTCCTCGGACGGGCCGGAGTGTCGACACTCAGGTGGGTCCTGGACGCCGTGGAGGGCTGATTCGGGGCTACCCTGTGACGATCCGACCCGCCCGGGGTTCGGCTAGTCCCGTCGGCGGGGACTTCTCCCGCCCGCCCCAGTGAGGTGATCATGGCCGGTGGTCTCGCCGCCCTGCTCGACGACGTCGCCGTCCTGGCCCGGATGGCCGCGGCCAGCACCGACGACATCGCGGCCGCCTCCGGACGCGCCAGCATCAAGGCCGCCGGAGTGGTGGTCGATGACACCGCGGTGACGCCGCAGTACGTCCGCGACGTGGAGCCGTCACGGGAACTGCCCATCATCCGTCGGATCGCCACGGGCTCGTTGGGCAACAAGGCGATCATCATCGTCTTCGCCCTCATCCTCAGCCAGTTCGTACCGTGGATCCTCACCCCGTTGCTCATGCTGGGCGGTGCGTACCTCTGCTACGAGGGCGCCGAGAAGGTGTGGGAGCGGATCTCAGGACACCGCGAGGAGGCCACGCCGGTCGTGGAGAAGGGCCCGGACGCGGAGAAGCGGATGGTCCGTGGCGCGGTGACCACCGACTTCATCCTCAGCGCCGAGATCATGATGATCGCGCTCAACGAGGTGGCCGATGAGCCCTTCTGGATCCGCGCGGCGATCCTGGTCGTGGTGGGGGTACTCATCACCGCGCTCGTCTACGGGGTGGTCGCGGTGATCGTCAAGATGGACGACATCGGGCTGCATCTCGCCGGCAAGCCGTCCCCCGGTACCCAGCGGTTCGGCAACGGCCTGGTCAAGGCGATGCCGACGGTCCTCGAGGTGATCTCGTTCGTCGGGATGCTCGCGATGCTGTGGGTCGGCGGACACATACTGCTGGTGGGAATGGACGAGCTCGGGGCGACCGCTCCCTACCATCTGGTCCACCTCCTGGAGGAGCCCGCCGCCGCGGTCGCGGGAGTCGGGGGCGTTCTCGGATGGCTGGTCAACACCCTCTGCTCGCTGGTGTTCGGGCTGGTCGTCGGTGCCGTGGTGGTGGCCGTCGCCCACGTGGTCCCCCGACGGCGGGGAGAGCCTGAGTCCGGCTCCGCACCCGCCGAGGGGTCCGGGACCGGGGGCGCGGAGCTCTGATGCTCCTCACCGTGGGGCACGGTCGGCTGGCCGGGGACGACCTCGGCGCGTTGCTCACCGGCGCCGGGATCGAACTCCTGGTGGACATCCGCCGGTTCCCCGGAAGCCGGGCCAACCCCGCCGCCGCGACGGGGGCGGTCCGGGAGCTCACCAGGGCCGTCGGAATCGACTACCGCTGGGAAGAGCACCTCGGGGGCCGCCGCACCCTCACGGCTGAGCAGCGCCGCGACTCACCGGACACCTGTTGGCGCGTGGAAGCGTTTCGCGCCTACTCCGAGTGGACCCGCACCCCAGAGTTCTGTGACGCGCTGGGGCGGGTCGTCGAGGACGCCCGGGCCCGTCGCACAGTGGTCATGTGTTCGGAATCCGTGTGGTGGCGTTGCCATCGCAGGATCGTGGCCGATGTGACCACCACGGTCCACGGAGTGGCCGTTGGACACCTCATGCACACCGGCACGATCACCGGGCACAGTCCGAGCGAGGGAATCCGGCTCGGCGACCACGGTCAACCGGTGTGGGACGCCGGCGTCGCCTAGGGTGTGTCTCCCAATCGGCGTAGCCAG